>NZ_CDBO01000041.1 GCF_000819885.1 Aeromonas fluvialis
CCCCCCGTGTCAGGATAGATGTCACTCCTTAGCCAATAAAATGTCGTAACGATCGGGGGGCGGTAATTGAGTCACTATGAAACTGTATTCTGCTGAGCAAAAAGCTGCTTTGATGGCCAAAATGTTACCCCCACATAATCTGACTGTCTCCGAGCTCGCCAGACAAGAAGGCATTCCCATTGGCACCCTATATAATTGGCGCTCCAAAGCTAAACAAGCAGGTCAACCAATGCCCGCAAAGAAGTCGACACCAGACAATTGGTCTGCCGAAAAAAAGCTGAACACGATCATCGAAACTGCCGTCCTCAGCGAGTCTGAACTCAGTCAATATTGCCGCGAGCGCGGGCTCTATCCCGAACAATTGAAACGCTGGAAACAGGAGAGCCTCCAAGGCTTTCAGCACAATGCTGAGCAAGCAAAGCACGAACAGAAACAAGCCAAAGCTGATCGCGCCGAGATCCAGCAGCTTAAGCGCGAACTCCGCTATAAAGAGAAAGCCTTGGCCGAGGCGGCAGCATTGCTGGTACTGCGAAAAAAGCTAAATGCGCTCTGGGAGAACGACAGCGAGGAGAGCTGACGTCGCTGCCAGTGCGCGAAACCTTGATTAACCTGATCCGTGAAGCTCAGCTTGCCGGCGCGTCGCTCAAGAACGCCTGCGATGAAGCAGAAGTGAGCCTGCGAACCTATCGCCGCTGGTTCCGTGGCGGCAAAGTACATGCAGATAAACGCCCTGATGCTACCCGTCCGGAGCCTGCAAACAAACTGATACCGACTGAGCGTGACGCGATTCGCGAGATCTGTAATCGTCCAGAATTTGCCAGCATGCCGCCATCACAGATCGTGCCGACGTTACTGGATCGAGGTGAGTACGTGGCCTCAGAGTCATCGTTTTATCGAGTACTCAAAGCCGAAGGGCAACTGCAACATCGAGGTCGCGCTCAAGCGCCACAAAAGCGCAGTAAACCGACAAGCCATACTGCGACCGGGCCAAACCAGGTTTGGAATTGGGACATTACGTATTTACCCAGCAGGGTTAAGGGCCAGTTCTATTACCTGTATATGCATGAGGACTTGTTCAGCCGCAAAGTGGTGGGCTACGAGGTGTACGATAAAGAATGCGGTGAACTGGCAGCCCAACTTTTGCAGCGGACCATATTGCGAGAGCAGTGCTTCGATAACCCACCGGTACTGCATTCGGACAATGGTGCCCCCATGAAAGCACTGACGATGAAGGCCAAGATGGAAGAGTTGGGAGTCATGAGCTCATACAGCCGACCGCGGGTCAGCAATGACAACCCATTCGCCGAGTCCTTGTTCAGGACACTGAAATACTGCCCACAATGGCCATCAAAGGGCTTCGCCAGCCTGGATGAGGCTCGAGACTGGGTGCAACGCTTCGTTGAATGGTACAACAACGAGCATAAACACAGTCGGCTGAATTTCGTAGCGCCGGCTGAACGACATAATGGAAAAGACCGAGAAATCTTGGCCAAGCGCAAGCAAACACTGGAAATGGCAAAAGCGAGGAACGGTCATCGATGGTCAGGCAATATCAGGAACTGTGAGCCGGTAGGTCCGGTCACCTTGAACCCGGAACGGGAGCCTGAAGTTGACATAAAGCAGGTCGCATAGAAAACACCGTAGTGGTGCCAACTATCTTGACGAA
>NZ_CDBO01000042.1 GCF_000819885.1 Aeromonas fluvialis
TTGCTTGCAGTGCTGGCGGAGCCACTATTGAAACGCTCAAGGCGTATGTGGCCTCGCAGAACACTCCAGATTAGCTCCCCTTATCTCCCCGCCCGATTGGGCGAGGGTTTACGGGGCATCTGCTAAAAACGTCTCGCCAACCTCTCAGGGCTGATTAAAAGGCTGGGGTGATCAGCTCAACATCGGGCTGCTCGCTCAACTTTTGCCGCAACCAGTAGGCGGACTCCACCTCGACGAAACAGAGTTGATCCCGACCGTCAGCCGCTGCCCTCATCAATTGCTCGAATCGCTGCTGTTGTTGTTGCTCCCAGAGAGCAGCCAGCTTTTCGCCATGGGCCTCATCCACCACCTCACGACGAAGTTCGAACAAATTATCGGTGATCGGGCTATTGATCTTGGCTGCGCTATGCCAGTACATCTGCAGATTATCCATCATTTCGGTGTCGTAGTTTGCCAGCGCATCCAGCTCCGCTGTCGCCCCTTCCTGACCTGAAATGAAGTCGCACCAACCGGCATCGAGCTTTGCCAACTCGCGGGCCTGAGCCCCTTTGGCATGTTTGCGAAGCTGGGTAATGTCACTCCCCTTGCGGGCAGGCAGCCACACCTCTCCCTCATGAGCCTCCATCAAAGAGGTCAGCAACGAGACAGGGTAAACAGGGCAAACGGCGGTGTGCGAATGCAGCAGAGATACCAGCGTGATCTTGACCATGAACGATACCTTGAACAGGGCGAACAGCCGCCAATGGACCGTCCGATATAAAGAAGTCCCCTATCCTAACACGTTTGGTCTGGCCCGGGCCTCAAGCTGCCAGCCAACCCTCTGACTACGCCGAAAAAAACAGCATTTGAAACGCCGCATCCAGCCAAAGATCAATAATTTGAACCAGCGCCCACTAAAGTGGATCCGGGGATGCTATTTTGCATACATCTTTAGCGTAAGGAGTAAAACCATGATTGGGATCGACCAGATTTCTAACGAATTCGTAAACGATTTGAAAATACTGGCATGCTTTGATCCGGCCAACATGAGCCTGGGGATTAAATTACGCAGCGATATGTCCGAAGAGTTGTGCCAAGCGGCAGCCCGTCTGCATCAACAGGGGCTCATCAGCGCAGAAGATGGCGGCTATCTCACCCCGTTTGGCATGACCATGGTTGAACACCTGCAGCATCTGCTGGTAGCGCTCAAACCGCTTTGATAGGCTGTGGTGCCCAGAGTGAAAAATTAAGCAGCTCCCAACGCTTCCCTTGGTGAAGATGACAGGCAAACAGCAAAGGACCTTCGGGTCCTTTTACTTTGCCATCCACCAACCACTCCTCTTCTCTTTCAGGCACCCGTCGCGCATTCACCTCATCGGGCTGTCGAGCAATCCCCAACCGGACCTGAACAAATTGCTGACAGATGACCTGCGCTTCCATCGCGGATTGAACCGGTTCCGGTGAGTCCGAGACCGGTGTCAGGGTGATGGCAAGCAGGAGCGATAGCAACATGATTTAGCACATGGGTGAGAGTTGTGGAAGCCAGATAAACAAAAAGCCGTGGCACCATAGGTACCACGGCTTTCTTAAATTCTGTAAGAATTACAGAGCAGTTACGTTCTCAGCCTGCGGGCCTTTCTGACCTTGGGTCACAGAGAACTGTACGCGCTGACCTTCAGCCAGGGTGCGGAAACCGGCACCTTGAATAGCGCTGAAGTGAACGAAAACGTCCGGGCCGTTTTCTTGCTGGATGAAGCCAAAACCTTTGGTTTCGTTGAAAAACTTAACGGTACCGGTGATCATGTTAGACATATCTTTTAAACCTGTATTCAAAATAATTACTTATGCTTTTCAGCGGGTAAAGCTCAAAAAACGGGATTAACTTATGAACAACAGGACAAGATGTAAAACATCGTATTCATTGACATAACTATCGCCCTTTCAAGCTGATTAGTATTATACGTGGCTTTGTAGATTACGCAAACAAATTTACTACGTGGGATGCATCGAGCAGAGCGATGCCGCCGACCGGCTGGAGTGGCACCTGCTGACCAGCGAAGCGGTGACCAGTGCCGGGCAGGCCAGCGAGATTATCGGCTACTACGAGCGGCGCTGGCTCATCGAGGATTATCACAAGGTCTGGAAGAGTGCGGGCACCTGGGTCGAGTCGTTGCGGATGCAGAGCCGGGAAAACCTGACGCGCATGTGCGTCATCCTGGCCTTTATCGCGGTGCGGCTGCTGCAGTTGCGATTTATCAAAGAGGTGTCTGCGGCGCAGGGAGAGAGCTGTGAAGAGCTGCTGGGCCAGAAGAGCTGGAAGCTGCTGTGGTTGAGGATGGAGAAGAAGGCCCTGCCGGACAAGGCCCCCGATATGGCATGGGCGTACCAGAGTCTGGCGATACTGGGGGGCTGGAAGGACACCAAGCGCACGGGACGGGCTTCGATAACGGTGTTATGGGAGGGCTGGTTTAGGTTACAGACCCTCCTTGAAGGTTATGAACTGGCGCTGTCTCTTGAGCACCAAGACTTGTGATCAAGAGACAGGCCACTGGCAGGGCATAAACCGTTACAACGTAGCCGCTTCCAAAGCCTGAACCAGCGCTCTCAGAAAACGAGCCGCCTCCCCGCCAGTACAGGCTCTGTGGTCAAATGTCATCGACAGCGGCAATGCCCTGACGGGACGCGCTTCACCATGGATGAACACCACTTTTTCGAACAGTTTGCCTGCCCCTATGATGGCCACTTGCGGCGGCGTGACGATGGGGCTGGCATAGCGGCCTGCGATGGCACCGAAGTTGGTGAGGGTAATGGTCGCCCCCTGCAACATCTCGCGGGGCACGGCGCGCGCCTTCACATCGGCAATCATCCGATCCAGCCCCTGCCGGATATCGGCCTCCTCCCGCTCGGCCACGTTCTCCATCACCGGCACATAGAGGCCATGCTTGGAATCCACCGCAATGGCCACATTGACCTCTTTGAACAGCCGCCGTGACAGGGTATCACCATCGAACCAGGCGTTCATCGAGGGTTCGGCGCGGCACGCCACGCCAATGGCCTTGATAAGGCGCACCGTCACATCCTCATCAGGCCGCCAGTGACGCAAATCTACCTCGTCGGTGATGCTGACCGGCACCACCGTCTGATGAGAGAGCTCCATCGCCTTGGCCATGGCCCGCCGTGACCCTTTCAGGAACTCGTTGCCACTGCTCTGCTGTGCCTCGAATGCCTGCTGCACATCCAGTTCGGTCACCATGCCGCCGCTGCCACTCCCCTTGATTCGGTCGATATCCAGACCCAGTTTTTGTGCCAGCAGCCGCACAGCAGGCATGGCTTGCACCAGCGCGCCCCCCGGGGCAATGGCCCCCACCACGAAGTGATCCTCGATATGTTGCTGATGAGCGCTCACCTTGCCCACTACGGTGCCATCATCCTCGCCCCCCTCGAACTCCACCAAGGGCGCACCGATATGGAGGATATCCCCCTCGCAGCCACAGAGACGGGCGATCACCCCGGCGACCGGTGAGGGCACATCCACCAGCGCCTTGGCGGTTTCCACCGATAGCAGCACCTGATCGACCGCGACGGTATCACCGGCACTCACCTTCCACTCGACGATCTCGGCTTCGGCCAACCCTTCACCCAGATCCGGTAATTTGAAAAATTTCATAGCCACTGGTTCTCCATCTGCTGATGAGCGGCATCGGCGATATCCTGCTCGGTGATGAGGTAATATGCTTCGTTGCGATAGTAGGGAACGGCGACATCCACACCGGTCAGCCGTTTGGGCGGCGCCTTGAGGCTGGGAAGTGCCTGCTCGGTCACCCGCGCCACAATTTCGGCACCGACCCCGAAGCTGCCGCACGCCTCGTGCACCACCAGCAAGCGGCCGGTCTTGCGCACTGAAGTGAGGATGGTCTCCATATCGAGGGGTTTGATGGTGGCCAGATCCAGCACCTCGCACTGGATATCCTGCTCGGCCAGCAGGTTTGCCGCCCGCATCACCTCCTGAATGCAGGCTCCCCAGGCCACTACCGTGATATCCCGGCCCGGGCGCAGGGTGAAACAGACATCCAGCGGCAGCCCGACACCGTCATCCACCACTTCGGATTTCATCGAGCGATAGATGCGATCGGGCTCAAAAAACATCACAGGATCCGGATCGCGGATGGCCGAGAGCAGCAGGCCATAGGCGCGTCTCGGACTGGAGGGGATCACTACCCGTAGCCCCGGAATATGGGCAAACAGCGCCTCGACGCTCTCGCTGTGATGCTCTGGCGAGTGAATGCCTGCACCATAAGGGGAGCGATAGACCAGAGGGCAAGAGAGGCGGCCACGGGTGCGATTTCGCATCCGCGCCGCCTGACAGATAATCTGCTCCATGCCGGGAAAGATGAAGCCCTGAAACTGGAACTCCGCCACCGGCTTGAGCCCCTGGGTCGCCATGCCGACCGCCACCCCGGCGATCAACCCCTCGGCGAGCGGCGTGTCGATCACCCGCTTGAAACCGAACTTGTCACGCAGGCCCACTGTGGCGCGAAACACCCCGCCGTTGACCCCCACATCTTCGCCCAGTACCACGACATCCGGGTCGTGTTCCATCTCGTAGTGAAGGGCCATGTTGACCGCTTCCAGCAAACTGATCTCACTCATGGCCAACCTCCTGCTTCATCCCCTTGGCAATCACTCGCTCACGCTGGGGCACGAGTTCGGCGGGCAGGCTGGCATAGTGATAATCGAGCATCGCCTCCGGCGGCTGGGGCGCCATCGCCTCATAGCGGGCGACCGCCTGCTCTACCTCCCGGGTGGCTTCCGCCAGCAGGCTCTGCTCCTGCTCTTCATCCCACCAGCCCTGGCTGTGCATAAACTGGCGCAGCCGCTTGACCGGCTCTTTCGCCCAGGCGGCCTCGACCTCGGCCCCATCGCGATAGCGAGTGGCATCGTCGGCCGTGGTGTGATCGCCGAGGCGATAACTGACCGCTTCTATCAGGGTCGGCCCCTTGCCGCTGCGGGCCCGTTCGACGGCATTGCGCGCGGCATCGTAGACCGCCACCACATCGTTGCCATCCACCTGCAGGCTGCGCACCCCTGCACCAATCCCCTTTTGGGCCAGCGTAGGAGCGCTCGATTGCAGCTTGCGCGGCACCGAGATGGCCCACTGGTTGTTGTTGACGATGATGACCATCGGCAGATGCCAGACCCCGGCGCAGTTGAGCCCCTCTAGAAAATCCCCCTTGGAGGTACCGCCGTCGCCGATAGTGACTACGGCGACGCGCGGTTGATTACGCAGTTTGAAGGCCGAGGCAATACCGCAAGCGTGGGTGATCTGGGTGGCGATGGGGACGCAGATGGGGAGATCTTCAGAGGGAGTCCCATCAGGTTTGAGAAAATAACTGCCCCGCTCGTCACCACCCCAATATTGCAGGTTTTTCTCCATCGGCACGCCCCTCACATAGAGGGTGGGCATGTCCCGATAGTAGGGAACGTAGACATCCTGCGGCTGCATGGCGAGACCAATGCCAATCCCCACGGCTTCTGCGCCGAGATGGGAGGGAAAAGTACCGAGCTTGCCGGTTCGTTGCAGCGCTATCGCTTTTTTGTCATAGCTGCGCACCATCACCATATTGCGGTAAAAGGTGTGCAGTATCGCCTTGTCCAGCCAGGTCGGTAAGGTGGCGACCGGGCACCCTTCCGCATCGAGGTAACGAAGGAAAGGGATGTCGACATGGGTCATAACTGGCTCCTTGCCGTTGTGAGCGTCACCGATGCTGGTGACACCTAGATGTAAATACCTTGTTAAATAAAAAGCAAAGAGATTTGCTCAGGTAAGACCAGTAGAAACTTCTTTAAAGTAGCGAAGGAGCTGAATTTTCGGCGATGAGTGGCAAGGCATACCGTAAATGGTGCAACCTTGCTGCGCTAAAACAGGATGCTACATAGGAAAACAAGGCTGTAACCACCACCTCTTACCCCAGCGGTCATCACAACTGGTCACTATGCTAACCCCACCAGATAGTTCACAGAGTGAGACGAGGGATTGGTACTGAACATCCAGAGTGTCATGAGGATAATGATCATGGCCCTCATACAGCCTGAGTTGCAGGTTGTCTCCACGTTGCGCTGAAGGATCGTGACGCCCTGCATGACCCATTCACGCAAGGCGGACCGAATAAAGCCCCAGCTTTCCAACCAGAGTATCCAAGCAAAAATAAACGTGGCCCCGATGGGGCCACGTTGTTGTTCTCTATTTGAATTTGACGCTCGTCAGGCGACGGACTCACGCTCCACCAGCTGGGCTTCAAACTTAAGCGTCAGACCGTCCACCGGCTTGTGATCGAGCAGACGCAGCGCCAGCTCGGCAGCGCGGCTGCCCATCTCCTCGATGGGGTAGCGCACTGTGGTGAGTTTGGGATAGATATAGCGGGCGTAAGGGATATCGTCGAACCCCACCACCGACACCTGCTGCGGGATCTTGTAGCCTCGCTCCAGCAGGCAAGAGATCGCCCCCGCCACCATGCCGTCGTTGAAACCGAGCACGGCAGTGAACTCCACACCACGGGCCAGCAGCTCACCCATCGCCATATAGCCACCATTTTCGTCGGCAAAGGCGCGGCTGACGAGCGCCGGATCAAACGCGATCCCGGCTCTGGCCAGGGTCTGGGTGTAACCGGCCATCCGCTGCTGACCATCGACAAACTCTTCATCATCGGAGGTGACAAAGGCGATGTTGCGATGACCGGCATCCAGCAAGTGCTGGCACGCGGTGGTGATCCCCGCCTGGTTATCGAGCCAGACGCAGCGATCTTCCGCTCCGGGTACCTGACGGTTGATGAAAACGATGGGAGTGTTGCCTGCCGCCAGCTCGCTCAGTTCCTCGTCCGGGAGCGCCTTGCTGTGGAGGATCAGCGCATCGCACTGGCGCTGCAGCAGCGCCTGAATGGCGTGACGCTCGCGCGCGATATCATGGTTGCCAGACATGACGATGGTGAACTTGTTAGCCTGATCGACCATGGTTTCGATGCCACGCATCATCTTGGCAAAGAAGGGGCCGCCGCAGAGGTCACCAACCAGCACGCCAATACAGTTAGAACGCTTGCTGACCAGTGCCTGGGCAAAACTGTTGGGTCGAAAATTCAGTTCCTTCATGGCCGCCAGTACAGCCTCGCGCTTTTCCGGTGCTACCTGTGCCGTGTTGTTGATAACCCGCGACACGGTGGAGATAGACACATTTGCCAGCTGAGAAACGTCTTTAATCGTTGCCACTATCCATTCCTTTATTTTGGGGGAACCTGTCGGTGCCGACGCCTGAGTATACCCTGCATTCCCGGAGCCAGGTCACCGGGCGCGTTTCCTTTGGTAACAAAACCTTACCCGATGATACCCGGCGGCAGGGAAATTTGAAAACAGGGGCCGGCTGGCGGCCCTAGGCTCAATAGGCGTGATTGAGCTCCCGCTCTGACATGAAGCGCAGCGGCTGCTGCAGCTTGTGCTGATAAATGAGATCGAACGACAACACATTCTGCACATAGTTGCGGGTCTCCTTGTAGGGAATACTCTCGACCCACACGTCCATCGGCTTGTTGTCACTCTGCTCTCGCCAGCGTTTTACCCGGCCCGGCCCGGCATTGTAGGCGGCAGCCGCCAGGATCCGGTTGCCATCATAGACATCCAGCAAGCGCTTGAGATAGGCGCTGCCAAGACGAATATTCATCGCTGGGTCAAACAGTTGCTGCTCGTTGCGATAGGGCACCCCCAGCTTGCCGGCGGTCTCTTTGGCGGTGGCCGGCATCAGCTGCATCAGGCCGCGCGCCCCCACCGGCGACTGGGCCAGCGGATAGAGGGCACTCTCCTGACGGGAGATGGCATAGAGCAGGCTGGTGTTCATGGTGCGCTCTTGCGCCATCTGGGAGAAGGTGCGCTTGAGCGGCAGCGGGAAGCGCAGGTCGAGTGCATCCCACGCCTCGGCTCGAATGCTGGCGAGAATGGCCAGCTCGTGCCAGCCCTGCTTGAGGGCGATATGGCCAAACTCGATGCGCTGAGCCACCGGATTGCGATCCATATTGTGGATCCACTCCGAGCGGGCTGCCGCAATCTCGTTCATCGACAGCAGCTCGCGTACCCGCAACAGGAAGGGCCAGCGGTGGCTGGCCGTGCGCCAGTCCGGCACATGCTTGACGCTCTGGTTCTTGATGCGATAGGGCACACCGGTCCGCTGGGCCGCCATAAAGCCGTAGAAACCGCGCAGGTTAGCGGTCTCCAGATAGAGATCATGCGCCGGTTTTTGCTGCCCCTGCACTTCAAGGGAGCGCGCCATCCAGTAGCGCCAGCGATCCTCTTTCTGGCGCGCCATCGGCATCATCTTCACCCAGCCGGAGAGGCCACGCCAATCTTGCTCCCAGATGGCAAGCCGAGCCCGCAACTCGGTGATATCAGGATCTGCCAGCTGCTTCACCGAGCTGTCGAGCCAGTTGCGCTGGGCAACAGCGCGATCCAGTAGCAGACGGCGGGCAATGGCACGCTCCACCGGTTTCACCTCTGCCTGGGTCAGACCGAAACGGCTGCTAAACAGCGCCAGTTGGCGCAGCACTGACTCCGGCTGCTGATTGGCATAGCGGGTCAAGCCGAGGGAGAGCAGCTTGCGTGAGTAGGGATTGCTGCTGAAATAGGCCGGGTTCATCGCCTTGGCGGGTTGCTCGAACAGGGTCACCATCTGATCGCCATAACTCTGCAAACCGCTACCGAGGGTAGCGCCAAGGTGGCGGATCAGGTTGGGGTTTTCCGCCTCGAACGCCAGCGTCATCCGCTGCCAGATCTTCTGCTGGGTACGCTGACCCGATGCCTGCCACAGCTGGAACAGCGGGGAGCAGGCATCGGGGCGGGATTGTCCGCTCATCCAGATCTTGCCTGCCCCCTGCAACGCCTCTTTCGGCTTGCCGGTGTAATAGAGCGCCTGATAGTGCATGCAGAGCAGATCGGTGGAGCTCGGCTTGGCCGGATAGAAGCGGAGGAACTGCGACCACTGCTGGCTCTGGGCCAGATAGGTCAGATAGCTGCGCTCCAGCCGGTTGGACTGGGGGGTATCCCCATACTGGCGAATAAAGCGGGTCACATCGTTGTAATCGGCCGCCCCCGGACGAAAGGCGAGCCGATAATAATCGAGATAGGGCAACAGGGGATAATGGGTCAAACGGGCACGAATTTGCTGGAAACGGGCCTGATCATTGGCCCGTACGGCGTCATACGCCTGACGGTAGAGCGTCTGGTCGGCAGTCTGCGCCATCAGGGTCGGCACGAACAGCGCCGACAAAACAATTCCCCATACAGCTTTCACTGAGCATCTCCATTGAGGGCAATACACCGCCCGGTGGCAGTGGGTCTACTGCTTCTCATTCTACCCGTTGCCGGGCAGCGGGGAGAAGGGACTATTTTTGTTCACTGCTCAGCAGCATTTCGCGCAGTGGTTCCACTCTGGTCAGCCGCTGTACATATTTCTCCAGATAGGGGACCGGTAGCGGCTTGGAGGCGAGATAGCCCTGATAGAAACTGCACCCCTGCGCCTTGAGAAACTCCAGTTGCTGACGGGACTCCACCCCTTCTGCCGTGACGTTGAACCCCATATGCCGCGCCATGGCGATCACCGCCTCGACGATGGCCATGTTGTCGCCGTCTTTCGGGATGTCCTGAATGAAGGAGCGGTCGATCTTGAGCTCATCGGCAGGCAGCCGCTTGAGGTAGCTCAGGGAGGAGTAACCGGCACCAAAATCGTCGATGGCAAAGCTGATGCCGAGCTCCTTGAGCTCGGTCATCTTGCTGATGGTGTCCTCGGCATGGCCCAGCACCACAGATTCGGTGATCTCCAGATTGAGGCAAGCCGGATCCATGCCGGTTTGTGCCAGCACATCGTCGATCCGCTCGACAAAATCGGTGGCGTGGAACTGCTTGGCGCTGACGTTGACCGAAATCTGCGGAATGTGGATGCCATTCTCTTCCCACAGCACATACTGGGCACAGGCCTCATAAAGCACCCAATTGCCGATATCGACAATCAGGTCCGTCTCCTCGGCGATGGGAATAAACTCAGCCGGCGAGACTAGAGAGCGACCGGCTGGCTGCCAGCGGATCAGCGCCTCGACACCGATGATGTCCCCTCCGTCCACCATGTGCTGTGGCTGATAATGAAGTGTGAGCTCCTGCTGACTGAGGGCATTGCGCAGTTCGTTATGAATCAGCAGACGGCGATCCGCCTGCTGCTGCATCGAGGCATCGAAGAAACGGCGGGTCTTGCGGCCAGCGGACTTGGCCTGATACATGGCAGTATCCGCCTGCTTGAGCAGATCATCGACCCCCTGCTGCCGATCCGGGAACAGGGTGATACCAACGCTGGCACCGATGTGCAGCACCTGCTCCCCATAGGTATAAGGGGCGGCAATCTCGGTGATCAGCCGCTCGGCAATGATATCGGCCTGCATCTCCGCCTGGGGTGGGCTCGCCGAGAGCGACGGTAGCAGCAACACAAACTCGTCACCGCCGAGGCGGGCCAGACAATCCCCCTGTCGCACCAGCCGTTTGAGACGGGCGGCGACCTCCTTGAGCAGCCAGTCGCCGGTGGCGTGGCCGAGAGAGTCGTTGATGGTCTTGAAGTGATCGAGATCGATAAAGAGCAGAGCGCCGATCAGACCGTCGCGGGTCGCCTCATGAAAGGTCTGCACCAACGTTTCGTGCAGCTGACGACGATTGGGCAACCCGGTCAGCTCATCGTAATAGGCGAGATCCTGGATGCGTCGCTCGGCCGCCTTGCGCTCGGAGATATCCTCGAAGCAGATGACAAAATGGCTGATCACCCCTTTTTCATCCTGCACCGGTGTCACTATCTCCCACTGGGGATAGGTGTGACCATCGGCATGGCGTCGCAGGGTCTCCCCCTGCCAGCGGCTGAGGGTGTTAAGCTCGTAGCCCAGCCCCCGCAGATTGGGCCAGAGCTCATCTTCCAGATGCAGGCCCAGCACGGCGTGACTGTCAAAACCGGTGATCTGGCTGAAGGCGTTGTTGACCCGCAGGATCTTGAACCCCGGATCGGTGATGATGATCCCTTCGTGGGTCTCGAATGCAACGGCAGAGAGGCGCATCTGGGCATCTGATTGCAATCGCTCCAGCTCGGCCACCATCCGTACCGAGAAGGTATTGAGCACCGAGGTGAGGTTGCTGGTATCTGCCGGGGCCGAATAGAGCAGCGCCAGATGGCCCAGAAGTTGACCTCTGGCATCAAACAGCGGCTGACCGTAGTAAGTCTGCCCGACCGCCAGCCAGGGTTGATACTCCTGCGACTCGTCGATCACCTCAAAACAGATGGCCCCCTGCTTATAGAGCTCCTGACAGGGGGAGCCCGCCAGCCGGTAGTCCTTCTGCGCCAGCCCGTCGGCGGCCAGCACTTTGACCCGGTCGGTACCGCACAGCTCCCCCACCCAGACCGCATCCACCTTGAGGATATGGGCCAGCTGGCTGACCAGAGTAGTGAAGAAATCGAGCCCGGTACGGGCAGAGAGTGCCTGTGCCAACTGGGTGAGCAGGGAGGTTTGCAGCAAGGGCAGCGAGAGGTTGAGGGTTGAGACCGCACTGTTGGCGGTATCGAGCGGGGCCAGCCAGCCACAACAGATATGCTGAGTGGGCACAAACTGACCGCTCCAGAGTACATGGTTGTGCTGCCCCTGTTCATCTTTGAGATGACCGATAAACTGCTCTGGCAGATGTGATTCATGAAGCCGGACAAGAAAGTCGGCAAAGCCTGCCTCATCTTCCGGTAACAGGCGAGCGGCCCAGGGATGATTGCCCTCCCCTTGCCACTGCTGGTAGGCCCCCTGATCAGAGAGACTCCACTGATCATGTTGCCGATCGAAAAACCACATGACTTGCGTGGCTTGCTGCTTCATTTACCACTCCAATACAACAACCAACCACATTTGATGTCCAATCAGGCATAGCAACGCCCCCTGCATCCGCTCATGAGATCTGAGGTTGCGTGGGAAGAGTACAAATATGCGATATCAAGCAGTGGAAACCGGACATGAGGTCGACACGACGTGCTGCCAAGAAGGGACAGAAACGATCCTATTCGCGTCATACTGCCTGCCAGTTTCATGGAGCTCAAGCTGTTTTTGGCACGAAACCGGAAAAGATCACAATTTATAAGTTGCTGAATAGCCAAGAGAAGGTTATGTGACGCGGATCACATTTCAATCTTTACCAATGAGTAATCTGAACGTGAAGACACAAGCAAGACGACCCGAAGGGGGCCAATATGAAAATCGAAATTACCAGCAAAATCATCGACATCACCCCGGCTATCCGCGAGCGCATTGAATCCCGTTTTGAAAAGCTCGAACGTCTTCAGGTGCCTCTCATCACCCCCCATGTGATTGTTTCCAAAGAGCGTCTGATGTTCATTGTCGAAGCCAGTGCTGGCATCCCCAACGGCAAACTGTTTGCCCAAGCAGAGCACGAGGATCTATACGCCGCCATCAACGAACTGGGGCAAAAACTGGAACGTCAGCTCAACCGTCACACCGAAAAGCCGATTGCCCGTCGTGCCAACGCAGCGCTCAAAGAGCAGCCGCAACCGGATGAAGCCGACGTTTGATAGCGTGCCGCAAGGCTAACAATTCTACAGAGCATACAGGCGGGGTAACCCGCCTTTTTGTCGCCTGTAATTTGCCCGATACGCACCGCGCTACACCAGTAAACAGGCACCATCAACTGAGCCAATGCAACCGGGTATCCACCCCCTCTTGCAAACGATCGAGGATCGGCAACAGTACCAGCGGATCCTCCTGGCGTGGCATATCGGCCAGCTTTCCTTGCAACCGCTCCCGCGCCAGCGGCGACAGGTTGTCGAAAACAGCCTCATCCAGCAAGGGTTGCTTGACCGCCAGCGGCGGTGTTTGTAACGCCAGCCAGAGCCGCACATCCAGCATGCTTCCCCCCTGCTGCAACCGCTCATTGATGGCACTGCTGTCACTCCCGGCCTCTTCAGCCACCAGCACCTCTGCCGGTCTCAAATCAAAGTGCCGACGCCAGTCACGGCTCTGGGGAGTGGCCGCTGGCTTGGCATCAAACCAGGGTTGCTCTTCAATCGCATCGGTCAGCAGGGCCAGATGCAACCGGAAATCCGCCCGATCACCATGCTGCAGGTCACGGTTGAGGCGCTGCCCCAACTGGCCCTCATCAACGAGCAGGTGATTACGGATTGAACTGGGCAGCATGAGATAACGCTCAAAAATGGTGACTTCACTGGTTATCGGCTACAAATCCAATTCTTTTAATGGAAAAATCCTGCTTGGGGGTTCACAAAACCAGAAGATCTGTTAGTATGCGCCTCGCACTTGTGGAGGGGTTCCCGAGCGGCCAAAGGGATCAGACTGTAAATCTGACGGCTCTGCCTTCGAAGGTTCGAATCCTTCTCCCTCCACCATTTCAAGTGCGACAAGTTAAAAGCAATACCCCGTGGAGGGGTTCCCGAGCGGCCAAAGGGATCAGACTGTAAATCTGACGGCTCTGCCTTCGAAGGTTCGAATCCTTCTCCCTCCACCATCATTCAGAAAGCCCGGCCTTGTGCCGGGTTTTCGCATTTCTGACCTTCCCTATCAGCTATTCCTCTGCACTCCAGTGCCTTATCGCCATTTACCTGCTGTCGATCGCACAATTAAAAACGGGAGGCCTGCGCCTCCCGCTCAATCTTCTGTCTGCCCTGTTACAAAGTGAAGCGATAGAAGATATCAACCGCCTGAGCCACCCCGCTCATCGCCTGCAGATAGAGTCGTGGCAATACCTCGTAGCGCAGCTTGAATTCGGCGATGGGGCTGAAGACCCCAACCCCGTACTGGAATTGCAAACCCGGTAGCAGATAGGCCGACAGGGTAACCTGGGTATTGTCACCACTGCCTGCCGTATCGAGGGAGACATCGCTCATCCCGAGCGACTCACCGATGCTCGACACCACGCCATTGGCCTGACTCACTGCCCCAGCCACCAGCAGGCCGTTGAAACCACCATCCTCACCACCGGTTTGCAACCCTTTGCCACGCAGCAGATAGGAGAGCTGTTCCGACTGCGCCATCTGCGGCTCGGAGTAGACGTTGATCTCCGGCTTGCTGGCAGGGCCGGTCACCCGCACCCCGACCGTCACCAGCCCCTCGATGGTATCGGGATCTCGGTTGGCCTCGATGTTGAGAAATGGCCGATCCAGCGGACCAGAGAAGAGGATCCGTCCCTCCTTGATGATGAGGTTCTGACCGTAGGCCTTGAAGCGGCCGTTGGTCAGCACCAGCTGGCCATTACCAGCCAGCGGCCTCTCGGGTTCCTGACGAATATTGAGGCCGCCGGAGACATCGGTCTTCAGCCCCATGGCATCAAGCTTCACATCATTACCAAGGCGGATCGCCACCTTCATCGCCAGCGGCAGGCTGGCCTGCTTGGGTGTGGGGGGATGATCATCATAGACCACGGTCACATCATCGGAGACCGCCACCGCTGAATCCGGCAGGCTCTTGACCAGAATGCGCGCCCAGGGAATATCCACCTGACCGGTAATGCGGGTCTCCTCCCCCAGCGACACGGCGAGATCGGGAGAGAGCCTGACCCGGCCCATGCCCGGATATCGTGCCTCCAGATCCTTGCCCTGCACGGTGAGGCTACCGCTGACCGGCATCTTGGCCCAGTTGAGCCAGCCCCCCAACGCCAGCGGTCCCTTGCCCATCAGCATGGTGCCATCGAGCTCGGCACGATTACCCTCGATCTTGAGGCGGGTCACCAGCTTGGTCAGGGTCACCATATCGGTGTGGGTCTGCACTTCACCATCACGCAGGTTGAGCTGGCCAAACAGCAGGGGCGCCGCCAGGGTGCCGTCAAAACGGGCATCGGCGGAGATGATCCCTTGCAGGGAGCGCACCTCTGGAATGAGCGGTGCGAAGGTATTGAGCTTGAGATCGTCAAACTTGAGCTGACCGCCGAGCAGACCGCGACCGGCAGGCTCACTGATCAGCAGATCGGTATCGATATTGCCGATCTGCTTGGAGGCAAAATCGAGGCGAATTGCCGCCTGCTGCCGCTCGAAATCCAGGGCAAGAGCCAATTGCTGATAATCGGTCTTGAGGTCATCGGCCATAAAGGTGCCCGGCGTGGTGCGTACCTCCGCATGCAGGGTCGGCTGATTGCCACGCCAGCTGGCTCGACCATCGGCTGAGAGCATCGCCTGCCAGCGGAAGTTGTCCGGCAACCAGGGGCGCAGCCGCTTGAGATCGAACTCGCGCAGGGCAAATTCCAGGGAGCCTTGCGCAGCGGAGATCTGGCTCCCCTTGACGCAGAGGCTGGCACCCTGGGAGCCGAGACAGAGATCCCCCATCGCCAACCGCTGACGCGGCAGATCGAGATCCAGCGCCCAGGGGGAACTTAAGTCCCAGCGACGCAGCGGGGTTTTCAGCTGCAACTCGGAGAGCGCCCCACGCCAGTGATCCCCGCGCACGCCGCCACCCAGCTTGAGGTTGGCCGCCAGCGGATCCCCCTTCATGGTCAGGGTTAACAGATGCTGACTGATATCGCCGCTGAGGTTCAGGGCCAGCTGGCTGAGCTTGGTTTCGCCCTGCTTCAGCTGCGCCACCAACAGCGAGAGCTCACCGGCCGGTTTGGCGCCGATCGCCGCATTGCCTTTAAGGCTGATCCCCTTCAGGTCGGTGCCGGCATAGTAGAGCCGCTCGGAGGCCAGATCCGCATCGATTTTTGGCGTCTGCTGATTGCCACTTACCGTCATCTGCCCCCTGATATCCCCCTTCAGGCCGGGATAGATACTCCCCAGCTGTGGAGCCTGCAGATTGGCATCGAGCTTCCACTGGTCGCTGCTGATACTGCCCTTGGCCTGCAACTGGTTGGGGCCACTTTGCAGCGAGAGCGCCTGGACCTGCCACTCCATCTTGTCGTTACCGCTGAGCTCCCCCTTGAGGGCCAGCGGGTACTGGTTGAGTTTGCCATCCACCTTGAACGTGGGCAGTGTCAGCTCCCAGTGGCCCGCCTCGTTCATCACGAAACGGCTCTCCAGCTCACCGGCCAGCGTCCCTTGCAACTCAGGCACCAGCTCGGCCGGATTGATCCCCTTGAACAGAGTGGCACCCTGCCACTCGATCCCCTTGTGCCAGGCCAGCTTGCCATCGAGTTTGAGCTCCCCCTTGAGGGCGTTGAGCTGCAAGGCTATCTTGCTGAGCCGCTCCAGATCTCCCTTACCATCCAGCGCCAGCTTGAAGGGGGGCACATCGCTCCCTTTGCCGGAGGTATTGAGAGCAAACTGGTAGCCGGATAGCTTGCCCTTGGCGGTCAGGCTCCCCTTGTCCAGCCGATAGCTCGGCTCATCTTTGGCAGGCTTATGAAATGGCCAGCCGAGGCGCTTCCACTCGAGGGCCAGATCGAAAGGCAGATCCGGGTCGAGGGCGGCTAGGGAGCCCTTGAGATTGGCGGCAACCGGCCCCTTGGCCGACAATGCCAACCCCAGCTTGCCGACCGAACCGTTCAGCGCCAGCGTGGCCTGCTCCCCTTGCAGCTCGCCATCCAGCAGCCCCTTGCGGGCCTTGGCATCCAGCGTCACCGCCAGCGGGTAGTCGTCGCTGAGCTGGATCTGGCCTTTGAGCGCCAGGTCGGCCATCGCGTGGCGCAGCGAGAGCTCATGCACCTTGATGCGATCGTCGGCAGCAGTGGCCGAGAGCAGCAGCTTGTCTAGCCCTTCGATCAGCTCGCCCTGCTGGTATTGCACCCGGGTCGCGCTGCCCCCTTCCAGCTGGATGGGGAAAGGAAGATGAATGGCGGGCAGCACAATAGGGGCAGCCTTTGCCGTGTCGGCTGCTGGCGCCCTTTTGCTCTCTTTGGCAGTCCCGCCTTGTTTCTCGTTAGCAGCCTTATCTTGAGCGCTCTTGGCGTTAACGGGCTTGGCGTCCGCAGTGGCTGGCTGTTTGGCTGATTTACGCTCTGCGTTGGCGGGTGCCGCGTCATCCAGCGTCACCTTCAAGTTATCGAGCACCGGGCCGCGTACAATCAGCCCCGTGCGGTTAAGTGTCGCGCCGATATCGAGCGTCCCCAGGGTCACGGCCACGCCGGGCAGGGCCAGATCGAGATCGGCCACCTTGAGGCTGTCGACCTGGATGTTGAGCGGCAACGGGCGCCAGACAAAGGGTTCGGAAGGCTCTTCTGGAACAGGCTCCGAGTCGGCTACCTTGACCACCGGATGGGTCACCGCCAGGGATTTGATCCAGAGCTTGCCCTGCAGCAGCTTGCCCAGATCCCAGTCGAGCACGGCGCGATCCACTGTGACATCCACCAGCTCATCCTGCCAGCCGACCCCTTCCAGGGTCCAGCCGTAGCCAAGCTGGCCGGCCACCAGCTCCCCCTTGAGGGAGGGCAGCGCCCCCTTGGCCTGTTGCCACAGCCACTTGTTGCCCTGATGGGTAAAGCACAGCAGGCTGATGCCGATGAGCAGCAGGAACACCAGCCCCATCAGCCAGAGAAAAATGCGTTTTAGCCAGATCATAATTCAGGCCCCAAGGCGAAATGCAGCCGCAAGGGCTTCTCCTCCTCCGATACCCCGACCGCAAGATCCAGCCGGACCTGGCCGATGGGGGTGACCCAGCGCACACCGACACCGGTACCTATCTTCCAGGGTTCGCTGTAATCGGTGGTAGAGGTGCCGCCATCCACAAACATGGCCCCCAACCACTTCTCGCTGAAGCGGTAGTTGTACTCCAGACTCGCCACGCTGGTGTAGCGGCCACCGATCAGCTTGCCATCCGGCCCGGTGGGGGAGATGGTCTCGTAACCAAAACCGCGCACCGTCTGATCGCCACCGGTAAAGAAACGCAAGGAGGGCGGCACCAGCGAGAAGCTGTCACCTATGATGGCCCCCTGCTCGGCCCGCATCAGGAATCTGTGGTTATCGCCCAGGGTACGCAGCCACTTGCTACGCCCCCACACCCGCATAAAGCTGATGTCTGAGCCCCATCTGGGATCGGAAAACTCCATGATCAGCTGCTGGCGATCCCCCCAATCGGGTACCAACTCGCCGCGTACCCGCAGCCGGGACCAGGAGACCCCGGGGATCAGCAGCAAGCTGTTCCCCTCGTCGGCGCCCTGGGTATAGACCTCGTTTTCCATCCGGATAAAGACGTCCCGATCCCAGCTCTCCGGTCGCCGCGTCCAGCGGTGCACACCAACGGTGGTGAGATCGGAGCGGGTATCGTTGTTGTCCTTGTACTGGTAACCGGTCTGGATGGAGTAGTAGTCACGCAGCGGGTTGCCCACCGGGATCTGATAGTCGAAGCTGAGTTCCGCCTCCGGCGCCGACACCTGGGCGGTGGCAAAGAGGCGGTGACCGTAGCGGTTGACCCAGGGTTTCTCCCAGGTGGCACTCATACGCGGTCCTACGTCGGTGGCATAACCGATACCGGTTTCGATTTCGTGATCGACCCGGTTATCCAGGGTCACTGCGATGGGCACCCGATAATTGCTCGCCTCGCTCAGCACCGGCTTGATCTCGACCTGACGGAACAGCTTGGTGGAGGAGACATCCTGCGACATCTCGGCCAGCCGGATGGCGAGGTAGGGGTCACCGCTCTTGATATTGATGAGCGGGCGAATAAGGTGGAGCGCTTCCGGGGTGGCATCGTAGCGGATCTCGCCGAAACGGTAGCGATGGCCCGATTCGAACAGAATGAATATCTCCGCCGTCCCCTTGTCCGGGAACACCTTGACCTGACTCTTGCTCAGCTTGGCATCAAAGTAACCGCGGGCCAGCCCGAGGCTGCCGAGATCCGCCTTGATGGATTCATATTTGGCATGGTTGAGGGGCTCGCCCTCTTTCAGGGGCAGCTTGTCCAGCAGCTCGCTGTAGAGCTCGTCGTTGCCCGCATCCCCCTCCAGCAGAATATCGAGGTGGGAGACGATGACCGGCCCCCCTTTGTCCACCTCAATCACCACGTTGGACGGGGTCTTCTTGTCGCGGCTCAGGGTAATTTTCGGCTGGTAGTAGCCATAGACCTGCAGCGCTTTTTGCACGCTCTCAGTGATTTTGGCGCGGGCCGGGCGGTATTGCCGCTCCTGATAAACCGGCAGGGCATTGAGGTAGGCTTCGACGTTCTCCTTGTTCTCCCCTTTCAGCCCCTTGATCTGATAGGTGAGCTTGGCGGCAAACGCGGGCGAGGCCACCAGCAACAACAACAGACCCAGTCCCCGCAAGCCGCGGCCAAGCGCAGGGCCGGACAGTGAACTCCCTGCCAGCAGGGATGAAATGCATCCTGTCAAAGCTCAATATTCCTGAATCTGTGGTGAAGAAAACCAACGCCCTTTCAAAGAACACCGTGACTGCTCCCAGCCGCAAGCGGCGAGGCTTCCCACTTCTT
>NZ_CDBO01000043.1 GCF_000819885.1 Aeromonas fluvialis
TTTTTCTTGACCACTACACTGTTCGCTATTTGATCACTGATTTGAAAGGAGAATCCCATGTTTTCATGGCAGTTGGACGACGAGCTTGCGCTGCTCTTCTTGCAGCCGGATATGGCGAGCGAACTGTTTGCCCTCTGCAATGACAACCGGGAGTACCTCTCCCAGTGGCTACCCTGGCCGCCACTGATCCAGCGCCCCGTTGACAGCGCCCTCTTCATTCGCAGTGCCATCGAGAAGTTCGCCCGCGGCGAGGGGCTCACCACCGCCATCGAGTATCAGGGGGAGGTGGTGGGTGTTATAGGTTACAACAGCATCGATCACGACCTTGGCAAGGTGGTCATCGGTTACTGGCTGGCGGAGCGCTGGCAGGGCAACGGTATCATCACCCGGGCCTGTCAGGCCCTGATCCACCACGCCTTCGAGGAGATGGGGATGGATAAGGTGGAGATCAGCGCCGCCACCGATAACGAGCCCAGCAGGGCTGTTTGTGAACGGCTCGGGATGCAGCTGGAGGGGGTGACCCGGCGCGCAGAGCGGCTGGGCAACCGGATTGTGGACCATGCCCACTACAGCTTGCTGCGCGATGAGTGGCTAAGACAGAGGGAGTCCTGATGTCGCTGCCACATATCAAGACGGCCCGCACCCACCTGACCATACTGTCGCCGGATCGGGCCCCCATGATGCTCGACTTCTACCGGCGCAACCGCGATCATCTCGCCCCCTGGGAGCCGCTTCGGGACGAGCACTTTTACACCCTCTCTTACTGGCATGCCCGGCTACAGGACAGCTACAGCCAGTTCTTCAACGGCACCGGCGTCAATCTGGTGGCCCTCGATCCGGCTGGCGAGCGGGTGATCGCCACCTGTAACTTCAGCAATATCCTGATGGGGGTCTTCAAGGCGTGTCATCTGGGCTATGCCATCGACCAGCAGTATCAGGGGCAGGGGGTGATGGGAGAGGTGCTGTCAGCCGCCATCGACTACCTGTTTCGGGAGCACGATCTGCATCGCATCATGGCTTGCTATATGCCAGCCAATCAGCGTAGTGGCGCCCTGCTGGAGCGGCTCGGTTTCGAGCGGGAGGGATTCGCGCGGGCGTATCTGATGATCAATGGCCGCTGGGAGGATCACATCCTCACCTCGCTGATTAATCCGGCCCCCTGATTGACAGATAAAAAAACGGGCCCGAAGTTGCCTTCGGACCCGTCTTCGAATGAGGTGCAGGCTTAGTTGGCCTTGGCATCGCTCACTGCAGCTTCAACCTTGGTAGCCACTTCGTCAGCAGCTTTCTCAACGGTTGCAGTCGCTTCGGAAGTAGCTTTCTCAACGGTTGCAGTCGCTTCGGAAGTAGCTTTCTCAACGGTTGCAGTCGCTTCGGAAGTAGCTTTCTCTACGGTAGAGGTGGCTTCGCTAGCGGCTTTCTCTACAGTGGCAGCAACTTCGGCGGCCGGAGCAGCAGCAGGAGCGGCAGCTTTTTCTTCTTTTTGACCGCAAGCAGTCAACATCAGACCCAGGATACCGGCTACCAGTACTTTATTCATGTTCATACCCTCAAAAAATATGGAGAGATGGTTCTGCCAACCATCAAAGTGTGTCCTTTCACCCGGTTTCCCAATCATTGGCCGGGAGCCAAGAAGCGGGCGCAATATAGCAACAACGGTTACAGATGAAAACGGATATCACAATGACATTTTTCCTATCCAGGATAAAGAGAGCCACTGCAACGACTGATATCAATACAAGATGCCGTTAAATGGTGCCAATTGCACAATAAAACACCACCTTTCTGCCATCTTGTGGCGGTTTAACAAGGTCAAGGTTGGTCAAGCGCGGCCGATGACCCGCACCTTAGTCAGACAGCTTCTGACAGGGCAGCCGTTTTCCCTCAAGGTGGCTCTGACGGGCCAGATCCAGCAGCGCCATCACCGCCAGCGCTTCACTTGCTGGCACCGGGTTGCTTCCCTCGCCCTTGATGGCGGCGCAGACAGCGCGATAGTAGGCGCCATAATCCCCCGCCTCACCCACCACGCTCTGCTGCTGTAACTGACCATCGACAATGCGGCTGAGCTGACCGGGTTCGCTATCCATGCCCCAATCCGCCGCCGGTGGCCGCTTGCCCAGCTTGAGCTGATCTTCCTGCACATCCATACCGAATTTCACGAACGAGCCCTGGCTGCCGTGAATGACAAAGCGCGGCATGGTGGCTGAGACCAGACAGCTACCGTGCAGGATCACTCGCATCTCGCCAGACTGTTCACCATAGCCCAGCACCACATGAAAATAGTCGTCCGCCAGTGCGCCGTGGCGCTGCTCGGCCAGATCGGCCTGCAGCCAGTCCGGTTGGCCGAACAACTGCAGCGCCTGATCCAGTACGTGGGGGCCGAGATCGAACCAGAGGCCGGAGCCCGGGCCACCCGCTTCGCGCCAGCGCTGGCGCACCTCGGGGCGATAGCGATCGAAGTGGGATTCGAACTGGGCGATCTGCCCCAGCGTCCCTTCGGCAATCAAACGGCGCATGGTAAGGAAATCCCCGTCCCAACGACGGTTGTGGAAGATGCTGAGCAGCCGCTGCTGCTTTTCGGCCAACTCGACCAGCGCTTGCGCCTCGGCCAGATCCAGCGCAAACGGCTTGTCGATCACCACATGTTTGCCTGCCAGCAGCGCCTGGCGGGCGAGGGGGGCATGGGTGTCGTTGGGGGTGGCAATCACCACCAGATCGACGGTCTCATCGCTCAGTACCTCCTCCAGTGAACCGACCCGACAGCCGGGCAGATCGGCCTGCACCTTGGCGGCATCGCGGCTTACCACCCAACTCAGGGACAAGCCCGGCGTGGTAGAAAGGAAGGGGGCGTGGAAGGTCTTGCCTGCAAAGCCATAGCCCACCAAGGCTGCGTTAAGAGTGTGGCTCATCGGGAGTTCTCCGCTGACATCGAGTGAGTGGGGTTGCCATCGCCGGCTCTCTGCCGGATGGCCATACGCTGTAAAGGCGATACAAACGAGAAGGGGGCCGATGGCCCCCTGAGTGTGCCCATCAGAGCACAGGATTTATTGCAAACACAAGCGGCGGCCGCGCCGGGTCATCAGCATCACCAGAGGCGGCAGCAGTAGCCACATATGCAGTGCCAGCTGGCTGAGCGGGTCGTGCATCAGGGCGCCGGTCAAGCCAACCAGCGCGCCGGAGCCGCTCATCTGGAACAGGCCGAGCAGGGCGGCGGCGGTACCGGCGCAGTGGCCGAACGGTGCCAGCGCCATGCCGGCGGCCGCGCCCAGAATCATGGCAAAGCCGATGCTGGAGAGGAATACCGGCCCCATCATCGCCAGCGGATGTGCGATGTGCATCGCCAGGGTCAGGGCGATGGCAGAGAGCATCAATACCAGCAGGCCGATGCGCAGGGTGCGTCTTGGCCCTACTTTGGCAATAAAGCGGGGGGCCATGAAGCAGGCCAGAATGTTGAGCGCGGCGTTGGCGGTAAACCAGTAGCTAAAGCCGCTCATATCCAGCCCCAGCTTCACCATCAGCTGCACCGGGGCCGCGGTGACATAGGCGAGGATCACCGCCATCGCCAGCATGCACAGCGCGGCGTTGAACAGAAAGCTGGGGGATCGTAGCACAGGGCTGTAGCGCGACCAGCTGATGAGGGCCCCTTCGCTGCGGGTCTCCTCCGGGCGGGTCTCCGGCATCCGCCACATCAGCCAGCTGCCGACGATGAGCGCATAACCGGCCATAAACCAGAAGTTGGCAGACCAGCCCGCCTTGGCGGTGAGCCAGCCACCGAGCAGGGGGGCCAGCGCCGGAATAAAGCAGATGGCGCCATTGAGGTAGGAGATCATCTGGCCGCTCTTTTTCGGGCCGTAGCTGTCACGCACCACCGAGAAAGCCGCGACCGAAGTGGCACAGGCACCGAAGCCCTGCAGCACCCGGGCCAGCATCAATTCGCCGAGGCTGGCGGCAAAACCGGCCCCCAGCGCGCTCAGGCCGTAGAGCAGCACGCCGCCCAGAGCGATGGGCTTGCGACCGTAGCGATCGGCCAGCGGGCCAACAAGCAGTTGCCCCAGCCCCATGCTGAACAGGAACCAGGTGATGGTGCCCTGCATCAGGGTTACTTCGGCGCCCAGCTGCTCGGCCATCTGCGGGATGGCGGGCAAGTAGATGTCGATGGCCAGCGGACTGAACAGCACCAGTAGTACGAGCAAAAGTATCAATGGCATCTGTCACCTCTTTAGTCAGCCAGGTTAATGAATTGGGGCGCGAGTCTACTGACTCACAGTAATGAATAGAAATGGTATTTAATCACTTTGGTTATTCCATTATGGAAACATGTATTAAAAAGCTGGTTATTCGATGGCTTCCAATCACCCGCAACCCCATCACAGCGGGTGTAATTGACGCTTTTACTAAACGCTTGCGCCGCATAGAATGCGCAGATTATTTTTGCGGAGGTGCGCGATGAACAAGCTTGTCCTGGCAACAGGGAACCAGAAAAAGGTGAAGGAATTGGCCGCCATGCTGGCCGATATGAAGATCCAGGTGATCCCACAGAGCGAGTTTGCGGTCTCAGATGCCGATGAGACCGGCACCACCTTCGTCGAGAATGCCATCATCAAGGCCCGCCACGCCGCCCGCATTACCGGTCTGCCCGCCGTGGCCGATGACTCCGGTCTGGAAGTCGACCTGCTGCAAGGGCGCCCCGGCGTTTACTCCGCCCGCTTTGCCGGTGTGGGTGCCGGTGACAAGGCCAATATCGAGAAGCTGCTCGGCGAGCTGCAAGGGGCTCCCGAGTACCTGAAGAGCGCCCGCTTCTGGTGTGTGCTGGTCTATATGCGCCATGCCGACGATCCCACCCCCATCATCTGTCAGGCGAGCTGGGAAGGGATGATCATCGACGAGCCGCGCGGTCAGCACGGTTTCGGCTATGACCCCGTCTTCTTCGTACCTGATCACGACTGCACCGCCGCCCAGATGCCAAGCGATCTGAAAAACCAGTTGAGCCATCGCGGTCAGGCGCTGGCCAAGCTCAAAGCGGCGCTGGCTGCGGCGCACTGAGTCACTTCGCCACCTTGTCGGTTACACACGGTCAATTACACAGTCAATTACACACTGTCATCTACAATGGGGGCCTTGAGCCCCCGTTTTATTGGAAGCCCCATGCTGCAACTGCCGCCGCTCTCTCTCTATATTCATGTGCCCTGGTGCGTCCAGAAGTGCCCTTACTGTGACTTCAACTCCCATGCCCAGAAGGGGGAGTTGCCTCACCTCGAATATGTCGCCGCTCTGCTGGAAGATCTGGATCAGGATCTGAAGTGGGCACAAGGGCGGCCGCTCTCCTCAATCTTTATTGGCGGTGGCACCCCCAGCCTGTTGACGGTGGAGGCGATGCAAGCCTTGCTGGACGGGGTACGGGCCCGCATTGTGCTCACCGCAGATTGCGAGATTACCATGGAGGCCAACCCAGGCACGGTGGAGGCGGACAAGTTTGCCGGTTTCCAGCGCGCTGGCATCAACCGCATCTCCATCGGGGTGCAGAGTTTCCAGCAGGAGAAGTTGACCCGCCTCGGCCGCATTCACGGCCCGGAAGAGGCGCGCAAGGCCGCTGCACTTGCCCATGCCATCAAGTTGCCTACCTTCAATCTGGATCTGATGCACGGTCTGCCGGATCAGAGTCTGGATGATGCCCTTTATGATCTGCAGCAGGCCATCGATTGCGCACCGCCGCACCTCTCCTGGTATCAGCTCACCATAGAGCCGAACACGGCGTTTGCCTCCAAACCGCCGCGGCTGCCGGAAGATGACACCCTGTGGGACATCTACGAGCAGGGCCACGCCATGCTCACCGCCAGAGGTTATCGCCAGTACGAGATCTCGGCTTATGCCAAAGAGGGCTACCAGTGCCATCACAACCTCAACTACTGGCGCTTTGGCGACTATCTGGGGATCGGCTGTGGTGCCCACGGCAAGGTGACTGATCTCGCGGCTCAGCAGATCCTGCGCACCGCCAAGGTGAAGCATCCGAAAGGGTATCTGGACAAGCGTCGCCCCTATCTGGACGAGCAGTGGCTGGTGACGGCAGACGATCTGCCGCTCGAATACTTTATGAACCGCTTCCGCCTGTTTGAACCGGCCCCCAAGGCGGAGTTCGAGGCCTATACCGGCTTGCCGCTGGAGCGGGTGGAGACGGTGCTCGCCATCGCCCAGAGCAAGGAGCTGATAGAAGATTTGGGGGAGAGCTGGCAGCTCACCTCCCTCGGCCATCGCTATCTCAACGTGCTGCTCGAACTCTTTATGGATGAGTGAGTGCGGGTTCACGAGCTTGTCGAAGCCGTGAGCCACTCTTTGGTGAACCCGGTTTCGAGATAACAATCAGGGCGCCATTGGCGCCCTGATTGTTTATGGTCGGTAGAAACCCGCTCAGCAGCAGACGCGGATCATCTGCTGTTGGCCGGGCTCCCACCGCTTGCCAAATTTGGCCTTGCGCTGGTAACTCCCCTTGCCCTTCTTGTTGCGCTCAACCCGGCTGCGAAACAGCGGATCGGAGAGCAGGGCGTGCAGATGGTTATCCTTTATTTCGCCGCGCTGATGGGCATAGTTGCCCCCTTGCGCATTTTCCTCACGGGGGAGGGCGGGTTGGTCGACCCGAATTTTGGCCATGATGGCTCCTCTTCTTTTCTCTTGGTGTGTTGACTCTTGTGTTTGGATGGCGGTTTTCGCTGCGGGCGCCGGTTCAGGCTAGCGCCCGGCAACCGGATGCACTGGCACCGGTTAAAAACGCGGCGATTTTGTCACCAAATCGCCGCCGGAGCAATGACCCTGGCCAGCGCCATCAGCTGTGAACCGGGTCATGCTCATCGTGGTTGTGATGCTCGTGATGGGCCGGGGCACCAGATTCCAGCGTCTCGAGGATGGCGCAGTGTTCCGCCGAGCGGGGGCCGCCGCAGCAGATATTGGAGAGCTCGCGCAGGTTGTCGCGAAAGCGGGTCAGTTCGATGATCTTCTGCTCCACCTGGGCCAGCTTGGTGTCGGCCACTGCTTTCACCTCCTGACAGGTGACTCTGGCCTTGTTGGTATCGAGGTCGAGCAGTTCGCCGATATCGGCCAGCGAGAATCCCACCGACTTGGCGCGGATGATGAATTCCAGCCGCCGCTTGTCCTGTTCGCTGTAGAGGCGGTAGCCAGATTCATTTCGGATCCCCGGTGAGATAAGCCCGTTCTTCTCGTAAAAACGCAGGGTATCTGCCTTGACCCCGCACGCCTTGGCCAGTTCACCGATCCGATACATGCTCTCTCTCCCCTTGAATGTATGCCGCCACAAAAACCGGAATCCACTATCACCCCTTTGCCCATGGATTGCCAGCCAAGGGCATAAAAGGGGCAGATAAACATCTCCTGGCGACCCTTTTTTCCATAAAACACTGAAAGTGCAAACGTTTCGAGAAAATCAGGTGGAAAACGTTTAACGCCGCGCCAAATAAGGCTTTGCCGTTTCAAAAAATCCACCACAGGTCACATTTTTTGTGTAGAATACGCGCCCATAACAGAGCGCCGCACCAAGCGGGCATTTCCTAAAACGCTTTTGCCGGATGTCGGGGCGAGAGTGGTTTGCGAAATCCCCCACTTCCATTTATTTGGGGACTCTCTGTGTTGAGCCTCGCCTCCCATGGAACGGTCCCCGTTATGTTGAGGACGATAGTGTGATGGAACAAGCTCGACCCATTCGCCGTGCGCTGCTGAGTGTGTCTGACAAAACTGGCATTCTGGAATTTGCCAAGGCACTCAACGAGCGTGGTATTGCCCTGCTCTCCACGGGTGGTACCGCCAAGCTGCTTGGCGAGGCGGGTCTGCCGGTGACCGAGGTCTCCGACTACACGGGTTTTCCTGAAATGATGGATGGCCGGGTCAAGACCCTGCATCCCAAGGTTCATGGCGGCATCCTCGGTCGTCGGGATCAGGATGACGCCATCATGGCCCAACACGCTATCTCCCCTATCGACATGGTTGTCGTCAACCTCTACCCCTTCGCCGCGACAGTGGCCAAAGCGGGCTGTACCCTGGCTGATGCGGTCGAGAACATCGACATCGGCGGTCCGACCATGGTGCGCTCTGCGGCCAAAAACCATAAAGATGTCGCTATCGTCGTCAAGGCTGCCGATTACGACCGCGTCATCCGCGAGATGGATGGCAACGGCAACAGTCTGACCCTTGCCACCCGTTTCGATCTGGCCATCGCAGCCTTCGAGCACACTGCTGCCTACGATGGCATGATCGCCAACTACTTCGGCACCATGGTGCCCTCTTATGGCGACAACAAGGAAGGTGACGAGGAGTCCCGCTTCCCGCGCACCTTCAACAGCCAGTTCATCAAGAAGCAGGACATGCGCTACGGCGAAAACAGCCATCAGGCTGCCGCCTTCTACGCCGAAGAGCATGCCGCGCCGGGTTCTGTCTCCAGCGCTATCCAGCTGCAGGGCAAGGCGCTCTCCTACAACAACATCGCCGATACCGATGCGGCGCTGGAGTGTGTGAAGGAGTTCAGCGAGCCGGCCTGCGTCATCGTCAAGCATGCCAACCCCTGCGGTGTGGCTATTGGTAGCGACCTGCTGAGTGCCTACGATCGCGCTTACCAGACCGACCCCACCTCCGCCTTTGGCGGCATCATCGCCTTCAACCGCGAGTTGGATGGCGCCACTGCCGCAGCCATCGTGGCCCGCCAGTTTGTCGAAGTGATCATCGCCCCGACCGTCAGCCAGGAGGCCCGCGATGCTGTTGCCGCCAAGCAGAACGTGCGTCTACTCGAATGCGGGCAGTGGACGGCTCCGGCGCAAGGGTTTGACCTCAAGCGCGTCAACGGCGGCCTGCTGGTGCAGGAGCGGGATCTCGGCATGGTGACGCTGGGCGACCTGACCGTGGTCAGCAAGCGCCAGCCGACCGAGGCTGAGCTGCAAGATCTGCTGTTCTGCTGGAAAGTGGCCAAGTTCGTCAAATCCAATGCCATCGTCTACGCCAAAGATGGCCAGACCATCGGTGTCGGCGCCGGCCAGATGAGCCGCGTTTATTCGGCCAAAATCGCCGGTATCAAGGCGGCGGACGAAGGGTTGACCGTGGCGGGCTCCGTGATGGCCTCCGATGCCTTCTTCCCGTTCCGCGACGGTATCGATGCTGCCGCGCAGGCCGGTATCTCCTGCGTGATCCAGCCTGGTGGCTCGATGCGCGATCAGGAGGTGATCGACGCGGCTGACGAGCACGGCATGTGCATGGTGTTCACCAACATGCGCCATTTTCGTCATTGATGGGTCAGGGGCTGCCGATGGCGGCCCTTTTGTTGTCTCTTTTCAACTGACTATTGCGACCGGCTTCCCTCTGGCGGAAGCCTGTGACCTCACATAGAAGCGAGCGATACGATGAAAGTACTGATCATTGGCAATGGTGGCCGTGAACATGCCCTGGCCTGGAAGGCCAAGCACTCTCCACTGGTGCATCACGTTTTTGTGGCGCCGGGTAATGCGGGCACCCAGCTTGAGCCGGGTGTCGAGAACGTCGCCATCGACGCGACCGATATCGAAGGGCTGCTGGCCTTTGCCAAAGAGAAGCAGATCGGCCTCACCATCGTCGGCCCGGAAGCGCCGCTGGTGAAAGGGGTGGTGGATGCCTTCCGCGCCGCCGGTCAGCCCATCTTTGGCCCGACCGCTGCCGCTGCCCAGTTGGAAGGTTCCAAGGCATTCACCAAGGATTTCCTGGCCCGTCACGCCATCCCGACTGCCGACTACCAGAACTTCACCGAAGTGGAGCCTGCGCTCGCTTATCTGCGCGAGAAGGGCGCCCCCATCGTCATCAAGGCCGATGGTCTGGCGGCGGGCAAGGGGGTGATTGTCGCCATGACCTTGCAGGAAGCGGAAGATGCGGTGCGTGACATGCTCTCCGGCAATGCTTTTGGTGAAGCGGGCTCCCGAGTGGTGATAGAAGAGTTTCTGGATGGCGAAGAGGCCAGCTTCATCGTCATGGTCGACGGCGAGCATGTGCTGCCGATGGCCACCAGTCAGGATCACAAGCGGGTGGGCGATGGTGATACCGGCCTCAACACCGGCGGCATGGGGGCTTACTCCCCGGCGCCTGTGGTGACCGCCGAGGTACATCAGAAGGTGATGGAGCAGGTGATCATGCCGACCGTGCGTGGCATGGCTGCCGAAGGCAACGTCTACACCGGCTTCCTCTATGCCGGTCTGATGATCGATACCGCTGGCAATCCCAAGGTGATCGAATTCAACTGCCGTTTCGGCGATCCCGAGACCCAGCCCATCATGCTGCGGATGCAGTCCGATCTGGTGGAGCTCTGTCTGGCCGCTTGCGCAGGCAAGCTGGATCAGAAAGAGGCCATTTATGATCCCCGCGCCGCTATCGGCGTGGTGTTGGCGGCGGGAGGCTATCCCGGCGATTACAGCACCAATCACCCCATCAGCGGCTTGCCAGTGGATGAAGTGGCGGGCGAGAAGGTGTTTCATGCCGGCACCCGTCTGGAGGGCGATACCAGCCTGACCGCTGGCGGCCGTGTGCTGTGCGCCACCGCCCTTGGCCAAACCGTGGCAGAAGCCCAGCAGCGTGCCTATCAGCTCGCTGGCCGCATCAAGTGGGATGGCGTCTTCTACCGCAAGGATATCGGCTGGCGCGCCATTGCTCGCGAACAGGAGTAACTGACGCCAGCAAATGGCCAGCTGATTCAGACCCCGCTACGGCGGGGTTTTTTGTCCTTGTTTACCGCTTTCAACCATCCTCTTGTCGCGCGTCACCAGCGTTCAATCAGTTACCAAGCGCAAACAAGCGCGGCATATTTGTCACTATTTGCCACAAAAAACAGCATTTTTCACAAACGCTTCACCATGAGTCATGGCATCATGCTGGTGATGAATTCTTGTTTGGATTCATAAGTACCTCTAACAATTCGAGCATGTCGTTATATAAGGAAATCCCATGTTGAAAACCGTCCGCCCCCTGCTGCTGCCCCTGATGTTTGGCCTGATGACCCTGCCTGCCGTGGCGGGTGATCTGGAACAGCCGATGAAGAAGATTGGCTTCAACTACAAGCAGGCCGTCAAGGCTGATGATGCAGCCACCATGGAGAAGCACATCAACGAGATGAAGGCCCAGCTGGATGTGGCCAAGCAGAAGAACATGCCGGCTGCCAAAAAAGAGAAATTCCTTGAAGGGATGAACGAGGTACAGACCGAGCTGGACGCCAGCCTGGCCGCACTCAAGGCGGGTGATGAAGCCAAGGCGCGCGAACATCTGGCCAAGGTCAACGACCTGAAGAAGGAGTACCACAAATATGCCAAGCAAAAAGGGTGAGCCCTTTCGCTGGGATCCGCTGGTTCGCCTGACCCACTGGGGCTTGGCGGCGGTCTGTATCGGCAACCTCTGGGTTAACGAAGCGGGGGAGGAGTGGCACGAGTGGCTGGGTTACGGCGCCATTGGGTTGGTCTCCTTGCGTCTGCTCTGGGGGCTCACTTTCGCCCGTGGCTACGCTCGCCTTGGTGCCCTCATCCCCAGCGGTGAGGATTTTCGCCAGCAAGCGCGCGAGATGCGTGAGCGGCAGCCTCCGGCACCGGGTCATCACGGTAGCGGCAAGCTGGCAGTGTGGGCGCTCTGGCTGGTTGTGCTGGCGACAGCAGGCAGCGGCTGGTTTCAAAATACCGAGACGGGATTTGAACTGGGGGCTGACGAGTGGCATGAGTGGTGCGTGGTGGCGCTGCAGGGGCTGATTGGTCTGCACCTGCTAGCCATTGTCTTCACCTCCTGGCGTCAGCGCAGCAATCTGGTCACCCGGATGCTGCCCGCCGGGCGTCGCTCGTCCATCCAGAGCGGCAGCAACGAGCAAACCTGAGGCTCAGCATTAGGCTCCTTGTCTCTGAGTGAGGCGCCTGATCCGGACCCTGCCCAGACCCGCCCATGGCGGGTCTTTTCTATGGCCTCATCGTTCTCATCGCTGGATATTGCCCGATCGGCAGATGCAAAAAGGCCGCTCATGATGAGCGGCCTTTTTCAATTTGGTGGCCCCTGGGGGACTTGAACCCACGACCAATCGATTATGAGTCGACTGCTCTGACCAACTGAGCTAAGGGGCCAAATTGTGCGTTTAGCGGCGTGGATTATAGGGGAAGAGGAAAGGGCAGTCTATAGGCATATCAACCACTTGGCGACTAATTATCCAGATTGATAAAGAGTAAAAGCGAGTCGCAAGGTGAAATACCAGACAAAACAAAGCCCCGCATGGCGGGGCTTTGGCAGAGCAGTTTGACGCAACGTCAGGACTATTCGTCCAGGAAGCTGCGCAGCACTTCCGAGCGGCTCGGGTGGCGCAATTTGCGCAGCGCCTTGGCTTCGATTTGACGAATACGCTCACGGGTAACGTCGAACTGTTTGCCCACTTCCTCAAGGGTGTGGTCAGTGTTCATGTCGATACCGAAACGCATCCGCAGTACCTTGGCTTCGCGGGCGGTCAGGCCTGCCAGCACTTCGCGGGTAGCGTTGCGCAGGCTTTCGCTGGTGGCAGCATCGGCCGGCAGTGCCAGGGTGGTATCTTCGATGAAGTCGCCCAAGTGGGAATCTTCATCATCACCGATGGGCGTCTCCATGGAGATCGGCTCTTTGGCGATTTTCAGTACCTTGCGGATCTTGTCTTCCGGCATGCCCATGCGCATGGCCAGCTCTTCCGGGTTCGGTTCACGACCCATCTCCTGCAGCATCTGACGGGAGATACGGTTGAGCTTGTTGATGGTCTCGATCATATGCACCGGGATACGGATGGTACGGGCCTGATCCGCGATGGAGCGGGTAATGGCCTGACGGATCCACCAGGTGGCATAGGTCGAAAACTTGTAGCCGCGACGGTATTCAAACTTGTCGACCGCTTTCATCAGACCGATGTTGCCCTCCTGGATCAGATCCAGGAACTGCAGACCTCGGTTGGTGTACTTCTTGGCGATGGAGATAACCAGACGCAAGTTGGCCTCAACCATCTCTTTCTTCGCACGGCGGGCCTTGGCCTCACCGATACTCATACGACGGTTGATATCCTTGATCTGGGCAATCGACAGACCGGTCTCTTCTTCGATCTGCTGCAGCTTGCCGATGGCGCGCTGGATATCCTCGTCCATTTCAACCAGACGGGGAGACCAGGCTTTGCCAGCCTGCTTCTGGTATTCAAACCAGGCAGTTTCACACTCGTTGTTGGTGAAGGCCGCGACGAAGGTTTTCTTCGGCATTTTGGCCTGCTCAACGCAGAGCTTCAGGATGATGCGTTCCTGCACCCGGACGCGTTCCATCATCTCGCGCATGTTGTTGACCAGGCGATCAAACTGCTTGGGCATCAGGCGGAATTGGCGGAATACATCGGCCAGCTGGGCGATGGCTGCCTGGGTATCTTGGTGCGCGCGGCCATTCTTCTGAATGGAGAGGCGGGTTACCTCGTACTGGGCACGCAGCTCGCCGAACTTCTCGCGAGCGACTTCCGGATCCGGGCCACCGTCACCATCGTCGTCAGAGTTGTCGCCGTCTTCGTCTTCGTCTTCCTCTTCTTCGTCCTCATCGTCCAGATCTTCTTCGCTGAGTTCGGAACCGATATGCGTGGCAGTCGGTGCCATGTCTTCGGTTTCGTTCGGGTCAATGAAGCCAGAGATGATGTCAGAGAGACGCAGCTGCTCGGCTTCGTACTTGTCGTACTGTTCGAGCAGGTAAGTAATTGCTTCAGGGTACTCGGCGACGGAGCTTTGTACCTGGTTGATTCCGTCTTCGATCCGCTTGGCGATGTCGATTTCGCCTTCGCGGGTCAGCAGTTCGACGGTACCCATTTCCCGCATGTACATGCGGACAGGATCGGTCGTACGACCAATCTCAGATTCAACAGATGCCAGAGCCTGGGCCGCTGCTTCGGCAGCGTCCTCATCGGCGGTACCACCTTCTGCCATGATAAGGTCATCGGCATCCGGAGCGTTTTCAACCACTTGAATGCCCATATCGTTGATCATCTGAATGATGTCTTCGATCTGGTCTGAATCGACAATGTCTTGCGGGAGGTGATCGTTCACCTCGGCATAGGTCAGGTAGCCCTGTTCTTTACCTTTGGCAACGAGGAGTTTAAGCTGAGACTGCGGGGTTTGCTCCATAGAACTCATCCGGTTGGTGTTGCTAGGTTGCGCGTACAGTGCGCTGCTGCGCAAATAGCCAATTCTAATAGAAAACCGCCAGACATGCTATGTCTGGTTGCGGCGTCGGTCATGAGAAACCCCTGCCCGCTGTATTGTCGGGGCCAGGCGGTTATAAAATTTTTGCTTTTCATCCCGTCGATTCGGGCATCGCTATCCATATTGGGACTAATCACTTAAATATCAAGCCCCACTCTCATTTCTTTTCTCAATTTGCACCTCTCTTATCAGCATCATCAGCTCTTGGGTTTCTTCGGAGCTTAGTCCTTCCTGAGCCACTTTGGCCTGCAATTCTTCGATCCGCTGTTTCAGAAACTGGTTAATGAAACCGACGAAGGTGTCCTGCAATTCTCCCAGAATATCGGGTTCTTGGTCGAGCCTGATCTCTTCAAACAGATCGTGCATGGCCAGCTGGGCGAGGATCTCCCCCTCTTTGGTGCCACGCCAGTGTTCCAGCAGAATACCAGTGGTGATCCCGGGCTGTGCCAGGATCTGCTGGTGTAGTTGCAGCAGAAACTTGATGCCCTGTACGCGTAGTCCGGCCAACTCCGGCATGGGGGGAAGCTCAGCCGTTACTGCCGGATATTGCACCATCAGTGCCAGTGCTCGGCGCAGTGGGGTCAGCTTGGCAGCCTTGGGTTTGTTGACCCCGGCTTTGGGCTGGTTATTGCGGGCAAAGAGCTCGGCGATACGCTGCTTGTTCTCGCCCCAGCGCATCATGCTGGAGAGGCGGGTGATCAACCCTTCGCGAGTAAACCCTTCCGGTACGCGACGAATAAGTTCGGCAGCCTTGTTGGCTACCTCGAACTTGCCAGCCTCACCGGAGAGGGCTGCATCCCGCCCGAGACGCTCGAACATGAAGTCGGCGAACGGTTGGGCTTCATCGAGCAGGGCTTCAAAGCCCTCCTTACCGATCTGGCGTACCAGCGAGTCGGGATCCTCGCCATCGGGCAGGAACACGAACTTCAGCTCGCGGCCATCCTGCAAATGGGGGAGGGCATTATCCAGTGCTCGCCAGGCGGCTTCACGACCGGCGTTGTCACCGTCGTAGCAGCAGACCACCTCGGCGGTGGTGCGAAACAGGGTGTGGATATGGTCGCTGGTCGTTGCAGTACCCAGCGCCGCCACCGCATAGTCGATGTCGTACTGACCGAGTGCCACCACGTCCATGTAGCCTTCCACCACAAGGATCCGGCGCGGATCCTTGTGTGCCTGCTTCACTTCGTAGAGACCGAACAGCTCCCGCCCTTTATGGAAGATGGGGGTTTCCGGCGAGTTCAGGTACTTGGGGGTGCCATCCCCCAGCACCCGGCCACCGAAACCGATGACCCGGCCACGCTTGTCGCGGATCGGGAACATGATGCGATCGCGGAAACGATCATAACTACCCGGGCCATTGTCACGGGTGATCAGCATGCCGCCCGAGATAAGCAACTGCTCGTGATCCCGGCTGGCGCCGAAGCGGCGACGTACCTGATCCCAATCGTTTGGGGCATAACCGATGTTGAAGCGCTTGACCACTTCGCCAGTCAGGCCACGTCCCTTGAGGTACTCCACCGCATGGGACGCGCTCTTGAGATTGCTCTCGTAGAAGCGGGCGATCTGGTTCATCAGCTCGAACAGATCCTTGCTGACGGCGGGCTGGCTATTGGCCGAGCCGCCGATACTCTGTTCGCGAGGCACCTGCATGCCTTGCATGCTGGCGAGCTCTTCGATGGCATCGGGAAATTCTAGACCGTCGTACTCCATGACAAAGCCGATTGCGTTGCCGTGGGCGCCACAGCCGAAACAGTGGTAGAACTGCTTCTCCTGGCTGACGGTAAAAGAGGGGCTTTTTTCGTTATGAAAAGGGCAGCAAGCCTGGTAGTTCTTACCGGCTTTTTTCAGCCGCACTCGCGAGTCGATCAGCTCGACTATGTCTGTGCGTACGAGCAGATCGTCGATAAAGGATTGGGGGATCCTGCCTGCCATAACCGTCCTGTTTCATTGCGGAGAAAATAAAAAAGCCGCGCATTCCAAGGGAAGCACGGCTTCTTCGACCAAACAAGAGAGTTGCCTGTTACGCCAAGCGGGTTTTCACCTGAGCACTGACGGCGCCGACATCGGCACGCCCCTGAATTTTCGGCTTCAAGACAGCCATGACCTTGCCCATATCAGCCATAACGGCAGCACCACTTTCAGTGATGGCTTGCTCGATCAGGGCGGCAATTTCATCTGCGGTCAGCTGTTGCGGCAGGAATTCCTGCAACACAACGATCTCGGCGGACTCTTTGTCGGCGAGATCCTGGCGACCGGCAGCGTCAAATTGGCTGATGGAATCGCGGCGCTGTTTGACCATTTTGGTCACGACAGCGAGGATATCCTCATCATTCAGCTCGATACGGGTATCGACTTCACGTTGCTTGATTTCTGCCATCAACAACCGGATAGCACCCAACCGTGGCTTGTCTTTGGCAAGCATGGCGAGTTTTTGCTGATCCTTGAGTTGATCCTTCAGAGACACGGCATGAACCCTTGATTAGTACAGGCGGATACGACGTGCGTTTTCGCGAGACAGCTTCTTGGCGTGACGCTTAACGGCAGACGCTTTGGCGCGCTTACGAATGGTAGTCGGCTTCTCGTAGAACTCACGGCTACGAACTTCGGACAGGATACCGGCTTTTTCGCAAGAACGCTTGAAGCGACGCAGAGCAACGTCAAACGGCTCATTTTCACGGACTTTGATTACTGGCATGTGCCTTTCACCTCAGTGATAAATTGTTAGCTGACCTTCAATCGATCAGCATGTCTTAAAATGGTGCGAAATTATACTCTGGACAGGGAATGAAAGTAAACCCGCAGAGATCGCTCTGGTTTAAAAAACCCGCGAAGGTTACCATAGCCGTCTCATTTTAGCAGTGAAATTTTTAGCAATGCGTGTATTGGGCATAGAGACATCCTGTGACGAAACCGGGATCGCGATCTTCGACGATCAAAAAGGGATCCTTTCCCACCAGTTATATAGCCAGGTCAAGCTGCATGCGGACTACGGTGGCGTCGTCCCCGAGCTCGCCAGCCGGGATCACGTTCGCAAGACGATCCCCTTGATCCAGGCCGCATTGCAAGAGGCGGGACTGGGCAAGGATGACATCGACGGCATCGCCTATACCGCGGGCCCGGGTCTGGTGGGCGCCATTCTGGTAGGGGCCACCATCGGCCGCTCGCTGGCGATGGCGTGGAACAAGCCGGCTATCGCCGTCCACCATATGGAAGGCCACCTATTGGCGCCCATGTTGGAAGAGAAAGCCCCCGAATTCCCCTTCGTCGCGCTGCTGGTCTCCGGTGGCCACTCCATGCTGGTGAGGGTCGATGGCATCGGCAGCTATCAGCTGCTGGGGGAATCCATCGACGATGCGGCGGGCGAAGCATTCGACAAGACCGCCAAGCTGATGGGGCTGGATTATCCGGGTGGCCCGTTGCTCTCCCGTCTGGCCGAGAAGGGCACCAAGGGGCGCTTCCATTTTCCGCGTCCCATGACTGATCGTCCCGGGCTTGACATGAGCTTCTCCGGTCTCAAGACCTTTGCTGCTAACACTATCGCTGCCAATGGGGATGACGAACAGACTCGTGCCGATATCGCCAGAGCCTTTGAGGATGCCGTAGTCGATACCCTGGCCATCAAGTGTCGTCGCGCCTTGAAAGAGACCGGTCTCACGCGTCTGGTGGTCGCCGGTGGTGTGAGTGCCAACCGTCATCTGCGTGCCCAGCTGGCCGAGCTGATGGAGAGCCTCAAGGGGGAGGTCTTCTATCCGCGCACCGAATATTGCACCGATAACGGCGCAATGATTGCCTATGCCGGTATGCAGCGCTTGAAAGCGGGCGTGTTCGAACCGCTGGTGGTCAAAGCCGTGCCGCGCTGGCCGCTGGATACTCTGGACCCGGTCTGACCCAGAGGATCCCGCCCCTTATTGGGGGATAATCTGCCTTGGCCATGCTCCCGATAATGCGGGAGCTTGTCCGAGGTATTTTTTTGCTTGTTTCTCGACATATCTCCCTTCACATCGGCAGAGATGTCTGCCAGACCTGCAGCAATACCTCGAGGCCTGTTTGGCGGGCCAATGGTTCGCTATCAATTGAATTTATAGATTTTACCGATGTGCCCCATCTTGCATGACGCGATAAATCAGATCGCGCCACAAGCGTCTTCTAAAGCGATGGTGATGATTGGGGAGGGATGGACATTTCCGGGACAACCAAAAGGCTGTCACGGCCATTGAGGGGCTTATGAGGCGAGCTTTACCATCACTTGTCTTATATGGCTGCAAAAATCAAGTCTTTGAAAGAGGCGATAAAAAATCCCCGCCAGTTGGCGGGGATGTTTGTTTGGCGAGCGGCAGGCGATGTGATTACAACAGGATGCCGCCGAAGAAGAAGCCCAGCGTTACGGCGATGGCGATAGTGGCGGTGCCGGGTACGAAGAAGGGATGGTTGAACACCGCCTTACCGATACGGGTGGAGCCGGTGTCATCCATCTCTACCGCAGCCAGCAGGGTTGGGTAGGTTGGCAGTACGAACAGGGCGCTCACGGCTGCGAAGGAGGCAATCGCAGTCAGCGGGCTGACACCCAATGCCAGTGCGGCAGGCATCAGCGCTTTGGTGGTGGCACCTTGTGAATAGAGCAGCATGGCGGCAAAGAACAGCACCACGGCCAGCAACCAGGAGTACTGGTTCAGCAGATCGCCTGCGATCAGCTGGATGGTGTCCATGTTGCCTTTAACGAAGACGTTACCCAGCCAGGCGACACCCAGTACGCAGATACAGGCGGACATACCGGACTTGAAGGTTGGCATGTTAGTGACCTGGGTGGCGTCCAGTTTGCAGACCAGGGTCATAATGGTGGCCGCAGCCAGCATGATACCCATGATGGCACCGTCACGGGGGATCGGCGGGTTGGTGATCAGGCCCACTTTACCGGAGATGGCAGTGGCATAAGCCATGACAGCAACGATGGCGGTGATGAAGATCCAGACAGAGAGCTTGGCGTACGGCTTGATCTCCAGCTAAGTGGTGCCGCGCAGCTTGATCAGCCCCTTGGCTTTGCGATCCAGATAGACATCGTCCTGATCCAGCGGCTTGCCCATCATGTTGGCAATGAAGGCACCAAGGATACAGGCCAGGAAGGTTGAGGGGATGCAGATCGCCAGCAGGGTCAGGTAGTCAACACCAAACGGCTCGAGCATGCCGGAGAAGGCAACCACAGCGGCAGAGATCGGAGAGGCTGTGATGGCGATCTGGGAGGCAACAACCGCGATGGAGAGCGGGCGGGATGGACGGATCCCTTGCTCTTTGGCCACTTCGGCGATAACCGGCAGGGTAGAGAAGGCGGTATGACCGGTGCCGGCCAGCATAGTCATCAGATAGGTGACGACCGGGGCGGCGAAGGTGATGTATTTGGGGTTCTTGCGCAGCGCTTTTTCTGCCAGGGAGACCAGGTAGTCCATCCCGCCAGCCAGTTGCATACAGGCGATGGCGCAGATGACGGACGCGATGATCATGATCACATCCCAAGGGATATAGCTGACCAGCTGATCACTCGGGATGGGCATGCCCAGCCCCCACGTCAATACCAGAACCCCCAGACCACCGGCAAAGCCGATGCCGATGCTGCCTATCCGGGCCCCCAGATAGATAGCGGCGAGCACGACAAGTAACTCGATTCCAATCATAGCGATAACTCCATTTTTTAGTTTTTTGGTTTTTATTTGGCAAAAAGCCAATTCCCGATCGGGCTGGGGATAAGGCCAATCGGGAACTGACTTTGTGGGCCGGGAAGATCCCGGCCCACACTCGCTTATACGGCGGCTTCGCGGGTGAAGCGCTTGGCTTTGTATTGCGGGTTCATCAGGTTCTCGATAGAGAGAATTTCGTCCAGTTGCTCGGCGCTCAGCAGGCCGCGCTCCAGCACCACTTCGCGGACGTTCTTGCCAGTCTGGGCACAAATCTTGCCGACGATGTCACCTTCGTGGTGGCCGATGAAGGGGTTCAGGTAGGTCACGATCCCGATGGAGTTCAGCACGTGGTTCATGCAGATTTCCGGATTGGCGGTGATACCTTCCACGCACTTCTCGCGCAGGGAGATGCAGGCTTTTTCCATCAGGCTCAGGGATTCGAACATCGCCTGACCAATCACCGGCTCCATGACGTTCAGCTGCAGCTGACCGGCTTCGGCGGCGAAGGTGATGGTGATGTCGTTACCGAATACCTTGAAGCAGGATTGGTTGACCACTTCCGGGATAACCGGATTGACCTTGGCCGGCATGATGGAAGAGCCAGCCTGCATTTCCGGCAGGTTGATCTCTTTGAGTGCGGTGCGCGGGCCAGAGGAGAGCAGACGCAGGTCGTTACAGATCTTGGAGAGCTTCATGGCCAGACGCTTGATGGCGCCGTGCAGCATGACGTAGGCGCCGCAATCGGAGGTCGCTTCGATCAGATCTTCTGCCGGCACATAGGCACGACCGGTGATCTCGGCCAGACGCTGAATGGCCAGCTTGGAGTACTCGGGCGGCGTGTTCAGACCGGTACCGATGGCGGTAGCGCCCAGGTTCACTTCCAGCAGCAGCTCCTGGCAACGCTTGATGGATTTGATCTCTTCGCGCAGGGTCACGGCGAACGCGTGGAACTCCTGACCCAGGGTCATCGGAACCGCATCTTGCAGCTGGGTACGGCCCATCTTCAGGACTTTCTTGAACTCGTCAGCCTTGGCATCGAAGGTGGCGATCAGGTGCTCAAGGGCATGCAGGGTCACGTCGGTGCTGTTGACCACGGCCACGCGAAAACCGGTAGGGTAGGCGTCGTTGGTGGACTGGCACTTGTTGACGTGATCGTTGGGGTTGATGACGTCGTAACGACCTTTCTCCAGACCCATCAGTTCGAGGGCAATGTTGGCCAGTACTTCGTTGGTGTTCATGTTGACGGAGGTGCCCGCACCACCCTGATACACATCGACCGGGAACTGGTCGAAGCATTTGCCGGTCTTCAGCATCAGGTCACAGGCTTCCACGATCTTGTCTGCAATTTCAGGACGGATGGTGCCCAGTTCGCCGTTGGCCAGCGCAGCGGCCTTTTTGGTCAGCACCATACCACGGACGAATTCCGGAACGTCAGAAATCTTCTGAGAGCTGATCTTGAAGTTCTCGACAGCGCGCAGGGTGTGCACACCATAGTAGAGATCATTGGAAACTTCTTTAGTGCCCAGCAGGTCTTCTTCAATGCGGACGTTCTTGATGTCGCTCATTGTAATGCCTCAGAAATCAGATAAATGGAAAAATCCTCACCGAGTGGTCGCGAGTTCCGTGCGCACAGCTCATCCTGAAGCACCACACACCGAGTGGGGCGATTGGGAGTGTAACCTCCCTCATAACTAATCAATATACTACTCCAATTGAGGTATCGGTTGTTAGAGCTGGATCACTAATCTGGTGACATCTTCAAATTCCTTTGATTTATGTACACATATGTTGCACATGATTTATCGCACTGATTTTTATGAAAATTTGTAATGTATTGCTGGTTTTTTAGTGCATGGTTGATGGGGGTGTCATTTGGATGGCTTGAAAAGGGCAGGTTGGCCCCCATTTATTGGGGGTAGAAAGTGGTGGCTCGTGCGTCTAAACAGCGTGTGCGGCTCCCGATTCGCGGGACCACTTTTTCTAACATTTGACTGGTTTTGGAGCTTATATGGGCAAGCTGTTTCTGCTGTTGGTGGGTCTGGTGGTACTGGAGCTCACCGTGATGATCGAGGTCGGTTCTGTGATTGGAGCGCTGCCGACCGTTGGCTTGCTCATCCTGACCGCCATTCTTGGCTCGTCTCTGGTGCGCAGTGAAGGGCTCAAGACGCTGTTCAGCGCCCAGCAAAAGATGCAGATGGGCGAGATGCCAGGCCGCGAAGTGATGGGCGGCATGATACTGGCGCTGGCCGGTCTGCTGCTGATCATCCCGGGTTTCGTTACCGATATGTTCGGTGTGCTGTTGCTGCAACCCTGGCTGCGTAACAAGCTGGCCGACAAGCTGATCGGCAGCAACCAGTTCAGAATGCAGATGGGTGGTTTTCAGCGAACTCAATCGCCGTTTGGCAACACACCGCCCGATGAGCATCTGGGGCAACCCAAGCAGGGTGGTACCACTATCGAAGGCGAGTTTGAGCGTAAAGAGTGAATGTGATTGGCAGAGGGTTGGGATATCAGGGTTTGCCCTGATGGCACAACGCCTCGAAGCGGTGTCGGGCATACCACCATGCGAGGGTGCCCGCCGCCAGATTGGCCAGCAGTATCCCCAGATAGATCCCCTGTTCTCCTCCCAACCTTGCGCCTAGCCAGGCTCCCGGCAGTAAAAAGCCAAACAGCCGTAACCCATTGAACAAAAACGAGATGCTAGATGCCCGCACGCCATTGAGTGCCGAGGCCAGCAGCATCACCATGCCCTGAAATCCGTAACCGATCGGCACCAGGTGCAGATAGAGAATGATGAGGCGAATGACCTGCGGATGATCGCTAAACAGATTGGCGATCAGCGGGGCAAGCAGCCAGGTCAGGCCATAGATGGCGAGTTGGAACAGCAACGCAAAACCCATGCAGCTTTGCAGCGCAGCTTTTGCCCGAGCCGGATTGCCTGCGCCGCAGTTTTGCGAGATGAAAGGGGCCAGCACGGAGGCGAGCGCCATCATCACGATCAGCAGCAGCGCCTCGACCCGTGATGCGGCGCCGTAAGCGGCCACCACTTCGGTACCCAGACCAGCAAAAATCGTCATCAGCACCGCATTGGCCAAGGGGTTGAGCATATTGGTAAAGGAGGCCGGCACGGCCACGTGCAGCAGGGCGCGCCAATGGTTCATCAATCTGGGCCAAGGGGAGAGATGCCAAAGCAACAAGCCTTCTCGATGGCGCAGGATATAGAGACTGACCAGCATGGCCATCAACCAGGAGAGGGAGGTGGCGATGGCAGCCCCGCGGATCCCCCATTGGGGAAAGGGGCCGATGCCGAAGATCAGCAAGGGATCCAGCATGCCATTGACCAATCCGGCCACGGCCATTACCAGGCTGGGGGTTTTGGTGTCCCCTGTCGCCCGGATGGCCGCATTGCCGACCATGGGCAGTACCAGCATGGGGACGGTGAGATACCAGATCAGCATGTAGTCATGGATGAGAGAGATAAGCTCGGCACTGGCCCCCAGCAGGGTAAACAGCGGTTTGATGGTGAGGGCTCCCCCCGCGGAGAGCAGGGCCACCAGGATCACCGCCAGAAACAGGCTGTCGGTGGCGAGATGGGCCGCTTCAGCATGCTTACCCTGCCCCAGGCTATGACCGATCACCGCTGATAGTCCGGCACCCAATCCCATTGCCAGCGAGGTGACCACAAAGGTGACCGGAAAGGTAAAGCTGATGGCGGCCAGCGCTTCGGTACCCAACATGCCGATAAAAAAGGTATCGACCAGATTGAAGGCCAGAATAGCGATGATGCCGAAGATCATGGGGCCCGTCATCTGGCGCAGTACGACCGGAATAGGGGCTGTCAGCATGGGGTTGATTCGGGTCAATTGCTCGTCTCTACAGCTGGCTTTGAAGGTGCTGCCATGGCCGCCGGGCAGGGGTGTGTTATCCGTCATCCGGGTCGCGACATGGGTGAACCATTGAGGGGGCTCATAGTACGTGAAAATATTTTTTTTGTATTTGCCCTTGAAGGGTTAGCAACTCTGCCCCACATCAGTGACATACCTGATTTGGCCTGGAACGGCCATTCCTCAAAGCAACAATGAGACTCATTTTGGGAGAGTTATCGATGAAAATTCGTCCACTGCACGACCGCGTCATCATCAAGCGCATCGAAGCTGAAGCCAAATCTGCCGGCGGTATCGTCTTGACTGGTACTGCGGCCCAGAAATCCACCCGTGGTGAAGTGCTTGCCGTGGGGACTGGTCGCATCCTGGATAATGGCGAAGTCAAAGCGCTGGCCGTGAAGGTTGGTGACAAGGTTATCTTCAATGAAGGCTACGGTGTCAAAACCGAGAAGCTGGATGGTCAGGATGTCCTGATCCTCTCCGAAACCGACATCCTGGCGATTGTCGAAGAGTAATCCATCCTCCTTTTCCCCGAATTGATTTAAGGATTGAAGAAAAATGGCAGCTAAAGACGTTAAGTTTGGTAACGAAGCCCGCATCAAGATGCTGGAAGGCGTAAACATCCTGGCTGATGCCGTCAAGGTGACCCTAGGCCCGAAAGGCCGCAACGTGGTGTTGGACAAATCCTTCGGCGCTCCGACCATCACCAAAGACGGTGTGTCTGTTGCGCGCGAAATCGAACTGGAAGACAAGTTCCAGAACATGGGCGCCCAGATGGTCAAGGAAGTCGCTTCCAAGGCCAACGATGCTGCCGGTGACGGTACCACTACTGCGACTGTTCTGGCTCAGGCTATCGTCAACGAAGGTCTGAAAGCCGTTGCCGCCGGTATGAATCCGATGGATCTGAAGCGAGGTATCGACAAAGCCGTTGTGGCTGCCGTTGCCGAGCTGCAGGCGCTGTCCCAGCCGTGTGCTGACAGCAATGCCATCGCTCAGGTGGGCACCATCTCTGCCAACTCCGACGAGAAAGTGGGCAAGCTGATTGCTGAAGCTATGGACAAAGTGGGTCGCGATGGCGTTATCACTGTTGAAGATGGTCAGGGTCTGGAAGATGAGCTGGCTGTTGTCGAAGGTATGCAGTTCGACCGTGGCTACCTGTCCCCCTACTTCATCAACAAGCAAGAGACCGGTTCCGTTGAGCTGGATGACCCGTTCATCCTGCTGGTTGACAAGAAAGTCTCCAACATCCGCGAAATGCTGCCGGTGCTGGAAGGCGTTGCCAAAGCTGGCAAGCCGCTGCTGATTGTTGCCGAAGACGTAGAAGGCGAAGCGCTGGCTACCCTGGTAGTCAACACCATGCGCGGTATCGTGAAAGTCGCTGCCGTCAAGGCACCGGGCTTCGGTGACCGTCGCAAGGCCATGCTGCAGGATATCGCCGTACTGACTGGCGGTACCGTCATCTCTGAAGAAGTTGGCATGGAGCTGGAAAAAGCGACGCTGGAAGATCTGGGTCGTGCCAAACGCATCGTTATCACCAAAGAGAACACCACCATCATCGATGGTGTGGGCGATGCCGGTGTGATCGAAGGCCGTGTTGCCCAGATCCGCCAGCAGATCGAAGAGACCTCTTCCGATTATGACCGTGAGAAGCTGCAAGAGCGCGTAGCCAAGCTGGCTGGCGGTGTTGCCGTGATCAAAGTTGGCGCGGCTACCGAAGTCGAGATGAAAGAGAAGAAAGCCCGCGTGGAAGATGCGTTGCATGCTACCCGCGCTGCCGTTGAAGAGGGTGTGGTTGCCGGTGGTGGTGTCGCATTGGTGCGCGTTGCTGCCAAGTTGACGGGTCTGCGTGGCGACAACGAAGACCAGAACGTGGGTATCAAGGTTGCTCTGCGCGCCATGGAAGCCCCGCTGCGTCAGATCGTGATCAATGCCGGTGAAGAAGCCTCCGTCATTGCCAACGCAGTGAAGAACGGTGAAGGTAACTTCGGTTACAACGCTTACACCGAGCAGTATGGCGACATGCTGGCTATGGGCATCCTGGATCCGACCAAGGTAACCCGTTCCGCCCTGCAGTTTGCCTCTTCCATCGCCGGTCTGATGATCACCACCGAATGCATGGTCACCGAACTGCCGAAGAAAGATGCTCCTGCTATGCCTGACATGGGTGGCATGGGTGGCATGGGCATGATGTAATCATCATCCTGGCTCTGTTTGAGAAACGGCTCGCCCAAGGCGAGCCGTTTTTTTATATCTGGCTAAACTGAGTCTATTGAGACCGTAAATGTGGGGGCGATATGAAAATATTGGGTGGGCTGATGCTACTGTGTGCCATGGTCATCATGCCGGTCATGGCTGCAGATGAACTGAGTGGGCCGGTGATCCTGAAAGTGGGTGGTAACATCAGGTCGGCAGACGACGTTGATGGCAAGGTGTTGTTTGATTTGGCAAAACTGCAGGCTCTGCCGCAACATGAGATAGTGACCGGCAACCCTTGGGTGGATAAGCCGCACACCTACAGAGGCCCAAAACTGGCCGATGTATTGGCTGCAGTCGGTGCGGATGGCAAGACCATTACGTTGACGGCACTGAACAGTTTCCAGATCCGCATTGAATGGGACAAGGTTGCCAAATACGAGCCCATCCTCGCATGGGAAGACAATGGCGCTGTCATGCGGGTGCGTGACAAGGGGCCGCTCTGGTTTATGCTGCCGCTTGATCAATATCCGGAACTGAAGCGTTCCGAATATACCGACATGATGATTTGGCAGCTGAATCTGATAGATATTCAACACTGATAAAAGAGTCACGGGAGCACGGGGTGAAAGGAAAGACCAGGGCGTGGCCACTGCTCGTCATTCTGTATGTATCCATCCTGTCGTTTACCGGGAGCACCCTCTATTGCCTGATGCAAATCCAGAATGCGACCAGAGCGATGGAGAAATACACCTATGATGTCTCCTGGGCGTTGATGCAGTTGCAGCTGGAGCTCGGACGTTTTCTCAATGCGGTAGAGGTCTATCACTATGGCGGGATTGATCATGACACCTTGATGCTGCGTTATGACATCCTCTGGAGCAGAACCCCCATCCTTTTGAGCGGTCAGCTGCGCAAGAGCATGCAGGACAAGCAGAAAACCTTGCGTCTGGTGCAGCTGATTGAAACCAATATTCGTCAAATAGAGCCCGACATCACCCAGTTGCAGAGCGGGGCATCTGACTATCAGCAGATAATGATGCGCCTTGCCCCGCTGCAAGAGCCGCTTTCCTACTCCCTCGCATCTGTGATGCAGAAGAACATCAACGTCTATTCCGAGAACGATCGCCATTTTGGCCTATTGCGCAATGCCTTGTTGCTGATGGTTTCCGGTTTGGTCATTTCAGTGCTGCTACTCAGCATGCTGCTTATATATGAAGGGCGTCGCCATTTCAGGGTGGCCAGACGGGATCCACTGACCGGGTTGTCCAATCGGGTTGCCTTGCTGGAGCGGATGGAACTGTATGCCACACAGGAAGTTCCGTTCGGGCTGGTGCTGGTCGATATCAACGACTTCAGGGATATCAACAGTAAGTTTGGTTATGACGCAGGCGATTTTTTGCTCAATGAATTGGCCAGACGGATCAGATTGCTATGTGAAGAGGGGGAGTGGAGTGGTCGGCTGGGCGGCGATCAATTTGCCATCATTCAGCGTGGCAGCAGCGATCTTCGCCAGATCAGGGAGTTAGTCTCTCGGTTGCTGCACACGCTGAAGCAAGACATTATTTATGACAATTATCCTTTCCGGCTCGAGGTGGGGATCGGAATTGCCTTCTATCCGATGGATAGCGACAAAACCCAGGAGTTATTGAGCCGTGCAGAGCAGGCTCTGTTCCATAGTCGCAAGACCCATCTCCCCTATGTGATTTACGATAACTCCTTGCTCAACGAGACAGCGCGGCGCAAGCATCTTGCCTCGGACATGATCATGGCGCTGGAACACAATGCGTTGGAACTCTATTACCAACCCATCGTCAATCTCGAGAGTGGCCGCTGCGAAGCGGTCGAGGCTCTGTTGCGCTGGCGGCATCCTGAGCTCGGCTTCATTCCGCCAAACGAAGTGATTATGGTGGCTGAGGAGTTCCAGCTTGCCGAACGGGTTGGCAGTTGGGTGCTGAACACAGCTTGCGAGCAGCTCTATCAGTGGCACCAGCTTGGTATGGTTGATCTGCAAATGTGCGTGAATATCTCGCCGGGCATGTACCAGCGCAATTTGCTTAAACTGGTGGCCAAGGCGTTGATGGAGCATCACCTGCCTGCCAGTAGTCTGGTATTGGAAGTCACCGAAGATACCACCATGAGGGAAGTGAAGAATTCTCTGCAACTGATGCAGGACCTGAATCAGCAGGGGGTGCTGCTGGCATTGGACGATTTTGGCACTGGTTACTCATCACTCAGTTATTTGCAGAAGCTACCGGTGAGCAAGGTGAAGATCGATCGCTCCTTTATTCAGGGGATTGATAGCTCTCTGGAGGCATCCGAGTTGCTAGCCAATATTTGTCGAATGGGATCCATGCTCGGCAAAAGTCTGGTTTGTGAGGGGATTGAAACTCAGGCACAGCTGGAAGTCTTGCGTTCTCTAACCGATATCCATCTGTATGGACAGGGATATCTGTTTAGCCGACCAGAGCAGGCGGAGAAAATCTATCAAACCTTGCTGGAGATGGAAGAGCTTTGGCTGGCGCGTCAACAACCTGAAATGGCTTATATGAGTTGACGCTGCTGAGAGTCTGGCTGTCAGAAGCCTCCCAAATGTGTGCTGCAGTTCAAATGCTGCTCTTTCTGTTTGTTATTTGAACTACTGTGCGGTTTTCTCAAAAAAACGTGTAATTTGTCCTTGCCAGAACGAATTCACTCCCTATAATGCGCCTCCATCGACAGGGCAAGCGGCAACGCAGAAAGCCAAGTCGATAGCCTCGAAAAGCCTTTGAAAATAAGGCTTGACTCGA
>NZ_CDBO01000044.1 GCF_000819885.1 Aeromonas fluvialis
GTCATGGGTAATCAGGAAAAAATAAGCTACAAGTCCGGGTCTGTGAAGTTTGCAATTCAGAGCCTGTATTGCACCCAGTTTGACTCAGCAGCAGGGGCTTCAGCCTTCTTCTGCCGCGTCTTCACAGATGGGGTGGTGTTCCAACCGCTCCCACGGGGTCAGTTTAAGCTGCTTGCGCCGCAGCCAGAGCCAAGATGCCATAGTCAGGCCGCTGAATCCCGCAAACAGGGCTGTTTGGCGCAGGGCAAATAGCGGTTCGGCTCCCATGGGTTGCCAGCTGAAAAACCACATCATCATGCCCCAGACAAGACCAACGCTGATACCGAATGCCAGAACGTTGGTTAGCCAGCCCTCATAGTGAGGCGGTTTGACGGAATAACCGAACCTGCGCAGCAGCCTGCACAGAGGGGGATTGTAGTTGGCATGCCATACCCCTTTGCTTGCCAGCTCCTGATGGGCGGCGGCCAGCCGTTCTTCAAATGTCATGGTATTCATCCTTGTGAAATAAGTGGTGCCATACGGTGCTTTTTAGGCTGCATTGTACTGATAAATCGCGGGTATGATGTGGGCTCGCGGTCACGTTCTTTCTCTGTAGAAAAAAAGAACTTGCCTCACCGCACACTTGCTAATTCACAGCGGCTGCGCCTATAAAGGCCCATTACTCTTGTCCGGATAACAGCAATGAAGACCCATTCTGATGAACTGACCCTGTTTGTGGCGGTGGTTGAGGCGGGCAGTTTTCGCCAGGCGGCGGAGAACCTCGGCATGGATAACTCGGTGGTGAGTCGTGGCATCAAGCGGCTGGAGGAGAAGCTTTCCACCGTGCTGCTTAATCGCACCACCCGCCGGGTCAGTCTGACCGAGGAGGGGAGCTGGTTCTATCAGCGGGCGGTGAAGATCCTGACCGAGATGAGCGAGGCGGAGGGACATCTGCTGATGCGCCGGGAACAACCCGAAGGGGTGTTGAGAGTCGATGCCGCCACGCCCTTTATTTTGCACCGGCTGGTGCCGATCATCGGCGAGTTTCGCCGCCGTTACCCCGCCATCGAGTTGCAGCTGCACAGCTCGGAGGGCTTTATCAATCTGATGGAGCGGCGGGTGGACATGGCTATCCGCATCGGCGAGCTGACCGACTCCTCCCTGCGCGCGCTGCCATTGGGCCGCTCGCGGCTGCGGCTGCTGGCGTCCCCCGACTATTTGCGCGAGCGCGGCACCCCGCGCCAACCGGCAGATCTGTTGACTGGCCACGAGCTGCTCGGCTTTTTGCATCCCGATCACCTCAACCACTGGCCGCTCTTGAGCCAAGAGCAGGGGGATCGCTTGGTCATTACCCCGACCCTGCGTGCCAGTAGCGGCGAAACCTTGCGTCAGCTGGCGCTGGCAGGGCAGGGGATCGTCTGTCTGTCGGACTTTATGACCGGACCGGATCGGGCGAGCGGGGCGCTGGTGGAGGTGCTGGCCCGCAACAACAGCGGCGCCTCGCGCCCCATCAATGCAGTCTTCTACTCCGATGCCCAGCGTGACATCCGGCTGCGGGTCTGGCTCGATTTTCTTAAAGAACAGCTGGGCAGCCACTCACTCTGATGCGGTGAGCCCGGATGAGCGATGGATATCTTGGCAAGGGCGTTGGCGCAGCATGTGTGCACCATTAAGACGGCGCCCAGCTGGCAATGTAACAGCCTGCCGGGAATGTAAAAAAGAGGCCGACATTGCTGTCGGCCTCTCTGGTTTTCATCTCAACGGGATATCGGTTGCCCGATTACTCCTCTTCAGCCCAGCGGCGTGAACGCTCAACCGCTTTCTGCCAGCCGTGGTAACGTTTGGCGCGATCGTCTCTGTCCATCTGCGGGATGAACTCGCGGTCCACGCTGAACTTGTCTTCCAGCTCGTCCGAGCTTTTCCAGAAGCCGACAGCCAGACCCGCCAGGAAGGCGGCACCCATAGCGGTGGTCTCGATGCGGGTCGGACGCACCACCGGGGTGTGCATCATGTCAGCCTGGAACTGCATCAGGAAGTCGTTGGCCACGGCGCCGCCGTCTACCTTGAGGGCTGCCAGCTTGATGCCGGAGTCCTGCTGCATCGCATCCAGCACATCGCGGCTCTGATAGGCGATGGATTCCAGCGCGGCACGGATGATGTGGTTGCGGTTGGCGCCACGGGTCAGGCCGACCATGGTGCCGCGAGCATACGGATCCCAGTAGGGAGCGCCCAGGCCGACGAAGGCCGGTACCAGATAGACGCCGTTGGTGTCACCCACCTTGGAGGCGAAGTAGTCGGTATCGCGGGCGTCGTGAATGATTTTGAGCTCGTCACGCAGCCACTGGATGGTGGCGCCGCCCATAAACACCGCCCCTTCCAGTGCGTAGTTCACTTCCCCTTTCGGGCCGATGGCGACCGTGGTCAGCAGGCCGTTATTGGAGCGAACCGGTTCGGTGCCGGTATTCATCAGCATGAAGCAGCCGGTGCCGTAGGTGTTCTTGGCCATCCCTTTTTCAAAGCAGAGCTGACCGAACAGGGCAGATTGCTGGTCACCGGCAATACCGGCGATCGGGATGCGGGAGCCGCCGCCACGGGTGGTGTAACCGTACACTTCGGAAGAGGGTTTCACTTGTGGCAGCATAGACATGGGGATACCCAGCTCGTCCAGCATCTTCTCGTCCCACTTCAGCTCGCGGATGTTGTAGAGCATGGTACGGGAGGCGTTGGTCGGGTCGGTGACGTGTACTTCGCCATTGGTCATCTTCCACACCAGCCAGGTGTCGATGGTGCCGAACAGCAGCTCGCCGTTCATTGCCTTCTCGCGGGCACCTTCCACGTTGTCGAGGATCCACTTCACCTTGGTACCGGAGAAGTAGGCATCCAGCACCAGGCCGGTATTGTCACGGACGTACTCTTCCAGACCGCGCGCTTTCAGCTCTTCGCAGATGGCGGCGGTGCGGCGGCACTGCCAGACGATGGCGTTGTAGATGGGCTTGCCGGTGGCTTTTTCCCAGACGACGGTGGTTTCACGCTGGTTGGTGATACCGATGGCGGCGATCTCTTCGCTGCGCAGGCCGGTCTTGGCCAGCACTTCGGTAAAGACGGAGGATTGGGTCGCCCAGATCTCCATCGGGTCGTGCTCTACCCAGCCCGCTTTCGGGTAGTGCTGGGTAAATTCGCGCTGGGAGGTGCCGACGATGTTGGCATCCTGGTCAAACACGATGGCGCGGGAGGAGGTGGTACCTTGGTCCAGAGCGACGACATATTTCTTTTCTGCAGACATGATGTTCTCCACGTTTCTATTTTCCACGTTTTTATACGTTGGAGGGGGCCGCTCTTATGCGGCAGCCTCTTCTTTGGCGGTTTGGGTAGCTTGCTCGGTGGTGACGACACGGTTGCCCGGGACGCAGGGAGCCAGCACTTTGACATACAGAGCGGTACCAAGCTGGGCGCCAACGATGGGGCCAAGGATCGGAACCCAGAAGTAGGGGTTGTCACGACCACCGGTCAGGGCGACATCACCCCAGCCAGCAAAGAACGCGAACAGTTTCGGACCAAAGTCACGGGCCGGGTTCATGGCAAAACCGGTTAACGGGCCAAGGGAGGCACCGATCACCGCAATCAGGATACCGATCAGCAGGGCGGCCGCGAAACCTTTGGGGGCGCCGTTGTTGTTGTCACCCAGCGCCATGATGCCCAGCATCAGCACGGCGGTGATCACCAGCTCGACGGCAAAAGCTTGCATGTTGGTCAGCAGGGCGTTCGGGTAGGTAGAGAAGATCCCGGCGGTGCCGAGGCTCTCGACGCTGCCGCGCACCACGTTATGGGTCACTTCCCACTGGGTGAAAAGGTTACCATAAAGGAAGTAGACAAGGGCCGCGAAGCAGAAGGCACCGGCCATCTGGGCAATGATGTAGGGCACCACCTTGCGCTTGTCAAACCCGCAGAAGGTCATCAGCGCCAGGGTAACGGCCGGGTTCAGGTGGGCACCTGAAATGCCGCCGGTCACATAGATGGCGATCGCGACGCCCAGACCCCAGGTAATGGAGATTTCCCATTGCCCGAAGTTGGCGCCTGCCAGCACCAGAGCAGCGACACAACCGACGCCGAAAAATATCAGCAAGCCGGTTCCGATAAACTCGGCGATGCATTCGCCAAGCAGGGTATTGGGTCTTTGTATGCTCATATCTTTATTCCTTATATCCACCCGTAGAGGCCATAGAGGTTTAATGTTCCGTTTTTGTTTTTCATTTTTGTGTCTATCTGTTGCGGCCGAAAACGTTTTTTTGTTGTTTTTGCGTCTTGCGCAAACGTTATGCTCGTTTTCGCTCGTTATCGGACGAGAGAGAAAATAAACCTTCCCGCGAAATTCACCATCCCCCTGCCATGGAAAATGTGGACAAGATCCCACTCATTGCTAAGAAAATGTGACGCATAGCAACTTGATGGCGGCATGATACCACCAAGGGGGTACTCTATATCCCTTGTCCAGCAAGGGGTTGAGGTAGATGAGTAACTGCTCATTTGGAACTTTTATTTGTAATAAAAATGAAATATTTGAGCATGCATCACAGATTAAATGAGCGTATGTGAGCACAATTGGCTCGCTTACGAGTCGGTGGACTCACATGGTTCGTCTGAATGGTCAGGGCATCCTCAACCGCCCATAACAACAATAAGGAAGCAGAACATGCTTAGTCTCTTCAAGCCTGCGGCGCACATCGACAGGCTCCCGGCTGACAAGGTCGACCCCTTCTACAAGCGCATGCGTTGGCAGGTGTTTTTCGGGATCTTCTTCGGTTACGCCGGCTACTACCTGGTACGGAAAAACTTCAGTCTGGCGATGCCCTATCTGATTGAACAGGGCTTCTCCCGCGGCGATTTGGGCTTGGCCCTCTCCGGGGTGTCCATCGCTTATGGTCTCTCCAAATTCCTGATGGGGAACGTGTCGGATCGCTCCAACGCCCGCTACTTCCTCTCCGCCGGTCTGCTGTTGTCGGCCGGTATCATGTTCATGATGGGCACCGTGCACTGGGCTACCTCCAGCATCGCCATCATGTTCGTGCTCTTGTTTCTCAACGGCTGGGTACAGGGGATGGGTTGGCCCCCCTGCGGTCGCACCATGGTGCACTGGTGGTCACAGAAAGAGCGCGGCGAAGTGGTTGCGGTCTGGAACGTGGCGCACAACGTGGGTGGTGGTCTGATTGGCCCGCTGTTTATCCTCGGCATGGGCTGGTTCAACGATTGGCGCAGTGCCTTCTATGTGCCTGCGGCGGCGGCGGCGGCCATCGCGGTGATCGCCTTCTTCGTGATGCGTGACACCCCGCAATCCGTGGGGCTGCCCCCCATCGAAGAGTACAAGAACGACTATCCGAAGGATTACAACGAGAGCCACGAGCAGGAGTTTTCCGCCAAGGAGATCTTCGTTAAATATGTGCTGCACAACAAGTTGCTGTGGTACATCGCCATTGCCAACGCCTTCGTTTACCTCATTCGTTATGGTGTGCTGGACTGGGCACCGACCTACCTGAAAGAGGCCAAGCACTTCACCGTTGACAACTCCTCCTGGGCTTACTTCCTCTACGAGTGGGCCGGTATTCCGGGCACCCTGCTGTGTGGCTGGATCTCTGACAAGCTGTTCCAGGGCCGCCGTGCCCCTGCCGGTATCCTGTTCATGGTGCTGGTGACTCTGGCGGTGCTGGTCTACTGGTTCAACCCGGCGGGTAACCCGACCGTCGACATGATGGCGCTGGTGGCTATCGGCTTCCTGATCTATGGCCCCGTCATGCTGATCGGCCTCTATGCCCTTGAGCTGGCACCGAAGAAAGCGGCCGGTACGGCAGCAGGCTTCACCGGTCTGTTCGGGTATCTGGGCGGCGCCGTAGCAGCCAACGCCATGCTGGGTTATACCGTGGATCATTTCGGTTGGGATGGCGGCTTCATGGTGCTGACCGTCTCCTGCGTGCTCTCCATCATCCTGCTGGCGATGACCCTCAAGCACGAGAACATTGCCGTTGCGGCCAAGAAAGCGGCTGCCCATAAGGCATAAAACGTGATCCTCAGCTTATTGATCCCAAAGGGGATCAGGTAAACTGCCAACAGGCCCCGCATCTGCCGGGGCCTTTTTTTGTCTCATCATCGGAGTGCAAGCGTGAAGCAAACCCAACGACATCTGGAGATCCTGGACGTCCTGACGCGGCAGGGATTTGTCTCGACCGACGATCTGGTGACCCACTTTGACGTCAGCCCCCAGACCATTCGCCGGGATCTGAACGATCTCGCCGAGCAGAACAAGATCCGGCGCCATCATGGCGGTGCCTCCCTGCATTCGAGTACCGTCAATACCGCCTACAGCGCCCGCAAAGTGATGCAACTCAAGGAGAAAGAGCGTATCGCCCGCGAGGTGGCGGCCAATATTCCCGACGGATCTTCGCTCTTTATCGACATAGGCACCACCACCGAGGCCATCGCCCGCGCCCTGCTCGATCACCGCGAGCTGCGCATCGTTACCAACAACCTCAACGTGGCCAGCATTTTGACGGCCAAGGATGACTTCACCGTCATCATTGCCGGTGGCGAAATCCGCAACCGCGATGGCGGCATCGTGGGGGAGGCGACCCGCGACTTTATCGGCCAGTTCCGCATGGACTACGGTGTTATCGGTATTTCGGGGATCGATAACGACGGCTCCCTGCTCGATTTCGACTACCACGAGGTGAAGATCGCCCAGGCCATCATCGCCCACTCCCGTCAGGTCTTTCTGGCGGCCGACCACACCAAGTTTGGTCGCAATGCCATGGTCAATCTGGGCAATCTCAACCAGATCCATGCCCTCTTTACCGATCAGGAGCCGCCGGAGAAGCTGACGCGACTGATGGCGCAACACCAGATCGCCTGCCACATCTGCTGATGACGCTGTAAACCTGCACCGTGCCGGTCGCCCGTCAGGGCGGCCTCCTTTCATTTTTCGCCCTCATTTTTGCGTTCATCTCACCCCTTTCTAGGTATTGCCAGAACCACTATCCAATCTGTTTTTTTAGCTATTAATCCGCCGACGTTAGTCCGACACCATCTGCTCATCTGGTATGTCCCCTTTGCCGCCTCTGCCTGGTTGTGGCGATCACACTTTCGCTACGGAATGTTCGTTTGTTGCATCTTTATGTTCTAAAATGAGCGAAATCAAACATTGCCGTTATGGCAATCATAAAAATGAAAGTAGGTGAACATGAGCGAACACTATGATCTGGTCGTCGTCGGTGGCGGCATCAACGGGGTCGGCATCGCAGCCGATGCGGCAGGACGGGGTCTGAAGGTTGCCCTGTTTGAGGCGCAAGATCTCGCCTCTGCCACCTCGTCCAACTCCAGCAAGCTGATCCACGGCGGTTTGCGCTATCTCGAACACTACGAGTTCCGGCTGGTGAAAGAGGCGTTGGCGGAGCGGGAGGTGCTGCTCGGCATGGCCCCCCACATCGCGCGTCCCATGCGTTTTCGCCTGCCGCATCGCCCACACCTGCGTCCGGCCTGGATGATCCGCGCCGGCCTCTTCCTCTATGACAACCTGGCCAAGCGCGACAAGCTCAAGGGGAGCTGCGGCGTGCGCTTTCTGCCGCAAGATGGCTTGACCGCAGGGATCAACAAGGGGTTTGAATACTCGGATGCCTGGGTCGACGACGCCCGGCTGGTGGTGCTCAACGCCATGATGGCCCGAGACAAGGGGGCCGATGTGCAGACCCGCACCCGCTGTATCAAGGCGGTGCGCGGATCCAAACACTGGACGCTCACTTTGGAGCGGGAAGGGGGTGAGCAATTTACCGTTTCCTGCCGTGGGCTGGTCAATGCGGCGGGCCCCTGGGTCAAGACCTTCTATGACGAGAGCCTGCACGAGAAATCCCCCCGCGGCATTCGCCTTATTAAAGGCAGCCACATGATAGTGCCGCGCATCCATGAGCGCGAAGAGGCCTATATCCTGCAAAACGAGGATAACCGTATCGTCTTCGTCATCCCTTACCAGCAGGATTACTCCCTCATTGGCACCACCGATGTGGAGCACCACGGCAGCCCGCGGGAGGCCAAAATCAGCGAGGCCGAGATCAACTACCTGTGCAAGGTGGTTAACGCCCACTTCACCCGCCAGATCGCCCCCAAAGAGGTGATCTGGACTTACGCCGGGGTGCGCCCGCTCTGCGATGACGAATCAGATTCACCGCAGGCGGTGACCCGCGACTACACCCTCGAGCTTTCTGGCGAATCGGATGGCGCGCCGCTGCTCTCGGTATTCGGCGGCAAGCTCACCACCTATCGCAAGCTGGCCCAGGCTGCCTGCAACAAGCTCAAGCCCTGGTTCAGCCAGATGGGGGATGACTGGACGGCGACCAGCCGTCTGCCCGGCGGCGAGTTTGACTGCTCGGTGCGCGAGCTGGCCCGCGCCTTTGCACTGGAGTTTGACTGGCTCGACGATCGCAGCGCCCTGCGCATTGCCGAAGCCTATGGCGCCCATGCCCGTCTCTGGCTGAAAGAGGAGCGCGGCATTCACTTCGGTGGCGGCCTGTACGAGTCGGAAGTGCGCTACCTTATCGAGCGGGAGTGGGCCTGTTCACTGGACGATATCCTCTGGCGCCGCAGCAAGCTGGGGCTGCGCCTGAACGAGTCAGAGCAGCAACAGTTGCATGGCTGGCTCGACCAATATCATCACGCTCTGCGCAAGGCGAGCTGATGTGTGACGGTGGGCAGTGCGCTGCTGCCCACCGCGCTCTACCGTAAATATGCAATAAACCTCATATATAACAAATGCCTACATACAATAATAAAGAGCCTCACCTATGAAAAAACTCGCCGTTTCCCTCATCGCCTTGAGCCTTGGGGCATCCCTCTCATTACCCGTGTTTGCTGCCGATGAAGGCAAGGTGGTAATTGCCCACCGTGGCGCTTCCGGCTACCTGCCCGAGCATACCCTGGCGTCCAAGGCGCTGGCTTATGGCATGGGGGCTGACTATCTGGAGCAGGATCTGGTGATGACCAAGGATGACCAGCTGGTGGTGATGCACGATCACTTCCTCGACGGCATCACTGATGTGGCGGCACGCTTCCCCGGCCGTGCCCGTCCGGATGGTCGTTAATATGTGATGGATTTCACCCTGGACGAGGTGCGTTCCCTGCGCATGACCGAGCCGTTACGCAGTTTTTACGTCGCAGATCGCTGGCATGAAATCGGCAGAGCGGTTAGTCTAGCGGCGTTGAACCAACCCCATGAGGTACAGATGAAAACCGTATTGCGTTTTAGCCTGCTGGGCGCCTTGTTGCTGGGTGGCCATGCCTTCGCCGCCGAGCCGAAAAAATTTGATATCAGCATGTTCCCGGCCGCTGACGTGAATCAGGAACGTGTGGTGATCCGCCTGCCAGAAGTCGAGAAAGAAGCCGACATGATGGTCGAGCTGCAGGTCGGTAAAAAGATGATGGTTGACTGCAACGTACCGCGTTTTGCAGGCAACCTGGAACAGCACAGCGTCAAAGGCTGGGGCTACAACTATCTGCAACTGGGCAAGGTCTCCGACCCCATCACCACCTTGATGGCTTGCCCGGATGCCCAGCAGAAAGAGACCTTCGTCCAGATCTACGGTCAGGGCTTTTTCGTGAACTACAACTCCAAGCTGCCGTTCGTGATCTACGTGCCGCAGGAGTATGAAGTGCGCTACCGTCTGTGGCGTGCCGACAACCTGGCCCAACCGGCCATGATTGAGTAAGCATGTTGGAACCCAGGGTTCAGCTGGTTCACCTGATGTGACAAATAAAGCGCCGTATGGCGCTTTATTTTTGCCTGCGCAGTCCAAAAAGTGACGAGCAAAATGGCTGCACGTTTACATAAATTTATTATTTATCAACGTTTTTTGTGTGTTATGCCACAAAATCGGCACCAGCTATGGGGCAAACTGACTTCGATAAAAGATATTTATTAATATAGTGAGAAAATTGATTTTGCACTCGGCGATGGCCTGATGATACTTGCCCGCAAAGGTCAAACTAACCAGAAAAAGAGCACTATGAGCTTCGAATCAGACAAGCGTTTCAACGACTTCAAACATTTTCCCCGTGGCCTGCGTCGCAGTGGCGAATTCACAGTGGCCGAAGCGGACAGTCTGGAAAAGTATGGTACCGCCATGCTGGCACTCTATCAGGGCACCCAGACTCCTCGTGACGATGTCGAATCAGCCTTCGTCGAGCAGGTCAAATCTGGCGCGGCTGGGGCCAACCCCCATGCCAAGGTGTGGTTCAAGTACCTCAAGGTGATCGGTCCCAAGCGAGTGCACCGTTTGTGCACCGTCGCCGGCGGAGCCAACGAGGAAGCGAGTGGTGGTGGTTTTGAGGGTGGCAGCGGTAGCGACGAGTCCATCGATTAATGGATACCGAGCTGCTTCGGACCTTTATCGAGGTCAGCAAAACCCGGCACTTTGGCCGGGCAGCTGAAAATCTCTACCTGACCCAGTCGGCGGTGAGTTTCCGGATCCGCCAGCTAGAGCAGCAACTGGGTGTCAGTCTGTTTGCCCGTCATCGTAACAATATCCGTCTGACCGCCTCCGGTGAGCGTCTGCTGCCCTATGCAGACGCCATCTTGCACACCCTCGGTCGTGCCAAGCAGGATGTGGCGCTCTCGCCGGGATTCAGCCAGCAGTTGGCCATCGGCGCTCCAGCTGTATTCTGGGAGCTCGATTTCAACGACTGGCTCAATCACATCTATGCGCTGGCGCCCGGGTTGGCGGTGCGGCTGGAAACGGCTTCCCGCGAGCACCTCTGCCGCCAGTTACTGGAGCGCTCCCTCGATCTGGCCCTGCTCTCCGAGCCCACCAAGATCGACGAGATCGCCCTGCATCCCATCGGTGAGTTGGTGTTCGAGCTGGTGAGCCGGGATCCCGCGGCCAATGCCGACAACCTGATGCAGATGCCGCACATCCAACTCGACTGGGGCACCAGCTTCGAGCCGCAACCCAGCCGCTTGCAGAGCCTGCAAAAGACCCCAGTGCTGCACTCCAGCTCCGCCAGCATGGCGCTACAGTTTGTGCTGGCCAACGGTGGTGCTGCCTACCTGCCACGGCGGATGGTCAGCCCCTATCTGGAGAAGGGGGCGCTTCATCTGGTGAAAGAGGCACAGCCCCTGAGCCGTCCGCTTTATCTTGCTTATCTGGAGAAATCCGATCGCCGGGAGCTGATCGATCAGTTACTGACGCTGCCACTGGGTTGGCACGACGCCGAGCTGCGCCTCAACCTCGAATAAGTGTCGAGGGTTATCCCAGGAAGAGCCTGCCCCACGGTGGGCTCTTCTGTTTGGGAAAGACAGCAGGGAGCAAGGTCACGTAATTGGCGAGGGAAGCTTGGCGTCATCGGCCTGTAACGGTACCTTTTCAGGCTGTTTATCCGATTGAGATCTGACAGGGATGGATTGCAATTGATCGACTTTAGTCACCCCGAATGGCGGGCGCTGGCGCAGCAGTTGCTGGAGCGCTCGCCTGTGGTGATCCGTGGCCGCCAGTGGCAGCCGTTGGTAGGCATGCTCAAGGATAACCAGTTGTTGCTCGCCCATGGCAGCCATCGCTATGAGCTCACCCCGGCCGGACGGCGCTATCTCACCCGCGAGTTGATGTTGGCCGAGATCGCCACCGCGCCCCCCGAGCCCGAGGAGTGGTTGCATGCACAAGGCTGGCAATTGGGGGAGCAGGTCAACGAGCGGGTGCTGGCGGCGCTCTATCGCAAGTCAGAGGTGAGCTTCACCCCCAACGAGCAGATCGATTTTGAGGACAAGGGGATTCGGCTCTGCGGCGATCAGCTGTTGCGTTTGCGCGCTGTTCAGCCGTTCAGCCTTTTTTTCAGCGGTGGCACCCTGATCGATACTGCGCCCTGGTTGCAGGCGCTGGGGGAAGTCGCACTGCCTGAACGCACCCTGGCGGGTCTGGGCAAGATCCTGTGGGGGGAGGGGAATATCGAGCGTATGGTCACCACAGACAGTGTTGGCGCCTTTGCCGAACTCCCCCTTGAGGCCGGCACCTTGCTGGTGTGGGCCCCGCCATCGGCCCCCCTGGCCTTGCAGCGGGTGGTGGCCGCCTTGCCACCCAATGTGTTGTGGAGTCATCTCACCGCCCTCGACCCCGCCGGAGTGGATCGGGTCCAGACGCTGGCCCAGCGTCTCGGGCGCCCGCCCAGCTGGTGGTTGCCCGTCTTCCTCTCTCCCATCATGGCCGCTTATGGCCGGCCGTTGACGGAGAGCCGGCCCTGGGAGACGAGCCGTTTGCCCAAACCGTTGTTGGCAGTTTGTAGTGCTTTGGTTGAATCCAATGGTGGCTTGTCGGCCGAGGTGTGCGCGCTGGCGCCAGCGTGGCATGCCGTTGGTTGAAATTGGCCTGAAAGCGAGCCAAAAAGCGGTTTTCCCTCCTTGAACGCAGTGATATAAAGAGTTGACGAGACGCTCGCCAGATGAGCGTTTTTGTTTATCAAGCCGCTTTGCCACCCAACGAACTCAACGGAATACAGGGAATACCATGTTTGAAAAGGTTGTTGCCGCCCCAGCGGATCCGATCCTGGGCCTGACCGAAGCCTTCCGCGCTGACTCTCGTAGCCACAAGATCAATCTGGGCGTAGGGATCTACAAGGATGAGACCGGTGCCACCCCTATCCTTCATTGCGTCAAGCGAGCAGAGCAGAAGCTCTTGACCGACGAGAAGACCAAAAATTACCTCGGTATTGAAGGCAATATCGAATATGGCCGCATCGTGCAGCAGCTGCTGTTCGGGCAGAACTCCCCCCTGGTCAACAGTGGCCGTGCCAAGACCGCTCAGGCGCCGGGCGGTACCGGTGCCCTGCGCATCGCCGCCGAGTTCGTGGTGCGCAACGGTCTGGCCAAGACCATCTGGATCTCCGATCCCACCTGGGCCAACCACGTCAGCGTATTCCAGGCCGCCGGCCTGACCGTCAAGTGGTACAAGTACTATGACGCAGCAACCAAGGGGCTGGATTTTGCCGCCATGCAGGCCTCGCTGGCCGACGCGCAGGCTGGGGATCTGGTGCTGCTGCACGGCTGCTGCCACAACCCGACCGGTATCGACCCGACCGCAGATCAGTGGCGCACCCTGGCCAAACAGAGTGCAGCAGCCGGCTGGCTGCCGCTGTTCGACTTCGCCTATCAGGGTTTTGCCCGTGGTATCGAAGAGGATGCCGAAGGTCTGCGTATCTTCGCCGAGTGCCATGACGAGTTGTTGGTGGCGAGCTCCTTCTCCAAGAACTTCGGTCTCTACAACGAGCGGGTCGGCGCCTTCACCCTGGTCAGTGCGACCAAAGAGATCGCCGAGGTGGCCTTTACCCAGGTCAAGACCGTGATCCGTGCCAACTACTCCAACCCGCCTTCACACGGCGCCGCTGTGGTCACCGCCGTGGTGAGTGATCCGGCCCTCTATGCCGAGTGGGTCGAAGAAGTGGCCGCAATGCGGGTGCGTATTCGCGAGATGCGCGAGCTGCTGGTAGAGAAGCTGGCTGCCCTCGGCGTGAGCCAGGATTTCAGCTTTATCCGCGAGCAGAATGGCATGTTCTCCTTCTCCGGTCTCTCTAAGGAGCAGGTGGAGCTCCTCAAGAGCGAATTTGCCATCTACATCGTTGGCTCCGGCCGGATCAGCGTGGCCGGTATTACCCGTACCAACATCGATCCCCTGTGTGAGGCCATCGCCAAGGTGCTGTAATCGCATCGCCTTGTGTGCTGGCACCATGCCATGAAACAGCCCGTCACCTTGGTGACGGGCTTTTTTGATCGCCTACTGCTGATCGCCAAACAATGGGGAGGTGACTCAGTGGCGGTGGGCGCTTTGCCACAGTTTGCGCAGTTGCAGCAGCAGCGCGGTCAGGGCGCCGCCGCTCAGGGCGGTGAGTACCGCCAGCAACAGGCTGCCGAGCAGGAAGGAAGGCACCAGGGTCGCCGCCTCCTGCTCCAGCCAGTGGAGAGTCCAGCTGAGGTGGAAAGGCTCCGGGGTCTGGTGCAGTACCAAACAACCGGTGCGGTAGGCGTAAAGATACATGAAGGGCAGGGTCAACGGATTGTTGAACCAGACCGCCAGCAGCGCCAGCGGCAGGTTGAGGCTGAATGCCAGCGCCAGACCGACTGCGATGAGCGAGTGCATCGGGATGGGGAACCAGCAAGCGAAGATCCCGGCCGCCACCGCGCCGCTCAGGGCGCGAGTGCCCCCTTGCCAGAGGGCAGGGGCAAGTAATCGCTCACCAAACAGAGCAAACCACTTCTGCTGGCGTAGGGTGTCGGGATCGAGTTTGAAGCGGCCCAACCAGCGGCTCAGCATGCCCGCGCCTCTCGGCGTTTCCGCCATTGGCGCACCGTGCTAAGGCGCCAGAAGGTGCGGATCAGGGCATAGCCGGTAAGGGAACTCAGCAGGGCCAACACCAGGGAGCCCAGTAGCAGCGGCGGGGCCACGGTTTCAAAGACCGAGACCAGCCAAGCCCAGGTGAATTCGATGTCGATGGGTTGGGCGTGCTGTCCCAGCAGTTGGCAGCCGATCAGGTAGGCGCCATAAAACAGCGGTGGCATGGTAATGGGGTTGGAGAGCCAGACCAGCGCCACCGAGAGCGGCAGATTGACCCGAAACAGGATGGCGCCTCCGGCGGCCAGCAGCATCTGGCAGGGGAGGGGCACCCAGGCCATGAAGAGGCCCACCGCAAATGCCCCGGCTGCTGAACGGCGGTTGAGATGCCAGAGGTTGGCATCGAGCAGCAGTTTACCGAATAGTCGCAAGTGCTTGTGTTCTTTCAGGGTTTGCTGATCGGGCATCCAGCGTTTTATGAGTCGTTTGGGCATATTGAAACCTTGCTAAATACTTGTTCCATGGATCTGCGTCTGTTGTCGTTTGCCCTGGGGGCAAGCTCCTCACTGCTCTGGCCATGGTTACCTTCACTCGCATGGGGGGGGCTGTTGCTGTCCCTGCTGGTCCCCCTTGCATATTGCCGTGCCTGGCGGTGGCTGTTTCTCCTGCTCGGCATCCTCTGGATGCAGGCCAATCTAGCCTATCGGCTTGCCTGGCTGGAGCGGTTGGGCGATCAGACGAGCCACATGATAACCGCACAGCTGCAAAGTGCAGAGCCCGAGGGGGATAAATTTGTCCGGCTGTTGCTGCGGGTGAGCACCCTCGACGAGCAACCGGTGACACCTGAGCCCCTGATCCGGGTCAATGCCTATCAGGCGTTGCCCGCCATGACGGTAGGCAGCCGGATCACGCTGGTGACCTCGTTGAAACCGGCTCACGGCCTTGCCAACGAGGCGGGGCTGGATGGGCGGCGTCTGCTGCTGGGCAAGGGGATCACCGCCACCGGCAATCTGCGCCGGGTGATCGACATTCAACAGGCACCGCCGGGCTGGCGCGAACGTTGGTTGGGCACCGCGACCGGGAGTTGGCGCCCGCTTGACCATGCTCCCTTGCTGGCGGCCCTCACCTTTGGCGAGCAGAGCGGCATCACGGATACCCAGTGGGATCTGTTTCGTGGCAGTGGTTTGACCCACATCATTGCCATTTCCGGGCAGCATATTGCGCTGGTGGCCGTGTTGGGCTGGTGGTTGGGCAGGCTGTTTGGTCTACGCGGCGCCATCATCACCTCCCTGCTGTTTGCCGCCGTCTATAGCGCTTTGGCGGGGTTTGCGGTGGCCACCGAGCGGGCCCTGATGATGGTGTTGGTGTGGAGTGTGCTGCGTTGGAGCCGGCGAGAGTGGCCTGCCTGGCGCATCTGGTTGTGGGCCTTTGTGGTATTGACTCTCTGGGATCCCTTTGCCCTCTACTCGGCCGGCTTCTGGCTCTCGTTTCTGGCGGTGGCCATCCTGCTGCTGGTGGGATACGTCTACGACAAGCCGGGGTTGTGGCAGATCCAGCTCTGGCTGCTGCTCGGTCTGCTGCCGCTGCAGCTCGCCCTGTTTGAGGGGATAGCGCCCCTTGCCATGGTGATCAATCTGTTGGCGGTGCCACTCTTTTGTATCGCCATCATTCCGCTGGCATTGATCGGTGTGTTGCTGGCGCCACTCTCCACTGTGCTTGCCTATGGTCTGTTCTGGTTGGCGGATCTGGGGCTCGGGTGGGTGCTGACGACCCTGAACTGGCTGGCCGCTCAACTGCAACTTTGGTGGCCACTGCCCGGCTGGTGGCTGCCGCTTTGCACTCTGCTGTTGCTGCTCTGGTTCGCCTCTCGGTGGCGCCCGGCACGCTGGCTCTGGCTACCGGGACTGTGTGCGCTGTTGCTGGCTTTATGGCCTGCACCTGCCCGTTGGCAACTGCGAGTGCTGGATGTGGGGCAGGGGCTGGCGGTGCTGATCAGCAAGGGGGAGCGGGCCATCCTCTATGACACCGGCGATCGCTATCCCGGTGGCTATAACATGGCGGACGCGGTGATCCTGCCCCAGCTGAGCCACCTGGGGATCCGGGTGATCGATCGCCTCATCATCAGTCACAAGGATCGGGATCATGCCGGCAATCGCCAGCGGTTGCTCAGCGCCATGCCGATAAGGTATGAACTCTCCTCTTACCCCTTCGGCGAGGGAACCACCCTTTGCCAGCGTGGACAACAGTGGCGCTGGCAGGGGCTCTCGTTTGCCGTGCTCTGGCCAGAGCGCTCCGGCGGCGGGCGCAATAACGATGGTTGTGTGGTGCGCATCAGCGATGGCGAGCACAGCGTGCTGCTCAGTGCAGATATCGAGCGGCAGACCGAGCAGCGACTGGTGGCACTGGAGGGAGAGGGGTTGGCCAGCACCCTGCTGGTGAGTCCCCATCATGGCAGTCGCACCTCCTCCACGCCCCCGTTTGTCGCGGCGGTGGCGGCGCGAGATGTGATCCACAGCGCCGGTTTTATGAATCAGTGGGGCTTTCCCCGTCCCGATGTGATGGCTCGCTATCGGGACGCCCGCCAGTGGGTCACCGGGCAACAGGGCGCAATATTGGTTGAATCAGGTCATAACGGATTAAAAGTGAGTGCACAACGAGAGCATGGTCCTTGGTATCGGCGTGATGGTACTTGGTGGAAACCTCTGGCTTGGTTAGAATAGTAAGTCTTTTTTCATATTCAGGGTTATACATGTCTACCCACGTTCACGACGAAGATGGTATTGCTGTTCTTAAACGGCTGATGGGGTATGTGAAGGAACGTCGAATAGGCTTTGTCGGTGGCATCCTAGGTATGCTGGGATTTGCAGCTGTCGATGCTGGTTTTGTCTCTTCGATTAAGCCCCTGATTGATGAGGGATTAAGTGGTAAGGATCCCAGCGTACTGAAAGTCATGCCTTTTTTTGTCATCGGTATCGTGATATTGCGCGGTTTTTGTACGTTTCTTTCTTCTTACTGCATGGCCTGGGTTGGTAATCACGTGGTGATGCGGTTACAGCAGGAGGTATTTAACCACCTGATGGCGCTGCCAATGGCATATTTTGATCGGGAAAATACTGCCCATCTGCTTTCTAAAATCACCTACGATGCCAATCAGGTCTCTAATTCGGCCAGCAATGCCTTGGTGTCTTTGGTTCGTGAAGGGGCGACCGTGATCTTCTTGCTCGCGTTGATGTTTTACCAATCTTGGCAGCTCTCTTTGATCTTTTTGCTCATTGGTCCGATCGTCGGGTTACTTATAACCGTGATTAGTCGCCGTTTTAGGGCGGTGTCACGACAATCTCAAAAGGCCATGGGCACCATGACGGCGACTACCGATCAGATGCTGAAGGGTCATAAAGAAGTATTGATGTTTAATGGCCAAGCCGTTGAAGCATCACGTTTTGCTAAGGTGAGTAACCAAATGCGCCTGCAAAACATGAAGATGGTGTCGGCTGACGCGATTGGTACGCCGATCGTGCAAATTGTTGCCTCGTTTGCCTTGGCCATCGTGTTGTATGTCGCGACGATCGACAGTGTACGGGAAACCCTGACCCCAGGTACCTTTACCGTGATCATCACCTCGATGATGATGCTGATGCGCCCGTTGCGTGAAGTCACACAGGTGAACACCCGTTTCCAACGGGGTATCACTGCCTGTCAGAGCCTGTTTGGTGTGCTAGATACGCCGCCTGAAAACGACAGCGGTAAATTGGATGTAGCGCGAGTACGTGGTGACATCGAATTTCGTAATGTCACCTTCTCTTATCAAGGAAAGCAAACGCCAGCACTCGATAATGTGAGTTTCAAGATTCCCGCAGGAAAGTCGGTCGCCTTGGTGGGGCGTTCAGGTTCAGGCAAAAGCACTATCGCCAGTTTGTTGACTCGTTTCTATGAGGTTGATTCTGGTGAAATATTGCTCGATGGCGTCAATATTCGCGAATATAGCTTGGCATCATTGCGCAATCAGTTTGCTTTGGTTTCTCAGCAAGTCCATCTCTTCAATGACACCATTGCCCACAACATCGCTTACGCAGCCGAAGATAAGTTTGACCGTGAACAGGTCGAGCAGGCCGCCCGCATTGCTCATGCCGATGAGTTTATTGTTAAGACGGATAATGGTTATGACACCATGTTAGGTGAGAATGGCACTAACCTCTCAGGTGGTCAGCGCCAGCGCATCGCCATCGCCCGTGCCCTGCTGCGTGATGCCCCGGTCTTGCTGCTGGACGAGGCAACGTCGGCGCTGGATACCGAGTCAGAGCGCCATATTCAGGCTGCCATCGACGAGCTGTGCAAGGCTCGGACCTCGCTGGTGATCGCTCATCGTCTCTCTACTATCGAGAAGGCGGACGAGATACTGGTGATTGACGAGGGTCATATCGTCGAACGTGGTAACCATGCCACACTGATGGCCATCCAGGGCACCTATGCTCAATTACGGTCTATTCAGTTTGGTGACGTAGCACCGGAAACTCACGGCTGATGCTGGAGAAACTCTGGTACGGTAACAGTGGCTGGCGCTGGTTGCTTGCCCCCTCTTCACTGCTATTTGCCATTATTAGCGGCACCCGCCGCTACGCCTATCGACTTGGTCTTTGTAAGGGGTATCGCTCCTCCTTGCCGGTGATCGTGGTGGGCAATATTTCGGTGGGGGGCAATGGCAAGACCCCGGTGGTGGTCTGGCTGGTGGAACAGTTGCAAGCCCGTGGCTATCGCCCCGGGGTGGTGAGCCGTGGTTATGGCGGCAAGGCCCCCTATTATCCCTATCGGCTTGATGAGACCAGCGCCACGGCACAGGCGGGTGATGAACCCGTGCTGATTGCCCGGCGCTGCGGCTGCCCCGTGGTGGTGGCCCCCAAGCGGGCCGATGCGGTCAGGCTGCTGGAGCAGAGCGGCGAGGTGGATATCATCATCACCGACGACGGCCTGCAACACTATGCGCTGGCCCGCGACATCGAGCTGGTGGTGGTGGATGGCGCCCGCCGTTTTGGCAACGCCTGCCTGCTGCCAATGGGGCCGCTGCGCGAGCCGATCACTCGTCTCAAACGGGTGGACGCCATCATCTGCAACGGCGGTGAGCCGGGAAAGGGGGAGTACCCCATGCAGTTGGTTGCCGATACTCCGCGCCGGGTGCGCGACGATGCACCGCTGGCCGCCCCCTTGTCGGGGCCGGTTGATGCGCTGGCGGGGATCGGTCATCCTCCCCGTTTCTTCGCCACTCTGGAGGGGCTCGGTTATCGACTCGAGCAACAGGTCCCTTACGGGGATCATCACCCCTTTGATCGGGATGAGCTGGTGAGCCGTTTTGCCGGCAAGCCGCTGCTGATGACGGAGAAGGATGCGGTCAAGTGCCGTGCTTTTGCCCTCGATAACTGGTGGTATTTGCCGGTCAGCGCCGAGTTGCCCGCATCCCTGCTCGATAGCGTGCTGCACAAGCTAGGGGCGATGGCGCCTTTCCACACCAAGCAACAAGGTTAAGCTCTTTCGCAGCGGCGGGGAGTAGAGGTGTATTGCCGGCCTCACAGGGAATATCTGGTTGCTCGACATCCATCGCTGGCGTGATGAAGCCGCCAGCGCGACATCGTTGAAGGAGTATCGTTTTGGCTTTGGACATCAAGTTGCTCGACATTATCGCCTGCCCGGTCTGCAAGGGTAAGCTGCACTACAACAAGGCTGTTCATGAGCTGGTCTGCCGCTTTGACAAGCTGGCCTACCCACTGGAGGAGGGGATCCCGGTGCTGCTGGAGAACCGGGCCCGTCCACTCACCAGTGACGAGCTGCCGTCATGAGTTTCGTCGTCGTCATTCCTGCCCGCTATGCATCAACCCGTCTGCCGGGCAAGCCGCTGGCGGATATCCATGGCAAGCCCATGGTGCAGCATGTCGTGGAAAAGGCCCTGCAATCGGGGGCGGATCGGGTGATTGTCGCCACTGACGATGCCCGGGTGCAGCATGCGCTGCAGACCACCGGCGTCGAGGTGTGCATGACCTCAGCGGATCACCAGTCCGGTACCGAGCGTCTGGCTGAAGTGTGCCGTCACTACGGCTTTGCTGCCGATACCATCATCGTCAATGTGCAGGGGGATGAGCCGCTCATTCCGCCCGCCATCATCCGCCAGGTAGCGGACAATCTGGCCGCCGCCACGGCGCCAATGGCGACCCTGTCGGTGCCGATCAGGGATGCCGAAGAGGCGTTTAACCCGAATGCGGTCAAGGTGGTGACCGACAAGGATGGCTACGCCCTCTACTTCAGCCGCGCCTCCATTCCTTGGGATCGGGATCGCTTTGCCAAGAGTCATGAGCAGATTGGCGGTCACTACCAGCGCCATATCGGCATCTATGCCTATCGCGCCGGATTTATCCAGCGTTATGTAGACTGGGCGCCGAGTGTGCTGGAGCAGGTCGAGGCGCTGGAGCAACTGCGGGTGCTCTGGTACGGGGAGAAAATCCACGTGGCTCAGGCACTGGAAGCGCCCCCGGTCGGGGTGGATACCCAGGTTGACCTCGAGAAGGTGCGAGCCTTCCTTGCGGGTTGAACCGGCACTCTCAATATAAGAAAAACGGTGTCGCAAGACGCCGTTTTTTGTTTTGAGTATCTCGATAATTATCTGATTAAAAACACTATAAATGCGCTTTGTCAAACTTTTGCCGTGGATGGTTTGCCAAAGCGGCGAGTTTGGTTATGATGCAAGACGCCCTGTTAACCCTAACCGGGCGGCTAAAACGAAATAAAAACGGGGTGTTTGGGTGATAAATGTATTCCTGGTCGATGATCATGAGCTGGTGCGTACAGGGATAAGACGCATTCTTGAAGATGTGCGCGGGATCAAGGTGGTAGGCGAGGCACAGTGCGGGGAAACCGCGGTGGCATTTTGTCGTCAACACCATCCGGATGTGATCCTGATGGACATGAACATGCCGGGCATTGGCGGCATGGAGGCGACCCGCAAGATCCTGCGGATCCGCCCCGATGTGCGCATCATAGTGCTGACCATTCATTCAGAAAATCCGTTCCCCACCAAGGTGATGCAGGCGGGTGCCGCCGGTTACCTGACCAAGGGGGCTGCCCCTGACGAGATGATCCAGGCGATCCGGCTGGTGCACTCCGGTCAGCGTTACATCTCCCCGGAGATTGCCCAGCAGATGGCGCTGAGCCAGTTTGCCTCCGCTGACGAGAACCCCTTCAAGTCCCTCTCCGAGCGCGAGCTGCAGATCATGATGATGATCACCAAGGGGCAGAAGGTGACCGATATCTCCGAGCAGCTCAACCTGAGCCCGAAGACCGTCAATAGCTACCGCTATCGTCTGTTCAGCAAGCTGGGGATCAACGGTGACGTGGAACTGACCCATCTGGCCATTCGCTATGGCATGCTGGATGCCGATACCCTGTAATCGGGTGGCGTCTGGTCACAAAGGCGGCGAGTGCCGCCTTTTTGCTTTTTGTCGTGCGGGGGCAGTATGCTCTGCCCGTCAATGTTTGCCCTTTGTGTAAGCCGAGTAGCTGATGACCCTCTCTTCCGAACCACTCTTCGACAGCAAGGCGTTTCTGAGCGCAGTGACGCATCAAAGCGGCGTCTACCGCATGTACGACAGTGGCGGCACCGTCATCTATGTCGGCAAGGCCAAGGATCTGAAAAAACGGCTCGCCTCCTACTTTCGCACCAATGTCGACAGCATCAAGACCCGCACCCTGGTGCGCCAGATCGCCGATATCCAGGTCACCGTCACTCACACCGAGACCGAGGCGCTGATCCTCGAGCACAACCTCATCAAGCAGTACCAGCCGCGCTACAACGTGCTGCTGCGGGACGACAAATCCTACCCCTGGATCATCATCACCGCCCATCAGCATCCCCGCATCGGCGTCCATCGCGGTGCGCGCAAGATCAAGGGGGAGTACTTCGGCCCGTACCCTTCGGGTGGCGCGGTGCGCGAGAGCTTGCACCTGATGCAGAAGATCTTTCCGGTGCGCCAATGCGAAGATGCGGTCTATGCCAATCGCACCCGTCCCTGTCTGCTCTATCAGCTCAAGCGCTGCGCCGGTCCTTGTGTCGCGGGGTTGGTAAGTGAGGCCGAATATGCCCAGCAGGTGGCGCTGGCCAAGCTGTTTCTGGCGGGCAAGAACCAGCAGGTGATTGGCGAGCTGGTGGGCAAGATGGAGTCTGCCAGCGGCGATCTGCGTTTTGAAGAGGCGGCCCGCTATCGGGATCAAATCCTGGCGCTGCGCCGGGTCACCGAGCAGCAGTCGGTGAGCGGCAATGTGCTGGACGAGCTGGATGTAGTGGGGGTCGCCTTCGAGCAGGGGGCAGCCTGTATCCATGTGCTCTTTATCCGTCAGGGCAAGGTGCTCGGCTCGCGCAGCTACTTCCCGAAAGTGCCGGCAGATACCCCGCAGGACGAGGTGGTGCAATCCTTCCTGCTGCAGTTCTATTTGTCGGGGCAGGGGGGACGGCAGATCCCGAGCGAGGTGCTGCTCGACGTGGCCCTCGAGGACGAGAGCGTGATCGCGCAGACCCTGAGCCAGACCGCGGGCTACAAGGTGCGGGTAGTGAGCCGTACCCGCGCCGAGCGGGCCCGTTTTATCAAGCTCGCCTCCATCAACGCCGAGACCGCGCTGCGCTCGCGGCTGGCTCACAAGAGCACCATTACTGCTCGCTACGATCAGCTGGAAGAGCTGCTGGAGCTGGAGCGCCCCATCGCCCGCATGGAGTGTTTCGATATCTCCCACACCATGGGGGAGCGCACGGTAGCCTCTTGCGTGGTGTTCAACCGGGAGGGGCCGCTCTCCTCCGAATATCGTCGCTTCAATATCGACGGCATCACCGGTGGTGATGACTATGCGGCGATGGAGCAGGCGCTGGAGCGCCGCTTTGGCAAGCCGCAGGAGCCGGACAAGGTGCCGGATGTGCTGTTTATCGATGGTGGCCTCGGCCAGTTGCGCCGCGCCGAAGAGATCCTGGCGCGCCAGCTGGAGTTCCTCGGTGGCAAATACCCGCTGCTGGTGGGGATTGCCAAGGGGGTCACTCGCAAGGCCGGGCTGGAGACCCTGATCATGGGGGAGAGCCACGAAGAGCTGCATTTACCGGCAGATATGCCCGCTTTGCACCTTATTCAGCATATTCGCGATGAATCCCACCGTTTTGCCATTACCGGCCACCGGGCGCGGCGTGCCAAGGCCCGCACCAGCAGCAGTCTGGAGGATATTCCGGGGGTGGGACCGAAACGGCGGCAGGCGTTGCTCAAATATCTGGGCGGTCTGCAGGAGGTCAAAAAGGCGAGTGTGGATGAACTGGCCAAGGTACCCGGCATCAGTCAGGAGCTGGCCCAGACCATCCACGATGGCTTGCGCAGTGCCTGAACCGGTTTCAAGCCAGTGCGACAGCATGGCAACATCGCTAACTCCTTGATGCACAAGAGCCGTGACGCGGGGGGGCCGTAAATGCCATAATGGCCCCGCATGTTGATAAGAGTGATGGATTAATAAGACCAAGACGGGCGCCAGTGCGGTTGCATCGCAAATCGGCTTTGGCGCACTATGTAGCGACGTACAAGAAGTGGCTGAAAATAATGACAAACATACCTAACCTGTTGACGTTTTTCCGGATTTTGCTAATCCCCGTCTTCGTCATCCTGTTCTATCTGCCTTATCAATGGTCCTATCTGGCTGCCGCTATCATCTTTATCCTGGCCGCTGCCACCGACTGGTTTGATGGCTATCTGGCTCGCAAGCTCAACCAGTCCACCGCCTTTGGCGCCTTCCTTGACCCGGTTGCCGACAAGATCATGGTCGCTGCCGCACTGGTAGTTATCGTCGAACACTACAACACCATCTGGGTCACCATCCCCGCCATGACCATGATTGGCCGCGAGATCATCATCTCCGCCCTGCGCGAATGGATGGCCGAGCTCGGCAAACGCTCCTCGGTGGCGGTCAGCTGGATTGGCAAGTGGAAGACCATGATCCAGATGGTGTCGCTCACCGGTCTGATTTGGCAATACAACGTCTGGATGGTGTGGCTCGCCTATGTGATGCTTTATGTCGCCACTGTGCTCACCTTCTGGTCGATGTTCCAGTACATGAAGGCGGCCTGGGGCGATCTGACCCACCACGCCAACCTGTGAGTCACCCGCGCCGCAAGGTGAAGTTTCCGCTGATTTAAGGCAGTAAACGGCCAAAGGCGTTAAAACTGTTCAAAAAGGGCAAAAAACGCCCGAACGATCAGGTAATTAAATATTTCTGGTTGACTGGGCGAGGAACATCGCTAGAATGCGTCCTCGTAGTCAGGCAGTCAGCCAGACCAATGCGGGAATAGCTCAGTTGGTAGAGCACGACCTTGCCAAGGTCGGGGTCGCGAGTTCGAGTCTCGTTTCCCGCTCCAAATTCAGACAATAGAGAGCCAACTCTCTTTTGCATGGCGCGTTAGCAAAGCGGTTATGCAGCGGATTGCAAATCCGTTTAGTCCGGTTCGACTCCGGAACGTGCCTCCATATTGACAAGCCCGCCACGCGGACTTGATACCGATTGCGGTGCCCGAGTGGTGAAATCGGTAGACACAAGGGATTTAAAATCCCTCGACGTTCGCGTCGTGCCGGTTCGATTCCGGCCTCGGGCACCATTAAAATTGAAGAGAAAAGCCTTACAGATTAAACAGATACGACGCTTCATTGCGTCGTTTTTGTTTCTGCTCCCCAGCGTTTCCCCTCTCTCACTTTTCCTTTCTTGTCCATTTCTTGTCTAAGCGACTTACTACTTCCTGCAATTCGTTGCGAACAACCTGCTCAGTCTTCCAACATAGCCAAGGACGTTTGGTTGGCTACTGCTCCGGACTTTTCCGGGGTCTGTTTCTGGTGCTGAAGCAAGTGCAGCTCACCGTTACCCCTTCGTCTTCACCCCTCCCAAACCCGCATTGAATCCCCTTTGAAACAGATATTAATCCCATGATCTAACCCATCATCGGAGGTATCTATGCAGACCAAATTTCGCTTTACCAATGCAGCCATCAAGGCTTTGCCCGCACAACAACGAGACGCAGGCGCTACTGAACTGGAGTTCTCCGATACAGAGGTCATTGGCTTAAAACTCTTGTCAGGAAAAAGCCAGGGCAGTAAGCGTTTCCTACTGCGCTATACCCTCCAGGGCAAGAAGCGCAGCATTGCTTTGGGACGATTCGGCGATATCGACGTGAGCCAGGCCAGGACCATTGCCCGCAAGTACAAGGCGATGTTGGCAGAAGGCATCGACCCGGTAGCAGAGCGGGATAGCTACAAAACTGAGCCCACCCTTTCGGAGTTCTTCTGGCAGACCTTTTTGCCACACCTCAAGACCATTGGTAAACGGTCGATCAGCAGCGACATTCAGCGGTTTAAACACAATATCGAACCACGCTTTGGTGCCATGCGTTACCGGCAACTCAAGGCGATGGATGTCCTGCAGTTGCAATCGGAGATGGTTCACCCCAACAACCCTCAGCAGACGGCCTACGCACCGAGTACCGCCAACCGTGTGCTGGCCCAGTTAAAGACCATGGGCAGCTATGCGGTGCGCTGGGGCATTCTGGACACCAACGAGGCGGCCAAGATCAAGCTGTTGAAGGAGGACAATGCCAGGACGCGTTTCCTATCGATTGAAGAGATGAAACGGGTCATTGAGGTGGCATTGCAGGATCGTAATCAAGCTGCAGGCAGCTTCATCGCGATGCTCTATCTGACGGGGGCAAGAAAATCAGAGGTGTTACTCGCTAAATGGGAACATGTGAACTGGGAGGATAAGACGTTGTTCGTACCCCTGACCAAGAATGGCAAGAGCCGGATCATTTATCTGAGTGCGCTGGCTATCGATATTCTGGAGAAGCTCCCCAGAATAGCCGGTAATCCCTATGTATTCGCGAGCCAGCATATTCGATGTCAGGGCAAGCCCATTGGTGAACCCAGATGTGCCTATGAACGGGTGTTGCAGAAAGCGGGTATCGAAGACCGCGATGAGGTCTGCTTCCATACGGCTCGTCATTCTGTCGCCAGTGCCTTGGTCTCTTCCGGGCAATACAGCCTGTATGACGTCAAGGCGCAACTGGCCCACGCCAGCATTCAATCCTCCCAGCGGTATGCAAAGCTGACCTCTGAGCGCAGTCGCAATATCAGCGAAGGTCTCTCGTCTATGATCCAGGCGGAGTGACCGAAAAGGTATTGTTTATAAACAGATATTAATAACCAGACAGCGCTGCCACATCGGCTGTTGGTCCACATTTCACAGTTCCCAGGCCCTTAAGCTCAGCCGAGCTTAAGGGCTTTCTTATTGGAGAGAAAAACAATGAAAACTTGTATGGAATGGCCGGAGGCAACCCTGCTCGCGGCCTACCCGGACATTTACCCAATGGTCATGGAGCAAATTATCGAACCCTTTTCATCAGTAGAGGAGGCAAGGGCATTCTGGGACACGACCGGTTGTAGTCTGGTCATTATCGAGATGACGGACTCGGTGAGTGAGTTCCAAGCCATGCCACAGCATACCCAGAATCAGGTGATGTTCGGTTTGCGTTACCCGGAGCAAGAGTTCGCCATATCCGAAGATTGGCGTCTGTTGTTGGCAATCCTCAACGATGAGGGGGCGGGGATTTACCTGCTGATCCACTCAAATGCACCGCTGCTTCCCACCCTGGAGGCGATGCACCATGAGTAATCCCAGTCATAGCGACATCATGCGCAAGTTAAAAGACATCAAGGGAATTAAGGAGCTGTTGGAAAAGGCCGTGCTGTTGTATGTCCTGCTCACGGATGGCGATCTGCCGGTCTGGTGCTATGCGCTCATCATCGGTGCGCTGGCTTATCTGGTAAACCCGTTCGACGTGGTACCAGATCCCATTCCATTTGCCGGTTATCTGGATGACTTATCGGTCATCACCTCGGCATTAGCCGCACTGCCGGTTAAGTCGCACCACCGTCAATCCGCGAAAGACCGAATGAGATCACTGTGACAGTGATGGAGTCGGTCCTGTCACGCTATCGCGTTTTCTATGATCCTTTATCTATGACCCATCTACCGATGGTCTGGAGATCGCAACCTCCGGTTATCTAACGACGTTGTAAGGAAACTATCATGACAAGACCCCGTAAAAACCGCGTTGAAGAGACCCCTAAACCAGCCAGCACCACGCCAGCCGACGAGAGCCCTCTCACATCCGGAGCAAGCGGCTGCGCCGACCCCCTCTCGCCAGCCCTTGCGGCTGACGCCGACAAGGCCAGGCCTGGACCCGGCGACACCGCAGACTCCGTGCCCGGCGGCCCTGCGCCCATACGCACCTTGCTCAACCATACCGCCGAGAAACTCAGTACCAGATCAGAAGGGCTTATTTTCTATGCCATCGGTCGTCATGAAGACACTGGCGAGCTGTTCCTGAAAATCACCGGTAATCAGGGTGGGGGTCTGCATAGCAAGGAGTGGATTGCGCTGTCGGCGATTGACGATGTGTTGTGCTCCTTGCCCGCAGACAAGCCGTTTAAATCCAGCGTTATGAAGCGACTGTTTAAAGGGGGCAGCGCCAACAATGCCGGATTCTTATCAGCCATTCTGCGCTCGGACGGACTGAAGTTGATCCAGAAGGCTGACGGCAATCCGATGCTGCATGAACTGGTGCCTGATTACCTTGAGCGCTTGGGTTCGCTAACCAATGAGCTCTGTACCGTAACTTCTACCATCGAATAACCCCTGCATAGTGCTCACCTGTCCAAGGGTGAGCCCCCCTAAACAATCAATCTGAGGTGATTATGACGATCCCATTTGCGGGCGATTTTGCCCTGCCTGTCAGTCAGGCATTGATGAGTATTCTGGATCAGGAACTGGTTAGATCTGGAATGGTGCTGAATGGAAAATCTAGTTTGGTCTTCAACTTCCGAGACCCGGATTACGGCCCGGTTCGTGGCGGGTTTCATCCGGTGGAAATTCGGCTGCTCAAGCGTAGAGACCGGTGGCAGTTCGATTACGTGACGGACTTTAGCTATCAGGGGCCGGAGGATATGGCGGAGTTGGTCAAAGAGATCGACTTCAACTTTTTGAGCGAAGAATACTACCTGCTCCGTTACGGCCAGATGGGACCAGCGCCGGCCAGGGAGCTCTATACGATGTGGGAGTCGAACTTCGTCAGTTACTACCACATGGGTGTGTTTACCGTCTCAGTGGCTGCGTAACCGTCGCACCGGACAGGAGAGGAACAGGAACCAGCGGCGGTTTGGTACTGGCAGTGGTGCTACTGTGTTCACCTTTCCATGCAGGGCAAGGAGCCATGGACTAACCCAACTCGAAACCGGTCAGCGGCTCAGTAGGTTAGTCCATCCTTCGTCTGTTTCAGGTGTCCCTCTCACCTGATCCACAAAACAAGTATCCCCGGCCTGTGGCTGGGAGGCTTGTTTTTTTGTCATCGGTGAGGAGGGAGAAAGACAGATATGTGTGTATCCCCAATAGCGTTATTCCACCAAGCCTGAAACCGGCTGGCGCTCTGGGGTTTTTGATACGCGCTTGTACGCAATAGACTCGATTTGCGCAGCACAGAGCTGTAGTGGCATAGTGA
>NZ_CDBO01000045.1 GCF_000819885.1 Aeromonas fluvialis
TGGGCAATGGTTATCATGGCTGTTGGCAGAGCGCCCATTATGCCGGCGTCGCGCAGCGCTGGTTGTTGGTGCGCAGCGAACAGGCCAGCCACCGTGAGCAGCAAACACTGGCCAAAAACCTGCTTAAAGAGAGCACCCGCGAGCTCAAAGCCTTTGCCAAATTGTGTGCCCAGCGTTTTGCCTGCCAGCGCGATGCCCAAGCTGAATTGAGCCGTTTTACTGCCAGCTTGATGCTGCTACAACTGGATGCCGATGTGGTGAGTGAGCCCGTTTATGCTGGGCGTGGCAGACACCCAAGAACGGCGAAGAGCCAGTTAGCCACCAGTTTCAAATCAAAGGGTTAGCGGCAACCAGCCTCGCTCGAGTTGAAGAGGCCCGCAACCAGACCGGGGTGTTCATCCTGGCGACCAATGACCACAGCGAAACGCTGACCATGGCCGAGCTGTTGGCCACCTATAAGGCGCAGCAGAATGTCGAGCGGGGCTTTCGCTTTCTCAAAAGCCCGGAATTTTTAACCTCCTCGCTGTACCTGAAAAAACCGGAGCGGATCGAAGCGTTGCTGATGGTGATGACCTGTAGCCTGATGATTTACGCGGCGCTGGAGCACCGGATCCGGCAGGGGCTAGTAGAGCAGAACCGCAGTGTGGCGGATATGAAAAAGAAGCCGACCCAGCAGCCAACCGCCCGTTGGATCTTTTTGCGCTTTGGTGGCATCCATGAATATCGACTGGGAGAAGCTCCGCCACAAGTAACGGAGCTAACAGGAGACCAGCAGATCATTTTGGAGGTATTGGGTGAGCGCTACCGGCAAATTTATTCCTAAATTAGGTGCGGAATGTCGG
>NZ_CDBO01000046.1 GCF_000819885.1 Aeromonas fluvialis
ACTGCCAGGCACCCAATTTCAAGATTACGCCCAGCGTGGTCTTTACCGGTTAGTGTGCTGATATGGCTCAGTCGGTAGAGCGCATCCTTGGTAAGGATGAGGTCCCCAGTTCGATTCTGGGTATCAGCACCATTAAATAGAAAGCCTCCCTGAAAAGGGAGGCTTTTTTGCATCCATCACTTTTCAAACATTCCCTCATATTCCTTACTTCCAATACTTTTTCTGCTTGTAGCCTGCGCTGTTTTTCTGCTGATTTAAGTTCCTAAGTGTTACTCATTTGACTGCTATTTATGGTTTTATCCAGAGATTTAACCATGATTGATTGACGTAAAACGTTTTACATGTAAAATCCGGCGCGTTTTGCCTATTACGTGGAGAGAGAGCATGGCGCAGGATAACGAATACTGTTTGGGGGCGGTACCCGCCAAAGGGCGCAAAGGTGTGCTGTCGCTGATGCTGGTGATGCTAGGCCTGACCTTCTTCTCTGCCAGCATGTGGACTGGTGGTGCGCTGGGCACCGGGCTGGTGTTCGATGACTTCATCAAGGCGGTACTGATCGGCAACTTGCTGCTGGGGATCTACACCGCTTGTCTCGGTTATATCGGTGCCTCAACCGGTCTCTCTACCCATCTGCTGGCTCGTTACTCCTTTGGGGCGAAAGGTTCCTGGCTGCCTTCGCTGCTGCTGGGCGGCACTCAGGTCGGCTGGTTCGGCGTGGGCGTGGCGATGTTTGCCCTGCCGGTGCAGAAGGCGACCGGCATAGATGTGAACTGGCTGATCGCCATTTCGGGCATGTTGATGACGGTGACCGTCTACTTCGGCATCTCAGCTTTGATGGTGTTGAGCTTTGTGGCCGTACCGGCCATTGCACTGCTTGGCGGCTACTCGGTCTGGCTGGCGGTGACCTCGACCGGTGGCATGGCGGCGTTGCAGCAGGTGCAACCAAGCAATCCTATCGAGTTCACCACGGCGCTGACCATGGTGGTTGGCTCCTTTATCAGTGCAGGAACCCTGACCGCCGACTTTGTCCGCTTTGGTCGCAAACCCTGGGGCGCCGTCATGATTACCATGGTGGCATTTTTTTTGGGCAACACGCTAATGTTCGTCTTCGGCGCAGCCGGTGCGGCGGTGACCGGGCAGGCCGATATCTCGGAAGTGATGCTGATGCAGGGGCTGTTGATCCCCGCCATTCTGGTGCTGGGTCTCAATATCTGGACCACCAACGACAACGCCCTCTACGCCTCCGGCCTTGGTTTTGCCAATATTACCGGTCTCAAGAGCAAGCCCCTCAGCGTGATCAACGGCCTCATCGGTACCGCTTGCGCCCTCTGGCTTTACAACAACTTTGTCGGCTGGCTGGCCTTTTTGAGTACGGCAATTCCGCCGATCGGTGGCATTATCATCATGGATTTCCTGCTCAATCGTGAGCGTTACCGTCAGTTTGCCGATCAGCAGTTCGAGACGGTGCGCTGGCAGGCGCTGGTCGCCACGGCAGTCGGGGTGGCTGTCGGCAAGTGGCTACCGGGCATAGTGCCACTCAACGCGGTATTGGGCGCCGCCTTCACCTATTTCATTCTGGTTCGCCTCACCCAGCGGCCGGTTCTGGTACAGGAAGCTAACAAATGCTGATTCAACATATTCGTTTGGCCGATCGGGAAGGGTTGTGGCAGATCCGCTGTCAGGATGGGGTCATCACCGCCATCGAACCCCATGACGAGCATGCCGTCGCCGGTCGGGTGCTGGACGGAGGGGGCGGTCTGGCTATCGCCCCCTTTATCGAACCCCACATTCACCTCGATACCACCCAGACGGCGGGTGAGCCGAGCTGGAACCTCTCCGGCACCCTGTTCGAGGGGATCGAGCGCTGGGCCGAGCGCAAGGCGCTGCTGACCCATGAAGATGTGAAACAGCGCGCCATCCAGACACTGAAGTGGCAGATCGCCAACGGCATCCAGTTTGTGCGTACTCACGTTGATGTCTCCGATCCCAATCTGGTCGCGCTCAAGGCGATGCTGGAAGTGCGGGAGGAGATGAAGGAGTGGGTCGAGCTGCAGATCGTTGCCTTCCCGCAGGAGGGGATCCTCTCCTACCCCAGCGGCAAGGCACTGCTGGAGGAGGCGCTCAAGCTGGGGGCAGACGTGATTGGCGCGATCCCCCATTTCGAATTTACCCGGGAATATGGGGTAGAAAGTCTGCACTACATCTTCGATCTTGCCGAGAAGTATCAGGTTCTGGTTGATGTGCACTGTGACGAGATCGATGACGAGCAGTCCCGCTTTATCGAGACGCTGGCGACCCTGGCCTACGAGCGCGGTATCGGCTACCGGGTAACGGCCAGCCATACCACCGCCATGCACTCCTACAACGGCGCTTATGCTTCCCGCCTGTTCCGGCTGCTCAAGATGGCGGATATCAACTTCGTGGCCAATCCGCTGGTGAACATTCACCTGCAGGGGCGCTTCGATACCTATCCCAAACGCCGCGGTATTACCCGAGTGAAGGAGATGCTGGAGGCGAACATCAACGTCTGCTTCGGTCACGATGACGTGTTCGATCCCTGGTATCCCATGGGCACCGCCAACATGTTGCAGGTGCTGCACATGGGGCTCCATGTCTGCCAGATCATGGGTTACGAGCAGATCAACGATGGTCTGAAGCTGATCAGCAGCCACAGCGCCCGCACCCTGAACGTGCAGGATCGTTATGGCATCGAGGTGGGCAAACCGGCCAACTTGCTGATCCTGCCTGCCGACAATGGCTTTGATGCGGTGCGTCGTCAGGTGCCGGTGCGTTACTCGATCCGCCACGGCAAGGTGATTGCACAGACCCGCCCGGCCCAGACCGAAATCGTGCTGGGTCAGCCAGAGCCCATCGATTTTCGCCGCTGAGATTTCAATCAGGCTGGATGTCGATTAGTTCCGCCTCTGGGCACAAGGGCCGCCATTGCGACATAATGGCGGCCTGACCCTGAGGGAGTGACACCATGCAAACCTGGTTCTATGTTGCTGCAGGGGGCGCCATCGGCGCCTGCCTTCGTTTTGGGATTGCCGAACTGATGGCCTTGCTGCTGGGGCGCCACTTTCCTTACGGGACTCTGGTGGTCAACGTGGTGGGCTCTTTTATCATGGGGGTGGCGTTCGCCCTCATCAGTCACGGTCATGTGGTAGAACACCCGATGAAGCCGCTGCTGATGGTAGGGATCCTTGGAGCCCTGACTACTTTCTCTTCCTTTGCCCTCGATACGGTGGTGCTGGCCCAGCATGGGGCCTATCTGAAAGCGCTGCTCAATATCGGTCTCAATCTCTTCCTCTGTCTGGCCATGGTGGTGCTGGGCATGCAGTTGGTTGCGAGCCGGGTTTAAGGTGTCCGGACGCCAGTGGCTCTGGTAAACTGGCGGCCATTCTTTGCTCTATGGGTGTTTAAGGGATGTCAGAACAAGCAACGACAACGCATTTTGGCTTTAAAACCGTGGCTGCGACCGAGAAGGAAACTCTGGTAGCAGGTGTCTTCCATTCGGTGGCAGCCAAGTATGATCTGATGAACGATCTGATGTCGTTCGGCATCCACCGCCTGTGGAAGCGCTTCACCATCGACTGTTCCGGTGTGCGCAAGGGCCAGAAGGTGCTGGATCTGGCCGGTGGTACCGGTGACTTGACCGCCAAGTTCTCCCGCATCGTCGGCGAGACCGGTCAGGTGGTGCTGGCGGATATCAACGACTCCATGCTGAAAGTGGGCCGCGACAAGCTGCGCAATCTGGGGGTCGCCAACAACGTCTCCTACGTGCAGGCCAACGCCGAGGCGCTCCCCTTCCCGGATAACCACTTCGACGTGATTACCATCGGCTTCGGCCTGCGCAACGTCACCGACAAGGACAAGGCGCTCGCCTCCATGTTCCGGGTGCTCAAGCCGGGTGGCCGTCTGCTGGTGCTGGAGTTCTCCAAGCCGGTCAGTGAAGTGATCGCCAAGCTCTATGACCTCTACTCCTTCAAACTGCTGCCGAAAATGGGCGAAATCGTTGCGAACGACAGTGAAAGCTACAAATATCTGGCAGAGTCCATCCGCATGCACCCGGATCAGCAGACCTTGGCTGGCATGATGGAAAATGTCGGTTTCGAGCAGGTGGAGTACTTCAATCTGACTCAGGGTGTGGTTGCCCTGCACCGCGGTTACAAGTTTTAAGGTTGCCTATGCCGATGGATGCCATGGTCACCGCGGTGATCGAAACCAGCCTCAACCAGTTGCTGGCGCTGGACAAACAGAGCCCGGAGCGGCTGCGCAAACTGGTGGGCAAGGTGCTCAAGCTGGAGCTGCGTGAACTCAAGCCGCTCTGGTTTGTCTTCTCCGAGCGTCGGCTGGATGTGCTGGCCCTGCATGAAGGGGAGGCCGATGCGGTGCTCAGTCTCTCCCTGACCGCCCTCGGTCTGCTGAAAGACCCTTCCGCCCTGACCCGCTATATCCGCGAGGAGAAGCTGGATCTGAGCGGTGATCCCCAGCTGGTACAGGCATTCAGCGTGCTGCTGGGTGAGCTGGATATCGACTGGGAGGAGGAGCTGTCGCGCTATACCGGCGACGTGCTGGCCCACACCCTGTTCAGCGGTGCCCGTCAGGCGCGTCGCCTGGTCGGCCGCGAGCTGTGCCGCACCCGCAGCCAGCTGGCGGAATATCTGACCGAAGAGGCCCGCCTCGCCCCCGGCCCGCTGGAAGTGGCGAGTTTCAACGATGACGTCGAGGTGCTGACCCAGCAGCTCAAGGCCGTCGAACTGCGGCTGGCCCGCTTCGAACAGCAGGTGACCTGATGACCCCGAAGGAGTTCAAACGCCTCTATCGCATCATCACCATCCTGCTGGAGCAGGGCATCGACGAACTGGTGCCCGCCCGCTATCAACCCTGGCCGGGTCGTCTGGCCCGTTGCTCCCTGTTCTGGCTCAAGAACAAGCAACCGGATCTCAGCCGCGGTGCCCGCATCCGTCTCGCCTTCGAGGCCCTTGGCCCCATCTTCATCAAGTTTGGCCAGATGCTCTCGACCCGCCGCGATCTGCTGCCGCCGGATATCGCCGAAGAGCTGGCCCTGTTGCAGGACAGGGTGCCCCCCTTCTGTGGTCAGGCGGCGCGCCAGCAGATCGAGCAGAGCCTGGGTTGCCCCATCGAAACCCTGTTTGATGACTTTGACGAGACGCCGCTGGCGTCCGCCTCCATCGCCCAGGTGCACACCGCACGGCTGAAAGAGAATGGCCGCGAGATCGTTATCAAGGTGATCCGACCCGACATTGAACATGTCATCGAGGCAGATCTGCGGCTGATGCAGACGCTGGCCCGTCTGGTGGCCCGCTTTGCGCCCCAGAGCGCGCGGCTGCGACCCATCGAGGTGGTGGAGGAGTATCGCAAGACCATACTCGACGAACTGAACCTGATGCGGGAGGCGGCCAACGCCATCCAGCTACGGCGCAATTTCACCGGCTCCGAGGCGCTCTATGTGCCTGAAATCATTACCGACCTCTGCCGCGAGCAGGTGCTGGTGATGGAGCGCATCTACGGTATTCCGGTCTCCGACATCGCCGCGCTGGAGGCCAACGGCACCAACATGAAGCTGCTGGCCGAGCGCGGGGTAGAGGTCTTCTTCACCCAGGTGTTCCGCGACAGCTTCTTCCACGCCGACATGCACCCGGGCAACATCTTCGTCTCTTACGAACACCCGGAAAACCCGCTCTGGATCGGCATCGACTGCGGCATCGTTGGTACCCTCAATCGGGAAGATAAACGCTATCTGGCGGAGAACTTCCTCGCCTTCTTCAACCGTGACTATCGCCGTGTAGCGGAGTTGCATGTGGAGTCTGGCTGGGTACCGGCAGACACCAAGGTGGACGAGTTCGAGTTCGCTATCCGCACCGTGCTGGAGCCCATCTTCGAGAAGCCGCTCTCGGAGATTTCGTTCGGTCACGTGCTGCTCAACCTGTTCAACACCGCGCGCCGCTTCCATATGACGGTGCAGCCGCAACTGGTGCTGCTGCAAAAGACCCTGCTCTATGTGGAAGGGTTGGGGCGTCAGCTCTACCCGCAGCTCGATTTGTGGCAGACCGCCAAGCCGTTTCTCGAAAACTGGATGCATGAGCAGGTGGGGCCCAAGTCGGTATTGAACGCCATCAAGGAGAAGGCGCCATTCTGGGCCGAGAAGCTGCCTGAGCTGCCGGAGTTGGTCTATGAGACCCTGCGCCAGACCCGTCATCAGCAGCGTCATTTCGACCAGATGTTTGCCGAGTTCCGCCGTCACAGCCATCGGCAGGGGCAGGCCCGCTACCTCTTAGGGGTTGGAGCCAGCCTGCTATTGGCGGGTGTATTCTTGCTGACCCAAAAACAATACATTGAGTGGGGACAAGCCAGTCTCGCCGGTGCAGCCCTTTGCTGGCTGGTTGGCTGGTTGCGAACCCGTTCCAATTAATCAACAACCGCGCCGTCAGGCGCCTGTTCTGGAGAGAAAATCATGGGTGGTATCAGTATTTGGCAATTGTTGATCATCGCAGTCATCGTCGTGCTGTTGTTCGGTACCAAGAAACTGCGCGGGATTGGCGGTGATCTGGGCGCGGCGGTCAAGGGGTTCAAGAAAGCCCTCTCCGACGAGCCGAGCGATGCCAAAACCGAGCTGAAAGATGCCGAGTTTCCCCCGAAACAGCTGAACGAAGCGGCCACTCAGAGCGCTGAGACCGCCAAGCAGAAAGATAAAGATCAGGCCTAAGCCATGTTCGATATCGGTTTTTGGGAGCTGGTCGTTATCGGTGTGGTCGCACTGGTGGTGCTGGGGCCAGAGCGGCTGCCGGTTGCCATCCGCACGGCTACCCACTGGATCCGCCTCATTCGTTCGACCGCGAACTCGGTCAAGTCCGAGCTGGAGCAGGAGCTCAAGTTGCAAGAGCTGCACAACGACCTGAAGAAGGCGGAACAGTTGCAGATGAGCAACCTGAGCCCCGAGCTGCAGGAGTCCATCGAACAGCTCAAGGCGGCGGCCCAATCGGTCAATCGCCCCTATCAGGTGGAGAACGAGATCCGTCCGCCGCAGGCCGAGCCGGTCGTCCAGGCTGAACCAGCCACGCAGCCGGAGCCTGCGGTGCAGCCGCTGGGACGCGACGTGCCGCCGGTCAACAGTCAGCGGAAGAGCGAGCCGGTGTCGGTCAGCGAGTCAGCAGTGAAAGGGGAGGTTAAGTCATGAGTCAGGCCGAGCAACCCCTCATCAGTCATCTGGTGGAGCTGAGAAGCCGATTGATGCGTGCCTTGATCGCCATCCTGCTGGTGTTCATCGCGCTTATCTACTTCTCCAACAACATTTACGACTTTATAGCCCAGCCGCTGCTCAGCCAGTTGCCGGAAGGCACCAGCATGATAGCGACGGATGTGGCGACCCCCTTCATCACGCCGATCAAGCTGACCCTGGTGGTCTCCTTCTTCGTGGCGATCCCCTATCTGCTCTATCAGGCATGGGCCTTTATCGCCCCCGGTCTGTACCAGCACGAACGGCGGCTCATCATGCCGCTGGTTGCTTCCAGCGCCGTGTTGTTCTATGCGGGGATGGCGTTTGCCTACTATGTGGTGTTTCCGCTGGTGTTCGGTTTTTTCACCAGCACCGCACCCGCAGGGGTGACGGTGGCGACCGACATTGCCAGTTATCTGGACTTCGTACTGACCCTGTTCTTCGCGTTCGGGGTAGCGTTCGAAATTCCGGTGGCCACCATACTGCTCTGCTGGACCGGGGTAACCACTCCCCAGAGTCTGCGGGAAAAACGCCCCTACGTATTGGTCGGTGTTTTCGTGGTCGGTATGCTGCTGACGCCGCCCGATGTCTTCTCCCAGACCCTGCTGGCGATCCCGATGTGGGCGCTGTGGGAGCTGGGTCTGTTCTTCGCCCGTTTCTACGTGAAGAAAGAGGATGAGGAGCAACAGGAACAACCGGAAGAGGGGAGCTGAGGCTCCTCTTAATTTGATAGAGTCGATACATGGTTACGAAAACGGATTTACAAGAATGGGTGCTTACTGCGCTAGCAGATCGCGGTGGTAGAGCTCGAATTGTTAGTGTTGCTGAATGGATATGGACACATAAAGAGCAAGAATTGAAAGGCGCCGGAGAACTGTTCTTCACATGGCAATATGACATGCGCTGGGCTGCGACTGAATTAAGAAAATCCAAGCAAATTAAGGATAAAAACCTGACTCCCAAAGGGATTTGGGAGTTGGCATGATCGATATCGGTTTAAACCTGACCAGCAGCCAGTTCGCCGGTGAACAGCCTGAGCTGGTGGCCCGTGCCCGCGCCGCCGGAGTGGAAGCACTGATCCTGACTGGTACCGATCTGGCTGGCAGCCGCGAGAGTGCCGAGTTGGCCGCCCGCTGGCCGGGCTACTGCTTCTCCACTGCCGGTGTACATCCTCACGATGCCAAGAGTGTCGATGAGGCGACCCTGCCCGCCCTGCGCGAGCTGGCGGCGCAGCCGCAGGTGGTGGCCATCGGCGAGTGCGGCCTCGACTACAACCGCGATTTCTCCCCCCGTCCGGTGCAGGATGCGGTATTCGACGCCCAGCTGGCACTGGCTGCCGAGCTCGGGATGCCGGTGTTTCTCCACTGCCGCGATGCGCACGCCCGTTTTATCGAGATCCTCCGCCCCTGGTTGCCGAAGCTGCCGGGAGCTGTGCTGCATTGCTTCACCGGTTCCGACGAGGAGCTGGACGAGTGTCTGGCGCTGGGGCTGCATATTGGGGTGACCGGCTGGCTCTGTGACGAGCGCCGCGGCCAGCTGTTGCGTGAGCAGGTGGCCCGTATTCCGGCTGGTCGGCTGATGATCGAGACCGATGCCCCCTATCTGGTGCCGCGGGATCTGAAACCGCGCCCGAAACGCAACGAACCTGCTTTTTTGCCGCACATCGCCCAGGTGGTGGCGTCCTGTCGTGGTGAAGCGCCCGAGGCCTTGCTGGCCCATACCCGGGCCACCTCCGCCGCGTTCTTCCAACTTCCTCTCCAGGAGTGATTCATGGCTACAACTCTTCCGGGCGCCTTTCCGGGCCGCCGCCTGCGCCGTCTGCGCAAACATGATTTCAGCCGTCGTCTGGTGCGCGAGAACGTACTGACCGTCAACGATCTCATCTATCCGGTGTTCGTGCTGGAAGGGGAGAACCGTCGGGAAGCCGTTCCCTCCATGCCGGGGGTGGAGCGTCTCTCCATCGATCTGCTGCTGATCGAGGCTGCCGAGCTGGTGGAACTGGGTGTGCCCGCCATCGCCCTGTTCCCGGTCACCCCGCTGGAGAGCAAGAGCCTGATGGCGGAAGAGGCCTACAACCCGAACGGGCTGGCCCAGCGTACCGTGCGTGCCCTCAAGGCCCACTTCCCGGAGATCGGGGTGATCACCGACGTGGCGCTCGATCCGTTCACCACCCACGGTCAGGACGGCATCATCGATGACGAAGGCTATGTGCTGAACGACATCACCACCGAAATCCTGATCAAGCAGGCGCTCTCCCACGCCGAGGCCGGAGTCGATATAGTCGCGCCGTCCGACATGATGGATGGCCGCATCGGCGCCATCCGCGCTGCGCTGGAAGAGAACGGCTTCATCAACACCCAGATCATGGCCTACTCCGCCAAGTACGCTTCCTGCTACTACGGCCCATTCCGTGATGCGGTTGGCTCTGCCGGCAACCTCGGCAAGAGCAACAAGGCTACCTACCAGATGGATCCGGCCAACGGCAACGAAGCCCTGCATGAGGTGGCGCTGGATATTCAGGAAGGGGCGGACATGGTCATGGTCAAACCCGGCATGCCCTATCTGGATGTCGTGCGTCAGGTGAAGGATCAGTTTGGCGTGCCGACCTTCGCCTATCAGGTGAGCGGCGAGTATGCCATGCACATGGCGGCGATCCAGAACGGCTGGTTGAAGGAGAAGGAGACCATCATGGAGTCCCTGCTCTGCTTCAAGCGGGCCGGAGCGGACGGTATTCTGACCTACTTCGCCAAACGGGTGGCGCAATGGTTGCGGGATGACGCCCGTTGAGGGGCGTGGCAGGCTGATAAACAAGAGGGGAGCCAATGGCTCCCCTCTTTAGTGATGACCGATCAATTACAGCTTGATCCAGGCATCACTCCAAGCGGTGCCCTGACCAGGCGCATAAGCCCATGCAGCACCACCACACCAGCCGGTGTAGGGGTACGGCTTGCACTCGTAGTTGCCACCTGCGTTAGAGACTCGCTCACCCGCCTTATAAGACGTTCCCGGGACATAAGCAGGGTACTCACCCGGCTCACCCGGATTGTTCTCTTCAGTCAAGCTGAGCGGGTAAGTTTGGGTGGTGGCATTTGCCCCTTCCGCTTTACCGGTGATGACCAGTTGATAGTTACCCGCAGTTGCGTTGGTGCCAGACAGCAGCATATTGCCACTTCCATTGATCGACGCAGAGCTGCTACCGATGACGCGATCGCCTTGCTTGAGCTCTGCCTGCATGGCCATCAGGGCATTGGTATTGATATTGAAGTTAATGGTGACGTTGCCCTGAGTAATCGGATAGCTGTCTGCCAGTCCAGTGACAGTAAAATCAGGGTTGGGCAGCGGAGGTGGATTGCTGCCACCGCAGTCGCTATCACCAATGACTCGCCATACACCCCATTCACCCGTGGTGCCCGGCTCCTCGCCGCGAGTCCACCAGCCTGCGCGCCAGCGCTTGCCATTGTGGTCAACCTCATCGCCGCCATTATATACGTTGGTGGCATTCCATTCGCTGCTGCAGGTGTTGCCATCGGTGACTTTAACTGTGCGCCCCTGGCTGATGGTCTGCCCTGCGCCATCGGTGACACTGTATTGCAGGGAGTAGCTGCCGACTCGGCCGGTATCGACATTGCCGCTGACCGTGATGGATGCGGTGAGGTCGCCATCTTCTTCATCGCTCGCAGAGACCCCCGCAAGCGGGTCGAAAGTGCTGCCCAGCGTGATGCTGACGTTCTCTACACCATGCAGTACCGGTTTCATGTTGTACACATCAATGGTGCGTACTTGCTCGGTGATGTTGTCATCGCTGTCAGTGACGCGGTAAGTCAGGGGTTGCAGACCCAGCTTATGAGTATCAACGTCACCTTCCACTTCGATGCGATCGGTGATATCACCATCTTCCGCATCGTGGGCGGTCACGCCATCAAGCGGGTTGAATGCACTGCCAAATTTCACCCGTGTGTCTTTGATGCCGCTGATCGTGGGTTTGCCATTGGCTGGAGGTGGAGTGATATCTTGACCGTGGATAAAGGGGCCATAGGTTTTAATGAAGCTTTCGGAATAAGCCTGACCTGCGGCATTGCGCCCCATATCCCAGTTGATCGACCAAGTCATCACCCCGCGTAGTGGCTGGCCTTCACTCTTGAGTTTGTTGAAGGCGTTAAATAATTTCTGGGGCTCTTTGACGTAACCGGTGGCGGCGCCATCGATGTTGCTGGGCAGGCCGAATACCAGTTTGTCGTGCGGGATTTTGTAGAAGCCGCGAGTGCCATTGCTCAGGGAGTCAGCCATGTAATAGATGAACTCCTCTTTCAAGGCATCGTTGTTCTGGGCAATCCAGCCGATGCCATCGATATAGATGCCATCGCCGCCCTGGTTGTAGAACTGGGGATTGATCCAGTCGTAGTAGCCTTCCAGATTGCGGATATAGGGGATGTAGGCCCCGTTCTGGGTTAGATAGGGGAACTCGGGTGCCATGGTGATGAGGAAGTTTTTCCCCTGGGCACGATAGTGATCCTTGACGATGCGCAGGGCTGCCGGGATTACGGTCTGGTTGTTGGCGGCGGTGATGGCGGCCTGCTCCAGATCAATATCCAGCCCGTCGAAGCCATAGGTTTCAACCTGACGGATGATCTCGTCGGCGAAGGCCTGCTCCTGACCGGTGCGCAACTCGATGTGTGCATCGGCGCCACCCAGTGCCAGCAACACGGCGCGGCCCTGACGGTTCAGCTCGGCGATCTGCTCGATGAACTGGCTTTCGCTCAGGCCTACAGCCGGGTCGAGATTGAAGGTCGGGATCGGGTTGCTGCCATAGACCTTCATGAAGGAGACATTGACCACGTTGTATTGCGGGTTGACCTGATCCAGTTTGACGCAGGGAGAGATGCCGCCCTTGTAGCCTGCACCGTCACACCAGTTGTGCCAGTAACCGACCACCACACCAGATTGCGGGTTGACAATGTTCTGGCCAGCGCTGGCGGCATGCAGTATGGGGCTGGTGGCGCCGATCAGGCAGCCCAGCAGAGAGAGTTTGAACTTGTTCATTATTGCTCCGTACATTGCAAAAATAGGCCCATCAAGGGATGGGCTTCGGGGGCAGCCCCGCTGTCATAGGAAAATCCCTTAGACCGGTGGCTTTGCGTGGTGGCCTTTCGAGCCACATTGCCTTTTTCAACCGATTTCCGTGCAGCACAGAGAATCAAGTGACCTGTATGGCAGACTGCTTATGATAAATGCCTGAAAACAAATTAATCAACAGGAGTGTTTACTCTAATTATATGAAAGTATTGATAATTTGTTACGCCATCTACATTTTTTAGGACCCCTGATTGACCATTCCGGTACCAGGCAGGCAGCCATGACGCCGGTAAAAGGCTACTTGTTGTCCCTTGAAAGTACCGGTAAGAGCCAAAAAAGTTCACAGATTCATCCTGTTACTGGCTGTGGATGGCAAAACTGCGGCAACGGCAGGGAGCCGAGTTGAAATGGCTGGAAAAGTGCAGGGCTACGGCGGATTCCCGCTTGATTATTGTGTGGCTTGGCCACATGTTAGAAACCCATACAGAGCTGCTAAAGCGGTCTGTTCAAGACCAAACAAGAGGTAACCGGGATGAATAACCCTTTGCTGACAATGGATTCTCTGCCCCCTTTCAGCCAGATCAAGCCCGATCAGGTACAAGCTGCCGTGATTCAGGCGATTGCTGACTGCAAGCAGAAGATCAGCGATGTGCTGGCCCAGCGTGATCCCCATACCTGGGATAGCCTGATCGCCCCGCTGGAAGAGGTCAATGACCGTCTGTCACGGATCTGGTCACCGGTCAGCCACCTCAACGCCGTACTCAACAGCGAGGCACTGCGTGAGGCCCACGATGTCTGCCTGCCGCTGCTCTCCGAATTCCAGACCTATGTCGGCCAGCATGAAGGGCTCTATCAGGCTTATCTGACCCTCTCCCAGAGCGATGACTTCCCGCGTCTGGACGATGCCCAGCGCAAGGAGATCCAGAACACCCTGCGCGATTTTCGTCTGTCAGGTATCGGTCTGCCTGCCGAGGCGCAACAGCGTTACGGTGAGATTCAGGCCCGCCTTTCCGAGCTAGCCTCCCGCTTCAGCAACAACGTGCTGGATGCTACCCAGGGCTGGCACAAGCTGGTGGCTGATGAGTCCGAATTGGCCGGTCTTCCCGACAGTGTGCGCGCTGCAGCCCGTCAGATGGCTGGGCTCAAGAGCAAGGAGGGGTGGCTGTTCACGCTGGATATTCCCTCCTACCTGCCGGTGATGATGTACGCAGACAATCGCGCACTGCGCGCCGAAATGTATGAAGCCTTTACCACCCGCGCCTCCGATCAGGGCCCCAACGCGGGCAAGTGGGACAACTCCGCCATCATGACCGAGCTGCTCACACTGCGCCGCGAACTGGCCCAGCTGCTGGGTTTTGCCAACTATGCCGAGCTGTCGCTGGCGACCAAGATGGCGGACAAGAGTGAACAGGTGGTGAGCTTCCTCACCGATCTGGCTGCCAAATCCCTGCCACAAGGCAAAGCCGAGCTGGGGGAGATCCGCGTCTTCGCTGCCGAGCAGCATGGTCAGAGTGAGCTGGCCGCCTGGGATCTCGCCTATTACGCCGAGAAGCTCAAGCAGCACAAGTTTTCCATCTCCGACGAGCAGTTGCGCCCCTACTTCCCCGCCAGCAAGGTGGTGAAAGGGCTGTTCGAAGTGGTGAAGCGGGTGTTCGGCATGAAGATACGCGAGCGCCTTGGTATCGACACCTGGCACCCGGACGTGCGTTTCTACGACATCTTCGATGCCGACGACGAGCTGCGTGGCAGCTTCTACCTCGACCTCTATGCCCGCGAACACAAGCAGGGTGGCGCCTGGATGGATGTCTGCCTGGGTCGTCGCTACCGTCAGGATGGTTCACTACAAAAGCCGGTGGCCTACCTGACCTGTAACTTCAACGGCCCGGTGGATGGCAAGCCTGCACTGTTCACCCACAACGAAGTGGTCACCCTGTTCCACGAGTTCGGCCACGGCATTCACCACATGCTGACCCGCATCGACGTGGCTGGCGTGGCCGGTATCAACGGCGTGGCCTGGGATGCGGTCGAGCTGCCGAGCCAGTTCCTCGAGAACTGGTGCTGGGAGTCAGAGGCGCTGGCCTTTATCTCTGGCCATTACGAGACCGGCGAGCCACTGCCTGCCGACCTGCTGGAGAAGATGCTGACTGCCCGCAACTTCCAGGCGGCGATGCAGATGCTGCGCCAACTGGAGTTCGCCCTGTTCGACTTCCGTCTCCATCAGGAGTTTGACCCGGCCAATCCGGCGCAGCTCCCGGCGCTGCTGGACGAGGTGCGCAGTCAGGTGGCCGTGATGGTGCCACCGGCGTTCAACCGCTTCCAGCACAGCTTCTCCCACATCTTCGCGGGCGGCTATGCGGCGGGCTATTACAGCTACAAGTGGGCCGAGGTGCTCTCGGCCGATGCCTTCTCCCGCTTTGAGGAGGAGGGGATCTTCAACCCGGTCACCGGCCAATCCTTCCTCAAGCATATTCTGGAGAAGGGGGGCTCGAAAGAGCCGATGGAGCTGTTCCGGGCCTTCCGTGGTCGGGAGCCCAAGGTGGATGCCCTACTGCGCCACAGCGGGATTGCCGCATGAGGCTGATGGCCGCGACCGCTCTGAGCCTCAAGTAGATACATTTTTGAACCATAGTGGGATTAAGGCGTGATTTCTGCGATAAAAAGGGACCTTTTGGTCCCTTTTTTCAAGGCTTTTTAATATCTTGCTGATTGCATATTTGCACAGCCCACGGCTCTTCAGTAGAGTCGTGTTCTAACCTTCAAGGAGAGAAAGCCACTTGCCATGAGGCGAGCACTCGATTCCGTCTATCAAATCATCTCCAGTCTGGCTCATTCGAGCGGCCAGGGATATTTAGATACCTTTGTGAGTGAAATCGCCGCTGCTGTGATGGCTGATGTCGTCCTGATCGCCAGCAGGGAATCAAATGCTTCCCATTTGACGGTTCAGGCTGCCTACCCCCCCTCCTTTGACCCCGATACCCTGACGCTGCCCCTGACTGACACCCCTGATGCCATTACCTGGCAGGAGGGAGAGGCCTGGTTCAGCGATCGTCTGCTGCAACTGTTCCCCGCAATGCCGCGCGCCGAGGCGTGGCAAGCTCAGGCCTATGCGGGGATTGCCCTCAAGGATGCGGATGGCGAGACCATAGGTATCTGCTCCCTGTTCTACCGTCAGCCACAGGCCAATATGGACAAGGTGATGGGGTTGCTCAGGTTGCTGGGGCCGCTGGCCGGTCGTGAACTGGCGTTGATGTTGCAGCGACAGCTGCCAAAACCGGCGCCGGATGTCCCCCATGTGCTGCAAAGTGTGCTGTTTCAGGCCCCTGTAGGTATCGGCAAGCTCGATCTCGCCGGCCGTATTCTCTGGGCCAACCCGGCCATCGAGAAGATGCTGGGTTATCCTCTCGACGAGTTGTTGCACCGCTCCGTCTCTGACATCAATCACCCCGAGGATTGGCAGCGCAGCCTCGCGTGCTATGAAGAGATCCGGCGTGGCGAGCGCAGCAGTTTCACCCAGGAGAAGCGTTACTTCTGCAAGGGGGGCGAGATCTTGTGGGGGCGGGTGACGGTCACCCTGATCCGCGATGATCAGCAGCAGCCGGATCACCTGATGGTGCTGCTGGAGAATATCGATCCCCTCAAGCGCCATGCGGAGCAGCTCAAGCTCTCCCACCGGGTCTATGACAATCTCTCCGAAGCGATTCTGGTGTGCGATGCTGACAGCCGCATCATCTCGGTCAATCCGGCGTTCGAGCAGATCACCGGCTACAGCGGTGATGAGGTGCGGGGGCAGCGTCCCTGCATGCTCAAATCCGGGCTGCACGATCAGACCTTCTATGCCGACATGTACCACGCGCTGGAGCGGGTGGGGGTATGGCGTGGCGAGGTGTGGAACAAGCGCAAGAACGGCAAGCTCTACCCGCAGCAGCTGATGATCAGCACTCTGCGCGAAGAGGGCAAGATTCAGCAATATATCGCCATTTTCAGCGATCTTTCCCAAACCAAGGTGGCCGAGCAGAAGATCGCGACCCAAGCCAACTATGACAACCTCACCAGCCTGCCCAACCGCTGGCTGTTTGGCCGCTGCCTCACCCGCTTCTGCGAGCGGGGCGAGCGTTTCGCCCTGATGGTGCTCGATCTCAACAACTTCAAGGCGGTCAACAACAGCATGGATCACCATGCGGGTGATGCCTTGCTGCGAGAGGTCTCGGATCGACTGGTGAGCCGGGTGCGCACCGAAGATCTGGTTGCTCGCATCGGTGGCGACGAGTTTGCCTTTCTGGTGCCCGGTATCGTCACCCGCCGTCAGGCTGAGGTGTTTGCCAAGCAGGTGATCGGCAGCTTTGCTCGTCCTTTCATGCTGGCCAATCAGCATCTTTATGTCACCGCGACCATAGGGATGACACTATGTCCGGTCGATGGCAGCGAGAGCGACGAGCTGCTGCGCAATGCCGAACAGGCGCTGTTTGCCGCCAAGCGTCAGGGGCGGCTGATCGGTACCTACTGCTCCTCCATGCGAGAAGAGGTGCGCCAGCGCCACCAGATGCAGCAGGATTTGGCGGAGGCGATCAAGCACGAGCAGCTGACCATGGCTTACCAGCCAATCTGGGATAACCGCAGTGGCCAGGTCGCCAAGCTGGAGGCGCTGGTGCGTTGGTATCATCCCCAGTGGGGACAGGTCTCGCCAGCCGAGTTCATCCCGCTGGCGGAAGAGGCCGGACTGATCCAGGGGCTGGGCTCGCTGGTGCTGTGGCAGTCGTGCCGGGATCTGGCGCGGCTAAAGCAGTCCGGTTTCCCGGATCTGCAGATGTCGATCAACCGCTCCACCATGGAGTTCCAGACCATCGATCCCGAGGCGAGCGAGTGGCTCAAGGTGATCCAGCACTTCGGGCTCGATCCTGCCGACATCGTCATCGAAATCACCGAATCTCTGCTGATGGAGAGCAGTGATCAGCACAGGGTGCGGATTGAGGCCCTTCGCGAGGCGGGTTGCAAGCTGGCCATCGACGATTTCGGTACCGGCTACTCGGCCCTCAACTATCTGCGCACCTTCCCGGTGGACCTGGTCAAGATTGATCGATCTTTCGTGCGCCATATCCCCTTCAACGAGCAGGATCGGCTGCTGCTCGACGGCATCATCAACATCGTGCACAACCTCGGTATGCAGGTGGTGATCGAAGGCGTGGAGACCCGCGAGCAGCTCAACTTCCTCTGCCAGAAGGGGTGTGCCTTCACCCAGGGTTACCTGCTGAGCCGTCCGCTGGCCTATGACGATCTGACCGATTACCTCGACCTCAACCGTCAGGGGATGAACCTCTCTGTTGTGAGCTGATCCGCCGCTTCTGTTATCATGGCCGCTTCTGTACGAGCCATGAGTCTGCCCCTATGCCCCATATTCAGGTTTTCAGTGAAGTTCCCGCCCGTGATGGTGAGCTCGACGCCCTGCGTTTACGTCTTGCCGACGTAGCGTTTCCGGCTCCTTTTGCGTTGGTACTGACTGAAGAGCGACTCGAACTGCGCAAGCTGGATGAGCCCAAGCTGGGTGCCGTCTATGTGGACTTCGTGGCAGGGGCGGTGGCCCATCGCCGCAAGTTTGGCGGCGGTCGTGGCCAGTCCATCGCCAAGGCGGTGGGATTGAAAGCGGGGGCGACACCGACCGTGGTGGATGCCACCGCCGGGCTGGGACGCGATGCTTTCGTGCTCGCCTCTCTCGGTTGCAAGGTGACCCTGATCGAGCGCAGCCCCGTTGTAGCAGCCCTGCTGCAGGACGGGCTGACGCGGGCGGCGCAGGATCCCGAGATTGGCCCCTGGGTCAGCGAGCGGATGCAACTGCTGCATGGCCCTGCGGTGGAGAGCCTGCTCGGGTTGGCCGAGCGGCCCGAGGTGATCTACCTGGACCCCATGTTCCCTCACAAGCAGAAGTCGGCGCTGGTGAAAAAAGAGATGCGGGTGTTCCAGTCGCTGGTGGGCCCGGATCTCGATGCCGACGCTCTGCTGCCTGCTGCGCTCAAGATGGCTGAGAAGCGGGTGGTGGTGAAGCGCCCCGACTACGCGGGTTGGCTCAACGAGCAGAAGCCCAGCATGGCCATCGAGACCAAGAGCAACCGCTTTGATGTCTATGTGATGGCGGCACTGGCGGTGGGTTAACATCCGCCAGGCGTTGGGGATGTAAAAAAGAGGGCCAACGTCATGTTGGCCCTCTTTTTTGTAATATATTCAGATGCTTGGCGCAAAGCGGATCAGCTTGTCTTCCCCTTGCCAACTCAGGCGCAGGATCGCCAGTTCCGCCAGACTGAGCCGTTCGCCACTGTGCAGCAGCAGATACTCGACCCCTTCACAGGCTTCGAGGGTGCGGATCCGGTCCACCCACTGGCGGCCATTCCGAACGGTGAGGGTGACCGGCAACTGCCAGCAGGCGGCGATCTCCAGCCAGTCGTAGAGATCGCAACTGATGGGCTGGTATCTGCTCATAGTAGCCATAGCCCCCCTTGTCCCCTGTTACTGGAAGTTGATGCTGGTGGTCGGCGCCACCACTGTCTGGGCCTTCTGTATCTGCTCCTGTTGCAGCGGATCGTTGGCCACTGCCGGATCATCCTCGTCGCCGTTGCAGACCAGCACCATGTCGTAGTTGCCGAGGTTAACAAATCCCAACTCGTAGCCAAAGCCGCCTCCTGTCTGCGGCAGCACGGGGGCGCTGGCGTAGAAGCCGTTGTCGCTGTCCGCCATGTCAGGATAGGCGTCGTCGCCTACCGGGCGCAGCTCGTCATAGAAGTAGACGAACGCCTTGTCGGTCAGCTGACCACCGCACAGCCCGGCCGCGACCGTCCCCTTGACGGTGGCGACCTGCGTGTTGTTCACCAGCCGTACACCTCTTGGTTTGAGCTTGTAGTACTGCTCGTGGCCCGGCAGCACCATAGCCTGGCGCAGATCGAACTCGGTGGTGAAGGCACTGAGGCCGTTGGCGGCGATGGTGAAAGCGTCCAGCTTGAGCTCGCTGCTGGGCACCTCCAGCGGCTTGATCACGCCGTCATCCTGCTTGACGTAGGAGTAGGGGGTGCCATCCAGAAACTGGTTGCTGACCTCCCGCCCGTCCAGTACCCGCAGCCGCATCTGGCTGTAGTTGCCGGGTACCACGCTCTGGCTGGCCAGCAGAGGGCGACTGCTGGAGCCCTGATAACTCAGCAGATCGATGTAGGTGAACAGGGGCCGGCCCGCACTGTCGATCGGGATGGTTTCGCCGCTCGGGGTGCAGCCATCGTCCTGGGTTGAGGTGAGAAAACTGGCGGTGGTCCAGCTCTGCTCGGTGCCGGCAACGGGATGAATGCTGATGTTGGAGACGGCGATGCAGACCTTGCTGACGGCGTCCACCGGGGCGTCGGAGAAGGCCAGCGAGAGTTGGGCCTGTTGTGGCTGGCTACTGTCGTCGCCGTCACTGCTGCCACCGCAGGCGGTCAGAAGGGCAGTCAGGGTTATCAGGGTCAAAGGCTTCATGGCGTCCATTCCGGTTGGTTGTGAAGACAACACAACTCTAGTCGAACGTTGGTCATGAGGGGGGGCAGAGCACAGACGCAAGGGCGGGATCAGCTAGTCAGCCCAATAAAATCAAGGGGCTGGCCCGAGACGCGCCTGTGCTGGCTGCGAAACAGATTGTCGGAACGCCGGGGCACTGATTGGGCGGGGCCCAATCAGGCTTCCAGCAAGCGGGTGGGCCAGCCCATCTTTTGCTGGCGATCCACTTCAAAGCGCAGCTCGCTGGCACGCAGGTAGTGCTCTTCGAGCCACCCTTTGGGCAGGGTCAGGGTGAGGGCATCCTCATCCGCCTCCAGCGTGAAGCTGGGCACAGTGCCCTGGGTGCGGCGCATGCAGAGGATCAGCGCGATGCGCAGGATACGGGCCAGCCGGATTGCCTGACGGGCGGTGACGGCACCCTGTTTTTCCAGCGGTTCCAGCTTGAATTCGTCCCGCTGGTTGAACAGCAGGGCCGACAGCAGCTTCTTCTGCGCAGGAGTGAAGCCCGGCATGTCGATGTTGTCGATGATGTAGGCGGCGTGTTGCGGCGCCTTCTTGTACTCGATACAGAGGCCGATCTCGTGTAGCAGGGCAGCGTAGCGCAGGATTGGGCGACCGTAGCGTTTGGAGAGTCGCCAGACCGGTTGCAGCTGGTTGAACGCCTCGACGGCGGTATCGCGTACCCGCTCGGCGTGTTCCTTGTCCAGCTGGTTACGGCTGATCAGGCTGTCGGCGGTACGATCCCGGGCGTCACAGTCGTGGTTGTTGCCGAGCAGGCCGTAGATAAGCCCCTCGCGCAGGGCGCCGCCGGCCAGCGTCATGCTCTCGATATTCAGGGTTTCGAAGATGGCGATCAGGATGGCGAGGCCGGAGGGGAACACGGTCAGCCGCTCGGCAGTCAGCCCTTCCAGTTGTAGCTGATCCAGCTTGCCGCAGGCGATGGCTTGACCCATCAGTTCCTGCAACTTCGGCAGGGTGACCCGTTCGCTCTTTCCTTGCGCCAGCATGATCTCTTGCAGTGCCTGTACCGTGCCGGAGGCACCGACGCAGGTGCGCCAGCCGAGGGCGCGGTAATCTTCCGCCACCTTCTCCAGCACCGCCTTGGCGGCAGCAATCGCCTGCTCGAAACGGGCTTCGGAGAGCTCGCCATCACCGAAGTGATTGTTCAGCCAGGTGACGCAGCCCATGTGCAGGCTGTTGAGCAGTTTTGCTTCGCTATGTTCGCCGATCACCAGTTCGGTACTGGCACCGCCGATGTCGATCACCAGCCGGTTGCCTTCCCCGGCAGAGGTCCAGGAGACCCCTTCATAGATGGTCTTGGCCTCTTCCTCGCCCGAGATGATCTCGATGCTGTGGTTGAGCACCCGTTCCGCTTCGCTGAGGAACTCGTCGACGTTGGTGGCAAGCCGCAAGGTTGCGGTGCCCACCACCCGGATATTGTCGGCCGGAATGTCCTGCAGCTGCTCGGAGAAGAGGCGCAAACAGTCCCAACCCCGCTCCATGGCGGCACGGCTGAGACGAAATTCCGGATCGAGCCCGGCAGCGAGGCGCACCTTGCGTTTGACCTTGGCAACGGTGCGCAGTGCACCGGCGACCTCGCGCACCACCAGCATATGAAAGCTGTTGGAGCCGAGGTCGATGGCGGCATAGAGAGGCGAGTTGTGCAACTGGGCCTGTCCTTAGCTCTTGCGCGGCGGACGACGACGGTTGTTGCTGTTGCCACCCTGGCGATCGCGCATGTTGCGGTTCACCGGCTGGCGATTGCGATAGACACGCTTCGGCGGGGTGACATCATCCAGCAGCGCTTCGCGGTTATACTTGCTGACCGGAATGGCGTGGTGGATGTACTCCTCGATGGCTGGCAGGTTGAAGGCATAGTCTTCACAGGCCAGGCTGATGGAGTTGCCGCTCTTGCCAGCACGACCGGTACGACCGATACGGTGTACATAGTCTTCGGCGTCGTCGGGCAGGTCGTAGTTGAAGACATGGGTCACGTCGGGGATGTGCAGACCACGGGCGGCCACGTCGGTGGCGACCAGGATGTCCAGCGACCCCTTGGTGAAGTCCTCGAGGATCTTCATCCGCTTCTTCTGCGGCACGTCACCGGTCAGCAGACCGACGCGATGGCCGTCGTTTTCCAGCCAGGCATGCACGTCTTCGCAGACATGCTTGGTGTTGGCGAAGACGATCGCTTTTTCCGGCCACTCCTCTTCCATCAGGGAGAGCAGCAGCAACATCTTGTCTTCATTGGAGGGGTAGAACAGCTCCTCCTTGATCCGCACGCCGGTCATCTGCTCCGGCTCGACCTGCACATGTTCCGGGTGGTTCATGTGTTCGTAGGCAAGCTCCTGCACCCGCAGGGAGAGGGTGGCGGAGAACAGCATGCTCAGACGCTCGGTAGCTGGCGGCATGCGGCGGAACAGGAAACGGATGTCCTTGATGAAGCCCAGATCGAACATGCGATCCGCTTCGTCCAATACCACGACCTGAATGTTGCTCAGGTCGATCACCTTGGACTTGAAATAGTCGATGATGCGGCCCGTGGTGCCGATCAGGATGTCGACGCCCTGTTCCAGCACGGCCAGCTGCTTGTCGTAACCTTCACCACCGTAGGCGAGGCCGAGTTTCAGACCGGTAGAGGCCGCGATGCTGTCGGCATCGTTATAGATCTGTACTGCCAGTTCCCGAGTGGGCGCCATGATAATGGCTCTGGGTTGGTTAACCAGACGGGGCTTGGTCAGCGGGTGAGTCAGCAAATAGTTGAATGTCGCGGCCAGGAAGGCGATCGTCTTGCCGGTGCCGGTCTGGGCCTGTCCAGCGAGGTCATGGCCCTCTACCAGCAGTGGCAGAGAGAGTGCCTGGATGGGCGTGCAATAGTGAAATCCCTTTGATTCCAGACCAGCCAGAACTTCGGGTTCGAGGCCCATTTGGGCGAATTTTTCGGTCGTTAAGTGTGTTTTGCTCATGGCGGTAGGTTATCAGGTTAGGCTTGCAATAATAAACAGGATCATTTCAAATAGGGCAACTATTGCCTTTGTTGATATGTCAATAAAGCCTTAATTACTGACTGGAGTTGGAGATGAGTGACAAGATTGTTCAGCTGAGCGATGCCAGCTTCGAGGCAGATGTAATCAAAGCCGATGGCGCCGTTCTGGTCGACTTCTGGGCCGAGTGGTGTGGTCCGTGCAAGATGATTGCCCCGATCCTGGAAGAAGTTGCCCAAGAGTACGAAGGTCGCGTGACCGTAGCCAAACTGAACATCGACCATAACTCTGATACTCCGCCCAAGTACGGCATTCGTGGTATCCCGACCCTCTTGCTGTTCAAGAATGGCGAAGTGGCAGCGACCAAGGTCGGTGCTCTGTCCAAGACTCAGCTGAAAGAGTTTCTGGACGGCAACCTGTAATAATCGAAGAGGAGCGTATTGCAATAATGCGCTCCTTCTGTTTTATCACCTAGACGCTCATCCCGATTGGTGCTAATTTATCGCTCGTTTGCTAACCTTTTTGCCTGACTCTTTGCTAACCACAGCCTGGCAATCAAATCCGAACAGCATCAATACAGCAGACTGTCTCCTCATTTCAATCCTTGCTTACAGACTTTCACCACTATGAATCTGACTGAATTAAAGAACACTCCTGTGTCCGAGCTGGTCAAGCTTGGCGAATCCATGGGGTTGGAAAATCTGGCTCGGGCGCACAAGAAAGATATCATTTTTGCCATCCTCAAGGCGCACGCCAAGGGTGGTGAAGATATCTTTGGCGACGGTGTGCTGGAAATCCTGACCGACGGTTTCGGCTTCCTGCGCAGTGCAGACGGCTCCTATCTGGCAGGCCCTGACGATATCTATGTCTCCCCGAGCCAGATCCGCCGCTTCAACCTGCGTACCGGCGATACCATCTCCGGCAAGATCCGGCCACCGAAAGAGGGTGAGCGCTACTTCGCGCTGCTCAAGGTCAATGAGGTCAACTACGACCGTCCGGAAAACTCCCGCAACAAGATCCTGTTTGAAAACCTGACCCCCTTGCACGCCAACGAGCGTCTGCGTATGGAGCGGGGCAACGGTTCTACCGAAGACATCACCGCCCGTGTACTGGACCTGGCTTCCCCCATCGGTAAAGGTCAGCGTGGCCTGATCGTGGCACCGCCCAAGGCCGGTAAGACCATGCTGCTGCAGAACATCGCCCAGAGCATCGCCTACAACCACCCGGACTGTGAACTGATCGTTCTGCTGATCGACGAGCGTCCGGAAGAAGTGACCGAGATGCAGCGCATGGTGAAGGGTGAAGTGATCGCTTCCACCTTCGACGAGCCTGCTTCCCGTCACGTTCAGGTCGCCGAGATGGTGATCGAGAAGGCCAAGCGCCTGGTCGAGCACAAGAAAGACGTGGTGATCCTGCTGGACTCCATCACCCGTCTGGCACGTGCCTACAACACCGTCATCCCGTCATCCGGCAAGGTACTGACCGGTGGTGTGGATGCTAACGCCCTGCACCGTCCCAAGCGCTTCTTCGGCGCCGCGCGTAATGTGGAAGAGGGCGGCAGCCTGACCATCATCGCGACCGCATTGATCGATACCGGCTCCAAGATGGACGAGGTTATCTACGAAGAGTTCAAGGGTACCGGCAACATGGAACTGCACCTCTCGCGCAAGATTGCCGAGAAGCGTGTCTACCCGGCCATCGACATCACCCGCTCCGGCACCCGCAAGGAAGAGTTGCTGACCACCGGCGACGAGCTGCAGAAGATGTGGATCCTGCGCAAGATTGTCCATCCGATGGGCGAGATCGACGGCATCGAGTTCCTCATCGACAAGCTGGCGATGACCAAGACCAACGACGAGTTCTTCGACGCCATGCGGCGCCAGCAGAAGTAAGTCCGGTCACAGAATGACGAAACCGCGGCCCAGGTCGCGGTTTTTGTTTATCTGTTTTCCGGTCGCCCTAGTAGTATGAGATCCCGGTGTCACATGGATGGAGACGTCATGAAGCCTCTTTTCTGGTTATTGCTGGGGTTGCTGAGTGCAATGCCAGTCCATGCGCAGAGCGCACCGGCCGCGGTGACAGCCGAGACATTGCAGACGCACCGGCACTATCTGGCGAGCCGTCTGCAGCAGGGGCAATTTGCCGCCATCGACTCTCTGCTGGCGACCCTGAGCCGTGAGCGGCAGGAGTTCCTGTTGCTGCAGTTGCTGCGGGATATTCCGGTTAACGCGCTAGCGTCCCCCGCGTTGCAACAGTGGGTCGAGGCTCAGGCCGATAAGGCCCCCGAGTGGCTCATGGAGCAGCAGGTAGACGGTTTTCTGGTGCAGCAACCTGTCTACGATTTTTCCGCACGCGCCCGTCAGTTGCTGGGGGAGTGGCAACTGCAGTCACTGGAGCAGCGATATCGGCAGCAGCTTGCCCAGGGCAGCTTCCAGCTAAAGTCCCTCTATTACAGCAGTAACCCCGATATTGCCATGCAGCAGCAAGCCCTGTTGCTGGCCCTCGATACCTTGCCACAAGCGATCTGGATGCGGGAGGCGCAAGCGCTGGCCAGCCAGAATATCTATCTGCCCGACAATCACCTGTTGTTCCATCTGTTGCAGCGCACCGGCGAACCGGCGCTCTATGGCATGTTATGGCGGCGGCCGGCAGATCAGGATGCACTGCGCGCACTCTCCACCATCAACCGCTTCCATCACGGCAGTACGGCCAGCGATCTGCTGATTGCCGCCAGTGGCAATGAGGGGTTGAAAGGGGCTGCCTTGCGTCAGCTGAGTGCCCTCTCACCCTTGCCGCCACAGGCCCAGAAATATCTGCTGGCCGAGCTCTCCAACCGCCAATACGGGGCGCTGGTGGCCGGTCTGTTGATGGAGGTGGACGAGCCCCAGCTGCTCTCTGCGCTGGCCCGACACCTCGGCCAGCGTGACATGCCCCCCATTGCACCGAGTCTGCAGCCCGATTCGGGTACACCCGATGGGCAGCCAGGGTTATAATGCCTGACCTCCTGAACCCGGTTGGGAACTTGCATGAAATACAAGGATTTGCGTGATTTCATCGCGCAGCTGGAACAAAACGGGCAACTCAAGCGGATCACCCGCGAGATAGACCCCTATCTGGAGATGACCGAGATCAGCGACCGCACCCTGCGTGCGGGTGGCCCGGCTCTGCTGTTCGAAAATCCCAAAGGCTACACCATGCCGGTGCTGACCAACCTGTTCGGCACCCCTGATCGGGTTGCCATGGGCATGGGCCAGCCCGATGTGGGTGCCCTGCGTCAGGTCGGGGTCTGGCTCTCCTATCTAAAGGAGCCCGAGCCGCCCAAGGGATTCAAGGAGCTGATGGAGAAGCTGCCGATCTTCAAGCAGGTACTCAACATGCCGACCAAGCGTCTCTCGTCCGCCCCCTGCCAGCAGGTGGTGCAGGAGGGAGATGCGGTAGATCTCGACCAGATCCCGATCCAGCACTGCTGGCCCGGCGATGTGGCGCCGCTGGTGACCTGGGGCCTCACCATCACCCGCGGCCCCTACAAGAAGCGCCAGAACCTCGGTATCTATCGCCAGCAGAAGATCGGCAAGAACAAGCTGATCATGCGCTGGCTCGATCATCGCGGTGGCGCCATCGATTTTCGCGAGTGGCAGGAGGCCCATCCGGGCGAGCGTTTCCCGGTGGCGGTGGCGTTGGGCGCCGATCCGGCGACCATCCTCGGTGCAGTGACGCCGGTGCCGGATACCCTCTCCGAATATGCCTTTGCCGGTCTGCTGCGCGGCAGCCGTACCGAGGTGGTGAAGGCTATCAGTTGCGATCTGGAGGTGCCCGCCAGCGCCGAGATCGTGCTGGAAGGTTATCTGGAGCCGGGCGAACTGGCCCCCGAAGGGCCCTATGGCGATCACACCGGTTACTACAACGAGGTGGACGAATTCCCGGTCTTCACCATCACCCACATCACCAAGCGGCGCGATGCCATCTATCACAGCACCTACACCGGCCGTCCGCCCGATGAGCCAGCGGTGCTGGGTCTGGCACTGAACGAGGTATTCGTGCCGCTGCTGCAGAAGCAGTTCCCCGAGATCGTGGACTTCTATCTGCCGCCGGAGGGGTGCTCCTACCGGATGGCGGTGGTCACCATCAAGAAGCGCTACCCGGGCCACGCCAAGCGGGTGATGCTGGGGGTCTGGTCCTTCCTGCGCCAGTTTATGTACACCAAATTCGTGGTGGTGTGTGATGACGACGTCAACGCCCGCGACTGGAAGGATGTGATCTGGGCCATCACCACCCGGATGGACCCGGCAAGGGACACCACCTTGATCGAGCATACGCCGATCGACTATCTGGACTTCGCCTCACCAGTCTCCGGCCTCGGCTCCAAGATGGGGCTGGATGCCACCAACAAGTGGCCGGGCGAGACCAATCGGGAGTGGGGTCAGCCCATCGTGCAGGACGAGGCGGTGAAGCAGAAGGTCGATGCCATCTGGGATGAGCTCAATATTCTCGGATGAGTCAAAGATGGCTACTTTGCCGTATTTGCCGCAAAAAATGATGCGATCCGCACTGATTTGAGTATTCTCGACTGACGGGGCCAGGGCTGCTGGTCGTCACTCCATAGTGAAACAATGAGCGAAGCGGGCCGAGCGAGCCCGTTACAAGGACAAGAATGCAACGTATCAAGTGCCGCGTAGAGGAACTGCGCGAATATGTCGACACCATCTGGCATGTGGCCCTGACGCCGCTGCAAGAGGTCAGTTTCAAGCCGGGCCAATATCTGCTGGTGGTGATGAGCGATTCGGACAAGCGCCCCTTCTCCATCGCCAACTCGCCGACCCGTCCTGGCGTGCTGGAGCTGCAGATCGGCGCCACCCCGGAGAACGCCTACGCCGGTCAGGTGTTGGCTCGGATGCGTGAGCAGGGGGAGATCGAGATTGAACTGGCGGCGGGCAAGGCCTTCCTGCGCGATGAATCCCCCCGGCCGCTGATCCTGATGGCGGGCGGCACCGGCTTCTCTTACGCCCGCTCCATTCTGGAGTATCTGATCGACACGGGCAGCAAGCGTCCGGTGTTCTTCTACTGGGGCGTACGTCAGGCTCACTGGCTCTACGAACAGGAGCAGATGCAGCAGTGGGAGCGTGACTATGCGCCGCTCACCTTCATCCCGGTGGTGCAGGAGCCGGAGGCTGACTGGACCGGCAAGAGCGGACTGGTGCACAAGGCGATCATGGATGACTTCGTCAGCCTCCACGACTACGACATCTATGTCGCCGGTCGCTTCGAGATGGCGGGCGCGGCGCGGGAGGAGTTCAAGATCCTCGGCGCCGAACCGGAGCGCATCTTCGGCGATGCCTACGAGTTTATCTGACGGGATCTCCGTATGGATGAAGCAGCCCCCGGTTTTGCCGGGGGCTTTTGTTTAGTTCATCGCGCCTAATGATCGGATTATCACGGCTTTATCCCATGATTTTTCGATCTTTTGGCTATGAATGGCTACTAATCGGACCTGGCAGGTGGCATCTTTGTAGGGAATTCTATAGCGTCAGCACAAGCACAAGCACAAGCACAAGCACAAGCACAAGCACAAGCACAAGCACAAGCACAAGGAGGCGCAGTGTTGAGTGAAGAGGGCAGGGCATCTGCGGAGGATTACAGGGGAGAGACCGGCTCTGTCGAGCGGGTCGCAACGCTGATCCCGTCCCCTCATGGCGGTGAAATGGCCCGTTTGCAGGCAGAGATCGCCGCTTTGCAGCATGAAAACGGCCTGTTGCAGGAGAAGCTCAATGCCGCCCTCGATGGCACCGGCATCTGTCTCTGGCAGGGCACTATTCCCACCGGCGAGCTGCGGGTCTTCAATCTGCAGAGCTTTCAGGTTGGCGATATGGCTCCCAGTTTTGAGCTCTGGCGCGCCAAGCTCCATCCCGACGATCGCGCCCATGCCATGGGCAGCTACTTTGCCCACCTTGAGGGGAAAACCCCCTTCTATGAAGCCGAATATCGCACCGTCAGTCCGGCCGGAGAGATCACCTGGCTGTGGGATCGGGGCCGCGTCGTGGAGCGGGATGGCGATGGCAAGCCGCTGCGGATCATGGGCTCCCATATCGATATCACCCAGCGCAAAGCCTATGAGCAGCGACTGGCGGAGCGTGCCAACTGCGATGCGCTCACCGGCCTGCTCAACCGGCAGGGATTTGGCAAGGCGTTTGCTCTGCAGCCGCCGCAAGAGACAGGAGCGCTGTGCTTTATTGATCTGGATGATTTCAAGGGGATCAATGACCAGTTGGGACACGCCTGTGGTGATCAGGTACTGCAGCAGATGGCGGACTGGCTGCGTCTCATCATGCCGGGCTCAGCCCTGTGCGGCCGTTACGGCGGGGACGAGTTTGTTGTTTATCTGCATCGTGATGTGTCGATCCCTGCTCTGGCACGATTGGCCGATGCCCTGATCTGCCGGATGAACGGCTATGTGCCCAAACCCGGTTGCCCGCAACGGGTGGGGCTGAGCATCGGCATCGCCCTGTGGGAGGAGGAGCCATTGACCTTCCGGCAGGCGCTGGAGGTGGCCGACAGGGCCATGTATAAAGCCAAGGCACGCGGCAAGCGAGCCTGGCATCTGCTTCAGGTGTGATGCTTTTTACAGGTTCAATACAAAGCAAAAACCCCAGCTCAGCTGGGGTTTTCGTTATTGGCCTTTGGCGCCGAGCTGCTGTTCGAGCTGAGCCAGCTTGCTCTCGAGGGCAGCCAGTTTTTCACGGGTACGCAGCAGTACCTTGGTCTGCACGTCGAACTCTTCGCGGCTGACCAGATCCAGCTTGCCCAGCTGGGCTTGCAGTACCTGACGCATCTTCTTCTCGGCCTCTTCACCCATGCTGCGAATGCCGGGCGGCAGGGAGTTATGCACCTGCTTGGCGATCTCTTCCAGTTTCTTCGGGTCGATCATGATGTCCTCCTTAAGCGTTGGCGGACATTCTACCGACAATTCCCTCGCTTTGCCGAGATCGCGGCGGCTTTTTACCATTTGTGCTAGCAAGCAAACGCCGCCCTTCGGGGCGGCGTTGTTGTTTCTGCGATAGCGGAAAAATCAGGCCGGCTGGTGGTGGCGATCCAGCCAGCCTTGCAGCAGGCCGACCAGCAGGCCGGTCAGGTGGGCGATGTTAGCGGTGCGGGTGCCGAGCATGTCGAAGAAGCCGAGCACCAGCCAGAACAGCATAAAACCCATCAGCGCCGGTGGCAGAGTGAGGCCGCAGGCGGGTTGCAGCTTGCTGCGCAGCCAGCAGTAGCCGAGCAGGGCATAGACCACGCCGGAGAGGCCACCAAACAGCGGGCCGCTGGCAAAAAACTCGGCGATATTGGGCAGGGCAGCGCCCACCAGCAGCAGGATCAGCAGCTTGCCGCTGCCAAGGCGCTGTTCGATCTGGCCCCCGAGATACCACCACCACAGCAAGTTGAACACCAGATGGAGCACCGAGAAGTGGATCAGGGCTGGGGTGAAATAGCGCCACGCCTGCCAGTCGGTGAACTGGGCCAGCGTCGGGTGGAATGCCAGTTCATCGTAGATGGGCAGGCCGATGGCATCGATGCCGTAGATGGCGAGACAGGCGATGATGACCACCAGCGTCAGTGGCCCCGCCTGATGAAGGAAATCGGTGATGGGATCCGTCATCCCCTTGCTGTAGTCGATGCGGGCATCGGCGCTGCCTGATTGCCAGGAGGCCTCCATGTAGCGGGGGTGGCCCGGCTCGGCCAGAAAGCGCTTCACCTCCAGCTGGGCCTGGGCCAAGCGCTGTTCGTTAGCCAGCCAGATGGTAACCCCCAGCTCGGACTGGGTCAGCTCGCAGGAGATGCCCAGGGTCGCCAGATAGTCCACCAGCGCCTGCGCCATGCGGGCGTTATCGAGCACCAGCAGCTGGATCATACCGCTTGTCGTTGAATGGTCTGCCCTCGTCATGCCTCGCCCGCCTGGATCGGGAACTCCCTGCGCCACGCCTCGAAGCCGCCATCCAGGCTGTAGACCTCGTCATAGCCCTGTTGCAGCAGGTATTGGGCCGCCCCCTGACTGCTGTTGCCGTGATAGCAGATGACGATGACCGGGGTATCGAAATCGACCTCGTTCATAAAGTGCACCAGGGTGCCATTGGTGAGGTGGAAGGCGCCGACCGCGTGGGCCGCTTCAAAGGATTGCGGGTCGCGAATATCCACCAGACGGGCTTCACCCGCGCTCAGTTTCTGGTGGGCATCATGGGCATTGATATGGGCAAACTGGTCCATCGGGATGTCCTGCGAATAGGTTGATTACCGGCCAGTGTACCGCAAGCCGGGGCGCAAACTAACCCCACAAAAGATAAGGGAGCCAGCGGCTCCCTTGTGGTGACGGGTGAGCGCTGGCGCGCTTGTCAGCCACCGAGATAGGCTTGCCGTACCGCCGGGTTGGCCAGCAGGGCGGCCCCCGTGTCTTGCAGCACCACGTGGCCGTTCTCCAGCACATAGCCGCGGTCGGCCAGCTTGAGCGCCTGGTTGGCGTTCTGCTCCACCAGGAAGATGGTCATCCCCTTCTGGCGCAGCTGCTCTATGGTGTCGAAGATCTGCTGGATGACGATGGGGGCCAGCCCCAGCGAGGGTTCATCCAGCAGCAGCAGGCGCGGCTTGCTCATCAGGGCGCGGCCGATGGCCAGCATCTGCTGCTCGCCGCCGGACATGGTGCCTGCTCGCTGCGCCAGCCGTTCATGCAGGCGCGGGAACAGGGTAAATACCTGATCCAGCAGGCCGTGCTGCTCGGCCTTGTCGACGAAGAAGGCGCCCATCAGCAGGTTCTCCTCCACCGTCAGGCGGGCGAAGATGCGGCGCCCCTCCGGCACCACGGCGATATCCTTGCGCATGATGCGGGCGGTGGTGAGGTCGCTTATCTGCTCCCCTTCGAACCAGATGCTGCCGCTGCTGGGCTTGGGTTCGCCGCACAGGGTCATCAACAAGGTGGTCTTGCCGGCGCCATTGGCGCCGATCAGGGTGACGATCTCCCCCTCTTTCACCTCGACGCTGACGTCGTGCAGCGCCTGAATCTTGCCGTAGTGGGTCGATACGTTGCGAAGTTCTAACATCGTGACTCCTAATCCATGCCTACGATTCGCCCAGATAGGCCTTGATCACTGCCGGGTTGTTGCGGATCTCGTCCGGTTTGCCGTGGGCCAGCGGGGTGCCCTGACTGACCACGAAGATACGGTCCGAGATGCCCATCACCAGCTTCATATCGTGTTCGATCAGCAGCACCGAGACGCCAAACTCGTCCCGCAGATTGCTGATGAGCTCGTCCAGCTCGTCAGTCTCTTTCGGGTTGAGACCGGCAGCGGGCTCATCGAGCATCAGCAGCTCGGGGCGGGTCGCCATGCAGCGGGCTATTTCGAGACGGCGCTGCTGGCCATAGGCCAGATTGCCCGCGCTGCGGTTGGCGAGATCCTTGAGTCCCACTTTATCCAGCCAGAAGGCGGCCCGCTCCAGCCCCTCCTGCTCGGCGCGGCGAAAGGCCGGGGTCTTGAACAGACCGGCGATAAAGCTGGTGTTGAGGTGCTGATGCTGGGCAACCAGCAGGTTCTCCACTACCGTCATCTCCTTGAACAGCCGCACATGCTGGAAGGTGCGCACGATGCCCTTGCGGGCGATAAGGTGGCCGGGCAGCCCCTGGATCTCCTCGCCCTTGTAGCGGATAGTGCCGCCGCTCGGACAGTAGAAGCCGGTCAGACAGTTGAAGATGGTGGTCTTGCCGGCGCCGTTGGGGCCGATGATGGAGATCACCTCGCCCTTGTCGATATCCAGCTTGACCCCGTTGACTGCCAGCAGGCCCCCGAAGCGCATCGACAGATCAGAAACTTCCATTAACTTCTGATGAGTGCTCATTTCTTCAACTCCAGATGCGGACGGGTCATCGGCAGCAATCCTTGTGGCCGCCAGATCATCATGAACACCATCAAGAGGCCGAACATCAGCATGCGGTACTCGTTGAACTCGCGTGCCAGCTCCGGCAGCACCGTCATCACGATGGCCGCCAGCACCACCCCGATCTGGGAACCCATGCCACCCAGCACCACGATGGCGAGCACGATGGCCGACTCGATAAAGACGAAGGATTCCGGGCTGATAAAGCCCTGGCGCGAGGCAAAGAAGCTGCCGGCAAAGCCCGCGAAGGTAGCGCCTATGGTGAAGGCGGTCAGCTTGATGATGGTGGGGTTGAGCCCCAGCGACTTGCAGGCGATCTCGTCTTCCCGCAGCGCTTCCCAGGCGCGACCCAGCGGCATGCGCAGCAGCCGGTTGATGACAAACAGGGTCACGACCACCAGCACCAGTGCCATCAGGTAGAGGAAGATCACCTTGTGGTTGGCGTTGTAGGTAATGCCAAAGAAGTTGTGAAAGGTATCAAAGCCGCCATCCTTGACGGTGCGGTTGAACTCCAGCCCCGCCAGGGTCGGCTTGGGGATGCCGGAGATGCCGTTCGGGCCGCCGGTCAGGGTGGTCATGTTGTTGAGCAGGATGCGGATGATCTCGCCAAAGCCCAGGGTGACGATGGCCAGATAATCCCCCCGCAGCCGCAGCACCGGAAAACCGAGCAAGAAGCCAAACAGGGCGGCCATTCCGCCCGCGATGGGCAGGCACTCCCAGAAGCTCAGCCCGAAATAGGTGTTGAGCAGGGCATAGCTGTAAGCACCGACCGCATAGAAGCCGACATAGCCGAGATCGAGCAGACCGGCGAGGCCGACCACCACGTTCAGCCCCAACCCCAGCATGATGTAGATCAGGGTGAGGGTGGCCAGATCGATGGCGCCGCGAGAGGCCATAAAGGGCCAGCTCACCGCAAACAGCAGCACCAGCACGGCGGTGAGGTTATAGAGCTTGGGCGCCTCTTCCGGGCTCGGCAGCACCAGCTTGGTGAAGCCGACCGAGAAGCCGCTGATGGAGGCCTGAAACAGCTTGGCAATCTGGCCGCGCAGCATCTGGAACCAGAACACCAGGGTGGCGCCGCCCAGCAGCCAGGCCAGCGACACATCGAGGCGGCTCACCACCAGCAGGCGCGAGCCATCGGTCTCCAGCTGGAAGCCGAGCAACCAGAAGGAGAGCACCAGCAGCACCAGGCTGGCGATACAGGCGTGGATAAATTGATTTTTCATGCCTTCACCTCCGAATTTTGCGGGTGAATGACTTGGGGGCGGGAAAATAGCTGTTTCATACTTTCTCGACCTCCGGGCGACCCAGAATGCCGGTTGGCATAAATAACAACACCCCGATCAGCAGCACGAAGGCCATCACATCCTTATACTCGGTGCTGAGATAACCGGCGGTCAGCGCTTCCACCACACCGAGCAGCAGACCACCCAACACGGCACCCGGAATGCTGCCGATACCGCCCAATACCGCTGCGGTGAAGGCCTTCAGCCCGGCCATAAAGCCGAGATAGGGGTTGATGACGCCGTAATACATGCCGAGCAGCACCCCGGCCACGGCGGCCAGCGCGGCCCCCAGCACGAAGGTGATGGAGATGACCACGTGGGTGTCGATCCCCAGCAGGTTGGCCATCTTGATATCCTCCGAACAGGCACGGCAGGCGCGGCCCATGCGGGAGCGGTTGATGAACTGGGTCAGCGCCAGCATGGTGATAAAGGTCACCACGAAGATGATCAGCTGCATATAGGAGAGGCTGGCCTGAAAACCCTCCTCACCTCCCAGGGTCCAGCCACCGGAGATCAGGGTGGGCATGGCGATATCCCGCGAGCCCTGAGCCATCCGCATCATATTCTGCAAGAAGATCGACATGCCGATGGCGGAGATGAGGGGGATCAGCCGGTTGCCGCCCCGCAGCGGCCGATAGGCGACCCGCTCGATACTCCAGCCATAGGTGCCGGTGATGACGATACTGACCAGGAAGGCGCCCCCCAGCAGTAGAAAGGTGCTGTCGATGCCCATCATCATGAGCCCCGCCATCACCATGAAGGCGACATAGGAGCCGATCATGTAAACCTCGCCGTGGGCGAAGTTGATCATGCCGATGATGCCATAGACCATGGTGTAGCCGATGGCGATCAACGCATAGGTGCTGCCTATGGTTAATCCGTTCAGCAGTTGCTGAACCAGATAAAGGAGGTGTTCGGACATACTGCGTTCCCTGTACTTGCCCGCAAAGAGAGGAAGGGGTGAGTATCCTCACCCCCTATCGGCAGATTACTTGACTTGGCTGGAAGTACCGTCAGCGTGCCACTGGAACACGCCGAACTCGAAGCCTTTAAGATCTCCGTTCGGTGCCCATGTGAGCGGACCCATTACAGTATCGATCGGTGCCGCTTTGATAGCGGTGGCAACGGCGGCCGGGTCATCTTCACCCGCCTTGGCAATACCCGCTGCCAGGCTCTGCACCGCGGCATAGGTGGTCCACACGAACGGGCCGGAGGAGTCCTGACCCTTGGCTTTGAAGGCTTCAACCAGCGGGGCGTTGGCAGGAACCAGATCATACTTGTTCGGCAGGGTCACCAGCAGGCCTTCAGACGCCGGGCCACCGATGGCGGAGATATCCTTGTTACCCACCCCTTCCGGGCCCATGAACTTGGCTTTCAGCCCCTTCTCGCCAGCCTGACGCAGGATCAGACCCAGCTCCGGGTGGTAGCCGCCGTAGTAGACGAAATCGACGTTCCCTTTCTGCAGCTTGGCGATCAGGGCGGAGAAGTCCTTGTCACCGGCGGTGATCCCTTCAAAGGCCACCACTTTCACGCCAGCCTTGTCGAGCGCAGCTTTGACGCTGGAGGCGATCCCTTCACCGTACTGCTTCTTGTCGTGGATGACGGCCACACGCTGGGGTTTGACCTGCTCGATGATGTATTTGGCGGCAGTCGGGCCCTGATCGCTATCCAGACCTATGGTGCGCAGGGTCAGCTGGTAACCGCGCTCGGTGATTTTTGGGTTGGTGGAGGCGGGGGTAATCATCAGGATCCCCTCGTCTTCATAGATGTCGGAGGCGGGCAGGGTATTGTCGGAGCAGAGGTGGCCGACCACGAACTTGACGCCGTCATTCACCACCTTGTTGGCAACGGCCACCGCCTGTTTGGGATCGCAGGCATCGTCATAGACGACCGCTTCGATCTGCTTGCCATTGATGCCGCCTGCCTTGTTGATCTGCTCGACCGCCATCTTGCCACCGGTGAACTGCATGTCCCCGTACTGGGCGACCGGGCCGGTCAGGGGGCCAGCGATACCGATCTTGATGGTGTCTGCCGCGTGGGCGATGGAGACCGATCCAAACAGAGCCAAAGAAACCGCTGCCCTGACTGCCATTTTGCTGAAGTTATGCATTGATTCGTCCCTTAATCAGTGAAATGTTTCATTTTATGCACGTCATTCCGAGCCTGTGTCCCGCCAGCCCGGCGATAGATAAGGTTCTATCATTCCTCACCGTGCAATAACAAGATGTTAAAGATACTAACCGGATGGGGGGGGTGGCTATTTTTTAGAGCAAATAACCTGCCATATTTTTTATTTTGGTGTTTAATTCTGTTTTGTTTGGTTAACATATTAACAACACAGGGTTGATTGGCAGAAAGCCAGAGTAAAAAGCTGGCGATATTTCATTCTGTGTCCGCTCTCATTTTGACCAAATTTCGTTTGCGCAAATAGAAATGACCACCTAGATTAGCCAGCGTTGACAATTCACTGGCAGCTCTCGTTAAAACCAAGCCTTTATTCGGGAAATCTGCTAATGTTCCGCCTTTGACAGTCAGGAGACTGAGATGGCCACTATCAAGGATGTCGCCTCGCGCGCAGGCGTATCCATCTCCACCGTCTCACATGTGCTCAACCACACTCGGAGGGTCAGCGAAGACGCGACCCAGAAAGTGCTTGAGGCGGTGGCCGAACTCAACTACGCGCCCAACTCGGTAGCGCGCAGTCTTAAAATAAATTCGACCAAGACCATTGGTATGCTGGTCACCACCAGCGTAAACCCCTTCTTCGCAGAAGTGGTGCAAGGGGTTGAAGCGTACTGCTTCGAACAGGGCTACAGCCTGATCCTCTGCAACACCGAAAACCAGCCGCCTCGCCAACAGCATTACCTGAGAATGCTGATGGAGAAGCGGGTGGATGGCCTGCTGGTATTGGGGACCGATATCGACACCCCGTTGCGCGACATGCTGCGCATCCACAAAAACGTGCCGCAGGTGGTGCTGGATTGGGGCACGGAGTGCGATTTCGCCAACGTGATCAACGACAACGCCCGCATCGGCGCCCGCATGGCCGTACGCCATCTGCTGGAGCTGGGGCACCGCGACATCGTCTGCATTACGGGCCACCTCGCCAAGCCGACTACCCAGCAGCGACTGGACGGGGTACGTGATGCGCTGGGCGAGCACGGTCTGACCCTCAAAGATGAACAGGTCTTTGAAGGGGACTACGAGAGCCAGAGCGGCTTCGATGCCATGCAACGCATCCTGGCCCTGCAGCCTCGTCCGACTGCGGTCTTTGCCTTCGATGACCCCATGGCGATCGGCGCGATTTGCGCTGCCTGGGAAGCCGGAGTCAAGGTGCCGGACGATATCTCCATCATCGGCTATGACGATGTGGAGATGGCGCGCTTCTCCAGCCCGCCGCTCACCACCATCCGTCACCCGAAGGCCGAACTGGGCCAGCTGGCGGTGCAGCATCTGGTCAGCCGGATCCGCAACAAGGAGCTGGAAGTGGAATCGATGACGGTACAGCCCGAGCTGATCGTCCGTCGCTCGGTCAAACCGTTGCGTTAATCCGCACCCGTTGCCAAAACGAAAAACCCCCTCTGTCACGAGGGGGTTTTTGTTTATGGGCGGTTTATTTCAGTTTTGGCCAGTAGGCTTTGTTGGCCTTAAATCTCGTGGCAAATCACGGGATGGCAAATCACGGGACACCGGCAAATCACGGGACACCCACCTTTTTGACAGCTCGTTACCTCTGTTCTTTACTGAAAGAAAGTCGCAGGAGGTTGCCATGACCATCCCCCGTTCCCGTCAAATCAGTCTGCAAGATACACCCTACTACCATGTGGTCAGTCGCTGCGTGCGGCGGGCCTTCTTGTGCGGAGAAGATGTCCATTCAGGTCAAAATTACGAGCACAGGCGGCAGTGGGTGGTCGACAAGCTTGGCCAGCTGTCGCGGCTGTTTGCCATCGGTGTTTGTGCCTATGCGGTGATGAGTAATCACTATCATTTGGTGCTCAAAGTTGAGCCTGACATTGCCGCCGACTGGAGTGATCGGGAGGTTGCAGAGCGCTGGGCCGCGTTGTTCCAGTGGCCACTGCTGGTTAGACGCTGGTATCAGGGGGAATCCCTGATTGAACCTGAACTGGCAGTGGTGAAACAGTTGATAGCCCAATGGCGGGAGCGGTTGTACTCCATCAGCTGGTTTGTGCGCTTGCTCAATGAAAATTTGGCTCGTCAGGCCAATCAGGAAGATGGTTGCAAGGGGCATTTTTGGGAAGGGCGTTTCAAAAGTCAGGCCCTGCTCACCGAATCCGCCCTGCTGGCCTGCATGGCATATGTTGACCTCAACCCGATAAGGGCGGCGTTGACCGACAGACCTGAAGAGAGTGACTACACCAGCATCAAGCAGCGCCTCGATGATGACCAATCCACAGCATCATTACCACCATTGTTGCTGCCATTCACCAGTCGAGGGTATTCCGATGGGTTACCTTATGCTTTTGCTGATTATCTGATGCTGGTGGACTGGACAGGAAGATCCATCAGAGCCGACAAGCGAGGCTATATCCCGGCTCAACTTGCGCCCATTCTGCAACGGCTCGGTCTGGATGCTGAGCAGTGGCTGCGACAGGTGACGCTGTTTCGGCGACCCGGCATCAGAGTGGTAGGCGACAGAGAGCATTGCCAACTGTTTGCCCAGCACTGTGGCCAGCAGCGATGTCATCGACCGTCTTTGTGAGTTGTTAGTCCCCGTTTCTGCTATCAAACACAAATGGCTGCCCTGCTGCCTGGTGCGGCATGGCCTGGAAAAGAGATGGTCCAGGCCAGCACACCACCAATTGATCTCTTCTGCTTAGGCGCCCCAACCAAGAGTCAGTCACATCTGAGGCAGGCGACATGCTATGGCTTGTGTAGAAAGGTGGGTGTCCCTGAATCGTCCGGAATCGGCAGGTGTCCCTGAATCGGCAGGGAAAGTGACCCGTCTGCGCGAGCATGCCGAGATGATGCGGCAATAACCGGAGATGGAGCATGATGATCCGAGCATGGTAAACTTGGTACTTGGCGCCAGCAGTGAGCTGGTGTGGCACTTCCCCAAGGCGGGCCAGAACGATTTTTTCTGTCTGCTGACCGGCCATATGGAAGCGGGCATGGTGGGTCAGATCCGGGTAGTGGAGGAAACGCCAGAAGGGGGTCCATAGCAGGATCGTGATGGTAGTGAATGACTTAACTGCTCGCGCAAATGATGTCCTGCGCGAGCAATCTGATGAGGAGAAGCGAATGAAATCTGCATTGACCCTGTTGTTGGCCGGCACCCTGGGACTGGCCATGCCGGCCCTGGCCAATGAACACGATAGTCACGAGAGCCACCATCCGGAGGAGTCAACCTTTGGCGCACAAGTGATGACCAAGGGGGTCGTCACCAAAGTTGATAAGGAGGCCGGCAAGGTGGGGATCCGCCACGAGGCGATAGCCAACCTTGGGATGCCAGCCATGACCATGGTCTTCAAGGTGGTCGATCCGGCGCTGCTGGAGGGGCTCAAGAGCGGGGATGCCATCGAGTTTTTTGCCGAGCAGCATGACGGGGCGCTGGTGGTCATGAGCCTTAATCGCTGAGGCGGCCCCAACACCGAGCCCGAGCACAAGGGGTCGGTGCGCAGCTCAGCTCATGGCCAGTTCGCTGCCATGGCGCTGAGTTAATGAGACCTCCCCTGACAGGGGAGGTTTTTTGTGCGTGTAAGTCGGCGCAGCGGCGCGCAGATGGGGAGTGAGGGTGGCCGTGATGGGACGATATCTATTTACGTGAATGTCCGATTACGCCTGACAGCTATCTTGAAAAACGCCGCCTGCGTCTTGGCCTCATGATGGTAAGGCGTATTGGCGAAACTGAGCGGGTGTGAACGGACAATGGTCATGACAACTTCCTCGGCAGTGATGTATCAAGCCACGTAGCCAGCTATGCCGTTGTCAAAAAGGTGGGTGTCCCAGATTTTGTTGTTAATTTGCAGGCTGCTCAAGCAATGGAATTATTTTTTCTTCTAACCATGTCCTTATATCTCTTGTATAGTCTTCCCATATATCTGTAGTAGACACTAAATCTATTATCTTGCTTAACCCTACACTTCGCTCTAAGCCTAGGCGATTTATGATGTCATCAATATATTTATGACTTTCATCCACTGCAACAATGTCTTTGGCAGCATCAACGATTTCCTGTTGTTCATCATTTAATTGGGTGAGAATGTTAGATATGGCTTGATGAAGGAATGGTTCCGGTTTTACATTTCTTGGTAAATTATATTGTTTTATTACTTGCATTGCGCTGGCTTTGTAGTCACGGGATAGTTCGTCTGTGCCTGTAATAACCCGATCTAATTTATCCATTTTTTCTTCATGGGATGAGTAAATATCACCATCCAAAACAAATAAAGCATTGTCTATGTTTTGGTTACTGAATAGTAGTCCTGCGACTGCAGTAAAACTATTTATTGCAGCACCAAATCGCTGAATTGAAATAAACCGCATTCCTTTTAATTGTGAAGCCAGTTTACGGATGATCGCGGCAGACAAGTCATCTTCGACAAAAATCTCAACTGGTTTTGGTTGATTCCCTGTTAGCCTATTTATCGCGTCAGGCTTCGTTTCATTAAAACAAAAAGTTTTTGTTGGTGTCGAAAAAATATGCCGAATATTAATGGTTGGGGATAGATTAATAACGGATTCTCTATGTGTTGTAAAAACGATCTGCAATTCCTTATCGATAGCTCTGGAATGAATTGTTTTTATCAGTGATAGCATTGCAATATCATGTAAAAGAAGGTCTAACTCATCGATAAGTATCATTGAGTATTTTGGAGCGTTATATACTTTCTCTAATATATGAAATACTTTTTGTTCTCCAGCGCTCATACTTAAAGCGGAGTATTTTAGTCCTTCAACCTCAACGCCCATAAAGTCTTTCCCAGACGCAGTATGTATATTATATTTTAGATATCGTTTGTTTAAAATATATGAGGCCTTTTGGAGGATAGTATTAAATACATCCTCTTCCATTGCGTTAGTTTCATAATTTATTTTTGCTTGTTTTTTCTCAAGTTCAATCATTGGCACGCATTTATCTATACCAATATAATAAACCTCTCTTTTTGGTCTGCGAGCATATATTGGTGTCCAACGAGCCATCTTTTCATAAATGGTCATTATATTATCATGTACTTCTCTCCCATCTCGAAATGAATGGGTTATTTCTAAGTTGGAGTCATTCCAGAGGGCATCAGTGTTGGGAAGGAAAAACTCGCTGAATTTGTGATTTTCGCCATTGGTTACTGGCTGATAAACACATGCAATGGCATGCAATATTGTGGATTTCCCATTACCATTAGGGCCAAGAATTGCGGTGACTGGAGAACCATTAAAATCAATATCTAGGCTAATTAAGTTTTTTAGCTTGGTGAATTTTATTGATTTTAATTTTTGATTGCTTATGGCCATGGACTTAGCTCGTATAGTTAAATTTTTGGAAAATTATATAAAATGGTGCAGATAGGCATTATTTTCAATGAAAAATAGCTTGAAGGCTATAAAAATTTGGTGTCTTTACAAGTTTCAATTAATTTGAAAAAGCTGAAAAAAAACGGCGCCTTACGGCGCCGTTTTTAATATCACTGACTCAACCAGAATCACTGCAGCAGGGAGATATCCGCGACTTGCAGGAACAGGTTGCGCAGGTTGTTCAGCAGCGCCAGACGGTTGGCCTTGAGGGCTTCGTCGTCGGCCATCACCATCACCTCGTTGAAGAAGGTATCGACCGGCTCGCGCAGGGCGGCCAGACGGGTGAGGGCAGCCTGATAGTCACCGGCAGCGAACAGCGGGGCCAGTTCGGCTTGCAGTTCGGCAACCTGGGTGGCCAGCGCCTTCTCGGCGGCATCGACCAGCAGTTCCGGTTTGACGGCAGTCGGCAACTCGCCTTCAACCTTGGCCAGAATGTTGCTCACGCGCTTGTTGGCGGCAGCCAGTGCCAGTGCGGCATCCAGCGTGCGGAAGTGGCTGACGGCCTTGACGCGACGATCGAAGTCGAGCGGACGGGTCGGGCGGCGGGCCAGTACGGCCAGCACCACATCGGCACCTATGCCTTCGTCCTGATAGGCGGCGCGGAAGCGGCCCAGCATAAAGTCGACCACGTCGGTGACAACGGTGTTGTTGGTCAGCTTGTCGCCGTAGACGCGTACCGCTTCTTCAACCAGTTCAACCAGATCCAGATCCAGCTGCTTCTCGGTCATGATGCGCAGGGCACCGATGGCGGCGCGACGCAGGGCGAACGGGTCCTTGTCACCCTTCGGCAGCATGCCGATGCCGAAGATACCGGCCAGGGTGTCGAACTTGTCGGCCAGCGCGACGGCGCAGGCAACCAGACCGGACGGCAGGGCATCGCCGGCGAAGCGCGGCATGTACTGCTCGTTGAGGGCCACGGCAACCGCTTCGTCTTCGCCATCGTGACGGGCGTAGTGCATCCCCATGACACCCTGGGTGTCGGTGAACTCGCCGACCATGTTGGTCATCAGGTCACACTTGGAGAGCAGACCGGCACGCTTGGCCTGAGTGACATCGGCGCCGATACGCTCGGCGATAAAGCCGGCGACGGTCTCGATGCGCTCGACCTTGGCCTTGACGGTGCCCAGCTGTTGCTGGAACAGCACGGTTTCAAGGCGCGGCAGGCGGGAGGCCAGGGTCTGCTTGAGGTCGGTCTTGAAGAAGAACTCGGCGTCAGAGAGGCGGGGGCGCACCACCTTCTCGTTGCCGCTGATGATCTGGCTCGGGTCTTTGGACTCGATGTTGGTGACGAAGATGAACTTCGGCAGCAGCTTGCCGTTCTTGTCGTAGACCGGGAAGTACTTCTGGTCACCCTTCATGGTGTGAACCAGCGCTTCGGCCGGAACGGCCAGGAACTTCTCTTCGAAGTTGGCGGTCAGCACCACCGGCCACTCGACCAGTGCGGTCACTTCTTCCAGCAGGGCGTCGTCCATATCGGCCACGCCACCGAAGGCGGCTGCGGCCGCTTCGGCGTCAGCCTTGATCTTGGCCTTGCGCGCCATGAAGTCGGCAACCACCATGCCGCGCTCCTGCAGGATCTGCGGGTACTGGCTGGCGTTGTCGATGGTGAACTCGGGCTCGCCCATAAAGCGGTGGCCGCGAATGGTGCGGGCAGAGTCGATACCCAGAATGTGAGCAGGCACCAGATCCCCATCCAGCAGCAGGGTCACGGTGAAGACCGGACGCACGAACTGGATTGTCTTGTCGCCCCAGCGCATCATTTTCGGGATCGGCAGCTTGGCCAGCGCAGAGGCGACCAGTTCACCCAGCAACTCTTTGGCCGGACGGCCTTCGACCTTGGCGGTGTGAACCAGCCACTCGCCCTTGTCGGTGACCAGACGCTCGGCCTGCTCAACGGTGATGCCGTTACCACGGGCCCAGCCTTCGGCAGCCTTGGTCGGCTTGCCTTCGGCATCGAACGCCTGCGCTACGGCCGGGCCGCGCTTCTCGACGCTCTTGCTCGGCTGTTCGCCAGCCAGCTCGCTCACCTTGAGTGCCAGACGGCGCGGTGAAGCAAACCACTCGACGTCGCCAAAGGCCAGATCGGCCTTGGTTAGTTCGGCTTTGAAGTTGTCGGCAAAGGCTTCGGCCAGGGAGCGCAGGGCTTTGGGCGGCAGCTCAGCAGTACCGATCTCTACCAGAAATGTATGTTGTGCCATGTCCGTTCCTTAACCTTGCTGCTCGTTGCTACCACGACGCTGGCGCTCTTCGTCGCTGCGCTGGCACATGGGGAAGCCCAGCGCTTCGCGGGAGGCGTAGTAGGCTTCCGCCACCGCCTTGGTCAGGGTGCGAATGCGCAGGATGTAGCGCTGACGCTCGGTGACCGAGATGGCCTTGCGGGCATCCAGCAGGTTGAAGGAGTGAGCGGCTTTGAGGATGCGCTCGTAGGCAGGCAGCGGCAGCGGTTTTTCCAGTGCCAGCAGGTTCTGGGCTTCCTTCTCGTACTGCTCGAAGCAGTGGAACAGGAACTCCACATCGGCGTGTTCGAAGTTGTAGGTGGATTGCTCCACTTCGTTCTGGTGGAACACGTCGCCGTAGGTGGTCTTGCCCAGCGGGCCGTCAGACCAGACCAGATCGTAGACGCTGTCCACGCCCTGAATATACATGGCCAGACGCTCAAGACCGTAGGTGATCTCACCGGTGACCGGCTTGCACTCGAGGCCGCCAACCTGCTGGAAGTAGGTGAACTGGGTCACTTCCATGCCGTTGAGCCACACTTCCCAACCCAGACCCCAGGCACCCAGCGTCGGGTTTTCCCAGTTGTCTTCCACGAAGCGGATGTCGTGGATCTCGGGATCCATACCCAGCTCTCTCAGGGAGCCCAGATAGAGTTCCTGAATGTTGTCGGGGGAGGGCTTGATGATCACCTGGAACTGGTAGTAGTGCTGCAGGCGGTTCGGGTTTTCACCGTAGCGGCCGTCGGTCGGACGGCGGGACGGTTGCACGTAGGCGCAGGCGATGGGCTCCGGGCCCAGGGCACGCAGACAGGTCATGGGGTGGGAAGTACCGGCACCCACTTCCATATCCAGCGGCTGAATGATGGTACAGCCCTGGCGGGACCAATAGTCCTGCAGCTGCAGGATCAGGCCCTGAAAGGTTTTGACATCGAATTTTTGCATAATTTTTTTCGCGCGAAGTGAAAATCAGAGCAAGATTTGCTGAATGTGAACCGAGGGAGTATACCGTCTGGCATGGTCGGATAATAGGCGAAATTGCAGCGGATTCACGGGATGGCACTGCGCCCTGGCTGGTCGGGCGGGATGTCCGGTACAGGATGTGAGCGATGCCGCCAGCCGAGTGGGCAGGGTCGGGCAAACCGCTGAAATAACGAGGGAGAGGAAATGGAACTGCGCTGCGCCTGGGTGACCAAAGACCCGGAATACATTGAATACCATGACAAACAGTGGGGCAGGCCGGTCTATGACTCGCGCGAGCTGTTTGCCAAGCTCTGCCTCGACGGCCAGCAGGCGGGGCTGTCGTGGATCACCATCCTGAAGCGCACCGAGAGCTACTACCGCGCCTATGCCGACTTCGATCCGCACCGCATTGTGCAGTTCGACGAGCAGGATGTAGAGAGATTGATGCAGGACAGCGGCATTATCCGCAACCGGCTCAAGGTGCAGTCGATCATCAGAAATGCCCGCGCCTATCTGGCGTTGCAGGAGCAGGGGATCGACTTCGCCGACTACCTGTGGGGCTTTGTCGGCGGCGCCCCCATCGTCAACCAGCGTCAGGGCAACGGCGATATTCCGGCAACGTCGCCGGAGTCGGATGCCATGGCAAAGGCGCTCAAGAAGCTCGGCTTCAATTTCGTTGGTAGCACCATCTGTTACGCCTTTATGCAGGCGGTGGGGATGGTGAACGATCATCTGGTCAGCTGTCCTTGCCACGCCGAGTGTCAGTTGCCGCGCTGACAGCCCGCAGATCGCCCAAAAAAACATCACTCTCGCCGTCGATTCTGACTTGCGTCAGACAATGGCGTGCCAGCGCGTTACAATCCGGCCCCCGGCATGGTGCCGGATTGTTTTCACAGAGGTTTTTTCATGCGAGCCAAGATCCTGGTGCCTGCTCTGGCACTGACCGTTGCCCTGAGCGGCTGTACTACCAATCCTTACACTGGCGAACAGCAGACGGGCAAGGCTGCTTGGGGGGCGCTGGCTGGCGCCGCTGCCGGCGCGGCCGTAGGTGCGCTCTCCTCCAGCAAGGGTGACCGCAAGAAGGGCATCCTGACCGGCGTTGCGGCCGGCGCGGCGCTGGGTGGCGGTATCGGCTACTACATGGATGTGCAGGAAGCCAAGCTGCGCGAGAAGCTGCAGGGTACCGGTGTCAGCGTGACCCGCAACGGCGATCAGCTGATCCTTAACATGCCGAACAATGTCACTTTCGACAGCTCCAGCTCCCAGCTGAAAGCGGCCGGTGCCAACACCCTCTCCGGCGTGGCCATGGTGGTTGCCGAGTTCGACAAGACTCGCCTGAACGTGGTTGGTCACACCGACAGCACAGGTTCCCGCGAGCTGAACATGAAGCTCTCCCGCGATCGCGCCGATGCCGTTGCCGCCCAGCTGATTGGTCAGGGCGTAGCAGGTAGCCGCATCTCCACCACCGGCGTGGGCCCGGATCAGCCGATTGCCACCAACAGCACGGCCGAAGGCAAGGCGCAGAACCGCCGCGTCACCATTACCCTGACCCCGACCGCCTAAGTCGTTCAGGTTTCGGCAACGAAAAGGCCCCGCCAGCGATGGCGGGGCCTTTTGCTATCCCAAGCTCAAGCTCAAGCCGGGAAAAGCTTAGACAGCTGCAGTCAGCTGTACTTCGACCTTGTAGCCCTCGTGGGCGAGGCGGGCTTGTACGCAGGCGCGCACGGGTGCGGTGCCAGCCGGGATCCAGGCATCCCACTGCTCGTTGAAGGCGGCGATCTCCTGAATATCTTTGAGATAGATATTGGCCATCAGGATCTTGTCGACGCCGGAGCCATGGGCTTCCAGCAGGCGCTGCAGGCTGGTCAGCACTTCGCGGGTCTGCTGGTGGATATCCGCCTCTTCACTGACAGGGACTTCTACCACATAGAGGGTGCCATTGTGGATGACCACATCTGACCAACGCTGGGTGGTGCCGATTCGGGTAATGGTTGTCATGGATTGCTCCGGTACTGGGGCTTATTGACCCTTGCGGATAAGATAGCGGTAAGGGGCCTGCTCTGTCTCGCTGGCGATCAGGGTGTGATCCATAAAGCGGCAGAAACTGGGGATGTCGCGGGTGGTTGAAGGGTCGTCGGCGCTGACCAGCAGGGTCTCGCCATCCGCCATCAGCCGCACTTTCTTGCGAACCATCATTACGGGTTCCGGGCAACGAAGCCCGATTGCGTCCAACTCATGGGTCGCATTGCAGAATAAATTACTCATTAATAATCAACCTTCAGCCGCACTTTCTTGCGAGCTATCGTCACGGGTTCCGGGCAACGAAGCCCGATTGCGTCCAATTCATGAGTTGCGCCGCAGAATAAATCACTCATCTATTATCAACCTTCAACCTATTCGGCTGCCAATGATACTCAGGGCTAAAAAATAATCAAATAATCGCCCTGCCAACCAGCATATGTAACCAAAATGTTATTTAACCCTATCCAGTGTGCACCGGACGAGTAATATAAAAATTGCACCATATTCAACAAGGAGGTGAATATGCAGGTTTCCTACGGCAGATTACAGGCCTACGCAGGCATGGGGTTCTTGTCTTTCGCCATGATAGTGATGGGCAGCCCGATCGGGAATACCGGTACCTGGTTCGGCTCCATGGTGATGGTCGGATTGGGGCTCTGGATCGAGCTCAGCGATTACTATGACGAGGATGAGGACGAAAACGATCAATCCTGAATCGGATGACGATTCAACAACATAAGGCGGAGCTATTCCGCCTTTGTCATTTCTGCCGTTTGGCAATGTGCCCGGATCAGCGGGTCGAGCGCATGGCTCGCTCCAGATGCAGGGCTGTTTGTTCGGGGTTGGCCTTGGGGTCGTTGAAGAAGTTGCTCAGCACATCCATGATCGCCTGCCGCATATTGGTCGGCGTCGCCATCCCCTCCGCCATGCTGGGCAGCAGGTTGTCCTGCTTTTCCGCCAGCAGGAAATCCTGATAGGAGCGGATGGCGCAGCGGTCAAACTTGCTCATATCAGGGTTGGTCAGCGCCGGGATCGACCCCTTCACCCGGTTGAACTCCTGCTGGAATTGCGGCGTCATCAGCAGTTGGGCCAGATCGCCCTGCGCCTGCAACTGGGCCGGAGCCCGCTGTTTGAACATGGCGATGGAGTCAAGGTTGTAGCTGAATAACCCTGTACTGCCCGGGCTAGGCAGGCAGGCGATATCCTCACCCGGCCGATAGTTCCCCGCGCTCAGCTCCCCCTTCACCCAGTCCCCCATCAGCTGCATGGCGGCACCACCGCTCTCCAGCAAGTTGGTGGCCTGATGCCACTTCAGACCGGCGTATTTTTGCGGTACATAGGCGCGCAGCTGCTGGAAGCGGGTCAGTACCCGCACCATGTCTGGGCCGGTCAGGGTGGCGCTGTCCTGTTCGAGAAACGCCTTGCGATAGAACACCTTGCCCCCCTCGCCGAGGGCCACCGTCTCAAACAGTACCGACAGCTGCCAGGGCTCGTTGCCGATGGCGAGCGGCGTGATGCCCCGTTTTTTTAGCTGGTCGGCGAGGGTGACAAACTGGGCCCAGTCGGTGGGCGGGGTTAGCTGATACTTGGCGAAAATCTTGCGGTTGAGCCATAGCCAGTTGACCCGGTGGATGCCGGTGGGCACCGCCATCAGGGCGCCATTCTGGCTGAGGGTGGCCCGTACCATGGGGGGCATCTGATTGTACCAGCTGAGGTGATCGGCCATCGGGCTGAGATCGCGCAAAAAGCCGAGTCCGGCCCACTCCTTGAGTTCATAGCCCTTGAGGTGGGCCGCCTCCGGTGGATTGGCCGCCAGCGCCCGGCTCTTCAGCACTGTCATGGCACTCTTGCCGCCGCCGCCCTGCACCGCAAAGTCATTCCACTCATTGCCCTGGTCGATCCATTCGGACTTGAGCACTTCCACCGCCTTGGCCTCGCCGCCGGAGGTCCACCAGTGCAGCACCTCCACCTGGGAGGCGCAGGCGGAACCACAGAGCAGGGCAAGCAGGGTCAATGGATACCACTTCATACAAAAACTACCTTGGTAGGGAGAGCGTGGCTTGCAGGCCACCTTGCGGGCGATTTTCCAGCACCAGATCGCCGCCGTGGGCATGGGCGATGTTGCGGGCGATGCCAAGGCCGAGGCCGGTTCCGGCCTGATCGGTACTGAGCCGGTAGTAGGGCTCGAAGATGCGCTCGAACTGATCGTCCGGCAGGCCGGGGCCCTCGTCCATGATGAAGAGGATCAGCATCTCCTCGTCATCCATGATGATGATGCGCACGCGCTGGCCGTACTTGATGCCGTTATCCACCAGATTGCCGATGCAGCGCTTCAGTGCCAGCAGCTTGCCGCGATAGGGCCACTTGCAGTGGCCTTCGATAGTCAGGCGCTCGTCGTGCAGGTTCATCGACTCCGCCATCTGCTCCAGCACGGCGTTGATGTCGATCTGCTCGATGTTCTCGTGGATGTCGGTCTCTTTCACCGTCTGCAGCGCCCCCTTCACCATCAGCTCCAGCTCGTCGAGATCCTTGTTGAACTTGCCGATCTGCACCTCGTCGTCGAGCAGCTCGACCCGCAGCCGCAGCCGGGTGATGGGGGTCTTGAGGTCGTGGGAGATGGAGCTGAACAGCCGCTCTCTGTCGTCAATATAACGGCGGATGCGGTGCTGCATGATGTTGAAGGCGCGGGTGGCCGCCACGATTTCCGACGCGCCCTCCTCCTTGAGGGAAGGCTGGTCGATATCCATCCCCAGATTGACGGCGGCCTTGGCCAGGCGGCGCAGCGGGCGGGTCTGCCAGCGCACCAGCATAAAGGTGAAGAAGCAGAGGAACACCGTCATCAGGGCGATGAAGCGCACCTGATTGCTCGGCATCACGGTATCGTCGAGGGTCATGTAGGGGGCGGGCAGCAGGGCCGCCAGATAGAGCCACTCCCCCTTTTCGATCTCGATCTGGGTGACCAGCACCGGCGGGTTGATGGGCTCCAGCGACAGGGTATAGCGGGCCCAGGAGGAGGGCAGATCCGCCAGCAGGGTGTCGTTATTGAAGACGTGGAGATCTTCTGGCCGCGAGAAATCCACCTTGATTGCCATGGCGTCGGAGAGCTTGCGGGTCAGCACCCCCTGCACCTCCTGCAGCACCAGCATCTTGCGCTCGCTCTCGGGGATGGCGTTGATGTGGATCTCCTCTTCGTTGAGCGAGACGAAGAAGCGGCTGCCCCCCATGTTGCGCAACTGGTCCAGCGCGATATGGCGATACTGCAGCGGCAGGGATTTGAAGAAGTTGACGGTGGAGGCGGCGGAGAGCGCCAGGTTGCGGGTGGTGCTGATCATCCCCTCCAGCTCCCGTTTCTGGATCTGCTGCATCCAGATACCGGTCAGAATGGTCTGGGAGAGCAGGATGGCCAGCAACAGCAGCAGGATCATCCGTGACAGCAGGGAGCGGGGCACCAGCCCCCCCCAGGACCACTTGTGGCTCATGGCAGTTCGTACTCTTTGTCGATCAGCATGCGGTTGCTACCTGACTACCTACTCGTTATGGAAGCTCGTGAACCTCGGCGATCAGCATGTAACCGCTGCCGCGAATGGTTTTGATGATACGCGGGCTCTTGCCGTTGTCCCCCAGTTTCTGGCGCAACCGGCTGATCTGCACGTCGATGCCACGCTCCATCGGCAGGCTTTCACGGCCGCGGGTGGCATCGGAAATGGTATCCCGATCCAGCACCACGCCGGGTTGTTGCAGGAACATGCCGAGCAGCAGGGCATCGCTACCGGAGAGATCCAGCAGGCTGCCATCGTCGTGGGTAAGCTGGTGGCTCAGGGTGTCGAGGGTCCACTCAGCAAAACGCAGCCGGCGGCTCGGTTCTTTCTCTTTTTCCGGCTGGCGGAATTCGGCGCGACGCAGCAGCGCCTTGATGCGGGCCTGCAGTTCGCGGGGACTGAACGGCTTGGCGATATAGTCGTCGGCACCCAGTTCCAGGCCGATCACCCGATCCGCTTCGTCGGAGGCGGCGGTCAGCATGATGATGGGCACCTGGGAGTCACGACGGATCTGCTGGCAGAGGGTAAAACCGTCCTCGCCGGGCATCATGATGTCCAGAATAATCAGGTCCGGGCTGTGCCGGGCGAGTTGCTGGCGCATCTCGTTGCCCTCCGCTGCCGTCAATACCTGAAAGCCCGCCCGGGTCAGGTATTCGTTGAGCAGCTCGCGGATCTCTTGGTCGTCATCGACGATCAGCAGTTGTTTGCTCATTGACATATGTATGTGCATCCACCCATTTTTTTGTGCAGATTGAACCTGTCAGGGGAGCAAAAAGCAAGCAAGCCCCCCATCTAATGTGAGGTTTGGAGCAATAACCATTCATTGCCGAGTTTAAAACGAAAAAAGGCCGACCCAAACGGGACGGCCAACAGACAGCTTCTGACCACTGACGATCACTCCGTGTGGCGATCGTCACAGCTTGCAAAGGGGCCAGTCAGACTGGCCCCGAAAAGGGAGTACTCTCAGTAGTGCATCCCGTCGATCCGGTTGGTTATCACACCCTTTCAAATACGGTGGCGATGCCCTGACCCAGACCGATACACATGGTGGCAACCCCTAGCGTGGCATCTTTCTCCTCCATCAGATTGATGAGAGTCGTGGAGATGCGGGCACCGGAGCAGCCGAGCGGGTGGCCCAGCGCAATGGCGCCACCGTTGAGGTTTACCTTCTCGTCCACCAGATCCTGCAGACCCAAATCCTTCACGCAGGGCAGGGATTGGGCGGCAAACGCCTCGTTCAGCTCGAACAGATCGATGTCGCCGACGGTCAGACCGGCCCGCTTGAGCGCCTTCTGGGTGGCCGGCACCGGGCCGTAACCCATGATGGCGGCGTCACAGCCGGCGATGGCCATGGCACGTACCTTGGCGCGAGGGGTGAGGCCGAGGGCCTTGGCGCGATCCGCACTCATCACCAGCATGGCGGCGGCGCCATCGGACAGCGCCGAGGAGCTGCCGGCGGTGACGGTACCGTTGACCGGGTCAAACACCGGGCGCAGCTGGCTCAGAGTCTCGACCGTGGTTTCCGGGCGGATCACCTCGTCGTAGTCGTAGAAGAAGCGGGCGCCGCTGGCGTCATGGCCTTCCAGCCCGACGATCTCCTTGGCGAAGCGCCCTTCCACGGTGGCGGCGTGGGAGCGGCGGTGGGAGCGGGCGGCAAACTCGTCCTGCTGTTGACGGCTGATGCCGTGCAGCTTGCCGAGCATCTCGGCAGTCAGTCCCATCATGCCGGAGGCTTTGGCCACGGATTTCGCCATGCCGGGGTGGAAGTCCACGCCGTGGCTCATGGGCACGTGCCCCATGTGCTCGACGCCGCCGATGATAAAGATATCCCCATCACCCACCTGAATGGCGCGGGACGCGTCGTGCAGCGCCTGCATGCTGGAGCCGCACAGGCGGTTGACGGTGACCGCCCCCACCTGCTTCGGAATGCCGGCCAGCAGCGCGGCGTTGCGGGCGATGTTGAAGCCCTGCTCCAGGGTCTGCTGTACGCAGCCCCAGTAGATATCTTCGATCTCGTTCGGGTCGAGGTTGGGGTTGCGCAGCAGGATGGATTTCATCAGGTGCGCGGACAGATCTTCTGCACGCACGTTGCGGAAGGCGCCGCCCTTGGATCGGCCCATGGGGGTCCGGATACAGTCGACAATGACTACGTCTTTCATGAATGGATCTCCTTTCCGCAATCAGTAGAAGGTGTTGCCCTGGGCGGCCATCTCACGCAGCTTGTTGCTGACGCGGTAGAGCGGGCCCAAGTCGGCATACTGGTCGGCCATTGCTACATAGCGATCCAGACCAATGGTGTCCAGATAGCGGAACACGCCGCCGCGGAAGGGAGGGAAGCCCAGACCGTAAACCAGCGCAATGTCGGCTTCGGCTGGGGTGGCAACAATGCCCTCTTCCAGACAGAGCACCACCTCGTTGATCATCGGGATCATCATGCGAGCGATGATGGCGTCTTTGTCGAAATCCTGTTTCGGCTTGGCGATGGGGGCCAGCAGCTCATAAGCAGCGGCGTCGGCCACCTTCTTCGGCTTGCCCTTCTTGTCCTGCTCGTAAGAGTAGAAACCCTTGCCATTCTTCTGACCGAAGCGGCTCACCTCATACATCACGTCGATGGCGGTGCGACCTTCCTTGCTCATGCGTGCCGGGAAACCCTGCGCCATCACATCACCGGCATGGTGACCTGTGTCGATGCCGACCACGTCCAGCAGATAGGCGGGGCCCATGGGCCAGCCGAACTCCTTCTCCATCACCTTGTCGACGGCGGCGAAGTCGGCACCATCGGCAACCAGCTTGTTGAAGCCGAAGAAGTAGGGGAACAGCACGCGGTTGACGAAGAAGCCGGGGCAGTCGTTGACCACGACCGGGGACTTGCCCATGGCGGCGGCATAGGCCACCACGCGGTTGATGGTTTCATCGGAGGTCTGCTCGCCGCGGATGATCTCCACCAGTGGCATGCGGTGCACCGGGTTGAAGAAGTGCATGCCGCAGAAGTTCTGCGGGCGTTTCAGCCCCTTGGCCAGCAGGGAGATGGGAATGGTGGAGGTGTTGCTGGCGAGCACGGCGTCTTCACCAATGATCCCTTCCACTTCGCCCAGTACGGCGGCCTTCACCTTGGGATTCTCGACCACGGCTTCGACCACCAGATCCACATGCTTGACGTTGTCATAGCTGAGGGTCGGGGTGATGGCTGAGAGCACCTGGCCCATCTTGATGCCGTCGATGCGACCCTTTTCGAGCTGGCCGTTGAGCAGCTTGGTGGCTTCGCCCATGCCAAGTGCCAGTGCCTTCTCGTTGATATCCTTCATCACCGCCGGAATGCCCTTGCTGGCAGACTGGTAGGCGATGCCGCCCCCCATGATGCCGGCACCCAGTACGGCGGCGTGGCTAGTGGCCTTAGCTGCCTGCTTGGCAGCCTTCTTGGCCAGCGCCTTGATGTGCTGATCGTTGAGGAAGATACCGACCAGCGCCTTGGCGACATCGGTCTTGGCCAGTTTGATAAAGCCCTGTGCCTCAACGACCAGTGCTTCGTCACGGCCCATGCCAGCGGCGGCTTCGACGGTTTTCACCGCAGTCATCGGCGCCGGATAGTGTTTGCCCGCCACGGCGGCAACCATGCCGGCGGCGGTGGTGAAGCTCATCATGGCTTCCAGTTTGGAGAGGCGCAGCGGCGCTTTTTTGGCGGCGCGACGGCTCTGCCAGTCCAGCTTGCCCGCGATGGCGTCTTTCATCATCTGCACCGCAGCGCTCTGCAGCGCATCGGGGGCGACTACGGCATCGATGGCACCCACCTTGAGGGCGTCATCGGCACGGTAATCCTTGCCGGTGGTGATCCACTCCAATGCGTTGTCGGCACCGATCACTCGCGGCAGACGGACTGTGCCGCCAAAGCCCGGCATGATGCCGAGTTTGGTCTCGGGCAGGCCGATTTTGGCGCTGGTGTCAGCCAGACGGAAATCGGTGGAGAGAATGGTCTCGCAGCCGCCGCCCAGAGCGTGGCCCTTGATGGCAGAGAGGGTCGGCACCGGCAGATCTTCGATGGCGTTGAAGATGTCGTTGGCCTTTTTCAGCCAGCCGAGCAGATCGTCTTGCGGCAGATCGAACAGTTCCAGGAATTCGGTAATGTCGGCACCGACGATAAAGGCGTCTTTGCCGGAGGTGAGGATCAGACCCTTCAAATCGGCTTGTTGCTGTAATGCGGCGATCGCTTCGCTCAGGGAGAGCAGGGTAGCGCGATCCAGCTTGTTGACTGAACCCGGGGCATCAAACCTCAGTTCGGCAATGCCGTTTTCGAGGTAGCTGACCGACAGGGTTTCGCCTTGGTAGATCATGAGAGTGTCTCCTTGTTCCCACTCGGTGGGGGGTGTTGCTCCTTTATCCCCAGCAGGGGGCGAGGCTCACTATTGATCCAAAAGGAGACATTTTCAACACCTATTTAAAACATTTGTTTAACAGATCTCGAGTAAAAGCTCTTCATCACAAAACGGGCAAAAGAGAGGCGCCTTGCAGCGCCTCGGATGGCTGTGAGCTTGTTATCAACTGGCCAGTTCCGGCCGGTTGCGATACTGGTTCAGCACCTCGGGATCGGCCAGGGCATGGGTATTGTTGACCGGCCGGTTGTGCACCACTTCCCGTACCGCCAGCTCCACTATCTTGCCTGACTTGGTACGGGGGATGGCATCTACCTGCAGGATACGGGCGGGCACATGGCGGGCTGTGCAGTGCTGGCGTATCTGCTGGCGGATCCGCTCGCGCAGCGGCTCGTCCAGCTTGCAGCCCGCATTGAGCTTGACGAACAGTACCACCCGCTCGTCCTGCTGCCACTGCTGGCCGATGACGATGCTCTCCTCCACCTCGTCGAGTTGTTCGACATAGCGGTAGATCTCGCTGGTGCCGATCCGCACGCCGCCCGGGTTGAGGGTGGCATCGGAGCGGCCGTAAAACAGAATGCCGCCGGTCGGAGTCAGCTCGATCCAGTCGCCGTGGCACCAGATGTTGTCGAACCGCTCGAAGTAGGCGGTGTGGTACTTATCGCCGTTCTCGTCGCCCCAGAAGTAGATGGGCTGGGCCGGGAACGGCTTGGTGCAGACCAGTTCGCCCTTCTCCCCCTGCACCGGCTGGCCCGCTTCGTTGAACACCTGCACCGCGAGGCCAAGGCCGCGCCCCTGACTCTCGCCACGATAGACCGGGCTGAGCGGGTTGCCGATGACGAAGCAGGAGCAGATATCGGTGCCGCCGGAGATGGAGCTGAGCTGCACATCCTGCTTTATCAGCTGGTAGACGTAGTCGAAACCCTCCGGAGACAGCACTGAGCCGGTGCTGCAGATCAGCCGCAAGTGCGGCAAGTCGTGGGTCTTGATAGGGGCATAACCCTGTTTGTGCAACGCATCGAGATACTTGGCCGAGGTGCCGAACAAGCTGACCTGCTCGTCGCGGGCCAGATCCCACAGCACGTTGCCATCCGGGTAAAACGGCGAGCCATCGTAGAGCACCAGGGTGGCGCCGGAGGCGAGGGCGCTCACCAGCCAGTTCCACATCATCCAGCCGCAGGTGGTGAAGTAGAAGATCCGCTCCCCCGGTTTGATGTCGCAGTGCAGCTGGTGCTCTTTCAGATGTTGCAGCAGGGTGCCGCCGATGCCGTGCACGATGCACTTGGGTTTGCCGGTGGTGCCGGAGGAGTAGAGGATATAGAGCGGGTCATTGAAGGCCATCGGCTCGAAGACAAGCTGGGCGCCGTGCTGGCTCGCCAGCAGTTGCTGCCAGTCGTGACCAAGTTGCAGCGGGTTGCCGAGCAGGGGGATCATCACCGTCTGCTCTATGCTGCCTAACTGGCTGACCACGCTGGCGACCTTCTGCTGAATGTCGATAGCTTTGCCGTTGTAGCGATAGCCGTCTACGGCAAACAGCACTCGCGGCCGGGTCTGGCCGAAACGCTCCACCACGCTGGCCTCGCCAAAGTCGGGGCTGGTGGAGGTCCAGATCGCCCCGAGGCTGGTGGTTGCCAGCATGGCAACCACGGTTTCCGGAATATTGGGCAGATAGGCGGCAACCACATCGCCACGACCAATCCCCTCATGGCGCAGCCACTGGGCCAGCCGGGCCACTTGCTCCCCCAGCTCACGCCAGCTCAGGGTGTGGCTTGGGCCCTCTTCGATGCGGGAGATGATGGCCGGGCTCTCGTCCTGGCGGCGCAGCAGGTTTTCGGCAAAGTTGAGGCGGCTGTCGGGGAACCAGCGGGTGCGCTGCATATCCTGACGGTTCTCCGCCACTATGTTGCCGAGCTCGCCCTTGACGCCGCAGTGCTGCCATACCAGCGGCCAGAAACGGGTGGTCTTCTCCACCGACCATTGGTAAAGCTGCGGATAATTCTGCAACTGCAAACCGTGGAAACGGTTCACCTCCTCCATAAAACGGTAGAGGTTGGATTGCTGCATCCCGAGCGGATCAGGTTGCCACAGGCAGAGGTTGTCCATGCGTAATCCCTGACTTCATGTATCTACCGGCAGTGTATTGAATTGTTTTTGGTTTGTTAACAATTGGTTTTGTGTTGATAACAAACAGGTTGTAACGCATGCGTTACCTCACGAAGCGGCAGTTTGACGGGTCGAGCCGCCCCGAGCTTGGTGTTATGCTGCTATCACATTCACCTCGGAGCAGGACGCTATGAGCAGCTACAGCCAACTTTTTGCCCAGCACCTCGAGACCTTGCAGCAGCGCACCCGCGATATTCTGCAACAACAGGGTCTCAGCGGACTGGCCATCCACTCCGGCCAGACCCACCGCATCTTCCTTGATGATCAGGATTACCCGTTCAAGGTAAACCCGCACTTCAAGGCCTGGTTGCCGGTGCTGGACAACCCCCACTGCTGGCTGCTGGTGGACGGGGTGAACAAACCGGTATTGCTGTTCTACCGTCCGGTCGATTTCTGGCACAAGGCGGCAGATCTGCCCCATGCCTTCTGGGTCGACTTCTTCGATATCCGTTTCTTGACCCGACCGGAGCAGGTGGCCGAACATCTGCCTGCCAACAAGCAGGAGTGGGCCTATCTGGGCGGTCATCTGGAGGTGGCCGATCTGCTGGGGCTGACCCAGCCCAATCCCGAGGCGGTGCTCAACTACCTGCACTATCACCGCGCCTACAAGACCCCCTACGAGCTGGAGTGTCTACGCGAGGCGAACCGGATCGGGGTGCGTGGCCATATCGCCGCCAAGGACTCCTTTATGGCGGGGGCGAGCGAGTTCGAGATCAATCTGGCCTATATAAAGGCGGTCGGGCAGGGGACCAATGAGGCGCCCTATGGCAATATCGTCGCCATCAACCGCAATGCGGCCATCCTCCATTACACCCACCTCTCCGCCCTGCGGGTACCGGATGCGGAGCGTCACTCCTTCCTGATCGATGCCGGCGTCGATTTTCACGGTTATGCCTCCGACATCACCCGTACCTGGGCATGGCGGCGTGGCGAGTTTGCTGACCTGATTGCTGCCCTTGATGAGCAGCAACAGGAGATCATCAAGGAGATCAAACCGGGTCGCCGTTACAGCGAGCTGCACCAGCAGATGCACCACAGACTGGCGCGTCTGCTGCAGGCCACCGAGCTGGTGGACATGTCGGTGGACGAGATGATCAATACCGGTGTGACCAACGTCTTCTTCCCCCACGGTCTTGGCCACTTCCTCGGTCTGCAGGTGCACGATGCCGGTGGTTTCATGCAGGATGAGCGGGGCACTCATCTGGCGGCGCCTGAACTGTTCCCCTATCTGCGCTGCACCCGGGTGATGGAGGTGGATCAGGTATTCACCATAGAGCCGGGCCTCTACTTCATCGACAGTCTGCTGGAGCCGCTGCGTCAGCGTGAGCAGGGCAAGCGGGTCAACTGGAACAAGGTGGAGGCGCTGCGGCCGTTTGGCGGCATCCGTATCGAAGACAACATAGTGCTGCACGCCAACGGGGTGGAGAACATGACCAGACAAGCAGGGCTCTGATGGCGGCAGCTTACTCCATTCCAGCCGCGCCGCTGGAGCTGACCGAAGAGATTAAGAAGAGTCGCTTCATTACACTGATTGCCCACACCCCGACTGTCGAGGCGGCCAAGGGGTGGGTCAACGAAATCAAACGGCAACACCCGGGCGCCCGTCATCACTGCTGGGCTTTTGTGGCAGGGGCGCCGCAAGATAGCCAGGTTTATGGCTTCAGCGACGATGGCGAACCTACCGGTACCGCGGGCAAGCCGATCCTGGCCCAGCTGATGGGGTCGGGGCTCGGTGAAATCTGCGCCGTGGTGGTGCGTTACTACGGCGGTATCCAGCTTGGCACCGGTGGACTGGTCAAAGCCTATGGCGGCGGCGTCGGTGCGGCTCTCAAGCAGTTGCCAATCCTGCTCAAGGTGCCGAGCACTCCCTCTCTCATTCACTGCGAGTACGGTGACATGGGGACGGTCGAGTCGCTGATTAGCAGCCATAATGGCAAATTGCTGGCTGCCGATTACGGTCAGCAGGTCTCCTTGCGGGTGGCGTGGGAGTCCTCGGTTTGGGCTCGGGTTGACCGTGAATTGACCGACCGGACCCATGGGCGGGTATCCCTCAGTCCCTTAGATGGCTAGAATCCATCGCTCTTTGATTCTTGATAGGGAGCAGGAATGCACATCCTGAGCATTATCCGAATTGTTGGCCTGCTGGTTGCTTTGTTCAGCTCGACCATGTTGTTGCCTGCGCTGGTCGCATTTGGTTATCGGGATGGGGGCGGTTCTGAATTTGTCAGTGCCTTTGTGATTGCCCTGCTGCTCGGAATGGCACTCTGGTTTCCCAACCGTCACAAGAAGCGGGAGTTGGGTTCCAGAGAGGGATTCCTCATCGTGGTGCTGTTCTGGACCGTGCTCGGCAGCGTCGGTGCCTTGCCGTTCATGCTGGGTGACGTGCCTGACATGTCGGTTTCAGAGGCGTTTTTTGAATCTTTCTCTGGACTGACCACCACGGGCGCAACTGTGCTGACCGGACTGGATGAACTGCCCAAGGCGTTCCTCTTCTATCGCCAACTGCTGCAATGGCTGGGGGGAATGGGGATCATCGTGCTGGCCGTCGCCATACTGCCGCTGCTCGGTATCGGTGGCATGCAGCTCTACCGTGCCGAGATCCCGGGGCCAGTCAAGGACAACAAGGTGACCCCGCGTATCGCCGAGACGGCCAAGGCGCTCTGGTATATCTACCTGTTCATCACCATCGCCTGTGCGCTGGCATTTTGGAGCGCGGGTATGACGCTGTTTGATGCCATCTGCCACTCCTTTGCGACCGTCGCGATCGGGGGCTTTTCGACTCATGATGCCAGCATGGGTTACTTCAACAGCTCGACCATCAACCTTATCACGGTGATCTTTCTGCTGATCGCAGGGGTGAACTTCACCCTGCATTTTGCGGCATTCGCGCAGCGGTCGTTGCGGATCGGGGTCTATTTGCGGGATCCCGAAGTGAAGGTCTTTCTCGCCATCCAGCTTGTGCTGGCCTTCATCTGCTTTCTGGTGTTGATGGCGCACAGTAACTACGGCAGTTGGAAGGAGACGCTGGATCATGCGCTGTTCCAGTCGGTTTCCATCGCCACGACGGCGGGCTTCAGCACGGCCGGGTTTGCCGAATGGCCGTTGTTTCTGCCCGTGTTACTGATGTTCTCCTCCTTTGTCGGGGGCTGTGCCGGGAGTACTGGCGGCGGGATCAAGGTAGTGCGTCTGATGCTGTTGCATCTGCAGGGGATGAGGGAGCTCAAGCGTCTGATCCACCCGAAGGCTGTCTATCGCATCAAACTGGGCAACAAGGCGCTGTCCGAACGAGTGATCGAGGCGGTGTGGGGCTTCTTTGCCGCCTACACCATCATCTTCATTCTATGCATGTTGGGGTTGATGGCGACGGGCATGGATGAACTCACTGCATTTTCAGCTGTCGTGGCGACCCTCAATAACCTGGGACCCGGTTTGGGGGAGGTGGCACCCCATTTTGCTGATACCACTGAAACCGCCAAATGGATAATGATCCTGGCTATGTTGTTTGGCCGATTGGAAATCTTCACACTTCTGGTACTGTTTACGCCTGCATTCTGGCGTAGTTGAGGTAGTTATGGACAAGATTCTGGTGCTTTATTCCTCTCGGGATGGCCAAACCCGCAAAATAATCGATGTCATGCTGGAGCAGATGCCGGGATGCGAAGTGGTGAAGCATGATCTGCATACCCTGCCGATGTGCAATCTCAGCAAGTACGCCAAGGTCTTGATCGGCGCGTCCATTCGTTATGGCAACTACCATCCCAGCCTGTTCAGCTTTGTTCATGCTCATCAGGAGCAGCTGGAGGTGGCCGATGCCGCCTTCTTCTGCGTCAACCTGACCGCCCGCAAGCCTGAGAAGCAGACGCCGCAAACTAATGCCTATATGAAGAAGTTCCTGCGCCTCTCTCCCTGGAAGCCGAAAACCCTGGGCGTGTTTGCCGGTGCGCTGCAGTACTCCCGCTATAACTGGTGGCAAACTCGCATTATTCAGCTGATCATGAAGATTACCGGTGGCAGCACCGATACCAGCAAGGACCTCGAGTTCACCGATTGGGACAAAGTGCGCAACTTCGCGCGGGAATTCTGGTCAAAAAAATAGCAGCAATTTGCTGAAACTGGTGTGAGCCCTGCGAATGCAGGGCTTTTTGTTTGATAAATAGGCTTTCGAAGCGTCAAACCGTAAAAATGCTATTTTTCGCAATTTTGCGCTTGCCATCCCGGCGCCGCTCCCTATAATGCGCCCCTACCAGCACGGCGGAACACGCCAGACTGATGAGCTAGCTTCCTGGTGAAGCGGGCGCCGAAAGAAAAGCGAAAACAATCGCTTGACTCTCGAAGTGAGGAGCGTAATATACGCCACCTCAGCGCG
>NZ_CDBO01000047.1 GCF_000819885.1 Aeromonas fluvialis
ATTCACTATGCCACTACACGGTGAGCTCAGGCATCCAAGACTTGATGACAGGCAGAATTTGGTTGGCATCGAGTACACGACTGCTCAATAACAGCGCACCGTCATCCAGGGTTTTGACAATCTCCTGCTCGGGCAGCAACGGGCGATGCTGAAAGTTGATGGCGATAGAGGCACTGGCTTTGAGTAGCACCTCAATCATGCCGGAGCGCCAGAGTGTCGGATCGGTATCGATTTGCCGCTGAATAAGCGCATCACGGGTGAAGGTCTGTTGCGATAACTCAACCAGTGCGATGTTGCTCAGCGGATAGGCTTGCAACCGCCCCTCGCTAACGCCGACCAAGTGCCAGGTGCCCTTGTAATTGACGAGCTGATAGGGGCTAAACAGTTGCTTGCGTTGGTCTTTGGTGATGAGCCAGCATTGCAGATGGTGAGTCAGCGCCTGTTCTAATACCGGTATCTGGTGAATGAGTGAGTCAGCTGATTGACCATCGAACCCCTTGATGGCGAAGAGACTTGGATTGCCTCTGTCCAGCAGCTGACCCAGACGATGTTCACTGGCGCGGGGGAACAGGTCGGTGATGCCCAACTGCTCGGCCAGCTTTCGCACCTTTCCGTCGTTCTTGTGATTGAGGAACCCAGGATCCAGCCAGTATTGCTGGCTGCGGTGCTCTATCGGTAAATAACTGAGGCGTTGATTGAAATCCCGCTGCAGGGTGCGCACGGTGACGTTGTACTCGGTTGCCAGATCACTCAGGTGTAGCTTCTCACCGCTGTAGAGGCGAGTGAGGAGCATACCGAGGCGCTGAGCAATCTTGTCGTGTTCGTGCATACCATCACAGAAGGGGAATAACCGTGTCGCGGATTATCCAAACAGGCCGCGACACGGCGTGACGAATTGGATGGCAGGCAGTTTTTCGCAAAACCCATCATCGGCGATGGGCTTTTGTCATCAGGTGAGGGGTTTTGTTATCAACCGGCGAGAAGCGGTTGAGAAGGCTCATAAGCCCCGACAGATTTTGTGTAGGGGTTTATCGGGAGGGTCGCTGAAAACAGATCATTGGGCTGCTAAACAGCGATATCGGTATCTCACCACTGGATGAGATACCGACATACCTAGCTGGCCTGAACCCACTCGCCCTCTTCGGGCTGTGGCAGCGGCTTGGATGGAACAGAGCTGGTCAGGGCATCATGGATGCAGTTGGCTATTTTCTGGCTGGTCTGCTGCATCCGGGTGTTATGCAGGTGAGCATAACGCAGTGATGTTTGACTGCTCCGGTGTCCGAGCTGGGATTGCACATCAAACAGGGTGCCGCCGTTGGAGACAATCAGTGCTGCGACCGAATGACGACAGGTGTGCAAGCAAACCCCCTCCTTATCTATACCGGCTCGCGCCAGCATCCGCTGAAAACCCTTGGTGGGATTCTGCAATGGCTGCCCTTGCCGCTTGCCGGGAAACAGGTAGGGATTTCCCTGTGTCACCGGTAAGTAGTTCAACAGTTCCACCGCCATATGGTTCAGGTGCAACACACGGCTATGGCCGTTCTTGGTGTGGGGAATGTATAGGGTCTTGTCCTCCTTGTTGTAGTGCTGCCATTTGGCCCTTGCCAGCTCGGCCCGGCGCAAGCCGGTGAGCAGCAACATCTTGACGTACTGACCGGTATAGAAACTCTCATGCTGATCGGCAGCCCGGAACAGGCGACGGATTTCATCGGGGGTGAAGTAGCGTTCGCGCCGATTGTTCTCTCGCAGCAATGACACCAAGGCGGCGGGATTGTCCTTGATCAGTCCGGCACGGGCTGCCCAGGTCATGATGGCCTTGAGCAAAGCTAGGACGCGATTGCAGGTGGCCGGAGTGAGGCGCTTGAGCAACATCTGTTGCATGTTCTGGATGCGGGTAACGGTGATCTCTTCCGGGATCAGGTTGCCGAAGATTGGCCGTAGGTGATTACGGAAGCGATGTTCATCCGTCTTCCAACTGCGATTTCTCGATTGCAGATAGGGCAGATAGTCTTCCTGAAACAAATTGCTCAGGGTCTTCTGGTTGCGCTTGTCCTCCTTGGCCTGTTGCGGGTCAACGCCTTCGGCGATCTTGCGTTTGTAGTCGAGCGCGAGCTTACGAGCCGCGCTGACATCCAATGTGGGATAGTGCCCGAGGGCAATCGCCCGCTTGCGCCCATGTATTTGATAGCGCAGCAGGAACTTGCGACGCCCCTCCCCTTTGCCAACCAGACAGCGCAGACCGGTCACATCGGTATCTGAATACTCCGCTTCGGTACTGCGAGCGTCATCGGGGTTAGGGGGCAGATCGGCAATCCGTCGATTGGTAAATTTAAATCGGGTGGGTGTTTCGTTCATGGTTCGCTCCTCAACATATGAGCTGATTAGACACGGCATAGGCCCCCTTCACAGTGGAAAGGAGGTCCAATCCCCGTCTCTGGCTTGGCGATCAAAATGGTCGTTGCTCATCGCGCCTTGGCCTGACTGGCCCGGCACGATGACAACGCGGGAAAGGTGAGTGAGCAGATGGCCGCCCCGGTCGCTACCCGGTCCGATCCCGTAAAAATGCTACCGAGCCCCGTGTCCGCCCCGCACGAACGGGGGGGAGCGGGGCTGGTTTTTCCCTTTGAGGGATTGAGCTTTTTCATCTCAACCCCGTGAATCCGCGAAATTTGCGGAAATAATGGGTGAGTTAATGAATAGGTCGGGTTGCCCCGCAATGTCACGGCGGGCCCCGTGTCCGCCCCGCACAAACGGGGAGAAACGGGGCGCGTTTTTCCCTTGGAGAGACAGGGTAAATCGACGCCAACCCCGTAACCCCGTGAAATTTGCGCAAGTAAGGGGGGAATTATCCAGTGGCTACCGTGATCGCATAGACACCCAGCGACAAGTAGGTGAGGAAATTGCCCTCCCATAATTCATAGAACTCACCCAACTCAGACAACGGCACCACATGCGCATAGGCAACCAGCCCTTCCTGGCTTGAGAAGTCAAAATCGACCTCCTTAGCCAATTCGGCATAGTCACCCATGCCGACATAGGAGAAGTCCGTCATATAGACCAAGGACCATAGATTTCCTCGGCGTTGCAGACGGATTTCCACCGGATGAAAGCCTCCACTCTCCGGGCCATAACCCGGATCACGGAAGTTCATCGTGACAGCACGGGCTTGGTGCCATGTGGGATGGTGCGTGTTCAGCAGGTCGGTCAGACATACGGCGAACCGGGGTGAAACCGGCAGGGGGAGCCCCTGCCAGTTCAGTGCTATGTCACGGTTGCTCATGGCTGGGTCTCCTGCCCGGCTACCGCGTCGCCGGTCTCGGATCCCGTGTCGGCCCCGGCCTGATCCATCTTGTCTGACAAACCGGCCTGGTCGTTGGCTGTTTCCAAAAACGGGGGCTCATTGCCTTTCTCGATGGTTTTCTCATCGGTCGTGTCATCTTGGCCCTTCTGCCCCTTGGCTTTTCCCTTGCGAGCCTGTTTATCCATATTGGCCAGTTCATCCAGCTGAGTTGACCAGTCGCTGAGCGAGAGACCGACCCGGTGGAACGGTGAGTTGGGCTCGGCGGCGGCCAACAATTTTTCAGCACGCAGGATGGCGGCGAGGAAACCGTGGTTATTGGCACTGCCTCGAACAAACAGCGCCTTGAGCGCTACCGATTTGAAGGGGGCATCCTTGAGAATGTCCAACAGTGCCAGGATGTCATCGAGCGATAACCAGTGCTTGCTGAACAGGCCACCCGTGTCGTTGGCAGTAATGCGAAGGGCGTAGCGACCTTCATCGTTCTTGCCCACGTCGTAGTGCAGCAAACCACTGGCCCGTGCGCTGATCTTTGGGGCCTTGGAGGATTTAATAACAGTCCAGACCGGAGCAGCCGACGCTGCCGGTTGTGTGGCTTTAGCCATGATGAAATTCCTTCTGAAGGGATTACTTGAAGAAGTCAGCCGCTTTGCTGCGATGACCTTGATGGATATGACTGCCTAACGAGGCAATGGCACCGCTGATGACACCCAGGTCATCGGTGAGCCCCACGCCGGGGATAAAGTCCGGTACGGCATCGACCGGACAGAGCAAATAGGCGAGTGCGCTGACCACGATGGTCTTGATCCACACAGGCGTCTGCTCGTCGGTCATCAACAGGTAGAGCAAGACGGCCTGCTCAACCAGCAGCTTCATGCCCTTGATGTGTTTGAGCTTGGCGAGTAGCGAGGAGCGGTTGATCTCGGTCATGCGGCCCACTCCCCATCCCACTCCCCATCCCAATCTGACGCCAGCGCCAGACTGACCACGCCATCGCAGATATCCAAGACCGGACCAGAGTTCCGGGCGGTGACGTTGAGCAACTTGAACACCGGATGGTCTTTATCGTGCAGCGCCACTTGTGTGCCCTCCAGAGCGATCCAGCGCTCCGGTAACGGCAACCAGTAAACGGCCTGCTCGGCGCTATCCGTGGTGAAGCTGCTGTCACCCATGTCCCAGATCTCTTCAAAGACACCGTTATCCAGGTCGTGAGTGGCCTGACCGGAAAAGCGGGCAATCGACAGCACCAACTGCCCTATCTGAGTCGAGGGCAGTTGGTGCAAGGTATAGGTATTGGTGTGACTGAAGATGGCAACCAATACCGGCAGACCGGTCATTGGCAACGATTCCGGTACATAACGACCGTGGATACGGATGGCTTTGACCAGTTGATGATGGCGCAGCAGTGCCCGCGACAGGGTATCCAGATAATCCTGTGTCGCGTTTTTACCTTCGCCAATGGCATCGAACAATGAAAGTTCAGACATGGATGTTCTCCTTGGATGTTCCCGGACCGGAATGGTCATGGGTTATCCAGGGATTCATATATGTTTGAGGATTGGGCTTTTACGGGAATGGGAGAGCAGGAAATCAGGATGACCAGCAATTGATAGCGGATGAGCGGTGATTTTGAAAAAGGCCATGCAGGGAAAGTGAGGGCTTCCCGCGTGTTGATGCTGTCCATCACCCTCTAATGCGGATTAGTTTGTTGATCTTGCTCAGAAAACTACAATTCCCCTCTTTTGTGTCATCTATCTGAAGCGCTAGGATAATCGTTTGGAACTGCCTCTCCTGAATCACCCATGAGCCAGGCTGGAGAAACGCCCTAGGTAAAAAACAGCAGACTGAAGGTTGTAATTCAGGGGCGGTAGCTTAGGCACAACTCGGGAGCCATGCGACCACGTTAGGAGGCAGCGATTATCCCAGTGGACTGACTTGTCAGCTGTTTTTTTTATACAGTGGTAGTGATAGCGCAAATATAGGGGGGCAAACGAATGCGTTTGAGCGTCAGAGGTAGACTGGTAATGCTATGATTTAATTTTGATTTTCGCTTGGCGGTGATGAAAATGGGGCGGAGTTATATGGAAGGCTCTGTTAACGGATTAGTACCGCCTTCCATCTAATCACTGTTAGAGATTACAAGATGTCCCTTGCCAAAACCGCATTCGAGCACGGAATAAAAGACGCCGAAGAACTCCTTGCTCACTTTGACGCCATGAACGCAAATCCTCCGCCACCAAACGCCGAAGTCTTGAAGCGCGCGGGGCTGGTCATGGCACTAACGGCATGGGAAACATACGTAGAAGACCGAGTAACAGAAGGTGTCCAAAAGCGCCTTGCTGCTGTCGCCGGTAGCTATGTCGGAAATTTCATCCTGAAAAAACTGCAGGTTGAGCTAAAGCAGTTCCACAACCCAACCTCGGACAAAACCAAAAAACTATTTGTCGACTATCTCGACATTGATGTAACCCAGGGTTGGAACTGGGCAAACCATGAGCCAGAAAAGGCCAAGGCAGCACTGAATCAATGGATTTCAAAGCGTGGCGATGCAGTGCATCGCTCCAAGCCATTGAGTAACGGCTCGCCTGCGGCTCACTTAATCAAGCGCGATGAGCTAGAAAAGGTAATTCGTTTCATCAAAGACCTAGTCAAAGCCACCGACGCGCACTTGGAGTGTAACCTCTAACAATGCGCTCAACTGTCGCTCACTCCGTTCGCTGGACTCGCAAAAGCTGCGCTTTTGCTCGCCCGTTAGCTTAATCGTTATGCACTAGGAGCAAAGCTCGTGCCGTATGAACCAACACTTAAAGGCAATCCTCAGCAACTAACCGTTGAGCAACACTTTCATACGGCCCACGCCATCAGCAAGTTCTATAATGAAGCAGAAAAGGTTCAGGTTAAATTCATCGCCACCCAAGAAGTAGTTGAGCGGCATAAGCGAGCCAAAATTTTTTGCACAAAAAGAACATGGGATGAAAGAGCTGAAAAAGGCTACATGGCAGCCATAGAAAAAGAATTCCATAATCAAATAGACAATATCAGCGACTACTCCTCCAGGTGCCACGAGTCGATTTCACGATACTTTTTATTGTGGCGCTTACGCTTCGCTTATCACACCAGCCCAAACCAGGATATTGTACTGAACGGCATTACCGGGTCTGGTATAGAAAAAGAGCAAGAAGAGATTCTAGAAAGCAAATGGGGCATGTTCACCCGCGAAAATGGAGTAGTCCCATCTCGCTTCAGTGCATCCTTACAAATACAGATAGAGCTAGATCGCGCTTGGGAAGCATATAGTAGCTTGAAATGGGGGCTGCTTGAGGCGAGTGATGGTGAGTTCTTAGTCGCTGATGGCTACGATGACCTTACGTTTATGCCCATAGCTCCTAATCTTGCATTTGCTGCTAGCGTTGAAGACCAAAAAATATCTAAAGGAAAGGTTTTCGAGCTTAATAATTGCTCGTTAGCCAAAGCAACCGAATATGTCTTTGCTCGGGATTTCTCGGCGTGTCCTATTGCATAATCACTGTTATACATCATAGAGGTATTGAGTGAGAACTCCGAATAAAAATTATGATGGAAAGCCAACAGCATATTTAGACCACAACATTCTTGATATATTTGTAAAAAATAGAGATTTGCCATTCGCATCTGAGTTGAGAGAGAAATATCAAATTATTTATTCAGATGAAACGCTCAAGGAAATCAAAAGAACAGGAGATAGTGGCTCAAAATTTCTTGAGGTTCTTGAATGCTTGGAGGCGATGCACCTTCGAATATTCATCACTGAGAGTTTTAAAATAACTGATAAAGCCATATTAAAAGAATCAAACCCGTTCGATGCATTTGAAGATTACTGCAAAAACATTGAGCCAGTTTATGAAGCGATGGAAAAAGCCACGGCACAATCATTGCTTAAATTCTATGGCGGCCGAGCAGGAAGCGACTTTGATGACATCAACAGAGAGCAAATAGATTCATTCAGTCACTTAATGAACTATATTTCAGACCAGGTTGACGAGATAAAAGATTTAGTTCCTGGGATAGAAGCCGCAGTCTCTGCCCATACAAAAGAAATGCAAAACAGCTTCAACGAGGCCCTTGCCCAATCAACAGCGGAGCTACGTAAACACATAGAAGATGAATTAAATTATTCTGGCGTTCAGACATACCGCAACCATATGAATATCGGGCCAGTGCAGCTGAATAACATTGAACCGCCAAGCGTAATAGAGCAAATATGGAGCGCCTATAAAACCCTTGATAGCTACAGGGAAAATAATTACTCAATAGAGCAGTTTTTAGGCATATCAAAAAACCCAATTTACAACAGAGAAATGCATTTGCACGAAAAGGTAACATCTGTATACAACGTATTAAATGTTATCGGCTACTACCCAGATTCCAAAATGAAGCATGACAGAAGATTCACTGCCGCAATGAGTGATGCAGGGCACGCCGCTATAGCTTCGTTTTCAGATTTTCTATTCTCTCGGGATTCCGCCTTCATACATAAAACTAGAGCTGCGTATGAATATCTCAACGTCAAAACCCAAGTCATCGAAGTAATCGTCAATGACGTATAACAACTAGTTTAAATCGTTCGCTTCGCTCACTGGGATAAAGCCTGCCCCTTAACCAAACGTTATGTAATTTCTGGGAGATTGTTGTGGAGTATAAAAACATTGACACTGAAATTGGCGAGCTAATGAAGCTGGCAACAGCAAAAAGCAAAGAAAACAAATATTCTGAAGCAGTCGAAATACTAAAAGTAGCGCTTTCAAAAATCTCTAAATCAGCATTACTTTATGGTCATGCAAGTTACACAAAAATAATTCCTTATTTTCAAAAGGCCGGGAGATATCAAGAGGCGGAAAAGTTCTGTATTGAGTACATAATTCCCGCAACTGCTGAGGCAATCAAAAACGGCATGTCGCAGCGCTGTAAACAAATACAGGATTTACATTCCCTTCAGCACAAATCAGCCATATATGAAAAATTGTTTCTAATCGCAAAGCGCGAACAAAACACCGACGACCAAAAACAGTTCGCCGCGAAAAAGCTAGAGATTGAGCAAGCCATTCTTACAGCTCGCCCGCTAGCTGAAGAACAAGAGAGACAAAAAGAAATAAAAGAAATGCAGTCAGTATTTGGGGCGAATACAAATTCGTGGCCCGAGGTAATTCGTAAAAAGCTCTCAGTTTAAATTACATAAAAATTGGTATAAACCGTTCGCTTCGCTTGCTGGGACGGGCTAAAGCCCGGCCCTTAACTAAACGTTATGCATTGAAATTAGATTGGAGGGCGCTATGCCTAGAAAAATGACCCCTTCACAGATTCGAAGTGCAATCCGTCAAGCCCAAAATAAGCAGAAGCAGGCCATAGACAAATATAACCGTGAAGTTCGTCAGCATAACCAGAAGGTGAAGCAGGCGATCAATAGCTACAACAATGAAGTGAGAACGTATAACGCGAGAGTACGGGCGAACAGACAAAAGATAGCCGCTGAACTGAGAAGGCTTCAGTCCTCCACAACTGTGCGATACCAAGTTGTTCAGACATCCGCAATAGCTCTGAATAGCTGCTATGAGCGACTAGATTCCGTCGAAGAGCGTCTAGAAAACTCAAGCTATGGTAGTGAATTCTTAGATCTATCCGAGCGAGAAAACGCAAATAGCTTGGCCCTTTCAATTGTTCTTGAGTCTGAAACAGAGGATTCGAATGTTGAGCCTTCGGATCTCTTGCGAACCGAGCTCGATGGAATGCTCCAAAAATTATCTCCGGACTTGAGCAACAGGTGGAAAGGAGCGCTATTTTCCTTGAGCCCTCAGAACCCTGATGCGGCTCGTCACTTCTGCACAAGCGCAAGGGAGGTATTCGTTCAGATTCTGGACATGAATGCTCCTGATGAAAAGGTTTTGGCGCTTAATCCCAACTGTGAGGTGACATCAGGTGGGCAGCCTACGAGAAAAGAGAAAATTCGCTATTTGCTAAGCCGTTGCGGGCTTCTGACCGCGGAAGCTGTTGATTTCGTTGACGAGGATGTTAAAAATGTTCTTGCATTATTTCGGGTTTTCAATGATGGCACTCATGGTTCGTCCGGTAAATTTGGGTTAAGCAAGCTGATGTCGATTAAGACAAGGGTCGAGGATGGCATAACATACCTGTTTTCTATCAGCCAAAATGCATAACAAAGCCATCAAATTCACCTGCGGCCGCTGGGATGCCAACCGCTGCGCGGTCGTCACCCGTGTGCTTTGCGTTATACGCTTTAATCAGGTTCAGAGTAATGAGTAAGAAAAAGAATAAACCTCTGCCCAGAGATGAATGGGTACAGTGTATTACAAGACCCAATGAAAATGGAGAAATCGAATTTACTTTTGATGAGTTTGGTGATCTTCATTGTATTTCAAATATGGAGCAAAACTCAGCATCACATAGCAGAAGCTATAAGGGACTTAATCGAGAGAAACAGCTGTCGCTCATGGATGGCGGTAATACGTTATCATTTTCTCAAGAAAAGTTTCTATGTGAAAATTATGATCGTATCTATTTTATTGACACTAACGACTCAAAGTTTCATGGGAAGAAAAGCTGTTGTACTGCTGTATATGAACTAAAAAAGCATAAAGAGGCTTTGTTAAACCCAAGTGGTATTGGTCGTGTATATATCGAATATTTAATTGGCTATTACCAAATTGAAGTTTCAGAATCAGTAGCTGGTGAAAAAATTGGTTGGCATCTATTCCTTGAGGCAACACGCAAGTTCTTCGAATCGTTTCCCGACGGTTCAAAAATACTTGTTGTCACTGATCACGACTTAGGTGAACACAAGAAAATTAACAGCCGTAAAAAACCTTACTATCTGGATTTTTATCTACCTAAAAATGTAGAGTTTGGGTATGCAAAGTCAGATAAAAATGGTTCATTCTTAGAGTTTGCAATGAAAAAAACAGACGAAATGTCAAACATAATCAAGGATGACTTTAAAAAACACGAGCAAAGTAAGCTGATCATTCAGTCTTTAAACTACGACAATAATTTCCGGGGCTTCGCAACTATAATGCCCAACAACACAAAAAGCGCATAACAAGTCATTCCAGGTGACGCCTACGGTGCACCTGAATGAGGCGTTATAAACCAGGCAGAATTTACCGTGATTGATGCACTCATCAGAAACCTGCAAGCAGATATCGCGCTGCTTCAAACCTACATTGTCCAACGCCAAAAGGCTGGCTTCCATGACATGGAGCGGATGCTTGAGGCATTATCCATTCATATGTTTCGTGCACTCAGTATTGGGGCGTTAGTGAACAAGAATCAGCTAATGGTTAATTTTCCCGCAATTGACTTGGCGGACGACAATAAAATGATTGCCGTTCAAGTTACGTCGAATGCGAGTCCGGCAAAGATCGACAAGACTATCAAAGCCTTCGAGACAAAAAACGACGCTGGCGTTAGCCTGAAAGATAGCTACTCAGCTCTTTATATATTCGGGTTCTGTAAGTCATCAAAACACCCCGTCCCAACCTACTGCAAAGTCATTGACCCGAGCTATTTTATTGGGGAACTTTGCGACAAGGCGGATGAAGATCAAATACAAAACATGCTAAACGCTGTGCGGCGGCATCAAGATTATTCATCATTACATCCTTGGAATGATAAGGACTCTCTTGAGATCATTCTTAATACCATTAATCGCAACGCAATCAAGCACATGATGTCATGTGAAGGCAATATAACCGACATGACCCAAGGACTCCGAGAAATATCCGAGTTGATTGCTAAGGGGGCCATCCGAGGAAAAGAACGGGCAAAGTCAATATCTGACTTCGATGATCAATCTATGATTAAATTTCTCCGAGATGTAATGGACGCCATCTCTGACATTCAAGCGATAGTGAACAAGTCAAAAGTTGGTCAGGGCGATTTCGTGGCGATTGATTACGACGGAATGATGAAGATTGATGAATTAAAAGTACAGATTTCTAAAAAATCTTCCGATATAGCCAAATTGAACCAGATCGACATCGAGATCAACCCAAAAGGTTTCTAACATGGCGCTCAACCTCGCTCCCTTTGGTCGCTTGCCCTTGCCGGTTAGCTCTACGTATGCACAAGGAGGGCTAGATGCAGTCGAGAATACCACTGCCTACCGACAATATTTTTAAGTTTTACGCACTCTTTGGACTGCTAATATTGTTTACAACGGGAATTATGTTTTTCGTCAGGCATGAGCAATACAATGCTATGGCTTTTGAAAGATACATACCAATAGAGACTTTGAAGGCGAAAAAATCGCTAACAGAAGATGAAAAGCTTGAACTGTTTATACTCGAAGAAAAGTCAAAAATCGCAATATCGAATAAGGATTTTGAGCTTGGTCTATATCTAACGGGATTTTTCTTTTTTGGTTGTGGTTTTACTGCGTATGGGTTCTATCATTGGCATACCAAAATTCAACCAAAGCAAGACAGACTTTTAGAATTACAAGTACAAAAAGCGGAGAATGAAGCAAAAGCATTCAACAAACAATTGCATCTGACTCGTTTCACTTGCCGCTGAATTGGGCGTTAGGCCCAATGGTAATCCCCCCGAAAAACAATGTGGGGATTACCGTGTAATCTTGATCTGATAACGGGTATTTCTACCGCCTCCAGGCATTTTTTCAAGGCAGCCTTTCTCTAACAAGTCGGTCAGATGGCGGGTCGCGGTGGCTTTACTGACCTTGGCCACCTTCTGATACTGGCTGGCGCTGATACCCTGCAAAAAGCCGGTCTCGCCGCCGTCCAGCATCCTGTTCAACACCTTGATCTGTTCGGCACTCAGCGGCTCGCCGCCGTGTTGCTGCCAGAAACGGCTCTTGGCCAAGGTGCGGGTGATCGCTTGTTGGGCCTGTTCCAACGTAGCATTGAGCGTATCTAAAAACCAGACAAGCCAAGCCGTGATATCCACTCCGCCTTTCTGGGTTTGTTCCAGCACACGATAGTAACCGGCTCGCTGTTCGAGGATCGCCACCGACATGGCATACAGGCGGATGCTCTGGCTGTCGGCCTGAGAGAGCGCCAGATCGGTGAGGGCACGGGTGATGCGACCATTACCATCATCAAACGGGTGCAGGGTGACAAACCACAGGTGGCAGATGGCCGCGCGCAGCAGTGGATCCTGTTTGGGGTCGTTCAGGCTGGCATTGAACCAGTCGATAAAGCAGGCGAGTGCCTGCTCCAGGCCCTGGCGTGGTGGGGCTTCGAAATGCACAGTGGGCCGATCCAGTCGCCCGGATACAACCTGCATCGGCTCTTCACCGCGTAGCTGACCTACCCGCACACGCTGTAATGACCAGTCGTCGGCAGGAAACAACCAGTGATGCCATTGCAACAAGCGCTCCAGCGTGAGCGGCTGATGTCGATTGTCTATGGCATCGAGCATCATGGCAGCCAAGCCTTCGGAGCGATCCGAGATGGGATAGGGCTGTTCTTCGGATACGCCGAGGCGACGGGCCAGCGATGAGCGCACCGATTGGGCATTGAGCCGTTCATCTTCAATGGCCGATGAGGCGAGGATATTCGCCAGCAGGGTATCGAGCGCCTGGGCTTGCTGCGCTTGCGTAGAGCCGTGAACGGAATGGGTGCCGAGGAGGATCCCCAGATTGCGTTGTGCCGTGCGTAGCCGTGGCTGCAGCGGTTCATCTTGCCAGCAAAAGTGTGGCCAGCCCTCATGTTGCCAGATCCAATCCTCAGCCATCAGCTTGCCCATCCCCTTATTGTTACAGGTCACGTCAAAGATGAGCCGAATCGAATGCATATTCGGCTCAGTATGTGAGCCAATTTGGATGCATATTTGGCTCACACTATGAGCCGATAATAACGGGGATTCGGCTCACGACACAACCAGTATCACATATGCGGCATCACACAAGAGTTGGCTGGGAGGGAAGGTGTTGTTCGTAGGAAGCGGAGGTCATTGCAGGGGAAGGGGGCGTGCGTATTTTGCTATCTGTTGTCAGATGAAGCAGCGGATCATGAGGCGGGGATTATTAATCCCGTGCTCGGTGAGCAACCTTGCCAGAGATTGACCAGAGGCGCATAACAAAAAGGCCTCGCATTGAAAGCGAAGCCTTGTAGAGTGTGCTGTCCAGAGCTGTGGTATGGAAACTGTCATGGGGATTTTCAATCCCCTGCTCTACCGACTGAGCTATCTGGGCAACGGCGCGCATTAAACCCTTTCTGGACTGGGGTGTCAACCTTACAACCCCAGTTTTTGGCCTGTTTTTGCATAGAGTGAATCAAGTGGCGAGATAGTGTGCAAATAGCCCCTGACTCAACACCGGGATCCGGTAGTCGGCAGGAGCTTCTATCGAGGATTTTTCCCTGGATGGAATTGGCTTATTCGCTGTCTCACAGATTCCGTGTCACCAGTAGGTGAGCAACTCCACTTTGTTATATCGTTGAGTGAATTACTTGTTTTGAGTGTTTGTCTGAATCAAAACTGAAGCTGTTGTACCAACTCGCAATACGATCTCGGGTGGAACCTGCTTCAGGTGAATACGCACCGGCAATCTCTGCGCCAGACGAATCCACTGAAAGCTGGGGTTAATCGTTGGCAGCAAATTATGCCCCATGCTGCCGTCGCTCTGGGCTATACCGTAGCCAATACTGTCGACCTCTCCTTCCAACGGGATATCCGGATAAGTCATCAGGGTAATCAGTGCACGGTCTTTGGGGCGGACATTGGCGATATCGGTCTCTTTGAAAAAACCATGGACCCAGAAGCTGTTTCTGTCGATCAGTGCCACAGCGGGACTATTAGCTACTGCCTGGGCTCCTTGTTGGAGATTGAGGTTGGTAATATAACCATCGCTAGGTGCCAGAATCTCGGTAAATGTCAGATTGAGTTGAGCCTGTTCCTCTAGTGCCAGAGCTTCTTCCTTCGCCGCCTTGGCGGAAGCATAAGTGTTTTCCAACTGCTCAAGATTCAACTTGGATAGGGCACCAGGATCACGTCTGAGTAACGCTCTGGCTCGATTGAGCTCCTGTTCCGCATTGGCGATGCTGGCGGATGCCTTAGCAACGCTAGCTCGAGCCTGATTAAGGGATGACAGGTAGGGGCGCGGATCGATGCGAAATAGTAGCTCGCCTCTTTTTACCTCCTGATTATCTTTGATCGGGAGCTCGGTGATCACCCCAGTCACCCTTGGAGTGATCTGGATAATCTGAGCACGAACCTGACCATCTCGAGTCCAAGGATTGACTAAGTAATTATGATAATTGGTGAAAATCAGCCACGCTGCCAGAGCTACGACGGCCAACGTAGTACACCATCGAATTATTCTAAGCATCTCTTCCTCTCATGATGGCCAAAAAAAATGTTCAAATACAGCTGTAAATATTATGCAAAAAGCAATAAATACTAATTGTGGATGAGCAAAAAAACGATTCAAACGTAACCGGTTAAGTAGTTGTGCGATGAGAACTGACAGCATCACCCCCAAAAAGGCGGCAGCCAACAAAGGGGGGAAGAAAATATCGGCCAATACCAACTCATGGGGTATCATCTGCACCTGAATCATCCTATTACTGTTTGCATGTTAAAAATGAACTGTTCTCATCAACTGCCAGTCAATCTGGCGTGTATTTTCAATATATTCGAGAAGAGAGTCGACCAGTAGGTGAAGCCCGCCCATCGCTAACCGGTTGCGTTGCGAATTTTCTTCCGAGAACTGGTGTGCTTGAAGATCCCATGAGTTATCGATGCTCGTACGCAACAAAATCAGAGTAGATATCGCTTCTTCAGCAACGCCGGGGCGATGAAATTGACTCAAACTCCTCAGCTGTGGTATGAGCTGTCGACAAATGTTGGCCACATCTGGATGGTTAGCCAATATTTGATGATAAGCGCTCTGGTTACGGCGTAATATACTGATGCGCCCCACCAAACTATAAAGTGACGAAATCTGTTTTTCCAGTGCTGGGCGTTCACATAAATAAGGCTTCGTTAGCATCGATACCATTTTTTCTAGCTCAACAATGTATTTTACCGGACTGTGATCGAGCCATATTTTTGACAAACGATAAAGCCATGTTTGTTGCCTATTGGGCAGAATGGCCTGAGTGATTTGCCAGACGATCATATTCCAAACGTATCGGAATCCACGCTGTATACGGGCCTCAACATAGTTGGAATGCAGCAGGTTACTGATGATGGGATACAGCGTGAATACCATGGCTAACATGATCAACATGTTAAATGACGGTAATGGATCATAGATAGGCACCCTATTTATGGCAGACCCCAGTACTAGCACACCACCCAACCCAAGTCCCAACTTGATAATGGCTTTAGCCGGTGAGTCAAAGAGCCAAAATATCAGAAAATAATCTATAAATAGCAAGATTGCCAGCTCATAAAACTCCGTCAATAGAGGCATAATGAAGATATATTGTAATAATGCCAAAAGCAGGCCAGAATAGAGAGGCACTATAAACTTTTTTGCCGGCAACATTGGAGTCGAAGTTAGCGCAATAGCGATGTTGGTGGTTAATAAGATAAACATGGCACCACTCGGCACTCTTACATAAACCCAAATCAGAAAACAGACCCAGAGTGTGACCGGAGCCACCAGAGAACTCATCGCTTTTTCCAGATCCAACCAAGCCTCGTGTTTACTCGATTGTGGCAGTGGTGCCTTCATACTACTTTTATTCATGAAGATGATCTCATAGCACTCGAGCATTTGGCTGCTGAGGTTATCGATCAATTCCAGTTGATGCGCAACTTCCAGACTAGCGCTCGCGGCGCGATGGTCACTGGCTAAAATAGATTTGTGAGAGATGATGGATGGTAGTTGATGGGGGGGAACTTCATCTATATCCCCATCCTGTAACGCAATCATATGCTGAAGACGGAAGTCAACGCGTTCCCACAAAGAGTCGAATGGCAGTTGATTACGATCATCCTCCTGAACTAAATCCAAGTGCCAACGAATCCTGCTCAACGCCTGTAATAACTCTTCTATCAGAAGCGGGAAGGCCTTCCAAGCTCGTTGTTCCTGTGGTGATAGCATAGTCTCCATACTCACTATCTCATAGGATTGGCGAAAATGTGCGATGAGGGGAAGTAAACGGCGGGGGGAGTTTTGCCCATCCTGTTCGGCGATAGGGATACCATCACGGGCATTGTGAGTGTTAGCCTGGAGTACTTCTCTTAGTTGCATCAAAAGAGTTTTAGCTGACGCACGCAACATGGGTTGTTGTTGTTCTGGCCAGAGAAAGATATCTACCAGGATGAACGATAGAACTCCAAGCATGGTTTCTTGCAAGCGAAACATAATGAGCGTGAAGTCGGTCACACCATTCATGCCGCCATACGTGATGATTATCATAGCAACACTGCCTGCTATCACATAGGCATAGGAATAGGGTGAAGTAGTACTCTTGTAAGTGAGAATAAGAAGAAATAGTGAAAGGGCTCCGATAAATGCCCAGCGTTCTTGTGGGAACAGTCCTGCCAATAGAATTGCGAGAAAAGCACCAAACAGGGTACCCAACAATCGTAAGCCACTTTTTTTCAATGAGGCACCATGTGTACCCTGATTAACCAGAAAGGCGGATATCATGGCCCAGACGGGCTTGTCCCAACCCAACGCCATCGCAATCCCTGTAGCCAGGACGATTGCCAGAGCAGCTTTGATGGCATTCTTGACCCTTCGATTCAACATCCTTTCTTCCGTATCACCTATGCTTATTATTTAGGTTTCATCATAGATGAAAATTGCAAAGTCAGTTTTCATAGAGAGAAATTTTTCTATAAAAAAGCCACTCATCATCTCATTTCATTGATGACACAGTCAATATATGCCTTGTTGAATTGTTGAATTGTTGAATTGTTGAATTGTTGAATTGTTGTATCGAAGCCGTCGTTACCGGTGGATTCAACATTGAAGTGCAACGCCCGTTCCAAAATCAGGCAGCCTTACACAACTCATCGAAGGTCACTTGAGACGACTTGAAACCAAGGCACTTTCTCGGCAGCAAGTTCAGCCGTCGCTCGAAGGCAGATACTAACATCCGTTCATGTTAGACAAACTCGCTGCCATTGTCGGCGGCCATCACATCAATCAGCCCCTTACGGGTCAATATATCGATGATTGTATCCACCGCTACGCAGACTGTCTTGTTGGCCACATAGCGAACCAGATAGAGCCGACTTTTCCGCTCCAGCAGACTGACCATGGTACCACGACCCTGTTTTCCTTGGACGGCATTGACCTCCCAATCTCCAACTCGGCTTCGCTCATCGACGATAGCCGGACGTTCATCTATCGACATTGGGTCGTGAATTCAGATAGTAAGTACAACCTATAGAGAGCACACCTAGCGTGTCAGGCTTCCCATCACATGCATTTCGCAGCGGTTGCAATCAAAGCGCAGGCGGAAGGTGTCTTTACCCATCTTGAGCTCCAGCGGCTCGGCCTTGAGACCGGGCACCTCGTTCGGACAGAGGTTCTGGCTATAGCGGATGCAATGCTTGGTGATCATCAGCACCACTTCCCGCTCCTCTTTGTTAGCCTCATAGGCGGGAGCAATGCGCTCCACCCCGTGCTCACGGAAGAACTGCTCGGCGGCACTGTTCAACACATTGCCAAGGTAGGAGAGACGGTGCTGGGGATAGCTGATATCCCGCAGTGCAATGCGCCGCTCGGGGCGCTGGTAGCTGGCCACGCGCGCAGCCTCCAGCACGGCGATGCCATCCCGGCGCAAGCCGTTGAGCTGTGATGCGGCGATGAATAGCGGCCTCGTTACTACCAACTCAATCTTGCGCGCCACAAACAGGGTATTGCCGAGCTTGCCAAGTTGATCCCGCGCCTGTTGCAGCGCCCGCTCCGGATTGTCGGCAGGCTGTTTGTCACAGGGAAGCGTCACCGCGGCGCTGATACCGTGCTCGTCGGTTAGCGTGAGGCACAAGCCCTCATCGCACTCTGCAAGCACCATATCGACCCGGATGCGGCGATCCGCGCTGGCCTTTTCCAACATCTTGCTGAACGCCTGATCGTGGTTGCGGTAGAGCTCGGTTCCCACCTTCAGCCCCGGCATGCGTTCTGACAGGAGTAACTGCTTACCTTCCACTTTATTGAGGCGCATCCCCACCAGCTCGTTGTTCGGCTTGAAGAAGCCCAAACCGTCGCCGTTGTTGAGGGTGACCTGCTTGCCGTCGATCTCGATGCCATCCTTAGTCACCCTGGTGACCCGCCCCAGCGGTTCGCCCACATATTTCGGGCTCTTGGTGGAGTCGATACCCTGATGACGTCCATGGAGGAAGTAGTCGGTGCTACCGCGGTTGAAGCTCTTCTTGGGGTCAGGCGTGAAGCTGTAGCTGCAACGGCCCGCCGAAGCGGCCACCAGATCGGAGCGACTATCGAGAATGGCGTCCAGCTTCTGGCGATACCAAGCGGTGACGTTTTTGACGTAGTCGAGCCCCTTAAGTCGCCCCTCGATCTTGAAGGAGCGGATCCCCGCCTCTATCAGCGCCTCCAGGTTGTCCGTCTGATCCATATCCTTAAGCGACAGCAGGTGGCTATCGGCCACCAGCACCTCACCATCCGGCTTTTGCAGCGAGCAAGGCAGGCGGCAAAGCTGGGCACACTCACCTCGGTTGGCGCTGCGGCCGGAGCGAGCATGACTGATGTTGCACTGGCCGCTGTAAGAGACACAGAGCGCGCCGTGGATAAAGAACTCCAGCTGCACATTGGTCGCCGCGCTGATCTCGCGGATCTGCGCCAGCGACAGTTCGCGCGCGAGCACCACCTGAGAGAAGCCCACATCCTGCAAAAACTTCACCTTCTCTGGAGTGCGGTTGTCGGTCTGAGTACTGGCATGGAGCGCGATGGGGGGAAGATCGAGTGCCAGCAGCCCCATATCCTGCACGATGAGCGCATCGGCACCGGCTTCGTAGATCTGGTGGGTCAGCCGCCGGGCTTGCTCCAGCTCGTGATCGTGCAGCAGGGTGTTGAAGGCAACAAAGACCTGGGCGCCGAAACGGTGGGCGTGACGTGCCAGCGCTTCGATATCCTCGATGGAGTTGCCCGCCGCACTGCGGGCGCCAAAGGCAGGCCCACCCATGTAGACGGCATCGGCACCATGGTTGATGGCTTCGATGCCGTAGGCGAGGTTTTTAGCCGGAGCCAACAGCTCCAACCGGTTGTTGTGGCTTAAGGGGTGCTTGTTCTGGTGCATGGTCTCGGGATCAGGGCGGACAGCAAATGGGCGCTACTCTAGCCCATTCACCACCCGCGTGCCTTGATCCCGCTTAAGGTATCCGCAAAATGCAGGATTAGATAACCACCTTGAGTGCCAGTCCAAGCAGCACCAAGCCGCTCACCTTATCGATCACAAAGGATTTGGCTTTAAGCCACGCCAGCACAGGCCCGCGCGAGAGCACCAGCGCCACCAGCACGTACCAGGCGGCATCGATCCCGCCCGCGGTGAGCATCATGATGCTCCCTTCGCGCCAGCCGGTATCGGCCCGCACAAACTGGCTGAACAGGGCGATGAAGAACACCGCCAGCTGGGGGTTAAGGAAGGCAACCATAAAACCTTCAAAGGCCCCCTGCCGACCGCGCAGCTGATGTAACTCTTCATTCCCTTCGTCACTGGCTGGTTTTGCCAGCAGGGCTTTCACCCCGAGCCAGGCAAGAAATGCTGCGCCGCCGTAGCGGATCAGATCAAACAGGATCGGGGTCTGGGTGATCAGGATGGAAAGACCCAGTGCGGTCACCAGCGCATAGATGCCGACTCCGAGACCATGACCGAGCGCAGTAGCGACGCCATGCCCCTGCCCGCCCTGCACCGTGTTGCGGATGATCAGTGCCAGACTCGGCCCCGGGCTGATGGCCCCCATCACGCAGATTGCGGCCAGTGCCAGCCAACTCGTCAGTTCCATGCTTTTCCTCTTTTGTGCTCGATATGATGACCTGCACTCAGGGTACGGGCTGACTCATTATGCCAGTAGTGAAAGTTATGAATAGAACCCATAACCCATGGCTATGGCACCACACAACCGACCGGGGCTAACCGCCGAGATCGAGCAGCTTGCGACTCTCGCCAACGGTGCGTTGCAGGTGATCCCGCAGGAAGGGGTAGGCGAGCTCGCGAAACCAGCGGTGGGCCGGATCCTGATGGTGGCGCTGATGCCACAGCAGATGATACTGCTGATCGCGGGTAGCAAAGGGCAGGTCGACAAAGGTGAGCTCATGGCCACAGGAAAGCTGCCAGGCGATATGGGCCGGGGTAGTCATCAGGCAATCGGTGCGCAGCAACACCTCCACTGCCGCCTGAAAGAAGGGAACTCTGGCAAACCAGCGCCGACTCAGTCCCTGCGGCGCCAATACCTGCTCCACCGGGCTGTCCTTGTCGCCACCGCCACTCACCTGCAGGTGAGGCCAGGCGAGATAGTCATCGAGACTCAGCGCCTTGCCAGCCAGCGGATGGTGACGTCCCATCAACACCGCCAGCCGATCTTCCCCCTGATGCAGACCGCGGATCTGCTCCGGTACCTGCTCGGTGATGGTGGAAACGAGATCCAGCTCTGACTGCCACAGCTGCGGCAGCTGACGCTTGTCCCACAGGCTGTACTCCAGCGCCGCCAACGGCGCCTCGTTGGCGAGCGCGGCACAGATATCAGGCAGGATATGCTGGGCCACATAATCAGAAGAGGCGAGCCGAAATACCCGCTCGCAGCGGCTCGGGTCAAACTTGGGCGCCTCGTAGAGCCGCTCCAGCGCACCGAGAGAATCCGCAAGCTGGGCGGCCAGCGCTTCGGCCCGTGGCGTCAGCAGCCAGCGTTGCCCCTCCCGCACCAGCAACTCGTCGTCAAACTCGCTGCGCAGTTGGGCAAGCTGCTTGCTGATGGAGGGTTGACTCAGGTGCAGCAGCTCGGCGGCGCGGCTGATATTGCGCATCTCCAGCAGCACCTTGAGGGTCGGCAACAAGTTGAGATTGGCTCTGAGCAAGGAGATACCCTCATCGGTGGCGAAACGCCTATCTTAGGGCAGAGGAGTCCCGCGTTTTAAGCAAAATTTCCTGCCTTGTTCAGCACATTGCAGCCCTTTGCGACCAGATGGCACAGCTGCTCCCCCTGCACATAACCATGACCACAAGATGACAGTGGTTGCCTCGTACGGCATAATTGCACGATTTTCCGCCCGCGTGCGATCCACTTTGAGAAGCGGTAACAAGATGAAATACGCCAATATCACCGGCTGGGGCAAATGCCTGCCTCCCTCCGTGCTGACCAACGACGACCTCAGCACCATCATGGATACGTCAGACGAGTGGATCTATCCGCGTACCGGCATCAAGGCCCGCCGGATCTCCCATGTCAGCACCTCGGATCTCGCCACTTTGGCCGGTCGCCGCGCGCTGGCTTGTGCCGGTCTGGAAGCCAGCGATCTCGATGGCATCATCCTGGCCACCGCCACCCCGGACAACCTGCTGCCAAGCGCTGCGTCTGCCGTGCAGAAGAAATTGGGCGCCGTCAACGCTGCAGTGTTTGACCTCAATGCGGCCTGCACCGGTTTCGTCTATGCCCTCTCCGTCGCCACCTCACTGGTGCAGACCGGCATGATGAAGAAGGTGCTAGTGATTGGCGCCGAACGCCTCACCTACCTGCTCGACTGGGCACGCCGCGATACCGCAGTGCTGTTTGGCGATGGTGCCGGTGCCGTGGTGATCGAGGCAAGCGAGCAGGAGTGTGGCCTGATCGCCAACAAGCTCGGCTGTGACAGCGAAGCGCGGGAGATCCTGCACGTACCGAACTTCGGTACCGATCGGGTGCGTTTTGCCGATATCGATGGGCTATTCACCTTTAATTTCGAAGGGCCGGAGATCTTCAAACGCGCCGTGCGCGGCATGGGTGAAGCCACCAGCACAGTGTTGGCACAAGCTGGTATTGCGCCGGAGCAGGTTGACCTGATCGTCCCCCATCAGGCCAATATCCGCATCATCGAGACCCTCGCCAAGCGGATGAACGCGCCGATGGAGAAGGTGATGGTCAACATCGAAAACTACGGCAACACCTCCGCCGCTACCGTGCCCATCGCCCTGTGCGAAGCGCTGGAACAGGGCCGCGTCAAGCCGAACTCCTATCTGCTGACCGCCGCCTTCGGGGCTGGGCTGACCTGGGGTGCCGCCATCATCAAATGGGGCAATCGCGTCACCCCCATCAAGGCGTGCGATGCCGAACTCCCCCCCTGCGACCAGAGCGCGCTGGAGCTCATCGCCCACGCCGTCGAAGGGTGCCAGAAGGCCCACGCCAACGAGGCCTGATCCTCATCAGGAGCCTGAGTCATCAGGCTCCTTGCACCCACCCCGTTTTTCTTCCCTCCCTCTTCGCAATACCTCTTTTTACCTAGCCTCTTGAGGTTACAGCAATGCCCCATCACATCCTCAGCAGAGGGCCTACTTCAAAGTGATGAATGTGAGCGCATAAAAAAGTCCGGCTCCCCAAGGGGGGCCGGACTTTTTACATCAACCGGAACCGATCCGGTATCAGGCGAGCAGATTACTCTGCAGCAGGTGCTTCTTCAGCAGCCGGCGCAACGTCAGCGGCAGATGCTGCTTCGGTCGGGGCGTTCGCTTCCTTGATGGAGAGACGTACGCGACCCTGACGGTCCACTTCCAGTACCTTAACCTTGACCACATCACCGATGGTCAGGTGGTCAGCCACGTTCTGCACGCGAGCGTCGGTGATCTGGGAGATGTGTACCAGACCATCTTTACCCGGCAGGATGTTGACGAAAGCGCCGAAGTCGGCCAGACGAACTACTTTACCTTCATAGATGCGGTTCACTTCGATCTCGGCAGTGATCGCTTCGATGCGACGGATCGCTTCCATGGCAGCTTCGTTGGCCACGGCGGAGATGCGTACGGTACCGTCATCATCCAGCTCGATATTGGTGCCGGTCTCTTCGGTCAGCGCACGGATCACGGAACCACCCTTGCCGATCACGTCCTTGATCTTCTCGGGATTGATCTTGATGGTGTGGATACGCGGGGCGAAATCGGAGATCTCGGCACGGGGTGCCTGGATAGCTTCGTCCATCACTTTCAGGATGTGCAGGCGAGCGCCACGAGCTTGCTTCAGAGCAATCTCCATGATCTCTTTGGTGATGCCTTCGATCTTGATGTCCATCTGCAGCGCAGTGATACCTTCGGTAGTACCGGCTACTTTGAAGTCCATGTCGCCCAGGTGATCTTCGTCACCCAGGATGTCGGACAGCACGACGAACCCTTCTTCTTCCTTCACCAAACCCATGGCGATACCGGCAACGGATGCCTTGATCGGCACACCGGCATCCATCAGCGCTAGGGAGGAACCACAGACTGAGGCCATGGAGGAGGAACCGTTGGATTCGGTGATTTCAGACACCACACGCACCACGTACGGGAACTCGGCAGCGCTCGGCATCACGGCAGCAACACCACGCTTGGCCAGGCGGCCGTGACCGATTTCACGACGCTTCGGGCTACCCATCATGCCGGTCTCACCGACGCAGTATGGCGGGAAGTTGTAGTGCAACATGAAGCGATCGGCGCGGTTGCCGGTCAGCTCGTCGATGTTCTGGGCGTCACGCTCGGTACCCAGAGTGGCAACCACGATGGCCTGAGTTTCACCACGGGTGAACAGGGCAGAACCGTGGGCACGGGGCAGAATGCCGGTACCAACGGAGAGGGCACGGATCATTTCCGGATCGCGACCATCGATACGCGGCTCGCCACGGACGACGCGACCACGAACGATGCGGCTCTCCAGGCTGTGGAACTCTTCGCCGATCTTCTTGGCGTCTACTTCCACGCCGGACGCGATCACTTGCTCAACCACACGGCCCTTGATGGCGGCGATGGCTTCGTAACGGACTGCTTTCTCGGTGATGCGGTAGGCTTCACCCAGATCGCTAGTGGCCAGCTCGGCAACTTTGGCTTTCAGCGGCTCGTTGACGGCAGGCGCAGTCCAGTCCCACGGCTTGGTGCCGACGGCAGCAGCAAACTCGTTGATCGCATTGATCACGGTCTGCATCTGGTCGTGACCGTATACCACGGCGCCCAGCATCACCTCTTCGGTGAGGATGGCTGCTTCGGACTCAACCATCAGTACCGCGTTTGCAGTACCGGCAACCACCAGATCCAGATCGCTCTGCGGCAGTTCAGTGGTGGTCGGGTTCAGCACATACTGACCGTTCATGTAACCCACGCGAGCAGCACCGATCGGGCCGCCAAACGGGATACCGGAGATGGCCAGTGCAGCAGAGGCACCGATCATGGCAACGATGTCGGGGGATACAGCCGGATTCACGGACATGACGGTCGCAACGACCTGAACCTCATTGAGGAAGCCTTCCGGGAACAGCGGACGAATAGGACGGTCGATCAGACGGGAGATCAGGGTCTCGCCTTCGCTCGGACGGCCTTCACGACGGAAGAAACCACCCGGGATACGACCAGCAGCATAGGTACGCTCCTGGTAGTTGACGGTCAGCGGGAAGAAATCACGGCCGTGATCGGCCTCTTTCTTGCCGACTACGGTCACAAATACGCAGGTATCGTCCATGCTGACCATAACGGCCGCAGTGGCTTGACGGGCCATCACACCGGTTTCCAGCGTGACGGTGTGTTGACCGTACTGGAATGACTTTACAATAGGATTCACGTGAATTTCCTTTTTACAATTTGGCTCTTTAAATTCGCGCACAATTATACTTGATTCGATGCAAAAGGTAAGCGGCGACGCGAATTCTGTGAGGCAGGCAACGGCTTGAAGAGCAATAAAAAAAGGGGAACCTGATGGTTCCCCTTTTTCGCGAAATCTGATGGTCGATTAACGACGCAGACCCAGCTTGGCGATCAGAGCAGCGTAACGCTGAACGTCTTTACGCTTCAGGTAGTCCAACAGCTTACGACGCTGGGAAACCATGCGCAGCAGACCGCGACGACCGTGGTGGTCCTTGGAGTGCTCTTTGAAGTGACCTTGCAGATGGTTGATCTGGGCAGTCAGCAGGGCAACTTGCACTTCGGGGGAGCCAGTGTCGTTGGCGCAACGAGCGTTGTCAGCAACGATTTGAGCTTTGATCTCAGCATTTAGAGACATGGTATTACTCCAGTAGAGTGTTTAAAGGTTCACAGCCAATCTCTAATTCAGCCGTGAAATGAGGGCGGTATCATAATCGTCCCAGCCCCTTTTCGCAACGATAAAGACGCGCGGCGGGCAAGAGAGCGATACCGCCTGAGGATTACTCCTCGTTGTTATCATCGTGATAACGTACCAGTCGCTTGGGCGCGACACGGCCATCATCATCAATCTCGCCAACCCCGATGAACTCGCGCTCCGGGCCGACCGTCATACGAACCTGACCGCTAACCGGCGCACCGGCTACCTGTACGGCCTGGCCCTGATTCACATAGGCAGCCACAATGGCCAGCATGTTCACCTCGGGCAGCGCCGCGACGGCGGTATCCATCGGCAGCAACAGCGGATCCAGCTGCTCGCGCGGCGGGATGCTCTCGGCCTTGGCCTGCTCGAAGATGCACTCGAGCTGCTCCAGAGTCAGCATCCGCTCGTACGGATAGCTGGCGACCTGGGTACGGCGCAACTGGGTGACGTGAGCGCCACAGCCCAGCACTTCACCCAGGTCATCCACCAGAGAGCGGATGTAGGTGCCCTTGCTGCAGTGCACTTCGAGGCGCACTTCATTCCCTTCAAAACTCAGCAGTTTGAGCTCGAATACGGTGATGGGACGGGCTTCGCGCTCGATCTCGATGCCCTCGCGGGCATATTCGTAGAGCGGGCGGCCATTGTGCTTCAGTGCCGAGTACATGGACGGCACCTGCATGATGGGGCCGCGGAACTGGTCCAGCGCCTCGATCAGGGTGCCCACAGCCACGTTCACCGGACGGGTGGAGACCACCTCGCCGTCGGAGTCGCTGGTGTTGGTGCGCTCGCCCAGCTTGGCAGTCACCTCATAGCGCTTGTCCGCATCCAGCAGATACTGGGAGAACTTGGTGGCCTCACCGAGACAGATCGGCAGCATGCCGGTCGCCAGCGGATCCAGCGCGCCAGTATGACCAGCCTTGGCGGCGTTGTAGATGCGTTTGACCTTCTGCAACACATCGTTGGAGGTCAGACCGGTCGGCTTGTCCAGCAGCAGAATGCCGTGCACATCACGGCCCTTGAAACGACGTCTTCGAGACATCTCAGGCTTTATCCTCAGTTGTGTCATCCGGTGCGGCGCCGTCTTCTTCACGACCGGATTCGGCCATGCGACGCTTGTCTTCACGCACAGTGTTGGTCACCAGGTTGGAGAGACGCATCCCTTCGACCAGGGTTTGATCGTAGTAGAAACGTAGCTCCGGCACCACACGCAGACGCATGGCACTGCCCAGCAGGCTGCGGATATACCCGGCTGCTTCGGTCAGACCCAGCAAGCCTTCCTTGATGCGTTCGGCATCATTTTCCAGCTGCAAGAAGGTGACGTAAACCTTGGCGTAGTTGAGGTCTTTGGACACTTCTACGTCCGATACGGTTACCATGCCAATACGCGGGTCTTTCACCTCGCGCTGCAGGATCAGCGCGATTTCACGCTGGATCTGCTGTCCGACCCGACGGGTCCGGCTGAATTCTCTGGCCATATTCTATCCTGCGATAAAAGGGGGCCGCGGCCCCCTATTTTTTCTGACTCTTGGCTTACAGAGTACGTTGAATTTCAACAGTCTCGTAAACTTCGATCTGGTCGCCTTCGCGCACGTCGTTGTAGTTCTTGACCGCGATACCACACTCGTAGCCATTGCGAACTTCGTTGACGTCATCCTTGAAGCGGCGCAGGGATTCCAGCTCGCCTTCATAGATAACCACGTTGTCACGCAGTACACGGATACGGTTGGAACGTTTGACCACACCTTCGGTGACCATACAGCCGGCAACGGCGCCGAACTTCGGTGACTTGAAGACGCTACGCACTTCAGCCAAACCGATGATCTCCTGACGATACTCAGGGGCCAGCTTGCCGCTCATGGCCTGCTTCACTTCGTCGATCAGGTCATAGATGACGGAGTAGTAACGCAGATCCAGGCTCTCGGCTTCGATGACCTTGCGCGCAGAAGCGTCGGCACGGACGTTGAAACCCACCAGGATGGCGCTGGAAGCCGCTGCCAGGGTCGCGTCGGTTTCGGTGATACCGCCGACACCGGAACCAACGATCTTGACCTTGACTTCATCGGTAGAGAGCTGAACCAGCGCATCACAGATAGCCTGCACCGAGCCCTGTACGTCAGCCTTGATCACCACGTTCACTTCGGACACTTCGCCCTCGGTCATGTTGGCGAACATGTTTTCCAGCTTTGCCTTCTGCTGGCGAGCCAGCTTGACGTCGCGGAACTTGCCCTGACGATAGAGCGCCACTTCACGGGCTTTCTTCTCGTCACGGACAACGGTGGCTTCGTCACCGGCAGAGGGAACACCGGACAGACCCAGAATTTCCACTGGCAGGGAAGGACCTGCTTCCTTGATCTCGCGACCCAGTTCGTCACGCATGGCACGAATACGTCCGTATTCCAGACCACACAGGACGATGTCACCCTGACGCAGGGTACCTTCTTGTACCAGCACGGTAGCAACCGGACCACGACCTTTATCCAGGAAGGATTCGACCACCACACCGCTCGCCATGCCATCAACAACCGCTTTCAGTTCCAGTACTTCGGACTGGATCAGGATGGCTTCCAACAGATCGTCGATACCTTCGCCTGACTTGGCAGATACATGAACGAACTGGCTGTCGCCACCCCAATCTTCGGACATGACATTGTAACGGGCCAGTTCTGTCTTGACACGATCCGGATCTGCTTCCGGCTTGTCGATCTTGTTGACTGCAACCACGATAGGCACTTCAGCCGCTTTAGCGTGCTGGATAGCTTCGATGGTTTGCGGCATAACGCCGTCATCGGCAGCAACAACCAGCACCACGATGTCAGTGGACTTGGCACCACGAGCACGCATGGAGGTGAATGCCGCGTGACCCGGAGTATCCAAGAAGGTGATCATGCCACTTTCGGTTTCGACGTGGTAAGCACCGATATGCTGGGTAATACCACCGGCTTCGCCAGCAGCCACCTTGGCTTTACGAATGTAGTCGAGCAGCGAGGTCTTACCGTGGTCAACGTGGCCCATGATGGTCACGACCGGTGCGCGCGGCTTGGCTTCAGAGGTCTCGTCACGATCGGACAGTACCGCCTCTTCCAGCTCGTTCTCACGACGCAGCACCACCTTGTGACCCATCTCCTCGGCGACCAGCTGAGCGGTCTCCTGGTCGATCACCTGGTTGATGGTGGCCATGGCACCCATCTTCATCATCGCCTTGATGACTTCAACACCCTTGACGGCCATCTTGTTGGCCAGCTCGGCCACGGTGATGGTCTCGCCGATGACGACGTCGCGGTTCACCACGGCTGCCGGCTTGTTGAAGCCGTGCTTCATGGCGTTAGGCATGGCGACCTTGCCACGCTTGCCTTTACGGGCACGCGGGTTGCGAGAGTCGCGGTCATCTTCACGACGACCAGCCTTTTTCGGGGCTTTGACCGCTGCGGCAGCGGTACGACGACTGGTCTCTTCCTTCCGATCCAACTCGTCTTCTGCGGCTTGCGCATGCTTGTTGGTGGTCAGGTGGTAGTCGCTGCTCTCTTTGGCGCGAGCAGCCTCTTCTTCAGCCCAACGGGCCGAGTTCTGTTCCGCCATGAGACGAGCCTCTTCGGCTTTCTTCGCGGCGAGTTCTTCAGCTTTTTGCAAAGCTGTTTGTTCCTGTTGGCGCTTCAGTTCTTCTGCTTCGCGCTTGGCCATCTTTTCTGCCTCTTGCTGAGCTGTGCTACTGGCTGCTTTGGCGGGCTGTGAAGCCTGTCGAGCCTTTGATTGTGCCTCGATCCGCGCCTTTTCCTCAGCTTCACGACGAGCTTGCTCAGCCTCACGGCGAGCCTTCTCTTCAGCGTCGAGGCGGGCCTTGTTCTCGGCCTCACTACGAGCTTTTTCTTCTGCTTCCAAACGCGCTGTTTCCTCGGCTTCCGCCTGGCGCTGTTCATCTTCCAGCGCCGAGCGTCTTACATAGGTGCGAGACTTGCGCACTTCTACCTGCACTTCTTTGTTCTTGCCGCCAGACCCCTGAACACTGATGGTGCTCTTGGTCTTGCGCTGCAAAGTCATGCGGGCAGGTGCGGTGGTCTCGTCACCTCCATGCTGTTTCTTCAGGTGTGCCAGCAGAGTCTGCTTTTCAGACTCGCTAACCATGTCGTCGGCCTTGCTCTTGCTGATACCGGCATCGACAAACTGCTGGAGAAGACGATCAACCGGTGTGTCGATGTCAGTGGCAAGTTGTTTGACTGATACTTCTGCCATTCATTTTCCTCCGTTTGATCTTACTCGGACTGCTCTTCTCCGAACCAACAGATGTTGCGAGCAGCCATAATGAGCTCACCTGCCTTCTCGGCAGTCAGCCCTTCAATATCAGCAAGGTCATCGATACCTTGCTCAGCCAAATCTTCCAGGGTGCCAACGCCACGGCCCGCCAGAGCGTAAGCCAGTTCGCGGCTCAGGCCGTTCAGATTGAGCAGATCATCAGACGGCTCGACGCCATCGAAAGACTCTTCCTTGGCCAGCGCCTGGGTAGTCAGGACATCTTTGGCGCGCTTGCGCAGCTCTTCGACCATCTCTTCATTCAGACCGTCGATAGCCAGCAGCTCATTGACCGGTACAAAGGCGATCTCTTCCAGGGTAGAGAAGCCCTCTTCCATCAGCAGACCGGCGAAATCGTCATCGATATCCAGGGTGCTGGTGAACAGGTTCATGATGCGGTCGTTTTCGGCCTGGTGCTTGGCACGCATGTCCTCAACAGTCATCACGTTCAGCTCCCAACCGGTCAGCTGGGAGGCCAGACGCACGTTCTGACCATTGCGACCGATGGCCTGGGCCAGGTTGGCCGCTTCCACGGCGATATCCATGGTGTGGTTGTCTTCATCAACGATGATGGAGGCCACATCGGCAGGCGCCATGGCATTGATCACGTACTGGGCCGGGTTGTCATCGTACAGCACGATATCGGCACGCTCACCGCTCAGCTCGGCTGAGACAGCTTGCACACGGGCACCACGCATACCAATACAGGCACCGATCGGGTCGATACGACGATCGTTGGTCTTCACCGCTATCTTGGCGCGGGAACCCGGATCACGGGCGGCACCCATGATTTCGATCATCTCTTCACCGATTTCCGGTACTTCGATGCGGAACAGCTCTTTCAGGAAGTCCGGGCTGGAACGGCTGACAAACAGCTGGGAACCACGCGCCTCGGGACGTACTGCGTAGAGCAGGCCACGGACGCGGTCACCCGGGCGGAAGGTTTCACGCGGCAGCATGTCGTCACGGAAGATCACGGCTTCAGCGTTGCTACCCAGATCCAGGATCACGTTGTCGCGGTTGCTCTTCTTGACCACACCACTGATGATGGTGCCTTCTTTGTCTTTAAACTGGTCAACTACCTGTGAACGCTCGGCTTCGCGCACTTTCTGCACGATAACCTGCTTGGCGGTCTGGGTAGTGATACGGTCGAAGGTCACAGAGTCGATCTGGTCTTCAACATACTCACCGATCTGGATTTCCGGCTGATCAATCTGAGCCGCTTCCAGGGTGATTTCAGCATAGGGGTTTTCCATCGCGGCTTGATCCGCAATGACTACCCAGCGGCGATAGGTGTCGTAGTCACCGGTCTTGCGATCGATTTCGACCCGCACTTCAATCTCGCCTTCATATTTCTTCTTGGTCGCAGTCGCCAGCGCGGTTTCTAGAGCCTGGAAGATCTTCTCGCGCGGTACCGCCTTCTCGTTGGATACTGCGTCAACGACCAGCAAAATCTCTTTATTCATATCCGATAGCCTCGTTAACCAAAGTTCGGCACTATGTTCGCTTTTTGGATATTGGTGAAAGCCAACACGTCGTCCTTACCATCTACTGTCAGGGTGATCATGTCGCCTTGCACAGCTTTGATTACGCCTTTGAACTTGCGGCGGTTGTTTGTTGCCATCCGAAGCGTTACCGCCGCCTCTTGGCCAACGTATTTTTCGAATTGGGCAACCTTGAACAGGGGGCGATCCAGACCCGGGGAGGATACCTCGAGGTAATATTCCTCGATGATGGGATCTTCGACATCCATGATGGCGCCAACCTGATGGCTGACTGCAGCACAGTTCTCGACAGTCACACCCTGCTCGCCGTCAATATAGACACGCAAGGTGGAGTGTTTACCCGCACGGATAAACTCAATACCCCAAAGTTCAAAACCCAAGGCAACGACCGGAGCCTCGAGCAGATCGGTCAAACGTTGTTCCAACGTAGCCAAAGTCACCCTCCGAAAAACAAAAAAAGGGCATAAAGCCCAGATAGAGATCGATTCAGAGTAAATCGCACATAACAAAAAGCCCCGATGTCAAATCGGGGCTTGGCGCTTTACCCTGATTGTCGCCTCGCAGCGACCGCTTTCCTGAGCGTAGGAAATGCGTGAAATTTGGTTGCGGGGGCCGGATTTGAACCGACGACCTTCGGGTTATGAGCCCGACGAGCTACCATGCTGCTCCACCCCGCGTCCGAAATCGTGCGAGATTATAACCATTTCACTCTCTCGATACAAGACTGAGTGGCTATAATACACCCGGTCACCCGGGTTCACTGCTTAACTGGTGCCGTGGGCGGGACTCGAACCCGCACACCCTAGAGCACTACCCCCTCAAGATAGCGTGTCTACCAATTCCACCACCACGGCAAAACTCTTACTCGGGAACGTCAGTATCTTTGTTCACTGGCGCTTTGGTCTGCTCAACCTGTTGGGTTTGTTGCAGATTTTCCCACTCACTACCCTGCTTGACCTTATTGCTGGACATAGAGCCGAGCACCAGGCTGATAACAAAAAACAGAGTAGCTAAAATTGCTGTTGTTCGGGTCAGGAAACTGCCTGAACCACCGGAGCCGAATACTGTGTTCGATGCCCCTGCGCCGAAGGAGGCGCCCATATCAGCCCCTTTACCTTGCTGAATCATCACCAGACCAATCAGAGCCAGTGAAACCAGCAGATAAACGACTAAAAGAATCTCGTACATTTAACTTGCACCCTTTGCCGCTTCAACAATTCCTAAAAACGCATCGCTATCGAGGCTTGCTCCGCCAATCAGTCCGCCATCAATATCGGGCTGTGCAAACAAATCTCTCGCGTTGCTCGGCGTTACGCTCCCACCATAGATGATTCTAACTTTCTCACCTATTACCGGAGTATCCTCCGCCAAGCGACCACGTATAAAGGAATGAACCTCTTGTGCCTGCTCGGGTGTGGCGCATTTACCTGTACCTACAGCCCAAATCGGCTCGTAGGCGATGATAGCATTATCGAAAGCCATCGCGCCATTTTTCTCTATGACGATATCCAGCTCTTCAGCGATCACCTCGAAGGCTCTTCTCGCCTGCCTCGCCGCACCTGACTCACCTAAACAGAGGATGGGAATCAAGCCTGCCGATCTGGCTGCCGCAAACTTCTCTGCGACGATAAAACTGGTCTCACCAAAGAGACGCCTGCGCTCGGAGTGCCCTACCAATACGTAACGACACCCTGCCTCAACCAGCATCTGACACGAGATTTCTCCTGTGTAAGCGCCAGTAGCGTGCTGACTCACATTCTGAGCCCCCAACTTTATTACCTTCTGCTCATCGAGCAGTCGCGCACTAAAGTCAAGATGCACATGGGAAGGACAGAAAGCCACATCTACTTTTCCATCAACACCTTTAAGGCACTGACTCGTAAACTGCTCTAACTGCGACCTACTACCGTGCAACTTCCAGTTGGCTGCTACAAACGGCTTGCGATGTCCCATCGGCAACTCCCTTGCGAAAGCGGGGCTGATAATATCCAGAGGATGCTCAGCTGACAAGTGCTATTTTTAAATTTTTGAATCGTTTGAACAAGATGCAACCAGGGCGGCTAAAAAGCCGCCCTGGTTGTTCATTAAAACGCCGATTCGACCTGTTTGGCGATGCGCTGAGCCATGTCACGCACCTGCTGTTCATGCTCCCCTTCAACCATGACCCGGATCAGCGGTTCGGTACCTGATTTACGCAATAGTACGCGACCACGACCAGCCAGCTCCTGTTCCACCTTGGCAACCTCATCCATAACGGCATCAGCGGCCAGCGGATCCTTGCCTTCGGCAAAGCGCACATTCACCAACACCTGCGGGAACTTGCTCATACCGGAACGCAGCTTGGCCAGCGGCATCTCGGCACTGCGCATGGCAGTGAGCACCTGCAAGGCGGCCACAATGCCATCACCCGTGGTGGTCTGATCCAGACAGATAATGTGGCCGGAGTTCTCGCCACCGATACGCCAGCCCTTCTCTTCCATCATCTCCAGCACATAGCGGTCACCCACCTTGGCACGGGCAAACGGAATGCCCAGGGTCTGCAACGCCAGCTCCAGACCCATATTGGCCATCAGGGTGCCGACGACCCCCCCCTTGAGGCGACCATTGCGCAGGGCATCGCGGGCGATGATATAGAGGATCTCGTCGCCATCGATTAGATAACCGGTGTGATCCACCATGATCAGACGATCGCCGTCACCGTCGAATGCCACCCCGAGATCGGCCTTGCACTCCAGCACCTTGGCAACCAACGCTTCAGGCGCAGTTGAACCGACACCATCGTTGATGTTGAGGCCATCCGGAGCGCAGCCCATGGTGATCACCTCGGCGCCCAGCTCACGGAAAACCGATGGTGCGATGTGATAGGTGGCGCCGTTCCCGCAGTCGACCACCATTTTTACCCCATCCAGATTCATGTGGGAGGGGAAGGTGCTTTTGCAGAATTCTATATAACGGCCAGCCGCATCATCGATACGTACCGCTTTACCAAGCTCGGCAGACTCGACGCACTGGAGATCGTGATCCAGCTCGGCTTCGATAGCCATCTCGACATCGTCAGGCAGCTTGGTGCCATCGGCAGAGAAGAACTTGATGCCGTTGTCATAAAAGGGGTTGTGGGAGGCGCTGATGACGATACCGGCTTCGGCACGGAAGGTGCGAGTCAGGTAGGCAACCGCCGGGGTGGGCATGGGGCCCATCAAAATGGCTTTGAGGCCAGCAGCAGAGAGGCCCGCCTCCAGGGCAGACTCCAGCATATAGCCGGAGATGCGGGTATCTTTGCCAATCAACACCTTCTTGGTGCCCTTCTTGGAGAGCACCTTACCGGCAGCCCAACCCAGTTTCATCACAAAATCAGGGGTGATCGGGTATTCGCCAACCTTGCCGCGCACACCATCGGTGCCGAAATATTTTCTTGCCATTGTTTGTTCTCTTTATTATCTGGAGATAAAATTTTGTCCCGTCATTGCCTGCCAACCGACCCGCAATGCGTCCATGGTCTCCCGTACATCATGTACCCTGATGATGCGGGCTCCATGCTGCATACCGATAAGGGCGCATGCCAGACTGCCCGCCAGACGGTCGCCAACCGGACGGCCCAGCAGATTGCCTATCATAGACTTTCGCGACATCCCCACCAATAGCGGCAAGCCATAATCAAGCAGTTCCTTTTGGGCTGTCAGCAGCTGATAGTTATGCTCAAGGGACTTGCCGAAGCCATATCCGGGATCCAGCAACAAATGGTCGCGCTTGATCCCGACCGCCAGACAAGCGGCAATGCGCTCATCAAAAAAGGCGCGCACTTCCCCGAGCAAGTTGTCATAGTGCGGCTCAACCTGCATGGTTCTCGGTTGCCCCTGCATATGCATCAGACAGACAGGGACAGCAGCCTCGGCAGCCGCCTGCAGCGCACCCGGCTCCTGCAGCGCTCGCACATCGTTGATAAGATGCGCGCCCACCTTGCCCCCCTCTCGCATCACCGCAGCCTTGGAGGTATCGAGGGAGACCATCACATCCAGCTCACGGACCAGCTGCTCCACGATGGGGATGACCCTGTCCAGCTCCTCCTGCTCGCTCACATCAGGTGCACCAGGGCGGGTAGACTCGCCACCTATGTCGATGAGCGTTGCCCCATCAGCGACCATCTGACGCGCATGAGCCATTGCTCGTTCACGTTGATTGAAATTGCCGCCATCGGAGAAGGAGTCGGGTGTCACATTGAGGATCCCCATCACATGGGGACGATCGAGGGAGAGGCTGAGCCCCTTGCTGGTTAACTGCATCTTCACGTCCATCTGATAAAGAAAAACCCCGGGCAAGCCCGGGGTTTGGAGAGTCACTATTATTTGGCCGGGATGTCGTTGGCTTTGTCGATAGTGGCATCCGCCACCGGCGCAGCCTCATCGGCCGGTTTGGTCTCGGCAGCTACAGTGGAACCACCCTGCGGTGTATCGCCGTGCTCGTCATGCCAGTTGCTGGGAGCTCGGACCTCGCGACGCGCCATCAGATCATCGATCTGTTTGGCATCGATGGTTTCGTACTTCATCAGCGCATCTTTCATGGTATGCAACACGTCCATGTTATCCAGCAGGATCTGCTTGGAACGGGCATAGTTGCGATCGATAACCTGTTTGACCTCGGCATCGATGACGCGAGCGGTATCGTCGGACATGTGCTTGGCCTTGGCCATGCTGCGACCGAGAAATACCTCGCCATCTTCTTCCGCGTAGAGCATGGGACCGAGACGCTCGGACATACCCCACTGAGTGACCATCTTGCGTGCAATGTCGGTTGCCCGCTCGATGTCATTGGAAGCACCGGTGGAAACCTTCTCGGCACCATAGATAAGCTCTTCTGCCAGACGACCGCCGTACAGGCTGGAGATCATCGACTCCAGATGCTGCTTGGAGTGGCTCCAGCGATCCTGCTCCGGCAGATACATGGTCACACCCAGCGCACGACCGCGCGGAATGATGGAGACCTTGTAAACCGGGTCATGATCCGGAACCACACGACCAATGATGGCGTGGCCGGCTTCATGGTACGCAGTCATCTCTTTCTCGGACTCTTTCATCACCATGGAGCGACGTTCCGCACCCATCATGATCTTGTCCTTGGCCTTTTCGAACTCAGCCATGGAAACCACACGGCGACTTTCACGGGCAGAGAAGAGGGCAGCTTCGTTGACCAGGTTGGCCAAGTCAGCACCGGAAAAACCGGGTGTACCACGGGCAATCAGTGCCGGATTGACATCATCTGCCAACGGTACTTTGCGCATGTGCACTTTCAGGATCTGTTCGCGACCACGAACATCCGGCAGACCGACCACCACCTGACGGTCGAAACGGCCCGGACGCAACAGCGCCGGATCCAGTACATCCGGACGGTTGGTTGCGGCGATGACGATGATGCCTTCATTGCCTTCGAAACCATCCATCTCGACCAGCATCTGGTTAAGGGTCTGCTCACGTTCATCGTGACCACCACCCAGACCGGCGCCACGCTGGCGACCGACCGCATCAATTTCATCGATGAAGATGATGCAGGGTGAGGATTTTTTGGCCTGTTCGAACATGTCACGTACCCGGGAGGCACCGACACCGACGAACATCTCCACGAAATCGGAACCGGAGATGGTGAAGAATGGCACCTTGGCTTCGCCCGCAATGGCTTTGGCCAGCAGGGTCTTACCAGTACCGGGAGGACCGACCAGCAATACACCGGTCGGGATCTTGCCACCCAGTTTCTGGAATTTGCTCGGGTCACGCAGATAGTCAACCAGCTCCTTCACCTCTTCCTTGGCTTCATCGCAACCTGCAACGTCAGCAAAGGTGGTTTTGATCTGATCTTCACTCATCAGGCGAGCCTTGCTCTTGCCAAACGACATGGCACCTTTGCCACCGCCGCCCTGCATCTGACGCATGAAGAAGACCCAGACACCGATCAGCAGCAGCATCGGGAACCAGGAGATGAAGATAGAGGTCAACAGAGACGGCTCTTCCGGCTTCTCGCCCATCACTTTGACATTGTGATTGAGCATGTCGTTGAGCAGCTGGGGATCCGGCGCAGGGATGATGGTGGTGAATCGTTCACCAGTACGCTTGACGCCATTGATGACCTTACCGTCCATCCGCACTTCACGGATCTGCTCTTGGGTCACCTCTTTAACGAAGCTGGAATAGTCCAGCTGGCGACTGGTGGTATCGCTGGGGCTGAAGCTATTGAACACCGACATCAATACGACGGCGATGACCAGCCACAGGATTAAGTTTTTCGCCATGTCACTCAAATCAGTAACCTCGCAGACTGACAGTTAACGATGAAGGTTAGGGTACTACAGTTTAAAACCGGTAGCCACAATGTAGACTTCCCGCGATCTAGCTCGGGATGAGTCTGGTTTACGAATTTTGACAGCTGAGAAAAGTTGACGAATTTCATTGAGATAGGCATCAAAGCCCTCTCCCTGAAACACCTTCACCACGAAACTGCCGTCACTGCGCAACACCTGATTGCACATGTCCAGAGCCAGCTCGACCAGATACATGGCGCGAGCCTGATCCACCTGCTGGGTACCGCTCATGTTGGGTGCCATATCAGACATCACGACATCGACCTTGTCGGGCCCCACTCGCTCAAGCAACGCGCCGAGTACAGTTTCCTCCCGAAAGTCCCCTTGCAGGAAATCGACACCGGCAATGGGATCCATCGGCAAAATGTCACATGCGATGACGCGACCCGAATCGCCAACCTGTTCAACCGCAAACTGGGACCAGCCACCGGGGGCTGCCCCCAAATCCACTACGGTCATGCCATTTTTCAGCAAGCGATCCTTACCTTGGATCTCGTCAATCTTGAAAACAGCACGAGAACGCAGGCCCAATTTCTGGGCTTTTTTGACGTATTGATCGTCGAAATGTTCTTTTAACCAGCGCGTTGAACTGGGGGAACGTTTTTTCTGGGTCATGATAATCGACTTTAAAAAACCACAAGGGTTATTAGTATTAAGGGCTAAGTGGGGGTAGAATACGCCCCTTTCAACCCTGACTTATGAAGAAATTGCGATGATTCTCAACAATAAACAGAAACAGTACCTCAAGGGCCTTGCCCACAGCCTCAAACCGGTCGTCCTGTTGGGTCAGCATGGTCTGACTGAAGGCGTACTGGCCGAGATCGATCTGGCACTGAACCATCACGAGCTGATCAAGGTTAAGGTTGCCTCTGAAGATCGCGAGATGAAACAACTGGTTATGGATGCTATCGTCCGTGAAACAGGCTCTGTAAAAGTACAAAGCATGGGTCATGTACTGACCATCTATCGGCAGGCCAACGAGCCCAAAATCCAGCTGCCCCGCAAGTAAAAGGAAAGAGCGCTGCTCTTTCCTTATTCCACTTCTTCCCGAGTCGCTTGCCAAAGTAGTCGCAAAGCCCTTAACCTGCGATGAATACTTCAGGACACGCACTATGGCTCACCATCAAATTCTCACCGACGATGAGCTGGCCATGCTGCGGGACTTGGGGAGCAATCAGGACACCCATGTTCTGAGTGGTCACCTCGATGCCCCTATGCTTGGCTTGCTGCAAAAAGCCGAACAACTCGTGCTTGAAGCCCGTTTTGCCGGGCATCAGCTGCGCTTTCCCCTGATCTTTACGCAAGGGGAAGATGGCTTTATCGAACCCCGACTCTGCGCCCCCGTCATCAGGGAGCTGGGCTTTGATCAGCCTCGCGCTTGGCGTCTCGCACAAACAGCCAGCTTTTGCAGCGAGCTGGGGCGGTTTCAGGTTATCAGCATCTCCCTCAACGGCCTGATTGTGGAAAATCTGCCAGTAGACATGGTGGCCGATGATCTGATCAGCGGCAATCTCTGCATTGAGCAAGAAGAACCACTCCCGCTGCAGGGTCGACTGGTGCGGCGTATCAAGGCCCATGCCGACCATGCCACTTGGGCGCTCAGCTTCCAGATGAGTGAAAGCAACATAGAACGGCTGCGCCATTGGCTGTTCCTGCGCCATCAGGATGCCTTTACCGAAGCATATCTGCCCTAGCGGTTACACTGCAGCGCAGGATCTGCACAGTCAAAGACAAAGGGGAGCGCCAGCTCCCCTGTTTAATCTTCCGTCGCATTCGCTTAGATGTAAGCGACTTCCAGCACTTCGTATTCCACATCGCCAGCAGGGGTCTTGACGATGGCAACATCGTCCACTTCCTTGCCAATCAGGGCGCGGGCAATGGGTGAGTTGACGGAGATAAGGTTCTGTTTGATATCAGCCTCATCATCACCCACGATACGGTAGATCACCTCTTCCTCGGTCTCGCTCTTGAGCAGGGTAACCGTTGCACCAAAAATAATGCGGCCGTTGTTGGTCATCTTGGTGACATCAATCACCTGGGCATTGGAGAGCTTGGCTTCAATCTCCTGAATGCGACCTTCACAGAACCCCTGCTGCTCGCGAGCGGCATGGTATTCGGCGTTTTCCTTCAGATCACCGTGCTCACGGGCATCAGCAATCGCTTCGATAATCTGGGGACGAAGCTCGCTCTTGAGATAATCGAGCTCTTCGCGCAGCTTCTCAGCGCCGCGAACAGTCATCGGTGTATGATTCATAGTCGAAACCTGGGTTGCTTGAAAATAGAAGCTGCGGCTATCTGCAAGGAGGCCGCAGCAATCGGTTCGGATGAGGCATCTTAATATGAAGCCAACACAAAATCCATGTCAGCCCCCTGATGCAGCGTTCGGTTGTTTGCTCGCCCCCTGGCTTACTTCCCTTCCGGCACCGAGATCGGTGCCGATATGGTCGGTTTACCCTGCATGATGGCGATCTCCACCCGCCGGTTCATCCGCCGATTCTCGGGGGTCGTGTTGGGCACCAGCGGTTGAGAATCCGCCATCCCCTGCACGATCAACCGCCCCTGATCAAAACCGGGGACTTTGATCATCTGATGCGCGACGGCCACCGCCCGCTGGGACGACAGCTCCCAGTTGGACTGGAACAACTCATCCTCGGTCGCCACGTTGTCGGTGTGACCGGAGATGGTGATCTCTCCCGGTACATCCTTGAGCAGGGTCGCTACCTTGCGAATAACCGGCCAGAACTGGGGTTGCAGAAAGGCCGATCCCGCCGGGAATGATGCTTTCTCTCTGATCCGGATAATGATCTGCTGTCCCAGCGCCTCGATCTCGATGGCACCGTCCTGGATCTGCTCTTTCATCTGTTCGGCCAGCGCCTTTGCCAAGGTATTGGACTGTTCTTGCGCCTTCTGCGCATCCTGCGCGGTATCCCCCCCCGTCTGCTTGCCATCACGCTTGTCCTGACCCCCGGCCTGCTCTGCCTCACCGGGCAAAAATTCCAGCTCGGTCTGGGTCAGATCGATGGTCTGCTGCATCACGGTATCAATCGGCGTGGGCTCGGGGCGGCCAGGTCTGAACTCCTGGGCAATCACCGAGGTTCCCTTGGGAATATCCTTCACCTCCAGAATGTTCTGCACCCCGAAGGCTTTTTCCATGGAGCCTGCTATCTGCTTGAACTTTTGTACATCCATCTCGGCAAAGGAGAGCAGCAGCACGAAGAAGCACATCAATAGCGACATCAGATCGGCAAAAGTACCCATGTATGCGGGTAGGCCGGGCGGTGGACATTTGCAATCAGACATCTTGCCCCCTACTCTGCGCCGGTATTACGTTTGGATTGATTCAGATAGTTTTGCAGCATGGACTGGATAACCCGCGGGTTCTGGCCATCCTGGATCCCCATGATGGCATCAAGGATCAGGGTGCGGCTGAGCTTCTCCTCACCACTACGCAGCTCCAGCTTATCCGCGATGGGAATGGCGACCATGTTTGCCAAAATCGCGCCATAAAGGGTCGTCAACAAAGCAACCGCCATCGCCGGGCCAATGGACTTGGGGTCACTCATGTTGGCCAGCATGGCGACCAATCCCACCAGGGTACCAATCATACCCATCGCAGGGCCCAAGTCTCCGAGAGTACGAAAAACCTTGATGGCGGTGACATGCCGCTCGGCTGTCAGCTCGATATCCTTTTCCATCACGGCTCGCACCACCTCGGCATCATGGCCATCCACCAGCATATCGATCCCTTTTTTCATAAAGGGATTAGGGATTTCTGCCGCCTCCAGCGCCAGAAAGCCCCCCTTGCGAGCGGCATCAGCCAGTTCAACCGCTTTGGTAATCAAATCATCCAGCTTGTCGCCTTTATACATAAAGGCTTTGCCACCAACCTTGAATGCCATAAAAAACTGGCCGATGTTGAACTTCATCATGGCGATGAAGATTGAACCAAAAATGGTGATATAGACCGATGGCATATCCACATACATGCTCATGGGGCCGCCCAACAGCATGCCGTAAACCACCACCCCGAAACCCAGCACTATCCCTATCAGACTGCCTAGATCCACGTCCCTACTCCTGTCACCGATTCTTATACCTAATTATAGTTTGTTGAATTTTCTGCTATTGCGACCCTAGCGGCAAGCATGCATCCACTGAGAATGATGGCTCATTATCGGCCAGTTTAGCGAGAGTTTGAGGGGGCAATGCTTTTCTGCCTCCCCCCTGTGGACGGTCGATGCTAATATAAGCCGTTTTTTTCAATCCCCGAGGATGGACATGGCCAGTAAAAAAAACGACCGTCTGAGTTTTGATGCCACTCTGGAAGAGCTGGAAACCATCGTTCATCAGCTGGAACAAGGTTCCCTACCCCTGGAAGAGGCACTCAAGCAGTTCGAGCAGGGCGTTCATCTGGTTCGGGCCGGTCAGCAGAAGCTGGAACTGGCCGAACAGAAGATCCAGATCCTGCTCAGTCAAACCGATGGCAGAGACCAGCTCGCCCCCTTCCAGCCAGAACAAGGAGAGGAGTAAGTGGCGCTGGACCATTTTTCCCGTCTGCATCGTCAGCGTATTGACGACTGTCTGTCAGCACAACTTGAATCCTTGCCAGCCATGGCCCCGCGCCTGCGCGATGCCATGAAGTATGGCTTGCTGTTAGGTGGCAAGCGGGTACGCCCCTTCCTGGTCTACGCCGTTGGCGAAATGCTGGGAGTAAAAAGCGACCTGCTGGACGGCCCGGCCGCCGCGGTCGAGTGCATCCACGCCTACTCTCTGCTGCATGATGACCTGCCAGCAATGGACAACGACGACCTGCGTCGTGGTCAGCCAACCGTGCACAAGGCGTTTGACGAAGGGACCGCCATTCTGGCCGGTGATGCGCTGCAGACCCTGGCGTTCTCCATTCTGGCCGACCACCCCATGCCCGAGACATTGATGGCCAACCGGGTGCGCATGTTGAGCACCCTCGCCCGCGCCTCCGGCTATCTCGGCATGTGTGGTGGTCAGGCGCTGGATCTGCAGGCCGAAGGGCGCCAGATCTCGCTCGCCGAGCTGGAGCAGGTACACCGCCACAAGACAGGAGCGCTGATTGAATGCGCCGTGGCGCTCGGCGCCCTGTGCAAAGCCGATGTCGATGACGCCACACTGAGCGCACTGCAAGCCTATGCCGCAGCCATCGGGCTGGCCTTCCAGGTACAGGATGACATCCTCGACATCACCGGTGATACCGCCACCCTGGGCAAGCCACAAGGTTCTGACCTAGCGCTGGAGAAAAGCACCTATCCGGCCCTGCTCGGACTCGAAAACGCCCGTGAGCTGGCTCGCGAACTGCATGGGAAAGCCTTAACAGCCCTGCAATCCTTGCCCTACAATACCGACATTCTGGAAGCGTTTGCCGATTACATCATCGAGCGAACCCACTAAACGCTGGATAACAGTAACAATATGAGCGTTGATATTAGCAATTTCCCCAACCTGGCCCTCGCGGACACTCCGGTCGAGCTGCGTTCCTTGCCCAAAGATCGGCTGCCGATGCTGTGCAACGAGCTGCGCGATTATCTGCTGCACTCTGTCAGCCGCTCCAGCGGACACTTTGCCTCCGGGCTCGGCACGGTTGAGCTGACCGTGGCCCTGCACTACGTCTACAACACTCCGTTCGATCGGCTGATCTGGGATGTGGGCCATCAGGCCTATCCCCACAAGATCCTGACCGGACGCCGTGACCAGATCCACACCATCCGCCAGAAGGACGGTCTGCACCCCTTTCCCTGGCGCGGTGAGAGCGAGTACGACGTACTCAGCGTTGGCCACTCCAGCACCTCCATCGGTGCGGCGCTTGGCATGGCGGTTGCCGCCGAGAGCGAAGGGCTGGGGCGCAAGGTCGTCGCAGTGATCGGTGATGGCGCCCTGACTGCAGGCATGGCCTTTGAAGCGCTCAACCACGCCGGCGATGTCCATAAAGACATGCTGGTGATCCTCAACGACAACGAGATGTCCATCTCCGAGAATGTCGGGGCGCTGAACAACCATCTGGCCCGGGTCATGTCCGGCAAGCTCTACACCACCATCCGCGAAGGCGGCAAGAAGGTGCTGGCGGGGCTGCCACCGGTCAAGGAGCTGGCCAAGCGGGCCGAAGAGCACCTCAAGGGGATGGTGGTGCCCGGCACCCTGTTCGAGGAGTTTGGCTTCAACTACATCGGCCCTATCGACGGCCACGATATCGAGGCGCTGGTTGAGACCCTGCGCAACATGCGTAACCTCAAGGGGCCGCAGCTGCTGCACGTTAAGACCAAGAAGGGCAAGGGTTACGAGCCGGCGGAAAAAGACCCCATCGGTTATCACGCCGTGCCCAAGTTCAATCCGGACGATTGCTCCCTGCCCAAGGCGAGCGGCGCCAAACCGACCTTCTCGGCTATCTTTGGCCAGTGGCTGTGCGACATGGCCGCCAAAGATGAGAAGCTAGTCGGCATCACCCCCGCCATGCGTGAAGGCTCGGGGCTGGTGAAATTCAGCCAGCAGTATCCGGATCGCTACTTCGATGTGGCTATTGCCGAGCAACATGCGGTCACTTTCGCCGCGGGTCTCGCCATCGCCGACAAGAAGCCGGTGGTCGCCATCTATTCGAGCTTCCTGCAGCGCGCCTACGATCAGGTGATCCACGACGTGGCGCTGCAAGATCTACCGGTGCTGTTCGCCATCGACCGGGCCGGTCTGGTGGGGGCCGATGGCCCGACCCATCAGGGGGCGTTTGACATCAGCTTCCTGCGCACCGTGCCCAACATCGTGATCATGACGCCATCCGACGAGAACGAGTGCCGCCAGATGCTCTATACCGGCTATCGCCATCAAGGCCCTGCAGCGGTACGTTACCCCCGTGGCTGCAGCCTGAGCGATGCTCCCATCTCGTCAGAGATGCAGGCGCTGGAGCTTGGCAAGGGACGCATCCTGCGAGAAGGTAAGGGCACCGCTATTCTGGCCTTTGGTACTCTGCTGCACCACGCGAAAGCGGCCGCAGAGGCACTGGATGCCACTCTGGTGGACATGCGCTTCGTCAAGCCGATGGATGAGGCATTGGTGCTGTCGCTTGCGGCCAGCCACGCTCACTTCGTCACCATCGAAGACAATGCAATCATGGGCGGTGCTGGTTCGGCGGTGAACGAGCTGCTGATGCGCAGCAAGCAGTGCAAGCCGGTACTCAACCTCGGCCTGCCGGATCGCTTCGTGGAACAGGGCACCCAGCAGGAGATCTATACCCTGCTCGGTCTGGACGATGCAGGCATCCAGCGCAGTATCGAAAGCTGGCTGCAAGCCTGACCTGCTGCGAGTTAAAGAGCAAATAAGAGAAGGGCGCCTGATGGCGCCCTTCTTGTATCTTCACTTCTGACCGGAATTAACCCTTGTAAATCTTCGGGTTAAACACATCCCGCAGCCAGTCACCCAGCAGGTTGATGACCAGCACCAGCACCACCAGACAGATGCCCGGGAAGGCTGTGATCCACCAGGAGCCGGAGAAGATGTAGTTGAAGCCGACGCTGATGAGCGAGCCGAGGGATGGCTGATCTACCGGCATCCCCAATCCGAGAAAGGAGAGTGCCGCCTCGCTCATGATGGCGTTGGCTACCTGCACGGTAGAGATGACCAGAATGGGCGACAAACAGTTGGGCAGAATGTGGCGGAACATGATGCGCGGGGCACGGAACCCCATCACCTTGGCCGCTTCCACATACTCCTTCTTCTTCTCCGCCAGCACCGAGGCGCGCACGGTACGGGCGTACTGCGGCCACTCGGCGATACCGATGATCACCACCAGCATCAGGATGGCGAACTTCGAGTAGAACTCGGAGCCAAAGGTTGCCTGAAAGATGGCGGAGATAATGATCGCCACCATCATGGTGGAGAACGACAACTGCACATCGGCAAAGCGCATCAGCAGGTTATCGATACGACCACCGAAGTAACCGGCAATCAGACCGATGACGATGCCGAGCACCAACTGCAGCGCCACCGCAAACAGACCTATGGTGAGGGAGATTCGGGCACCATAGAGGATAGTGCTCCAGATATCCCGCCCCTGGTTGTCGGTACCGAGCCAGAAACGTGCCTCGCCCCCTTCCAGCCAGGAAGGCGGCAATTCGGCGTCCATCAGATCGAAGCTGGTCTGGTCATAGACGTTGTGCGGTGCAATCCAGGGCGCCAACAGCGCAGCCAGTACGAACACCGCAAACACCGCAAAGCTGAACATGGCTACCTTGTCCCGCAGGAAGTAGTAGACGATGTCAGAGTTCTTGAATCGAGCCCAACGGCTTGGGCTTGCAGTTACAGCATTAGACATTTGCTTACCCCTTGGCAGTCAGGTTAACGGTCGGGTTGATGAGCCCGTAGAGCAGGTCGACCAAGGTGTTGGTCACCACGAAGATCAATCCCACGAAGATGACGTAGGCGGTGATCAGCGGGGTATCGACCCGGTGGATCGCCTCAAGGAACAGGAAACCTGTTCCCGGCCACTGGAACACGCTCTCGGTCAGGATTGTGTAGGCCACCATGGTGCCGATCTGCACCCCACCGACGGTAATGACCGGCAGCATGGTGTTCTTGAGGGCGTGCTGGTAGTAGACCTTGTTGTTGTCCAGCCCCTTGGCGCGGGCGAATTTGACATACTCGGAGGAGAGCTGTTCCAGCATCTCGGAGCGCACCAACCGGATAAACAGCGGCAGCATGATGGAAGAGAGCGACACCGCCGGCAGGATCAGGTGCAGGATGCCATCCCAGGTGAAGAAGCCCGACTCCCAGCCCAGCAGGTTATAGGTCTCGCCGCGGCCATAGGCCGGCAGCCAGCCCAGCTGGATGGAGAAGAGATACATCAGCATGATGGCGGTCAGGAACACCGGGATCGAGATGCCGATACTGCTTCCCGCCATGATGATCTTGGTGGGAATGCTGCGCGGGCGGATCGCCGAATAAACACCAAGCGGGATGGAGACCACTACAATGATGAGCGCGGCGGCAAACACCAGCTCAAGGGTAGCCACCAGCTTGTCGAGGATCACCTCGAGAGCCGGTCGCTTGAAGAAATAGGAGGTGCCCAGATCCCCGTGTACCGCATTCTTCAGAAAGCGACTGTATTTGACCAAAAAGGGATCATTGAGGCCCATCTTGTCGCGCAGCTCCTGGCGCACGGACTCGGAGACGGATTGTCCCACCAGCTCGCGCAGCGGATCCCCCAGGTTATCCTGGATGGAGAAGGCGACCAGGCTGATGACGAACATCACTATCAAGGCCTGATAGAACCGTTTGAGCAGGAATGTAAACATGCTTGTCCTTCTACGTGGCCTGTGTCATGGCACAGGCTTCTGTTAGTGGGTGGCGCGATCTCGGCCGCGCCACCCTGTCCTTCCTTGTGACTTGCGCTTACTTGTTGACCACCAGGTCACCCAGGTAAGGGAAGTTCATCACGTTGACCACTGGCTTGATGTCGACGTTCTTCTTGGCGCCATACGCCAGATCTTCCCAGTGCAGCGGCACATAGGCAGCGTCGTCGATCAGCATAGCTTCCACCTTCTGCAGAATGGCGGCACGCTTGGCCGGATCGGTCTCGGTGTTGGCATCCATCACCATCTTGTCCGCTTCGGCATTGGCATAGCCGGCGCAGTTGTACTGGCCCATGCCGGTCTTGGCATCCTTGGTGAAGGTCAGGAACTCGAAGAAGTTCGCGGTATCTTCGGTGTCGGAGTGCCAACCGATCATCTGCATGTCGGCGCCACACTTGTCAAACTCCGGCCAGTACTGGGCCACCGGCATGGTCTTCAGATCCACCTTGATGTTGATCTTGGCCAGCATGGCGGAGACAGCCTGGGCAATCTTGACGTCGTTGACGTAACGGGCAGCCGGGGCGATGAAGCTCATCTTGAAGCCCTGCTCGTAACCGGCCTCTTTCATCAGCTCCTTGGCCTTGGCCAGATCATACTGGGGCACCAGCGCCTCGTTGTAACCGGCATAGCCTTTCGGGCTCAGCTGGCCAGCGGGGGTACCAAAGCCCTTATTGATCTTCTCGACGATGCCCACCTGGTTGATGGCGTAGTTGATGGCCTGACGCACCCGCTTGTCTTTCAGCGCTGGGTTGGTGTTCTGGTTCAGCTCGATGATGATGGCGCGGGTACCGGACAGGGTGACCAGCTGGGAATCCTTACCGTTCTTCACACGCTCCAGATCGTTCGGGGCCACCGGGTAGATCATGTCCACGTCGCCACCCAGCAGGGCAGCCACACGGGTCGCATCTTCCTTGATTGGCACCACGGTCAGGTTCTCGACGTTGCCCTTGGAAGCCTTGTCCCAATAGTTGGCATTGCGCACGTATTCCAGCTTCACGCCCTGCTCGCGGAACTTGACGCTGAACGGACCGGTGCCGGAGACATTGGTAGAGGCAAAGGAGTCACCGTTCTTGACGATCTCGCCCTTGTCTTTGCCCGCTTCGGTCTTGCCAGTGTAGAACTTGGAGTCCATCGGGAAGATATAGGTGACGGTCTGCAGCACCAGCGGGAACGGCTTGGCGGTGACGAGATCGACGGTGAAATCATCGACCTTCTTGGCTTCGGCGATAGGGTCGAAGATCGCCTTGAAGTCAGGGGACGCCTTCAGACGGTTGACGGTCCACACCACATCATCGGCGGTAAAGTCGTTACCGGAGTGGAACTTGACCCCTTTGCGCAGGTGGAAGCGAACAGTCTTGTCATCGACACGCTCGAACTTCTCGGCCAGCCGGGGTTCGAATTGCAGATCCTGGGTGTAGCGCATCAGGGGATCGAACACCAGATGGGACAATTCCAGGGTCTGGCCGGAGAGCTGCTCCTGCGGATCCAGCGAGGTGGCATCGGAGGCGACGCCTACCTTGATATCAGCGGCTGAGACACTGAAGGCGAAACCGGCGGCAAACAGCGCCAGGGCAACTTTAGACAATCCTTTCTTCATCGTTTTCTCCATGCTTTTGGCTTTTTTATTAACGAACAACAGGTTTGAGTGACCCTCCGGCGAACCGGCACTCTTCTAGCTTGCGATGTCCAGCCCCTCACGGGACATTCCCTTGAACTCCGGCATGAGGGAGATCAGCTTGCGACTGTACTCATGCTCGGCATTGGTAAAGAGTTTCTCGGTCTCGGCCACCTCAACCAGGTTGCCATGCTGCATTACCCCGATGCGATCGCACATCTGGCGGATCACCGGCAGATCGTGGCTGATAAACAGCATGGTGAGGCCAAGCTCCTGCTGCAGATCCTTGAGCAGGTTGAGGATCTGGGCCTGCACCGAGACATCCAGCGCCGAGGTGGGCTCGTCGCAGATAAGGAAACGCGGACGAGTGGCCAGGGCTCGGGCGATGGAGATACGCTGGCGCTGACCGCCGGAGAACTCGTGGGGATACTTGACCCCGGCACCGCGGCCGAGCCCCACGTGATCGAGCAGATCGTTGACGATCCCCTCGATCTGGCTCTCGCTGTCCGCCAGTTTGTGGAAGCGGATCGGCTCGGCAATGATGTCGCGCACCTTCATGCGCGGGTTCATCGACGAATAGGGATTCTGAAACACCATCTGCATCTGGCGGCGCAGCGGGCGACGCTCGCGCTCGCTCTTGAGCGCAGTCAGGTCGATCCCCTCGAAGAAGATCTTGCCGGTGTCAGGCGGATAGAGGCCGGTGATGGCGCGGGCAATGGTCGACTTGCCGGAGCCCGACTCCCCCACCAGACCGAAGGTCTCCCCTTCGAAGATCTCGAAGCTGATGTTGTTGCAGGCGCGCACATACTGGCGGCGGCTCGGGAAGAAAGAGTCCTTGGTGACGAACTTCAGATCGACGTTCTCCACCCGCAGCAGCGCCCCTTCATAGGCACGCTGGTCCTGACTCTGACCAAGCCAGTGGGTCTTGAGGTCGATATTGGTATCCGGCGCACTGGCATCTTCGATGTAGGAGACCAGCGGGAAACGCACCAGCTTGACATCGGATCGCGGTACCGCCGAGATGAGGCTGCGGGTATAGGGATGATTGGGGCTGCCCAGCACCTGTTCGGTCAGGCCGAACTCCACCAGATCGCCGCGATACATCACCGCCACCTTGTCGGTGACGTTGGAGACCACGCCCATGTCGTGAGTCACCAGCATGCAGCCCACCTGACGCTCTTTACAGAGAGTGCGGATAAGCTGGAGGATCTGATCCTGAATGGAGACGTCGAGGGCCGTGGTCGGCTCGTCGGCGATGATAAGCTCGGGATCGCATGAGAGTGCGATGGCAATGACCACACGCTGACGCATGCCACCGGAGAACTGGTGCGGATACTGCTTGATGCGCAGCTCCGGCTGCGGAATACCTACCGCCTCCATCAGCACCAGCGCCTTGGCAAAGGCCGCCTCGCGGGTCAGATCTGTGTTGGCCAGCATGGTCTCCACCAGTTGCTGCTCCACGGTGAACAGCGGGTTGAGGGAGGTCATGGGATCTTGAAAGATGAACCCGATGCGAGAACCTCGAATGGCCCGCATCTCGTTCTGGCTCTTGCCAGAAATCAGCTCGCCATTGAGATAGATATCGCCACGGGCAATGTGCCCGGGGGGGCTCAGCAGATCGATGACGGCGTTGCCGATGGTGGACTTGCCGGCGCCGGACTCTCCGACCACGCCGACAATCTCCCCCTTTTCGATGGAGAAAGAGAGATCCTTCACCGCGGCCAGCACCCCGTAGCGGGAGGGGTACTCGATCCGCAAGTTCTTTACTTCGAGCAAGGACATGTTTACCTCTGCGGGGGACATCCGTCCCAAATAATTCGTCCGTAAATCTGCCGCAGATGCCGGTTGTTACCTTGGGCAATATTTGCTCAATCCATGAGGCAGCGAAACCAGCGATCCGGGCGGGTTTTTTGCATTTTTTTGGAATAACCCGCGAGTAACTTAGACGGTTTGACCTCGGGTGTAAATGATTGAGTTATACAATTCCGCAATGTTTTGTGCAGACAACCATCAATTTGGTAGAGATAAATGATGATTTTCATCACATAAATGGTCGGTACATCCGCACATCTATTGGTATCAATACGTTAATTTCAACAAAAATACAACAAGCAGCATTTATCACTGTTTCAAAAGCGATCGCGAGCCCCGAATGAGTAGTGAATATTTATGTGAAATGGATGATAAACGGCAGCATATGCCGATGAATGAAAATTAAGCAGAGATAAATCGGGGGATGCCAGAACGGTCATCCCCCGGAAGAGACCATTCAGCCGAGCCAGAACGCCAGTAATTGCATACAAAACAGGGCGAACAGGCCGGCGATCAGATCGTCCAGCATGATGCCAAGTCCGCCGTGGATCCTGCGATCAAACCAGGAGATGGGCCAGGGCTTGAGCACATCAAACAACCGGAACAGCGCAAAGCCCGCCACCACCCACACCCATCCGGTCGGCGCGGCAATCATGGTGACACCAAAGCCGATCACCTCGTCCCAGACGATGGCGCCGTGATCCGGCATACCGATGGCATCGGTGGCGCTCTGGCAGATACGGATCCCCACCACAAACCCCACAGCCAGCAAGGCGATAAACCAGTGGGTCGGCAGACCGCTCACCAGCAAGTAGAGCGGAATGGCCGCCAGCGTGCCCATGGTGCCCGGCGCCTTGGGGGAGAGACCTGAACCAAATCCCACCGCCAGAAAGTGAAGCGGATTTTTCAGATCCAGTCGTGTCAGCTCGGGTTTTATCCTGAACATACTCATGCGAAGTGATCCCACCCTTTCAGTTGCAACTCGACCGGTTGGTCGCCGTGCAGGTAGTCGATGCCGGGCTCGCCCGCCACGATGCGGCCGATGCGGCTGAACTTGACCCCGCTGTGAGCCAGCGCCGTATCTAGCGCGCCGCGGTGCGCTTCCGGTACGGTGAAGCAGAGCTCGTAGTCATCGCCACCGGCCAGCGCCAGTTGCCACGCCTCCTGCTCGCTCACCGCATCCTGCAGCACCGGCGAGAGGGGCAGCAGATCGAGATCGATCAGGGCCCGCACGTCAGACGCCTTGAGGATATGGCCGAGATCCGAGGCCAACCCATCGGAGAGATCCAGGGCGCTGCTGGCCAGCCCGCGCAACGCCTGACCGGCAAGAATGCGGGGATGAGGGTGGTCGAGGCGCGGCAGCACGGCGGCCAGCTGATTCTCGTTGAGGGTGCGTTTACCCAGCAGGTGGGAGAGCGCCAGCGCGGCATCCCCCAAGGTGCCGGTGACATAGATGCCGTCACCGGCTTTGGCACCGCTGCGAAGCAGGGCACGCCCGGCAGGCACCGAGCCTTTCACCGATACTGTGATGGAGAGGGGCCCCCGGGTCATGTCACCACCCACCAGTGCCACGTTGTAGTATTCGGCCAGCTCCAGGAATCCTTCAGCAAAACCGGCAACCCAGCCTTCGTTAATGGTCGGCAGGGTCAGCGCCAGCGACACCCAACGTGGCTCGGCGCCCATGGCGGCGAGATCGGAGAGATTGACCGCCAGCGCCTTGTAGCCGAGATCCACCGGATCCATGTCGGGAAAGAAGTGTACTCCGCTCACCAGGGTGTCGGTGCTCACCGCCAGCTGGGTATCGGGGGGCAGGGTCAGCAGGGCACAGTCATCTCCAGGGCCCATCACCACGTCTTTACGGGCGTGGGGGACCTTGAAGTACTTATCAATCAACTCAAATTCACCCATACAGTAAAAAGCCAGCAATAAGCTGGCTCCTCTCTTAGATGCTGACGGACAGCAGGATCAGCGCTTGTCCAGCGACTTGATCACCTTGTCCAGTACACCGTTGACAAACTTGTGGCTGTCATCGGCGGCGAAGGCTTTAGCCAGCTCGATCGCTTCGTTGATCACCACGCGCGGCGGCACATCATCACGACGGGTCAGCTCATAGGTCGCCAGACGCAGGATCGCCTTGTCCACCATGTCCACTTCGTCCAGCGGACGGGAGAGGAAAGGTGCAAAGACCTTGTCCAGCTCGTTGCAGTGGAGGGCTACCCCGAACAGCAGATCGCGGAAATAGTTCAGATCCACACCCTTGGTGTCCTGATCGATTTTGAACTGCTCTTCGATGTCACCCACGTTGGCCTTGGTCATCTGCCACTGGTAAATGGCCTGGGTGGCGCAATGGCGGGCTTTACGGCGCTCGGACGGTTTCAATGCATTTCTCCTCGTTACACGTCCAGTTGTTTCAGGACGTTGATCATTTCGAGCGCTGCCAGTGCAGCCTCTGCACCCTTGTTACCCGCCTTGGTACCTGCACGCTCGATGGCTTGTTCAATGTTTTCAGTGGTCAGCACGCCGAAGGCAACGGGAATTTCATACTCCATCATCACCTGAGCCATGCCTTTGCTGTTCTCGTTTGCCACCAAGTCGAAGTGGTAAGTGCCGCCACGGATGACAGTACCGACCGCCACGATGGCGTCATATTGGCCGCTCTTGGCCAGCTTCTTGATGACCAGCGGCATTTCAACCGCACCCGGCACTTTTACCAGGGTCAGGTTGCTGTCCTGTACCTGGCCTTGACGCTTCAGTACGTCCACTGCGCCACTCACCAGGCTGTCGTTGATGAAGCTGTTGAAGCGGGCAACGACAATCGCAACGCGCGCTGCTGGAGCGGCAATATTTCCTTCGATAACCTTCATTGGAAATCCTGTATCTGTGCAATCAAAAGGGCCGGAGTCAAAAGTGCGCACAGTCTAGCACAACAGACCCACGACAAAAACCATGGCCGCAACGAGCGACCATGATCGTGATTTAAGCGAAACGAGGCGCTTACTCGCCGACGTATTCCACCACTTCCAGACCGAAGCCACCGAGGGCATGGTACTTCTTCGGTGAACTCAAGAGGCGCATCTTGCTCACGCCCAGCGCCTTGAGGATCTGGGAACCCACCCCGACCCGGCGTGAGGTTCCCTGCCATTTGGCCCCTTCCGGTGCCAGCCCCTTGTCGGCGGCCTCGAACCCCTTGACCCGGGCTAGCAGCTCGGCGCCATGAGATTCCGCCCCCAGGATCACCAACACGCCGCCTTCGCTGGCGATGCGGGCCATGGATTTGGGCAACGGCCAGCTACGAGCGGCATGACGGTCGGTCAGCAACAGATCGCTCAGCACGTCGTGCAGGTGCACGCGCACCAGGGTCGGCTGGTCGGCCTGCACCTCACCCTTTTTCAGGGCGAAGTGAACTTGATTGTCGATGGTGTCGCGGAAGGTGATGAGATCAAACTCGCCAAACTCGGTGGGCAATTTGCACTCGGCTACCTTCTCGACCGTGGTCTCGTGCTGGTTGCGGTATTCGATAAGATCCGCGATGGTGCCAAGCTTGATACCGTGCAGCTCGGCGAAGGTCTCGAGATCAGGACGACGTGCCATTGAGCCATCTTCGTTGAGGATTTCGACGATCACGGAGGCCGCCTCGTAACCGGCCAGACGGGCCAGATCGCAGCCGGCCTCGGTGTGACCAGCGCGGGTCAGCACGCCGCCATCCTGCGCCATCAGCGGGAATATGTGGCCCGGCTGCACCAGATCGGCGGCCTTGGCATTGGGTGCCACAGCCGCCTGCACGGTCACCGCGCGATCGGCGGCAGAGATTCCAGTGGTCACCCCTTCGGCCGCTTCGATGGTCACGGTAAAGGCGGTGGAGAACTGGGCATTGTTGCGATCAACCATCAGCGGCAGCGCCAGCTGCTTGCAGCGATCCCGGGTCAGAGTCAGGCAGATGAGGCCACGGCCGTAGCGGGCCATGAAGTTGATATCCTCCGGACGGACGCAGGAGGCTGCCATGATGAGGTCCCCTTCGTTCTCCCTGTCTTCGTCATCCATCAGGATCACCATCTTGCCAGCCTTGATATCGGCAATGATCTCCTGGGTTGTGCTCAGCGCCATGGGCTACTCCATCTGTCTATTTGGGGATTGAGCCCGCAGGCTCAACGGGAATGCGAAATATGCTGCTCTAGATTGGGGCACATGGCCCCATTTCAATCGGAGCGGGATCACAGAAAATCGTTTTGGTCGGGGCCAACACCCCGACCATCAGAGAAAACCGGCCTTGGCCAGCTTGTCGAGAGTCAGGGTGGAGGCACTGCTCTCCTGACGCTTGCCCATCATCAGCCGCTCCAGATAGCGGGCGATCTGATCCACCTCGAGGTTGACCTTGTGGCCCGGTTTCCAGCTGGCGATGGTAGTCTCCTGGGCGGTGTGAGGCACGATGGTCAGGCGGAAGAGCTCCCCCTGCACGGCGTTAACGGTGAGGCTGATGCCATCCACCGCGATGGAGCCCTTCTCGGCGATGTAGCGGGAGAGCTCGCCCGGCACCTTGATCCAGTACTCGATGGCGCGGCCACTGCTGGAGACGCTTTTCACTTCCCCAATCCCGTCCACGTGGCCGGAGACCAGATGGCCGCCGAGGCGGGAGGTGGGCATCAGCGCCTTCTCGAGGTTGACCCGATCGCCCACCTTCGCCTCGGCAAAGCCGGTGCGCGACAAGGTTTCCAGCGACACATCGGCGGTATAGCGCTTGTCACCCAGCGCCACCACAGTGAGGCAGACACCGTTGGTGGCGATGGAGTCGCCCAGCTTGACGTCGCCAAAATCGAGACTCGGCGCATGGACGGTGAGGGCCATGTCGTCGCCCTGACGGCGCAGCTCGGCCAGGGTTCCCACCGCTTCGATAATTCCGGTAAACATGCAGATCACCTTGCTGATGACAGGGCAGATTACGCCCCCTTGAACATTGATAAATCAGGTTATTTTGGCAGTAATGCGAATATCTTGGCCAACCATGCGCACATCCTTGATGACGAGCTTGGGGGCCTGAAACAGCCGGGTCAGGCCCGGCAGATGGAACAGGCCGCGTCCCTCGTCGCCCATCAATTTGGGTGCCTGATAGAGCACCAGCTCATCCACCAACCCCTTTTCCAGCAAGGCGCCGCACAGCCGCGGGCCCGCCTCGACCAGTACCGAGTTGACGTTCTGCTTGGCCAGCAACATGAACAGGCTGACCAGGTCCAGCCTTCCCTCGTGCAACGGCAGCGCCAGTTGCTGCACCCACTCTGGCCACTCGCCGGATGCCTTGTGACGGGCTAACAGCACCGGGCTCTCGCGCTGGAACAGTGGCAGATCGGGAGTGAGCCGGTTTTGCGAATCGACGATGACCCGCAACGGCTGGCGCACTGTCTCTTTGGGATAGGCGCTCTTGACCGAGGGAGGCAACTCGTCCCAGCGCACGGTCAGAGAGGCACCATCGGCCAGCACGGTTTCGGCGCTGGAGAGCACCGCATCGTGGCGGGCACGCAGCCGCTGCACGTCGCGGCGCGCCTCCGGGGAGGTGATCCACTGGCTCTCGCCGCTCGCCATGGCGGTGCGGCCATCGAGGCTGGCCCCCAGCTTGACGGTTACCCGCGGGAAGGCGGTACGCATCCGTTTGAAAAAGCCCGGGTTGAGCGCTTCGGCTTCGCTCGCCAGCAGGCCAAAATCGGTCTTGATGCCCGCCTCGGAGAGCATGCGCAGGCCGCGCCCGCCCACCTCGGGGTTGGGGTCGACCATGGCGGCCACCACCCGGGCCACACCGGCGTTGATCAGCGCCTCGGCGCAGGGTGGAGTTCGACCGTGGTGGGAGCAGGGTTCGAGAGTCACATAGGCGGTGGCGCCACGGGCGTTGTCACCGGCGGCGCGCAGGGCATAGACCTCAGCATGGGGTTCGCCCGCCTTCTGATGCCACCCTTCGCCAACTACCACGCCATCTTTGACCAGCACGGCGCCGACACAGGGGTTGGGGGCCGTGGTGTAGCGGCCGCGGCGGGCCAGTTCGAGGGCCCGACTCATCCATTGGTAATCATCTTGACTAAACATTCGGGCTCCTGTTTTCAACAACATCCAAGCCGTATCGCATCAGGTAACTGGCTGCGTTACCGCATCCGATGACGCTTCTCTAATCGAGCCTGCTTCAGGGACGATTCATTTTTCCAGCTTGGCGATCTCTTCACCAAATTCGCGGATATCTTCGAAGCTGCGATAGACGGAGGCAAAACGGATATAGGCCACCTTGTCCAGGCTCTTGAGCTCATCCATCACCAGATTGCCCACCAGCTCGGAGGTGACTTCGCGCTCGCCGGTGGCACGCAGGCGGGATTTGATATGGTTGACCGCCTTTTCGATGGCCTCCATGCTCACCGGTCGCTTCTCCAGCGCTCGCAGAATACCGGCACGCAGCTTGTCTTCATTGAACGGCTCGCGGGAACCGTTGGACTTGATGACGCGGGGCATCACCAGCTCAGCCATCTCGAAGGTGGTAAAACGCTCGTGACAGAGCAGGCACTCACGACGGCGGCGCACCTGATGGCCTTCGGCCACCAGACGGGAATCGATCACCTTGGTATCAACGGCACTACAGAATGGGCAATGCATCGGACCTCCGGCGTTAATGAAACAGGGACTGACCCTCCGGGCCAGGATCTAGGTCGGCCAGTGTAACACGGCCATACAAAACCGGTAAAAGCCAGAAAAAACAATGCCACCCATAGGTGGCATTGGTCTCAAACAGGACGTCCTGGCTTATCAGCCATAGACCGGGAAACGACGGCAGATATCCAGCACCTTCTCGCGAACTGTGGCCAGCACGGCATCGTTGTCGTGGTTGTCCAGCACGTCGCAGATCCAGTGGGTCAGCTCGATGGACTCGGCTTCCTTGAAACCACGGCGGGTGATGGCCGGGGTACCGATCCGCACACCGGAGGTGACGAACGGAGAGCGCGGGTCGTTGGGCACGGAGTTCTTGTTGACGGTGATGTTGGCCTTGCCCAGTGCGGCATCGGCATCCTTACCGGTCAGTTCGCGGCCGATCAGGTCAACCAGCATGAGGTGGTTGTCGGTCCCGCCGGAGACGATCTTGTAGCCGCGCGCCATGAAGGTAGCTGCCATGGCCTTGGCGTTTTTGACAACTTGGGCCTGATAGGTCTTGAACTCGGGTTCCAGCGCCTCTTTGAAGGCAACGGCCTTGCCAGCGATGACGTGCATCAGCGGGCCACCCTGACCACCCGGGAAGACGGCAGAGTTGAGCTTCTTGTACAGATCTTCGTCGTCAGCGGCGGAGAGAATCACACCACCGCGCGGACCAGCCAGGGTCTTGTGGGTGGTGGAGGTGACCACGTGAGCGTGGGGGACCGGGTTGGGGTAGACGCCAGCGGCAATCAGACCGGCTACGTGGGCCATGTCGACGAACAACCAGGCACCCACCTTGTCAGCGATGTCGCGCATGCGGGCCCAGTCAACGATACCGGAGTAGGCGGAGAAGCCACCGATCATCATCTTCGGCTTGTGCTCAATGGCCAGACGTTCCATCTCGTCGTAGTCAATCTTGCCGGACTCGTCGATGCCGTAGGGAATGATGTTGTAGAGCTTGCCGGAGAAGTTGACCGGAGAGCCGTGAGTCAGGTGACCACCGTGGGCCAGGTTCATGCCCAGCACGGTGTCGCCCGGCTGCAGCAGCGCCATGTAGACGGCGCTGTTGGCCTGGGAGCCGGAGTGCGGCTGCACGTTGGCGTAGGTGGCACCGAACAGCTCTTTGGCGCGCTCGATAGCCAGGGTTTCGACCACATCCACATACTCGCAACCACCGTAGTAACGCTTGGCGGGGTAGCCTTCGGCGTACTTGTTGGTCAGCTGGGAGCCCTGGGCTTCCATGACACGGGGGCTGGTGTAGTTCTCAGACGCAATCAGCTCGATATGCTCTTCCTGACGACGGGTCTCGTCTGTGATGGCCTGCCACAATTGCGGATCATAATGGGCGATGGTCATGTCACGTTTCAACATCCGTTTATCTCCTGAAAATCGTTTGCGCGTTAGGTGAAGTGGGCGTGGGCATTGTAACGTGAGCTGGATCAAAGAGACAGTCCAACCACCCAAAAAAATGTTGAATTTATGTTGTAAAAAACGAGCGCGATCACGTCTTCGGATCTGCAGGCCTCCCTCCTCGATCAGGATGCCGGGGGAACATGATGCGACAGCCAGGCTTCCAGCGCCTGCCGGGCCGCCTCGAAACGCCCCCTCAATGAGCCTGGCTCCCCCTCTCCTGCCTCCAGCGCGGCGCAGTCATCGGCAAATTTCCCGAGCCCCAAGGCCAGGGCACTCCCCTTAAGCTTATGGGCCAGAGATCGCCTCTGATCTTCATCATCGCTTTGCTCCAGTCTGGCGACCAGATCGCCCCCCTGGCTGGCGAACAACTCGACCAGCAGGCGGATGCGCGGCGCGCCCAGCAGGTGCAGATCGGCTTCCAGCACCGGATTGGCGATCTGCTTCGACTCAACCGGGACGAGCGGCAAAACTGGCGCAACGGGCAGTGGTGCGGCAGGCTCGCCCTCTTCCTGAAACTGGCGTTCGATGGCGCTGGCCAGCACCGCCAGCCGCACCGGCTTGCCAACAAAATCGACAAACCCGGCGGCAAGGCAGTGGCGGATATCCTCCGGATACATCTGGGCCGAGATGGCGATGGCGGGCAGCGGCCGCTCATGCATCTCCTCGCTGATGGCGGCCAGATCCTCGCGCAGGGTCATGCCGTCCATATCGGGCAGATTGATATCGAGCAGCGCCAGCTCGAAGGGGCGCTCGGTTACTCGCGCCAGCGCGCTTCGACCATCTTCGGCCAGGGTGACGCGATGGCCGAGGCGGGTCAGCATGCCGTGCGCCACCAACCGGTTGATCTCGTTATCCTCCACCAGCAGGATGTCGCGGGACTGGCCAAGGTGCAGCGGCTGCGCCTCGGCGGGCAGTTGGGCGCTCGAGCGCTGCAAGGGCAAGCTGAAGCTGAATTCACACCCCTTGCCCGGCTCGCTGACAAGGATCAGCTCGCCCCCCATGGCGGCCACCAGCTTGCGGCTGATCGCCAAACCCAGCCCGGTGCCGCCCTGATGGCCTATATCGCGCTTGCGCTGGCGAAACGCCTCGAACACCGCCTCCTGCTCATCGGCCGGAATGCCGGGGCCGGTATCGCGCACCACGAAGCGGATGCAGGGCTCGGCGCAAGGGCCTTGGCAGACAAGGGGCGCCACCGTCAGGGTAATCTGGCCACGGGCGGTAAACTTGACCGCATTGCCGAGCAAATTAGCGAGCACCTGCCGCAGCTTGCCCAGATCCCCCTCGACCACAGGCGCCAGCCCGGACGCATATTCCAGCGCCAGGGTGACCCCCTTGGCCGCTGCCTTTGGCCGGAACAGCGCACTGAGCTCATCCACCAGCTGGAACAGGGGGAAAGGTTCGCGGCGTGCTTCCACATGGCCCGCCTCGATCTTGGAGTAGTCGAGAATGTCGTTGAGGATCTCCAGCAGGGATTCGCCGCTGTGCTCGATGGCGGCCAGATAACGCTGCTGGGTATCGCTCAGGTGGGTATCTTCCAGCAGCGTCAGGCCCCCGAGAATGCCGTTCATGGGGGTACGGATCTCGTGGCTCATGGTGGCGAGAAACACCGACTTGGCGCGGTTGGCCTGTTCGGCCTCGGCGCGGGCCTGCCGCTGCTTCTCCACCTCCTCATTGAGCCGCTCGTTGGCGTGGCTGAGCTGGCCAGTGCGCTCCTCGACCCGCGACTCCAGCTCGCGCTGATAACGGCCCAGTTCCACCGCATTGTCACGAAACACCTGCAGGGCCCGGCCCAGCTCCGCCAGCTCATCGCGGCCCGCCCCGGCGATCGGCTCAAGGGGGGCCAGATCCCCGCGCGCCAACCGGCTCATCCCCGCCACCGCCCGTTGCAGCGGCCAGACGATCCGGCCGTAGACCATGCGCCACATCAACAGCATCAGCAGTAGCAGGGTGAGCAGGCCAATGCCCATCAACGCCTGCTCCAGCAGCCTGAGTCGCTGACTTAGCGCCTGTTGGCTCTGCCCCAGCGAATCGCGGGCGCGGCTGACCAGCTCACCGACCTGCTGGTTAAGACTGCTCATCAGGGCCTCATTGGCATTGGCCAGCACCCGCAGCGCCTCCCCCTTGCCGAGCCAGTCGCTGCGCAGTTGCACCAGCTTGTCACTCTGCGCCAGCACGGTCAGCGCCAGCTCCACCGCCTGCCGGCGGGCCGGATCGGTCACCGCCCCGGCCCGCAGTTGCAAGATGGCCAGCTCCCGCTGCCCCTCTTGCAATAGCGTTTGCAATTGTTCCTGTCGTTCGCTGCGCCACATCTCTTCGATGCGCTGCTGCTGCATCAGGGTGCGATGACGCAGCTCGGTCATCTGCTCCAGCCAGTCGAGATCCTGCTCCAGCAGGCGATCCAGCGTCCGGGCTGCCTGCGCACCTTGCTGTTGGTAGAGGGAACCTAATCCCGCCACCATCACGGTTTCGGCGTTCTCCATCTGGCTGCGCGCCAGCTCGGCGATCTGCCCGGCCGCCGCCACCAGACGGGCACGCTGCGCCTCACCCTGCGTCATCAGGGTCAGGCGCTCTCCCACCAGCCAGCCCTGCTGGCCCAGATTGCCGATAATGCTCTGACTGAGCTGATCGAGGCTTGTTGAACCCTGCCCACGGCCGAGTTGCGCCAGCACCTGCTGTAGCTGTTGCCCCTGCAGAGTGAGCAAGCGCCCCTGATGCTCCCGCTCCTGCTCACTGTTCGCAGTGGCCAGCAGCCGCGACGCGCTCTGGATCTCGCCGCTGAGGCCAGAGAGCGTGCGGGCCAGCTCCTGATCGGCCAGCGTCTGCTGCACCCCTTGCTCCAGCTGGCGCAGATGGCTAAGCCCCACCCAGCCCAGCAGGGAGGCACTCAGGGTCAGCAACGCCATCAGGGAGAAGGCCAGCAGCAACTTGCCACCCAGGCCGGAAAAGATTCTCACGGGAAGTCCTTTGGTTGTGGTCGGCTTTGACCGGATAATATGGCCCAACACTTTAACAAAACCCTTGGCCATGCGAAGCGTCTATCTCTCCCCGTTGTTGCTCATGTGGTTGCTCACGCTCCCTCGCGCCGCCCTCGCCTTTGCGGTCGATATCTGGCCCGGCGGCGAATTCAGCGGCCAATCGGTGCGCCAGCAGTGGCCGGAACCCGCCGCCGCAACCAAACCGCTGACCCTCTGTGCCCTCTACCCCCATCTGCGCGACGCCTACTGGCTTTCGGTCAATCAGGGCATGGTGGACGAGGCGAAGCGGCTGGGAGTCAAGTTGCAGATCCACGAAGCAGGGGGCTATGGCGCCCTCGCCGAGCAGCGCCAGCAGTTGCAGCGCTGCGTGCAGGAAGGGAGCGATGCCATCTTGCTCGGCGCGGTGAGCTATCAGGGCTTGCGCGAGGCCATCAAGGTCACGCCGCTGCCGCTCTTTGGGCTGGTCAACGATCTGCCCAGCGGTCTGGTGCAGGCGAAGGTGGGGGTCTCCTGGTACCAGATGGGCTGGCAGATTGGCCACTGGCTGGCGCAGCGCCACCCCGCCGGCAGCAAACCGGTCTCGGTCGCCCTCTTCCCCGGCCCGCAGGCAAGCGGCGGCAACAACTTCGTCGAGCCGGGCTTTGCCGACGCCATCAAGGGGAGCGCTATCAAGCTGGTCACCACCGAGCGCGGCGACAACAGCCGGGAAATCCAGCGCACACTGGTGCAGCAGACGCTGGCCCGCTATCCCGACCTCGACTATCTGGTGGGAGGCGCCATCGCCGCCGAAGTGGCCGTCAACGAACTGTCACAGCGCCATCTCGACAGGCCCCAGGTGCTGAGCACCTACTTCAGCCACGGGGTACAGCGGGGCCTGCGCCGGGGCAAGATCCTGGCCGCCAACAGCGATCAGATGCGGCTGCAGGGGCGCCTTGCGGTCGCTCAGGCGGTCTGCCTGCTGCAACACCCTGATGCCAATGCCGAACAGTGCCCGCGGGTGATGGGGCCACCCATTCTGACGCTGTCTGCACCGCTGGCCGACCCCGCCGATTCCCTCTCGGATGGCGCTTTTCGTCCCGTCTATCGGGTCGAATAGCCGTTCCAAATCCGATCAGCACACTCAAGGAGAAGAGATGAAAGAGTTACATGCCAGCTGCCTGTGCGGCGCCGTCGCCCTGACCCTGCCGGATCAGTTCGACTACATGGGTAACTGCCACTGCAGCGAATGCCGCAAGTTTTCAGGGGGAGATTACGCCTCGGTCGGCGGACTGGATGGCAACAAGGTCACCATAGTGAAGGGAGAAGAGGCCATCGGCCGCTACCGGAAATCGGCAGAGACCACCCTGGCCTTCTGTGGTCACTGCAGTTCCAGCCTGTTCAGCCAGAAGAGCAGCAGCGGCAAGATCAATCTGCGGTTGGGGGTACTGGACGACGTGCCGAGCCAGCGGCCCGCGTTTCACATCTTTGTCGGCTCCAAGGCGCCCTGGCACCAGATTGGCGACGACTGCCCGCAATTTGATACCCGCCCGCCGGTCTGATACCCGGTCAAACAGGCCAGGGCCACCGCAACGGGGTCAGGAGACTATCTCGCCGGCAAACAGATAGCCTTCACCATGGACGGTGACAAACAGCTGGGGGTCCCGGGGATCCGGCTCCATCTTGCCCCGTAGCCGCCGGATCAACACGTCTATGGTGCGATCGCTCGGGCCATCGCCGCGATGGCTGATAAGGGTCAGGATCCGCTCCCGACTGAGCACCCGCCCGGCATGGGCGACAAAGGCCACCAGCACTTCATATTCCGCCTTGGTCAAACGCACCGGCACCCCGTCCTTGCTGAGCTGGCGACGGGGAATGTCAAAACGCCAGGGGCCGAAGCGCACCGCATCGTCAGCGACCGCAGGCTCGCTCGGCGCGGCGGCCGCCAGCGAGATCCGCCACAGCAGATTCTTGACCCGCACCAGCAACTCCCGCAGCTCGAACGGCTTGGTGACATAGTCATCGGCCCCCATCTCGAGACCGACTATCCGGTCCACCGCATCGCTGCGGCCGGTGACCAGAATGATCCCCACCGTGCTGCGCGCCCGCAGTTCACGGGTCAGCAGCAGACCATCTTCCCCCGGCAGGTTGATATCCAGCATCACCAGATCGACCCTCTGTTCCGCCAGCACGGCGCGCATCTCCGGGCCGTTTTCGACCGCCGTCACCCGATAGCCCTCCCGCTCGAAATAGCCGGTCAGCTTCTCGCGGGTAACCGCATCATCTTCAACAACCAGAATGTGGTAGCTCATGGGCAGGGTTCACGATGGTCGACAAGGGAGGATTATTCTATTCACATTTTGTCATAAATACCCCTATTTCATTAATTTGTGGCGGCAGCCCTGTTCACAACGCCTCCCTATCATGGCTCCCATCAAAAAAGTGATGTGAGAGAGCATGATGAAAAAACTGTGGCACTTCCTGCGCACCCCCAGCCGCCGCTGGTCGGTACTGGCGCTGCTTCTGGTGGGCGTCGGCGTCACCCTCGCGGGCACCGTCGGCCTGCACTACGGCTTTGAGAAAACCAGCAGCCTCGAATTCTGCATCTCCTGCCACTCCATGAAAGACACCGTCTATCCGGAGTACAAGGAGTCCATCCACTTCAAGAATGCCTCCGGGGTACAGGCGGTCTGTACCGACTGTCATCAGCCGAAGGATTTCGTCGGCAAGGTGGCCCGCAAGATGGAGGCGGCCAACGACCTCTATCAGGAGTACATAGGCCACAGCATCGACACCCAGGAGAAGTTCGAGGACCGGCGCCTGCATCTGGCCGAGAAGGTATGGGCGCGGATGAGCAGCCAGAACTCCAAGACCTGCAAGTCCTGCCACAGCTACGACAACATGGATCACGCCAAGCAGTCCCCGGCGGCGGCGCTGGCGATGAAAGATGCGGCGGCGAAGAACATGAACTGCATCGAGTGCCACAAGGGTATCGCCCACGAACTGCCCAACATGGCGGGCGGCTTCCGGGCCACTTACGCCACCCTGGTCAGCGACGCACAAGAGGCGCCAGCCACCGAGACCCTCTACAACCTGGGTGAAAAAGATCTCTATGCCAGCGAACAGAGTAGCGAGCCGGTCGGCAAACTGCTGCCAGCGTCTCGCATCGACGTCGTAGACCGCAGCGGCGATCGCCTCAAGGTGATCATCGAAGGGTGGCGCGAAAGCGATGGCAAGGGCCGGGTGCTGAGCGAATACATGGGCAAGCGGGTCTTCGTCGCTACCATCCGTGATGAACTGAAAGCGAGCGAGAAAGCGCTCAAGCAGGAGACCGACAGCGCCACCCATATCAAGTGGGAACAGGTTCAGGTGCAGGCCTGGGTCGATGGCAAGGGCTTTGAGTCCTCGCTGAAGCCAATCTGGGATTACGCCGGCGAGATGTACAAATCCACCTGCAACTCCTGCCACGGCGCGCCGGATCCCGCTCACTTCACTGCCAACGGCTGGATCTCGGGGCTCAAGGCGATGTCTGCCTACTATCGCCTGAGCAAGGAAGAGGAGCGCACCCTGCTCAAATACCTGCAAAACCATGCCGCCGATACCGGTGGTCAGGGCAGCCACTAATTCCGGATTCGAGTTCCGGATCCGAGAGAGGAATAACAAGATGATCAATATTTCCCGTCGTGGTTTTCTGGGTGGCTTGCTGGCCAGCGGTGCCTCTGCCCTGATCGGCCCCTCCCTGCTCGGTCGCGCCGTGATGGCCGCAGAGTCCGGCGACAAGCTGGTGCAGTCCGGCTCCCACTGGGGCGCCTTCCGTGCCCGGGTGGTCGATGGCCGCTGGGTCGAGACCCTGCCGTTCGAGCATGACAAGCACCCCACCGACATGCTCAAGGCCTTGAGTGAGGTGGTCTACAACCCCTCCCGCATCCGCTACCCCATGGTGCGGCTGGACTGGCTGCGCAAGGGCCACCAGTCCGACACCAGCGAGCGCGGCCAAAACCGCTTCGTGCGGGTCACCTGGTCCCAGGCGCTCGATTTTTTCTATCACGAGCTGGAGCGGGTGCAGAAGACCTATGGCCCGAGCGCCCTCTATGCCGGCCACTCCGGCTGGCAGTCGGTGGGCAAGCTGCACTCCGCTGGCGCCATGCTGGGGCGTGCCATGAACCTGCACGGCACCTATCTGGCCAAGGCCGGTGACTACTCCACCGGTGCCGCCCAGGTGATCCTGCCCCACGTGGCGGGCGCCATGGAGGTGTATGAACAGCAGACCTCCTGGCCGCTGGTGCTGGAACACAGCAAAACCATCGTTATCTGGGGCTCCGATCCCATCAAGAACCTGCAGGTGGGCTGGCTGGTGCCGGATCACAGCGTCTACGACTACTGGGCGCAGCTGAAAGAGAAGGTGGCCAAGGGCGAGATCCGGGTGATCAGTGTCGATCCGGTCAAATCCAAGACCCAGAAGTACCTCAATTGCGATCAGGTGACCCTGAATCCGCAGACCGACGTACCGCTGATGCTGGGCATCGCCCACACCCTCTACAGCGAGAAGCGCCACGATGAGGCGTTCCTGAAGAACTACACCACCGGCTTTGACAAGTTCCTGCCCTACCTGCTGGGCACCAGCGATGGTCAGGTGAAAGACGCCGAGTGGGCCGCCGCCATCTGTGGCGTACCAGCCGAGACCATCCGCGAGCTGGCCCGCGCCATGAGCAGCGGCCGCACCCAGCTCATCGGCGGCTGGTGTGTGCAGCGCATGCACCACGGCGAACAGTACGCCTGGATGCTGGTGGTTCTGGCCTCGATGATTGGCCAGATCGGCCTGCCGGGGGGCGGTTACGGCTTTGGCTGGCACTACAACGGGGCGGGCACCATCACCTCCAGCGGCCCCATCATGTCCGGTTTCAGCTCGGTCATTCCTGGGGTCAAGCCGCTCCATGACGGCGACTGGAAGGGCTACTCCAAATACATTCCGGTGGCCCGTTTCGTCGACTGCATCCTCAATCCGGGCAAGCAGATCGCCTTCAACGGCCAGACCATCACCTACCCCCACATGAAGATGGCGGTGTTCTGCGGCAACAACCCGTTCCACCACCAGCAGGATCGCAACAAGATGGTCGCGGCCTGGCGCAAGCTGGAAACCGTGGTCAGCATCGATCACCAGTGGACCGCCAGCTGCCGCTTCGCCGATATCGTGCTGCCCGCCACCACCACCTATGAGCGGGATGACATCGAGCAGTGGGGTTCCCACGCCAACGCCGGTATCCTGGCCATGCACAAGGTGGTTGAGCCGCTGTTCGAGGCACGCGATGACTACGACATCTTCGCCGATCTCTGCCGCCGCTTCGACCGCGAGGCGGAGTTCACCGGTGGCAAGAGCAAGCTGGAGTGGATCCAGAGCATCTATGACGACGCCCGCCTGCAAGGTCGCGGCATCGGCATTCGTCTGCCCCGGTTCAGCCAGTTCTGGCACGGGGAAGGCTTCGTCACCTTCCCGGCGGGCCAACCCTGGGTGCGTCACGAGTCGTTCCGTCAGGAGCCGGATCTGGAACCCCTCGGTACCCCGTCCGGCCTTATCGAGATCTACTCCAAGACCATCGCCGACTACGGCTATGCCGATTGCCCGGGCCATCCGGTCTGGATCGAGCCCTACGAGCGCTCCCACGGCGGGCCGGGCAGCAAACAGTACCCGCTGCACCTGCAATCCTGCCACCCGGACAAGCGGCTGCACAGCCAGCTCTGCTCCTCCGACAACTACCGCGCCACTTACACGGTACAGGGTCGCGAGCCTGTCTATATGAATCCGCAGGATGCCAAATCCCGCGGCCTCAAGGACGGCGATCTGCTGCGGGTCTTCAACGGTCGCGGTCAGGTGCTGGCCGGTCTGGTGGTGAGTGATGACTACGCCCCGGGCGTGGTGCGCATTCAGGAAGGTGCCTGGTATGGCCCGCAGGAGGGCGGCAAGGTGGGGACGCTCTGTACCTACGGCGATCCCAACGTGCTGACCGCCGACATCGGCTCCTCCAGCCTGGCGCAGGCCACCACGGCTCATACCGCGCTGGTGGAGATCGAGAAGTTCCGCGGACAGGCGCCCGCCGTCACTGCCTTCGGCGCGCCGGAATCGGCAAAGGGCATCGACCCCATGTTCCCGGCACTCTGACCCCAAGGGGACGAAAGCGCCCCCTTGAGTTTCCTTTATTTTTAAAGTCGTTAGAATCGGGAGCCATCAAGGCTCCCGATTGTTATCCACGGAGGAAAAATGCAGGAATTTATGGCTACCAGCGAACGCCGCGCTGAGCTCTACTGGTGGTTCTCCACCCTGTTCGCCGCCGAACTCAGTGATGAGCAAATTGCCGAATACGACACCTATGATGTACGAAGCTTCCTGAAAAGCCTCTCGACCCTCGACCCGATGCGCGAGGCAGTGGCGGAACTCAACGACGCCATCGCTCGCCTGCTGGTGCGCCCGGATCGCCCGCTGGAGCTGGCCGCCGACTTCGCCGGTCTGTTTCTGGTTGATCCCAAGCAGGGTGCCCTGCCCTACGAATCACTCTACCGCGGCGATGCCAAGTTGCTGATGCAGGCCCCGATGGCCGAGATGCAGGCACGCCTCGATCGCCTCGGCATCAATGTCAGCGATAAATACAAAGAGCCTGCGGATCATCTGGCCATCGAGCTGGATCTGATGGGCAATCTCATCATCCGCGCGGCGGAAGCAAAGAGCGCGGCCGAGCGGGAACGCTGGCTCGACGAGCAAGAAGCACTGCTGCACGGTCATCTGCTGGGCTGGTTCGACAAGTTCGAAAGCGCCTGTCGCGCCGCAGACAAGTTTGGCTTCTATGGCGCCAGTGCCCGTCTGTTGGGGGTCTTCCTCAAGATGGATGCCAACTACCTCTCTCTGGTCAAACCGGCACCGTCCGCCGACTGAGGCCGCGATGAAGACAGCCCTGCTTCTGATTGCATGCTGGCTGCTGGCCCTGATCCCGCTGGATCAGGGCATGACTCCCCTCGTCACCCTGCTGTTCCACCCGGATCGCGAGCTCTACGGCACTGCCCAGCTCACCGGCTTTGCCGGCATCCTGCTCACCCTCTACCTTGCCAATCTCGGCGTCGAGGTGGTGTTGCGCCGCCGCTTCCAGATCGCCGGCATGCTGGCGCTGCTGGCCGCCTGGATCGACTTCATCAACAGCAGCGGCAACGAGTCGCACTTCCTGTTGCTCTACCTGCTGGCCCTGCCATTCCATCTGCTCGGCTGGCTGGTCTTGGTGCGTGGAATCCAGGCCTTTGGCCGCGAGAAGGGGTGACGGCCTACTGGTCGCCGATTTCCAACTGCCAGCTGTCATCCCGTTCGTTGAGATAGCGGATCAGTGGAGAATCGCCCTGATAGCGGGGAGTTTTCTTGAACTGGAGCGGGAACGGCTCATCGATCAGCGACCTGTTCAATGAATCGGCTACCTGTTCACGCACCGATGGCGCCAGCTCGGAGCCCTGCTCCACATAACCCGGAACGGCAAAATCCGATTCGAACGCGGGGGTCTCAAACTGCCAGGCCGCGGCCAGCAACATCAATCCAATCATCAAATAAACGCCTCTTCATCGTCTCTCATACGCCTTGTTTTCCATATTTTTGCCGCATCTTATGCTCGAGGAAAGAGCAAGGTCGCTATTGATGCACGTTCAGTGGTAACGGGCCCAGGCAAGTGGCCAGATACCGGTCTACCCGACTATTTGCCAAACGTCAGGGTTGGTGAGCCACCTTTATCACGGCCATTGAGCATTCGACCAAGGGGAGAATCGCCCGGATAGCGGCTACCCGGTTCGCCGAGAGAGAGTCTGGCTGTCGATTTTTCTGCCTGCCATGCATGACCAAGCAGATCGGCCACCCGCTCCCACAGCGCAGGTGAGGCCTCTTGATGGGTGATCTCGAACTCTTTCAGAGGTTCGCCAGCGGGCACTGGCACATCAAACTGCCAGAGGGATGCACAGAGCAACAGAGAAAACATCATGACCTCCAATTAATCGACACGGCCCCCCTTTTACTCAACCACCAATTAATTGTCACTCTTTGCCCTGTAACCAACTGTTGCTGTCTATCCAAAAGTCTAATTGCCCCCCGCCACCAAAGGTATAAGTTGTTAACAGACCATTAAAAGATCTATTCAAAGGAGTGACAGATGAGCGAGAGCAAGGTCTACCCGGTCAAACCCCACATCAGCAGCAATGCCCTGCTCGACAAGGGCGACTATGCCGCCATGTATCAGGCCTCTATCGAGGAGCCCGAGACCTTCTGGGGTGAACAGGGGAAAATCCTTGACTGGATCAAGCCCTATAGCAAGGTCAAGAACACCTCCTACGATCCGGGCCATGTATCCATCAAATGGTTTGAAGATGGCCAGCTCAACGTCTCGGCCAACTGTCTCGATCGCCATCTCGCCGAACGGGGTGACAAGGTCGCCATCATCTGGGAAGGGGACAACCCTGCCGAAGATCGCAAACTCACCTACCGCGAATTGCACAGCGAAGTGTGCAAGTTTGCCAACGTCTTGAAAGCCCAAGGGGTTCACCGCGGCGACGTGGTCTGCCTCTATATGCCGATGGTGCCGGAAGCTGCCATCGCCATGCTGGCCTGTACCCGCATCGGCGCGGTACACAGCATCGTATTCGGCGGCTTCTCGCCGGAAGCGCTGGCCGGCCGCATCATCGACTCCGGCTCCCGTATCGTCATCACAGCCGACGAAGGACTGCGCGGTGGCCGTCCGGTACCGCTCAAGAAAAATGTGGATGAAGCGCTTACCAACCCGGATACCCAGGTCAACAAGGTGATCGTGCTCAAGCGCACCGGCGGCAATGTCGCCTGGCACAACCACCGCGACATCTGGTGGCATGAAGCGACCGCTACCGTCAGCAGCGACTGCCCGCCCGAGGCGATGAACGCCGAAGATCCGCTCTTTATCCTCTATACCTCCGGCTCCACCGGCAAACCCAAAGGGGTGCTGCACACCACCGGCGGCTATCTGGTCTATGCCACCCTCACCTTCAAATATGTGTTCGACTACCACGAAGAGGATATCTACTGGTGTACCGCCGACGTGGGCTGGGTCACCGGCCACTCCTATCTGGTCTACGGACCGCTCGCCAACGGCGCCACCACCATCATGTTCGAAGGGGTGCCCAACTACCCGGCCAGCAACCGCATGAGTCAGGTGGTGGACAAGCATCAGGTCACCATCCTCTACACAGCCCCCACCGCTATCCGTGCCCTGATGGCCAAGGGCAACGAGGCGGTAGCCGGCACCTCCCGTTCGAGCCTGCGCATCATGGGATCCGTGGGTGAACCCATCAACCCGGAAGCCTGGGAGTGGTACTACCGCACCATTGGCGACGAGCGCTGCCCCATCGTCGACACCTGGTGGCAGACCGAGACAGGCGGTATCCTGATCAGCCCGCTGCCCGGCGTCACCGACCTGAAACCGGGCTCTGCCACCAAACCCTTCTTCGGGGTACAACCGGCGCTGGTGGACAACATGGGCGAGCCACTTGAGGGGGCCACCGAGGGCAACCTGGTGATCACCGACTCCTGGCCGGGCCAGATGCGCACCGTATTTGGCGATCACGAGCGCTTCGAGCAGACCTACTTTTCCACCTTCCCCGGCCGCTACTTCACTGGCGACGGAGCCCGTCGCGATGCCGATGGCTACTACTGGATCACCGGCCGGGTGGATGATGTACTGAACGTCTCCGGCCACCGCATGGGCACCGCCGAAATCGAATCGGCGCTGGTTGCCCATCCCAAGATCGCTGAAGCGGCGGTGGTGGGGGTTCCTCACGAGATCAAGGGTCAGGGTATCTATGCCTATGTCACCCTGATCGCCGGCGAGGAGCCGAGCCGCGAGCTGCACAAAGAGGTGAAGGAGTGGGTGCGCAAGGAGATTGGCGCCATCGCCACGCCGGATGTTATTCACTGGGCGGAGGGGCTACCGAAGACCCGTTCCGGCAAGATCATGCGCCGCATCTTGCGCAAGATCGCCACCGGCGAGACCGACAGCCTGGGGGATATCTCCACCCTGGCGGATCCTGGCGTGGTGGACAAGCTGATCCGCGAGAAGTCGGAAGCAGCCTGATCCCGCTTCATTTGTTACTCGACAAAGCCGGCCCCGCGCCGGCTTTGTTGTTTCTCATCCACCCGCCAAGAGCAAAGCGGTTGCAGAGACCCCCAACAGGCCAGATTGTTCAACAAACAGCCAGATGTAGAGATTAGACCAGTAAAATGCTGCTAATTTTCACGAAATCAATATAATTGCGAAATCTGTGTGCCAGGGCACACCGATTTGCGCAGAAAATGGCTAGATTTCAGGTAGTCCACAAGATAGCTGATAGATAGCAGCATTATCATCGAGGATGTACTCAATATGTCGCAAAATCACCGAATTCTCCTGCTCAACGGACCAAACCTGAATCTGCTGGGCAAACGGGAACCGGGTATCTACGGCAGCAAGACGCTTGATGAGATCGTCGCCGATCTGAAGCTTAACGCCAGCGAACTCGGTGTCACTCTGGAACATCTGCAATCCAACGCCGAACATGAGTTGGTCGGCCGCATCCATCAGGCCATGGGCCAGGTGGATTTTATCATCATCAATCCAGCCGCCTTCACCCACACCAGCGTCGCCATTCGCGATGCGCTGCTGGGCGTTGCCATCCCTTTTATCGAGGTTCACTTGTCAAACGTCCATGCCAGGGAGCCGTTCCGTCATCACTCCTATCTGTCTGATGTCGCAAAAGGGGTCATTTGTGGTCTGGGGGCCGATGGCTACCAATTCGCTTTAACCGCGGCCGTGCACCATCTGCGCGCGGCTTGATAATCAATGATCAGATAAAGAAGAAAGAGAATGCTAATGGATATCCGCAAAATCAAGAAGCTGATTGAACTGGTTGAAGAGTCCGGCATCGCCGAACTGGAGATCTCCGAAGGTGAAGAGTCCGTTCGCATCAGCCGCAACTTCTCCGGTCAGGTCACTGCCGCCCCGCAGATGATGATGCAGCAAGCCGCTCCGGTTGCCGCACCTGCCGCTGCCGCCCCGGTTGCCGCTGCGCCGGCCGCCGCCGATGCCACCCCGAGCGGTCACCTGATGCGCTCCCCCATGGTTGGCTCCTTCTACCGCTCCTCCAGCCCGGATGCCAAGCCGTTCGCGGAAGTGGGTCAGCACGTCAATGTCGGCGACACCCTGTGCATCGTCGAAGCCATGAAAATGATGAACCAAATCGAGTCTGACAAGGCCGGTGTGATCAAAGCGATCCTGGTTGAAAATGGTCAGGCCGTCGAATTTGACGAGCCGCTGTTCATCATCGAATAAGGGAAATCGCCACCCATGTTGGACAAAGTAGTCATCGCCAACCGCGGTGAAATTGCCCTGCGGATCCTGCGCGCCTGTAAAGAGCTCGGGATCAAGACAGTGGCCGTTCACTCCACCGCCGACCGGGAGCTCAAACATGTGCTGCTGGCCGACGAATCCATCTGTATCGGCAGACCGGCCAGTACTGAATCCTACCTCAACGTCCCGGCAATCATCGCCGCCGCCGAGGTAACCGGTGCCGTGGCCATCCACCCGGGTTACGGCTTCCTCTCCGAGAACGCCGATTTCGCCGAAGTGGTCGAAAAATCCGGCTTCATCTTCATCGGTCCACGCGCCGAGACCATTCGCCTGATGGGTGACAAGGTCTCCGCCATCGAAGCGATGAAGAAAGCGGGCGTACCGTGTGTACCGGGCTCTGACGGCCCCGTCGACAACGATGCCAAGCACAACGCCGCCATTGCCAAGCGCATCGGCTATCCGGTGATCATCAAGGCCGCTGGTGGCGGTGGTGGTCGCGGCATGCGCGTGGTGCGCAATGAAGCGGAACTGGCGGGCGCCATCGCCCTGACAAAATCCGAAGCAGGCCAGTTCTTCAAGAACGATATGGTCTACATGGAGAAGTACCTGGAGAACCCGCGCCACATCGAAATTCAGGTGTTGGCAGACGGCCAGGGCAACGCCCTCTATCTGGGCGAGCGTGACTGCTCCATGCAGCGTCGCCACCAGAAGGTGGTAGAAGAGGCACCGGCACCCGGCATCACCGCCGAAATGCGCAAGTTCATCGGCGAGCGCTGTGTGCGCGCCTGTATCGAGATCGGCTACCGCGGTGCGGGTACGTTCGAGTTCCTGTACGAGAACGGCGAGTTCTATTTCATCGAAATGAACACCCGTATCCAGGTGGAGCATCCGGTCACCGAGATGGTCACCGGTATCGATCTCATCAAGGAGCAGCTGCGCATCGCCGCCGGCCAGCCCCTGTCGATCACCCAGCAGGATATCCGCATCCGTGGCCATGCCATCGAGTGCCGGATCAACGCCGAAGATCCGGCCACCTTCATGCCCTCTCCGGGTCTGGTACAGCGCTTCCACGCGCCGGGTGGTCTGGGCGTGCGTTGGGACTCCCACATCTATGCCGGTTACAAGGTACCGCCCCACTATGATTCGATGATCGGCAAGCTGATCTGCTACGGCGAGAATCGTGACATTGCCATCGCCCGCATGCGTCATGCTCTGGACGAGCTGGTGGTGGAAGGGATCAAGACCAACGTGCCACTGCAAAAAGAGATCATGAAAGACGAAAACTTCCAGCACGGTGGCACCAATATCCACTATCTGCACAAGAAGCTGGGTCTGTAAGACTCGCGTCCGCAGATCTTCTGCTGAAAAAGGGCCATGGCGACATGGCCCTTTTTTGTTATCCTTGCGCCCCTCGAAATTGTCGGAGGCCAAGGTGAACCGTTTCGCTCTCGCCCGCCGGGAAGCAGTCTTCTGCCTGCTGCTGACCCTGCTCTACTTCTTTGCTTGGTATGGCGCCGCCTACTTTATTCCGTCGCAGCTTGAGCTGTGGGGGCTACCGCTCTGGTTCCTGCTCAGCTGCATGGTGATGCCACTGCTGTTCATTGTGCTGTGCGTGCTGATGGTCAACCGGCTGTTTATAGAGATCCCCCTCGATACCCATCCCCTTGCCAGCGAGGAGTCACCCCATGAATCTTGAGCTGATGCTGCCACTGTGCATCTATCTGGTGCTGGTACTGGGTGTGGGGTTTTGGGCTGGCCGCCATCGTGTCGAAGGCAACTTCGTGCAGGAGTACTTTATCGGCAACCGCAGCATGGGCGGCCTGGTGCTGGCGATGACCCTGGTGGCGACCTACACCTCGGCCTCCTCCTTTATCGGCGGGCCGGGCGCAGCCTACAAGATTGGTCTGGGCTGGGTGCTGCTGGCGATGATCCAGTTGCCCACCGTCTGGCTCACTCTGGGGGTGCTTGGCAAGAAATTTGCCATCATCGCCCGTCGGGTCAATGCGGTGACCATCAACGACATGCTGTGGGCCCGCTACCAAAGCCGGGCGGTGGTGATCCTCGGCTCCGTTACTATCATCCTCGCCTTTATCGCCACCATGGTGGTGCAGTTCATTGGCGGGGCCCGCCTGCTGGAGACAGCCACCGGCCTCTCCTACCAGCAGGGGCTGTTCCTGTTTGCCGGCTGCGTACTGCTCTACACCATCATCGGCGGCTTTCGCGCCGTGGTGATGACCGACGCCCTGCAAGGGATCATCATGCTGATCGGCACCGGCGCCTTGCTGACAGGGATCCTGATTGCCGGTGACGGCCTGCCGAACCTCATCCACCAGCTTCGGGAGATCGATCCCAAGTTGGTAAGCCCGCAAGGGGCTGGCGACATGCTGACCCAGCCCTTTATGCTGAGCTTCTGGATCCTGGTCTGTGTCGGGGTGGTGGGACTGCCCCACTCGGCGCTGCGCTGCTTTGGCTATCGCGACAGCAAGGCGCTTCATCGCGGCATTCTGATCGGCACCGTGGTCAGCGCCCTGCTGATGTTCGGCATGCACCTGGCCGGGGCCCTCGGCCGCGCCATCCTGCCCGGCATGGACAGTCCGGACAAGATTATGCCGTCACTGATGATGGAAGTGCTGCCCCCCTGGCTCGCCGGGGTCTTCCTGGCGGCGCCGATGGCGGCCATCATGTCCACCATCGACTCCCAGCTGATCCAGGCATCCGCAACCCTGGTGAAGGATCTCTACCTCAACTACCTCAGCCCCAAGCAGGAGAAGCTGGAAGTGCGCATTCCCCGCCTTTCCCTGCTCTGCACCCTGATCCTCGGCACCTTGGTGCTGCTGGCCGCGCTGCAACCGCCCGACATGATCATCTGGCTCAACCTGCTCGCCTTTGGCGGCTTGCAGGCGGTGTTCCTCTGGCCGCTGGTGCTCGGCCTCTACTGGTCGCGAGCCAACGGCCCGGGGGCATTGGCCAGCATGGTCAGCGGCATTGTCAGCTATGGGGTGCTGAGTCACTGGGGGATCAAGCTGGCCGGCCTGCACGCCATCGTGCCGAGCCTCACCCTGGCGCTGGTGATCTTTATCACGGTGAGCCTGCTGACCGCTCCGCCCTCGCGGGACGTGCGCGAGCTTTTCGAGCAGAAATAATAAAAAGATAAATGAGAGGTTCCAAAACTATCCCCAAATAGGTGTTTTCCGGTTAAACTGTGCGCCAAGTCACATAAAGTAGCCGCTGTATGCCCGTTAAAGCCACTCGACAAGTCGTCACTCAAGCCCTGCAGCGGCTCGGTTATGCCCTGCTGCTGCCCGTCTCCATCCTGCCAATGGCGGCCTTGATCTACCGGCTTGGGCAACCCGACGTGCTCGACTTGGCCGTGCTCTCCCTCACCGGCCAGGCGATTTTCAGCCAGATGCCGCTCATCTATGCGGTGGCGATCGCCTTCGGCCTGAGTCGGCAAGAGCTGGGCGGGCAAACGCTGGCGGGGGCGGTCAACTTCCTGCTGCTCAGCACCGCGTTCAATACCCTGGCCCCTAACCTGCATGCCGACATGATCTGTGGCCTGCTGGCGGGGCTGACCACTGCCATCGTCTACCCCTGGGTACACCAGCAGAAGCTGCCTCACCGGCTGCAGATCGCCAAGGGGGAGTTTCCCAGTCTGCTGATCTCGGCGCTGGCCTGCCTGCTGATCGCCATCCCTCTCTCGCTGCTCTGGCCGCCACTGGAGCGCGGGCTGACCCTGCTCACCTCGGAGCTGCTCACCACGCCGTTTGGCGCCTTCTGCTACGGCACCCTCAACCGCTTGTTGATCCCGCTCGGGCTGCATCAGGTGCTGGGCAGCGTGATCGGCCTTGGCGAGAGCAACCTGCAGGCGCTGGCTGCCGCCCAACCCCTTCATGAAGGGTATGTGGCCGGCCTCTACCCCATCATCATGTTCGGCCTGCCGGGCGCCTGTTTTGCCATCTGGCTGCACCGCCAGCGGATGCAGCGGCTGCCACAGGGCGGGCTGCTGCTCACCCTGGCGCTCACCTCGGCGTTGGTGGGCATCACCGAGCCCATCGAGTTTCTGTTCGCCTTCACCGCCCCCTGGCTGTTTCTCACCCACGCTCTGCTGACCGGGCTGTCGCTGGCGGTCTGTAGCGGGTTGGGGATCAAGGTGGGCAGTTACTTCTCGGCCGGGCTGCTGGACTTGGTGCTGAGCTATCAGACCGGCGAGTACAGCTTCTGGCTCATTCCGATCGGCATCCTGTTCTTCGTCGCCTACACCCTGCTGTTCTATCAGCTGCTGGAGCGCGCCCCCCTCAGCATGCCGAGCAAGCCCATCGCGGTGGAGCATCCACGCCTTGCCAGCGTTGCCCCCTCAGACCCGCAGATGCTGGCGATCCAGTATCTCAAGGTGTTGGGGGGCATGGACAACCTGCAAGCCATGAGCGTCTGCCTTACCCGTCTCAGCCTGCGGGTGCGCGACATTCGCCTGGTGGATGAAGCCAGCCTGCTGGGGCTGGGTTGCCTCTCCTGGATCCAGCTCAACGACCACCAGCTGGTGCTGGTGCTGGGCCCCAGTGCCAGCCTGATTGAAGGGCAGATCCGCATGCTGGCGGAGCGCCAGTCGGTCCCCCTCGGTCTCAAACCCAATCAGGAGTCGGCCAGCCAGAGCAGCTGGTAACTCAGGCAAACGGCAACCGCTCGGCCACGAAATCCATCAGGGTGCGCAGAGCGGGGGCCAGATGCTCCCGACTCGGATAGATAAGGTAAAATGGGTTGGCCGGAATCGGCTAATCCGGTAACACCCTCTGCAATTGCCCCGCCGCCAAATCCCCTTCACAGACATGGTGGGGCAACAGGGCAATCCCCCCGTCATGGAGCGCCATCTCCCGCAGCGCCAGCAAGCTGTTGCTGACACAGGCCGCCTGCGGTCGCCAACCTGCCCGATCCCGTTCCGGGCCCGCGGGATCTGCTGGTGCGCATCACTGCCACCTCCGTCAATCCGGTGGATACCAAGGTGCGCGCCCCCAAGGCCAAAATTGAAAGCTCGCCCCGGGTACTGGGCTGGGATGCGGTAGGGGAAGTGATCGCCACCGACAGCAAAGTCACCCTGTTCAAGGCGGGCGACCGGGTCTGGTATGCCGGCGATATCAGCCACCCAGGCAGCAACAGTGCCCTGCAACGGGTGGATGAGCGCATCGCCGCGATCGCCCCCACCAGCTTGAGCGATGTGGAGGCCGACGCCCTGCCACTGACCGCCATCACCGCCTGGGAGACCCTGTTCGAGCGCTTCGCCCTCACCCGCGAGAGCCGTGGCAAACTGCTGATCATCAGCGGCGCCGGTGGCGTGGGCTCCATCGCCATCCAGCTCGCCCGCCAACTCACCGGCACGGAGGTGATTGCCACCGCCTCCCGCCCCGAGAGCCGTGACTGGTGTCTCGAAATGGGTGCCCATCAGGTGGTGAACCACCACACGTTGCAGGCCGATCTGACCGCCCTTGGCATCACTCAGGTCGATGCCATCTTCTGTACCAACGCCACCGCCGAGCACTGGGCCACCATGGCGGGGCTGATCCGCCCGTTTGGCCATATTTGCACCATCGCCGAATCGAGCGAGCCGTGGGATCTCTCCTTGCTCAAGAGCAAGAGCGTCACCTTCAGCCAGGAGTTCATGTTTACCCGCTCCCTGTTCCAGACCCCGGACATGATCGAGCAGCACAACCTGCTGGGGCTGGTCGCCGCCCTGGTGGACCAGGGCGTGGTCAAGACCACCCTCAGCAAGGTGGTGGCCGAGCTGACCCCGACTACCCTGGCTCAGGCCCATGCCGAGGTGGAAGCCGGCCGCATGGTGGGCAAGCTGGTGATCGACATGAGCCAGTTCGGCAACTAATCCCTTATGGGTAAAAACTGCACCATCATGGGGTGAACTCACCAGTGACAAGCCCCATCACAGCACAGCTCACATCAGGCAACAGACAGTCACCACGCAGCATCACCATAAAAAGAGCCAAAAAAGAGGCCATTTCACAAGAAATGGCCTGAATACCTGAACATTGGGGTAACAATCACACACATATCCTTATGCAGGACCTCTGTATCTTTGCAGCTAGTGTGCCAATCCCGCCCCCCTCCCGCTTGCTTGCCACATTGCGCCCTGCCACAGGGCCTACAGCCCCCGGCCTCACCGCAGGCAAAAAAAAGCCACCCGAAGGTGGCTGAAAAAGATGACGGAACTTTCCTAGAGCAAAGCATTCAGCGGGAACAGGTTGCTTCCCGTCACCCAATGAGGAATACATGAACCGTGCCAATCCGGCAAAAGCCCCCATATCCCCCACGTCATGGGCAAACCACGACAGCAAAGCCCCATGATGGTAGAATCTCGCGGTTTCACATTTATGAAGAGTCGACGCCATGCCCTGGATACAAATTCGAATCAACGCCACTGCCAAGACCGCAGACAAGGTGAGCAACATGCTGCTGGGGCGTGGAGCCCAGGCGGTGACCTTTATGGATGCAAAGGATGTGCCCGTCTACGAACCCATGCCCGGTGAAACCCCGCTCTGGGGTGAGACCGAAGTGATGGGTCTGTTCGATGCCGAAACCGATCCGGCCCCCACCATCGCCTTCTTCCAGCAGATCTTCGGCGAAAACGTCGGCTACAAGGTCGAACAGCTGGAGGACAAGGACTGGGTGCGCGAGTGGATGGATCACTTCCACCCCATGCAGTTTGGCGAGCGCCTCTGGATCTGCCCGAGCTGGCGCGACGTGCCGAACCCCGATGCGGTCAACGTGATGCTGGATCCGGGTCTGGCCTTCGGTACCGGTACCCACCCCACCACCGCCCTCTGCCTGCAGTGGCTGGACGGGCTGGATCTGACCGGTAAAACCGTGGTCGACTTTGGCTGTGGCTCAGGCATTCTCGGCATCGCCGCCCTGAAACTGGGGGCCGCCCGCGTCATCGGCATCGACATCGACCCGCAGGCCATTCAGGCCAGCCATGACAACGCGGAGCGCAACGGCGTCGCCGGCCAGATCGAACTCTACCTGCCGGCAGCTCAGCCGCAAGATGTCGAAGCAGACGTGGTGGTGGCCAACATACTGGCCGGCCCGCTACGTGAACTGGCACCGCTGATCGCCGGCCACGGCAAGCCGGGCAGCCTGATGGCGCTCTCCGGCGTGCTGGAGAGCCAGGCTCCGGAGCTGGAGACCATTTACGGCCAGTGGTTCGACATGGACCCGACCGCGGTAAAAGAGGAGTGGTGCCGCCTCTCCGGTCGCAAGCACGGCTGATGGCAACCACCTTATACAACAAGGGCACCGATGGTGCCCTTGTTGCTTTACCTTTGTCCTGCTCCGAGAAACGGTTCACGCTTCTCCGTCTCCCGATGGCTTATCCTCTCCCTTCCACACCCTAGAGGCCCCGCCATGACCGAATATCAGAAGATGATCAGCAGCCAACCCTACAACTGCATGGCGCCGGAGCTGGATGTCCTGCGCCGTGAGACGGTGCGCCGCTATCGCCGCTTCAATCGGGCAGAAGAGGAGGATGAACAGCTGGCGCTGTTGCAGGAGATAGTCGGCGAGCTGGCTGAGAACGCCTTTATCTGCCCGCCCCTCTACTGCACCTATGGCCGCCATATCAGCCTGGGAAAGGATTCCTATATCAACATGGGGGCCACGTTTTTGGACAACGCACCGATCCGCATCGGCGCCAACGTCATGATAGGGCCGAACGTGCAGATATATACTGCTGCCCACGCGCTGGCCGCCGATGAGCGCATCCAGGGGGTGGAGACGGCGCTGCCGGTGACCATAGAAGACAAGGTCTGGATTGGCGGCGGCGCCATACTGCTGCCCGGCGTCACCGTCGGGCGGGAGGCGATCGTCGGCGCGGGTGCCGTAGTCACCAAAGATGTACCGGCCGGCGCTCGGGTAGTCGGCAACCCGGCCCGGACCCTGCCTGTCAGCCGCTGAGACGCCCTGTGCTCATGCAAACAAGTGCGTACCCTGACGCACGGGCTCAGGCACTTCCCAGCAAGCGGTCGATGCAGTACACCACCTGCATGCTGGCGCTTTCCATTGTCTTGAGCTGTTCGACCATCTCCTTGATATTGCCCTGCTGGCGAGCATGAAGCGCTGCCTTGCCACTCTCGTGTACCCGTTTGTGTGGCCCATCCAGCTCGCGAAACCCGGGCTGCCGGGCAAAGAGCTCGGCGCCTTGTCCCTCGAAATACCACCTGCCCAGCCGACATTCGGTATGACCATTGACCGGTTCATGGAAGTGCTGCTGATCAATAAGGCGATAGATGGTGTTCTTCCAGACCGCATGATCGAGCTTGGTCGTATTGAGGAAAGAGGTGGTGGCAGCACTGTGGATCACCTGCTGCATCCTGCCGGATTGAGCCAGCACCTGGGCCACAACTGCATCGATCTGGGAAGAGGAGGTCGCCACTTCGGCGGCGCTGGCCTGATTGTCATCGATGATGAGCTTGATATCCTGCGCCTGGCCGACAATCTGTTTGACCAGCCCCTCAATCTGGCGACTGGCTTCGTGGGCCTTGCTGGCCAATTGCCGCACCTCGTCGGCTACGACGGCAAAGCCGCGGCCAGCGTCCCCGGCTCGGGCTGCTTCTATGGCTGCGTTGAGGGCCAGCAGATTGGTCTGTTCCGAAATACCCTGTATGGCCGCAACAAACTGGTTGATGGCCGACGTGGTGGCATCGAGCTGGTTGACTGCCTTGAGGCTACGTTCGGCTTCACCTGTGATCGCATGCGCCCGCTCGGAGAGGCGGCCGATGGCACTGCGGGTCTGGGCGAACAGTTGATCCAGCTCCGAGAGCGCGCTCTTCTCTTCCATCAGATGTTCGGCACTGCCAGCCAGCGCTTCACGCACGCTCTGCAGCATCTCGCCCCCCTTGTTCTGGCACGAGATCACCTGGTTGAAGAGGTCACTACTCTCCCTGCTACTGCACTGCATCTGCTCATACTCACTTATGGTGGCGCGCAGCTCGGCCAGCGCCTGCTGGTGTTGCTCCTCCTTGAGACTCAGGGCCTCCCGCAGCTGCTGATTTTCCATTTTTAGTTTGCTGTTGAACCACATAAAGCCTCCGGCTGACAAAAAATGCAGAGTGGGCTACCTCAATGGGAATAACCCACTCTCTTGTTATTATCTGCCAGCGAAGCGGGATCCTGACCCCGATTTTATAAGGAAAAGCGTGAACCTTGATCACGTTCAAGGCCTCAATTGGAGCCACAAAAACGTACCCATAAAAATAAAGCCCAATGTCATGAAGACGTTGGGCTGTTAAAAGGTGCTACGGAATTGCGACTCTCATCGCAGAAAAATTAGAAGGGGTACCCTTCTAAACTGGCAGTGGGATATTAGCGAACAGGCAAACGTTTTACATAGTGAAAAACCACAGGATTGCGAGGTGCATCTCACTATTTAAATAATTACCTGCTATGGTGCGCGAAGCCCTCTTTGATTCATTTATTTTCCCCAATCACTCTGGTTATTATTCACGGTTAAAACAGCAAAGCCCCGATTTCTCGAGGCTTTTCTTCTCTCAATCGCAGCGTGACAGACGTGTCAGAATCGGCGGACATACTCGCCGAGGGGCAGCTCGCGCAGCTTGCGCGCCTCCAGCATGGGGGTGCCGAGGTAGAGGAAGCCCACCAGCTGATCCTCTGCGGCCAGCCCCAATCCTTTATTTATCTGCTCGTCGAAGATAAACCAGCCGGAACGCCAGATGCCGTTGAAGCCCTGCGCCTGCGCGGCCATCTGCATCGCCATCAGGGCACAACCGGCAGAGAGCTCCTGCTCCAGTTTCGGCACCTTGGGGTGTGCCTGATAACGAGTTGCCACGGCGACGACCAAGGGTGCCCGCAGCGGCGCTTCGCTGCACTTCTTGACGCTCTCTTCATCCTCGCCACGAGCGCGGGCAGCGTCAGCCAGCAGATTGCCCAGCCGCTCGCGGCCCTCCCCCTCAAACAGAATGAACTGCCAGGGAGTCAGGGTGCCGTGATCCGGCGCGCGCAGACCCGCCTTGAGGATATTGTCGAGTACCTCACCGCTCGGGGCGGGATCGGTGAGACGGCCACAGGAGTGGCGATTGAGCAACAGGGTGAGGGCATCCATGGGCAATTCCTTCTCTGGGGCAATGATGGCGCTACCTTAGCACAGCACCGAATGAAGAAAACCCCTGAGGCTCAGGGGTTTATCGCACGATAAAGGGCAGGATGGCACAGCTGGCTAGATGACGGCGGCCAGCTCGGCCCCTTGCCGGATGGCGCGCTTGGCATCCAGCTCGGCAGCCACGTCGGCACCGCCGATGATATGCACCGGCATGCCTGCCGCCTGCAGACCGGCCTGCAGCTCTTTGAGGGGCTCCTGCCCGGCGCAGATGACCACCTGATCCACCGGCAGACACTGCTTGGTCTCGCCCACCTGAATGTGCAAGCCCTCGTCATCGATCCCCAGATATTGCACCCCGGAGAGCATCTGCACATTGCGGTTCTTGAGCACGGTACGGTGGATCCAGCCGGTGGTTTTGCCAAGGCCGTCACCCACCTTGCTCTCCTTGCGCTGGAGCAGCCAGATCTGGCGCTCGGGCGCATCGACCTCAGGAGTGGTGAGGCCACCGCGCTCGCCGAGCTGCTTGTCGATGCCCCACTCCTTGAGCCAGTGATCACGGTGCCCATCTGCATCCATCTCCACCTTCTTCTCTACCCTTTTCTCCACAAGGAATTCGGCCACATCGAAACCGATGCCGCCAGCACCGATCACCGCCACCTTCTCGCCGACCGGCTTGTGATCCCGCAATACATCGAGGTAGTTCATCACCTTGGGATGCTCGATCCCCGGGATATTGGGGGTACGCGGGCGGATACCGGTAGCGAGGATCACCTCATCAAAACCGCCGCCAAGCAGACTCTCGGCACTCTGGCGCTGGCCCAGATAGAGCTCGACACCGCACTTCTCCAGTCGTTTGGCGAAATAGCGCAGAGTCTCGTGAAACTCCTCCTTGCCCGGGATCTGCTTGGCGAAGTTGAACTGGCCGCCAATCTCGCTCGCCTGATCGAACAGGCTCACCTGATGGCCGCGCTCCGCAGCGTAACAGGCAAACGCCAGGCCAGCCGGCCCTGCCCCCACCACCGCCAGCTTCTTGGGCTGGGGCACGCGGCCGAAGGTCAACTCGGTCTCGAAGCAGGCACGGGGATTGACCAGACAGGAGGCGCGCTTCTGCTTGAACACATGGTCAAGACAGGCCTGGTTGCAGGCGATGCAGGTGTTGATCTCATCCGCCCGATTTTCGGCCGCCTTGATGACAAACTCGGGATCCGCCAGGAAGGGGCGCGCCATGGAGACCATATCCGCCTCGCCACCCGCCAGAATACGCTCGGCCACCTCGGGGGTGTTGATCCGGTTGGTAGTGATAAGCGGCACCTTAAGGTGCTTTTTCAGCTCGGCAGTGACCCAGCTGAAGGCACCGCGTGGCACGCTGGTGGCGATGGTGGGAATGCGCGCCTCGTGCCAGCCGATGCCGGTATTGATCAGGGTCACCCCTACAGCTTCCAACGCTTTGCCAAGGGCGATCACCTCTTCCAGGGTCGAGCCCTGCTCCACCAGATCGAGCATGGAGAGGCGGAAGATAATGATGAAGTCGGTGCCGACCCGCTCGCGAATGGCGCGAACAATCTCCACCGGGAAGCGCATCCGCTTTTCGCTGCTGCCGCCCCAGCTATCGGTGCGCTTGTTGGTGCGCTCGCAGATGAACTGGTTGATGAGATAGCCTTCCGAGCCCATCACCTCGACGCCGTCATAACCGGCCGCCTTGGCCAGCGCTGCTGTAGCCGCGAAGTCGCGAATGGTGCTGCGGATCTGCCGCTCGCTCATGGCACGTGGCTTGAACGGGGAGATCGGCGCCTTGATGGCGCTCGGCGCCAGACTGAACGGATGGTAGGCATAACGACCGGCATGGAGGATCTGCAGTGCTATCTTGCCCCCCTCCTGATGCACGGCGCTGGTCACCTTTTTGTGCTTGCTCACCTGCCAAGGGAAGCTCAGCTGGGAGCCGTGAGGCACCAGCCGACCGCGCAGATTGGGGGCGATACCGCCGGTGACGATAAGGCCAACGCCACCACGGGCACGCTCGGCATAAAAGGCAGCCAGCTTGTCAAAACCGCCCTTCTCCTCTTCGAGGCCGGTATGCATGGAGCCCATCAACACGCGGTTGCGCAGCTGGGTAAAGCCAAGGTCGAGCGGGGTCAGCAGGGTCGGATAGCGGCTCACGATGCCTCCAGTTAATTTTTTGTTATCAAACTGAAGCTAGAGTAAAGAATCGAAAATTCTTTTTCAAACAAATGTTTGGACAATTTTTCAGCGAACAGCCGTGCCCTGAAGGAAGATAGACGGGATCCGCCAGTCGGAAATGGCAATTTCGCCCGCAACTGGTTAATAATGACCCTTCTCTACCCATTAACAGGGCGATAACGCGACTATGTCTATTTTCAAAGGTCTGGGTTGGTTGTTCCGCAGCCTGTGGCGCCTGCTCAATTTCACCCGGCTGATGCTGGTCAATCTGCTGTTTCTCATCGTAGTGCTGGTCATCGTCTTCAGCGTCAGCCAGAAAGAGGCCCCAGAGGCTCCCATCGAAGGGGCGCTGACCCTCAATCTCAACGGCGTACTGGTGGAGCAACGCTCCCAGACCGATCCCACCGTGCAACTGCTGCGCCAGATGGATAGCAGCGACGAGCAGCCGAGCGAAATCGTCCTCTCCGACCTGCTGTGGGCCATCAAGAGTGCCAAGGATGACGAACGCATCAAGGCGCTGGTAATCAAGCCACAAGGGCTGCTGGGAGCCACCTTCTCCAAGCTGCAGGAGGTGGCGAGCGCCATCGATGAGTTCAAAGAGAGCGGCAAACCGGTGATCGCCATGGCTGATTTCTACACCCAGGGCCAGTACCTGCTGGCGGCCCACGCCGATCACGTGCTGCTCAACCAGAGCGGCGCCGTGGTGATCGAGGGGCTTGGGGTCTACCAGACCTACTTCAAGTCGGCACTGGAGAAACTCAACATCACCCCGCACGTGTTCAAGGTCGGTACCTACAAATCCTTCGTCGAGCCCTATACCCGCGACGAGATGTCCCCCGAGAGCAAAGAAGCGAACCAGCGCTGGCTGGATCAGCTGTGGCAATTCTATGTGGCAGATGTGGCCGAGCAGCGGGAGATCGAACCCGATGCGGTCGCGCCGGGCAAGGAGCGCTTCCTCGAACTGCTGCGCAAGGCCGGTGGCAATGCCGCCAACTACGCCCTCGACAACGGTCTGGTGGATCAGCTGGCCACCCGCGACGAAATGACCCAGGCGGTCATTAAAGAGGTTGGCGAAGCGGACGATCACGGCTGGAAAGGGGTCGGCCTGAAAGAGTATCTGGCTGCAGTGCCCGAACAGTATCCCCAGAGTGGCAAGGATGAGGTGGGTCTGGTGGTCGCCAGCGGCGCCATCATGGATGGCGTCCAGCCTGCCGGCACCATCGGCGGTGATAGCCTCTCCGACCTGCTGGCCGATGCCCGCCGCGATGACAAGGTTAAAGCCGTGGTCCTGCGGGTCGACAGCCCCGGTGGCAGCGCCTTCGCCGCCGAGCAGATCCGAGCAGAGCTGCTGGCCCTGAAACAGGCAGGCAAGCCGGTGGTGGTCTCCATGGGCAGCTATGCCGCTTCCGGTGGCTACTGGATCTCTGCCGATGCGGACAAGATCTTCGCCTCCCCCACCACCCTCACCGGTTCCATCGGGGTGTTCGGCATGTTCGCCACTATCGACAAGGCATTGGCCCAGTTCGGTGTGCATACCGACGGGGTCGGCACCACCGATTACGTCGGCGTCGGCCCGACCCGCGCCCTGCCGGATCACGTCGGTCAGGCGATCCAGCTGAGCGTCGAGGATACCTACCAGCGCTTCATCGGTCTGGTGAGCAAGGGTCGTGGCCTGAGCCCGGAAGAGGCCGAGAAAGCGGCTGAAGGTCGGGTCTGGACCGGCGAAGATGCCAAGACCCTGGGTCTGGTGGACGAGTTCGGCAATCTGGATGACGCCATCAAGGCCGCCGCCGAGCTGGCCGACCTCAAGGAGTGGCAGGTGACCCCCATCGAGCTGGAGGAGTCCACCAAAGACAAGTTCCTGCGCCAGCTGTTTGACAGCAGCGCCCAAGTGCTGGCGCCGCAGTTGCAAAGCTGGCTGCCAGCAGGCTTTGGCAAGGCGCTGGTCGAGCTGAACCGCAGTCTGGACCCACTGACACACTTCAACGATCCGCAAGGCACCTACGCCTTCTGCCCGGTCTGCATGCAGTAGCAACAGCGTGAATATCCCATAAAAAAACGGCGACCAGATGGTCGCCGTTTTTTTATCCTGCCAGTGCCAGCAGCACAGCCAACTTGCTCAATCAGGGATTGAGGCGGGTCGGCATGCCGCTGCGCTGCTCCAGCACCTGCTTGACCACATTGGAGTCAGTGTCGGCGTGGGCGAGGAAGCGGGTAGTAGCCTGGGTCATGGGCAGTGGCACGGCGGCGGTAGAGTTGAACTCCTCTTCGGTACGGGACAGCGGCTCGTGTACTTCCATGTAGCGACCGCCATCCGGCTCGACCGTGGTCTTGACCGGCTGGTTGACGAACTGGACTCGGGTGCCGACCGGCACGTTGTCGAACAGATACTTGATGTCGTCAGCGCGCAGACGCACACAGCCGCTGCTCACCCGCAGACCGATACCGAAGGTGGCATTGGTGCCGTGGATGGCATAGAGCTTGCCGATGTAGAGGGCGTGCAGACCCATGGGGTTATCCGGACCGGCTGGCCATACTGCCGGCAGGGTCTTGCCCTGGGCTGCATAGCGGCGACGGATGTTCTCGGTCGGGGTCCAGGTCGGGTTGGCTCGCTTGCGCTCTACCTTGGTCACCCAGTTTTCCGGTGTGTCTGCGCCCAACTGCCCGATACCAATGGGCAGGACGTGAACCACGTTCTTCCCTTTCGGGTAGTAGTAAAGACGCATCTCAGCGACGTTGATGACGATTCCTTCGCGGGGGGCATTGGGCAGGATCAACTGGTGGGGGATGATCAGGGTGCTACCCGCCGTCGGCAGATAGGGATCAACGCCCGAGTTGGCTTCCATGATGTTGGTCAGCCCCAGCTGGAACTCAGTGGCAATCTGCTCCAGCGGACGGTTGTCCGCAGGCACCACGTATTCCTGGTTCTCACCGATCAGGCGGCTGTTGGCGGCTGGCAGCGCGTATTCAACGGCGGCGGCCTGCTGGCTGACCAGCGCAAGTGTGCATAAAAGAGCCGAAGCGGCAGTGCGAAGGGGATTCATAAAATTCCTGTGTGGTTTCCTGTACCAAATGGGCCGGGGGCCGTCTCATCCTCGGTCTGCCGGTGGCGGGTCAACCTGCCCCACGACGCCAATAACCGAGCGCGCATTCTTTCCTGAGTCGGCCAAAATTTCAACTTCGATATGTTGCTTTTCTTGTTAAAAGGGGCCGTTTTCAACATATCTCTGCATAACAGGGGAAGAGTGAATCTAACAATATGCGGATGAGTAAAATATGAGCAAGGCTGGCGTTCCACTACTCGATGAAATCGCCAGCTAGCATTGGCTCGAAGCGCCTAAACAGTATTAAGAGCGAAACAGATATAAAACATTCATGACGAGCCAGGAGACCATCCTGTCTACCAACCTCCTCGCCATTATTTACTTTTACGGTACAGGAGAAAAACAGCTCCCGTTGTGATTATTTGATTGAACTGGCTCTGCTTTATGTTTACCAATGAAGCATTGTGGCCATCAGGGATATGGCGGGTTCTTTTCAACAACAAGGACGAGGTTCCACCATGCTGTCGTATTTCCTACGCCGGATGCTGCTGATCATCCCGACGTTTCTCGGTATCACCCTGCTCGTCTTCACCATCACCCGTTTCGTACCGGGCGGCCCGGTCGAACGCATGCTGCTGCAAGCCCAGGTTTCCCAGAATGAATCTGGCCGCTCCAGCGGCAGCAAGGGGGCACAGGCCCTCTCCGATGAGCAGATCGAGGAGCTCAAGGCCTTCTATGGCCTCGACAAGCCGATGCTGGTCGCCTATTGGGAGTGGCTGCAGAAGCTGGCGGTGCTGGATCTTGGCGAATCGACCCGCTATTACGAGCCGGTGTGGGATCTCATCAAGGAGCGGCTCCCCGTCACCGCCTTCTTCGGACTGGCGACCTTTCTGCTGAGCTATGCGGTCTCCATCCCGCTCGGGGTGGCCAAGGCGCTCAGGCACAACAGCCGCTTCGACTCGTTAAGCTCCATGCTCATCTACATGGCCTATGCCCTACCCGCCTACGTGGTGGGGATCTTCCTCATCACCATTTTCGCCTTCCATCTGGAGTGGCTGCCGATGGGCGGTTTTCCGGGGGACGACTTTGAATACATGGAGAGCAGCTGGGATCAGATCCGCACTGTCTTTGCCCACGCCCTGCTGCCGCTTATCGCCTACGCCATCGGTGATTTCGCTATCCTCACCATGACCATGAAAAACAGCCTGATGGAGAACTTGTCGGCGGATTATGTGCGTACCGCAGTGGCCAAGGGGTTGCCGTTTCGCAAGGCGGTCACCGACCACGCCATGCGCAACAGCCTGATCCCTATCGCCAGTCACTTAGGGTCGGTGCTCACCGTTTTCTTTGGCGGTTCCTTCCTCATCGAGACCATCTTCAACATCGACGGCATCGGCCTGCTCGGTTACGAGGCGATCGTCGAGCGGGATTACCCCACCGTCATGGGCATTCTGGCCATCACCTCCATGCTGATGCTGATAGGCAATATCGTCTCCGATATCTGTGTTGCCCTGGTTGATCCCCGCGTGCGGTTTGGAGACTGACCATGAAGCTCAATCCGGTTACCTTGAAAAAACTCAAGCGCTTCAAATCGATCAAGCGCGGCTACTACTCCTTCATCATCTTCACCACCCTGGTGCTGCTCTCCCTGCTGGCAGAGCTGCTGGTCAACAGCCGGGCGCTGATGGTGAGCTATCAGGGCCAGCTGCACTTCCCCACCTATGGCGATGTGATCCCCGGTCAGCAGTTCGGGCTCGATTACGAGTACGAGACCAACTATCGCCAGCTCAAGGCCAAGTTTGCCGCAGAGGGCCAGGGCGACTGGGTGCTGCTGCCGCCAGTCCCCTGGAATCCCTACGAGCAGGATTTCAAAGAGGATGTCTACCCGCCCTACGCCCCCAGCGCGGCTGAGCGCCACTTCCTCGGCACCGACACCAGCGGCCGCGACGTGCTGGCGCGACTGGTCTACGGCTTTCGCATCGCCATCGGCTTTGCCTTTATCGCGCTGGCGGCCAGTTACGCCATCGGGGTCACCATCGGCTGTCTGATGGGCTTTCTCGGCGGCCGCTTTGATCTCATCCTGCAACGCTTTATCGAGATCTGGTCTCAGGTGCCGTTTCTCTACGTCATCATGATCCTGGTGTCGCAGGCCAAGCCCAACTTCGGCCTGTTTGTCGGCATCAACGTGCTGTTCGGCTGGATGGGGATCACCTGGTATATGCGCACCCTCACCTACAAAGAGCGGGCGCGGGACTATGTGATGGCAGCGCGGGCGCAAGGGGCGAGCGCCAAACGGATCATCTTCAACCACATCCTGCCCAACACCCTGATGATGATCGTCACCCTGGCACCGTTCGCCGTGGTGGGCAATATCTCCACCCTGACGGCGCTCGACTATCTGGGCTTTGGCCTCGCGCCGCCAACACCGAGCTGGGGCGAGCTGCTCTCCCAGGGCATCAACAATCTGGATGCCATCTGGATCGTCAGCTCAGTGGTGGCGGCGGTGAGTCTGGTGCTGATCATGGTCTCCTTTATCGGTGAGGCGATCCGCGAGGCGTTCGATCCGCGCAAATTTACCCGTTACCAGTAAGTCAGCCGGTACCAGCGCGCATCGGTAGGCGCCGGGTAACAAACAATCATTAATGAAGGACGGGCCGCCCTCATCGGCGGTCCCGGGAGCAAGGGATAATCCCGTTATCAATCAAGACCCCCAGTGCAGGGGCCAGACCTGGAAGTCAAACATGAAAAATAAAATCACATGGATAGGTGCTCTCTTTGTGCTGGTAAACAGATCCTGGGTCTGGGCGGCCAGCCTGCCTGCGGATCTCAAATGGGAGACCAACGACACCGACCCCGTGTTCGCCTCCCCCAAGGCGCTGCCGGGCGGCAGCCTCAATATGTTTGTCGACAGCTTTCCGCTGACGTTTCGCACCGTGGGGCCTGACTCCAACGGATCGTTCCGCTCCTTTATTCTCGATAACCAGTTGCGGCTCATCAGCTTTCACCCCAATACCGGCAACCCCATCCCCTCGCTGGCGACCCACTGGGCCATCGCGCCAGACAATCAGACCGTCTACTTCAAGCTGGATCCGCGGGCCAAATGGTCGGATGGCAAGCCGGTCAATGCCGACGACTACACCTTCGGCTACCAGATGATGCGCTCCAAACACATCAAGGGGCCCTGGTTCAACAACTACTACACCACCGAAGTGGTGGCGGTTGAGAAGCTCGATGATCACACCATTATGGTCAAAGCGGGCAACCGCAAGGCCAAGCTGGATCTGCTCAACACCACCGAGCTGTGGCCCCAGCCCAAGCACCACTACAAGCTGACCCCCAACTGGGTGAAACAGTACAACTGGGCCGTAGTGCCCACCACAGGTCCCTATGTGATCAGCGACGTCAAGAAGGGCAAGTCGGTCACCTTCAGCAAGCAGCAGGATTGGTGGGCAAAAGACGATCGCTATAACCAGCACAGATTCAACATCGACACCATCAAGGTGCAGGTGATCCGCGATCACAACATCGCCTTCCGCCACTTCCTGAAAGGGGAGATCGATACCTTCGAGATGATCCTGCCCAACTGGTGGCATGAAAAAGCGGTCACCCCGGAGTACAAGAAGGGGTACGTGCAGAAGGTGATGGCCATGACCGACACCAAACAGGGCGGTCAGGGGGTCCACCTCAATGTAGCCAACCCCAAACTGGCAGACGTGAACGTGCGCCTTGGCATCCAGCACGCCTTCAACATCGACAAGATGATCGAGACCGTGCTGCGCGGCGACTATGACAGAGCCACCACCTTTGACTCGGGCTTTGGCGAGTTCACTGACATCACGCTGCCGGAGCGGGCTTATGACATAGGCAAGGCGCGGGAGTACTTTGCCAAGGGCGGCTATAACAAGCCGGGGCCGGACGGTATCCTGCAGAATGAGAAGGGTGAGCGGCTGACGCTGGCGCTCACCTACACCAGTCAGGAGCACTCCAAGCGACTGACCGTGCTGAAAGAGGAGGCCAAGAAGGCGGGTCTGGATCTGGAGCTCAATCTGGTGGATGGCGCCACCGGCTTCAAGGTGATGCTGGAGAAGAAACACGAAGCGGCCTGGCTCGGTTGGGGCGGCGGCGGTCTCTATCCGCAATATTGGGAGTTTTTCCACTCCGCCAACGCCAACAAACCGCAGACCAACAACCTGTTCAACGTGGCTGACAAGGAGCTGGACACGCTGATCGACGCCTACAACGTCGAATTCGACATGGCCAAACGGGCCAATCTCTCCCAGCAGATCCAGCAGCGCATCCATGACCTCGCCATCTTCGTGCCCGGGGTGCAGCTCAACTATGTGCGGGCCAGCAGCTGGCGTTATGTGATGCTGCCGGAGGTGCCTGCCACCAAGAACACGCCGGATCTGCTCTACTGGCCGATGGATGGTTATCCTCACAGTAGCGGCGGTCTGCTCTGGCTCGATCCCAAGGTGAAGGAAGAGACCCGCAACGCCAAGGAGGCAGGGGAGGCGCTGGCGCCCATCAACCTGCTCGACAAGACCTATGCACGTCATTGAAATTCAGGCCATTGCGAAGGGAACAGCCGTTATGCCCAACACCCAGGCCCCCATTCTTGACGTACCGGATAACGGGGGGGAGTTCGCCGCTGATAACGGCCAGCACCAGGCCCCAATCCTCGACGTACCGGATAACGGGGGGGAGTTCGCCGCTGATAACGGCCAGCACCCAGCCTCGCTCCTTGCCGTACCGGATAACGGGGGGGAGTTCGCCGCTGATAACGGCCAGCACCCAGCCTCGCTCCTTACCGTACCGGATAACGGGGGGGAGTTCGCCGTTGATAGCGGCCAGCACCAGGCCCCAATCCTCGACGTACCGGATAACGGGGGGGAGTTCGCCGTTGATAGCGGCCAGCACCCAGCCCCAATCCTCGAAGTACGCGATCTCGAGGTGGAGTTCGCCGTCGACGACGGCAAGATCAAGGTGCTCGACGGGGTCAGCTTCAAGGTGGCCCCGGGTCAGACCTTAGGCGTTGTCGGCGAGTCTGGCTGTGGCAAGAGCGTCACCTCGCTCGCCATCATGGGGCTCTTGCCCAAACCCCACGGTCAGGTGGTAGCCGGATCCATCCGCTTTCAGGGGGAGGAGCTGCTGTCGCTTGCGCCGGATCAGATGTACAAGGTGCGCGGCAACCGCATCTCGATGATCTTTCAGGAGCCGATGACGGCCCTCAACCCGGTGCAGACTGTGGGGGAGCAGCTGATGGAGGTGTTTCGCCTCCATCGCCCCGAGTATGACAAGGCCCAGCGCAAAGCCGCTGCCATCGCCATGCTGCAAAAGGTGGGGATCCCTGAACCGGCCCAACGCTTTGCGGTCTATCCCTACAACCTCTCCGGCGGCATGCGCCAGCGGGTGATGATCGCCATGGCGCTCTCCTGCGAGCCAGACCTGCTTATCTGTGACGAGCCGACCACGGCGCTGGATGTCACTATTCAGGCCCAGATCCTCGAACTGATGAAAGAGCTGCAGGCCCAGACCGGGATGGCCATCATCTTTATCACCCACGATCTGGGGGTGGTGGCGGAGCTGTGCGACGAAGTGGTGGTGATGTACGCCGGGCGGGCGGTGGAGCAGGCTGATGTGTTCGAACTGTTTGACCACCCCCGTCACCCCTATACCCACGGCTTGATGAGCTCGATCCCGCGCCTTGAGGATGAGCCCAAGAGCCTGCTCAAGACCATCAAGGGACAGGTGCCAGCCCTGCACGAGATGCCCGCTGGTTGCCGCTTCTCCAACCGCTGCCCCCACGCGACCGATCTCTGTGTCAGCGCCGTTCCGGCGGTGGAGCAGCTAACCTCGCGTCACCATGTCGCCTGTCACTACTGGAAGGAGTTGACCGTATGAGCACTCTGTTATCAGTCAGAGATCTGAAACAGCACTTCCGGCTGGGAGGCGGCTTGCTGCGCAAGAAATATACGGTTTACGCGGTGGATGGCATCAGCTTCGACCTGAAACAGGGGGAGACGCTGGGGCTGGTGGGTGAGTCGGGCTGTGGAAAGTCGACCCTCGGGCGCAGTCTGCTCAAGCTGTTCGAGCCGACCGCGGGCACCATCACCTTCGAGGGGCGCGACATCACCCACCTCTCGCCCAAGGAGATGCGCTCCCTGCGTCAGGAGATGCAGATGGTGTTTCAGGATCCTGCAGAATCTCTCAACAGCCGCCACACCGTGGGCCAGATTTTGGAGGAGCCCTTCATCATCCACGGCAAGGGCAATGGCGAGCAGCGCCGCGCCTGGGTGCAGGAGCTGTTGGCAAAAGTGGGGCTGCCGGACAGCGCGGTGGATCGCTACCCCCACGAGTTTTCCGGCGGTCAGCGCCAGCGGATCGGCATCGCCCGCGCCATCGCCCTCAAGCCCAAGCTGCTGGTGTGCGACGAGGCGGTCTCGGCTCTCGATGTCTCGGTGCAGTCCCAGATCGTCAACCTGCTGCTCAGCCTGCAGCGGGAGATGAACCTCGCCATCATCTTCATCGCCCACGATCTGTCGGTGGTCAAACACATCTCGGATCGGATTGCGGTGATGTATCTGGGGCGGATCGTCGAGCTGGCGGATGCCCAGTCGCTCTATCTGGCGCCGCGCCACCCCTATACCCAGGCGTTGATCTCGGCCATTCCGGTGCCGGATCCGCGCAGGCGCAGCCAGCGCATTCTGCTGACCGGCGATGTGCCCTCCCCCATCTCGCCGCCAAGCGGCTGCCACTTCCACCAGCGCTGCCCCCATGCGACCGAGCTGTGCAAGAGCAAGGCGCCAAGGCTTGAGGCGTGTGATGAGGCCCATCATCAGGTGGCCTGCCACACCCCGCTCGCCGTCGGTGGTCACGCCATCAGCTGCAACGCCATCAGTGACAACGCTACGAGCGGCGACAGCAGGCTGGAGCAGGCGAGCTAGGCGCAGCGAACAAACATCAGGGTAGAAACAGACGAGGCGGCCATCAGGCCGCCTCGTGCTATCGGGTCACGCTTGTCTTATCGTGTCACGGCTGCCGCTCGTCAGGCAATCTGGTAACGACCCGGCTTGTGGTTGAGAGTCAACACCAGATTACAGATAACCGCCGCCACGATGGAGAGCGCCAGGATCCAGGGCTGAACCACGAAAAACGAGGCAACAACAATGGCGCAATCGAGCCCCATCTGCAGCTTGCCCGCCCGGATGCCAAAGCGATCCTGAATAAAGAGCGCCAGAATGTTGAAGCCCCCCAGACTCGACTTGTGACGGAACATGATGAGCAGACCCATGCCAATCAGGGTGCCGCCGATCAGCGCCGCATAGAGGGGCTCTATCTTGCCGATCTGCAACACACCGTTGAGGTGATCGGTCATGTAGGAGACCGCCGCCACCGAAACAAAGGTGTTGAAGGTAAAACGTGGCCCCATCCGCAACCATGCCAGCGCATAGAAGGGCAGGTTGATGCCGAAAAACAGCAGGCCGAAGCTGATGCCGGTCACCTTTTGCAGCAGCAGCGCCAGCCCGGCAGTCCCGCCGGTGAGCAGGCCAACCTGATGAAACAGAAAGATGCCAAGGGAAACAAAGCCGGCCGCCGTCAGCAGAGCCAGCACATCCTCATAAATAGGATGGGCAGTACGAATCGAGGTGTTGTCCATAACCTGTATCCAAGCGAAGTAAAGAGAGAGTGTCTGTCGCCTGCCGTTGCGGGCAGGCTGCGAGCCCTGTCCACAGGGCTTCGTTATGGGGTCCAGTCTATTTTTTGTGAAAAGGATCACAACAGTCAGGCTGAACGCCCCATTCTGGTGCCTGTCATCTGGCATTGACACTCACTGCACCAAGATGCAGCGCACCGCGCCAACTCTGCGACAAAACGCACAACCCCTTTCAGTACCACCGCCAGGAGTCCCCTGAAGACCCCGGCAACCCCTCTGTCATTGATGAGTTAATCAGATACCACGGATGCTCCGTGAGTTTTAGGATGGCTGAACCCACTGTCTGCGCCCATAGCGAGGAGCTGAGATGCAACCACAGGAACAGGGTCTGATCGATGGACTGTTCGACTGCCTCAAGCAAGCACAAGCCAGTGATAGCAAGCGAGATCAACAAGCGGATCAGCGGATCCGGCAACATCTGGCAGAGCAGCCCGATGCCCCCTACTACATGGCACAGTCTCTGCTGATCCAGCAGGCGGCCCTCACCCGCCTCAACGAGCGAGTCAAAGAGCTGGAGTCACGCCCGAGCACTCCAAACGGCGGCAGTTTCCTCTCTGGCCTGTTTGGCAGCGTGAGCAGCATACCCCCGCGCTTTACGCCGCCACCGGCGTCGGTCACAGCCCCCCTCCCGATGCCGGCAGCCGCTTTCTCGATGACGACAGCCAGGGCGGCGGCTGGGACGACAGCGACGATAACAACGGCCGTTTCTTCTGACCGTCAAACCACCACAGGCCCCGCATCTGGCGGGGCACCGCCACCTCATGATCCGCCCCCTTCTCCTGATTGGCGCAGCCATCGCAGCCGATGCTAACGTGACCAACCCGAGGCCAGCGCAGATGAACAGGAAGACCAACACGACTTCCAAGCAACAGAAAAGCCTCGATAAATGGCTCGTGTGATATTGGTTCCATACCATTTTGATCTCTGAAACCCCCGCGCTATAACAACAGGATCCACTGGTTTCGTGGCAATGGCAGCCATGTTCCTCTATATATTCTCTACTGAAACAGGAGATAACCCATGAGGAATATCAGCGAAAACGGACTGTTTTTGCTGCTTTTTTTGTCGTTGTTACTGGCAGGTACAGCGTCGGCGATGGCACAAGGCAGGGACTTCAGGCAGGCCCCCAAGGCGCTGACGGCGCTCAAGCAGGGTCAGGTAGCTCAGCAAAACGGTCATCTGCAAAAGGCCATCAACCTCTACTGTGTCGCCGCCAGCACCGGCAATCCTGAAGGGTACTTCCGGATCGGCCGCCTGCTCGCCACCGGCCCCGCCTCGGTGCGCAGCGCCAAGCTGGCCAACAGCTACCTCGCCATGGCGATGCGCCTGGGCAACCAGCAGGCTGCCCGCTACTACAACACCCGCATCGGCAATGCCCCCATGGGAGATCAGTGTGGCATCGGCATCCGTAGCAGTCAGGGTGGCTATCTGGCCCGACTCCCCTCTGCCCCCTTCAATGTCGACTCCTGGGTTACCCGATTGCCACCCGACAAGCAGAAACTGGTCACCATGCTGCGCCACGCTGCCAGGCATCATAAAGTGGATGCCCGACTGGTGCTGGCGATTGCCATTGCGGAATCCAACCTCAACAGCAACGCCGTTTCACCAAAGAATGCCCAGGGGCTGATGCAGCTTATCCCCGAAACCCAGCAACGCTTTGGCGTGACGCGCCCCTTCGATCCGGTCCAGAACATCAAAGGCGGCGTCAGTTATCTCAAGTGGCTGGATCGCCGCTTTGATGGTGACTGGGTGCTGATCTCGGCGGCTTATAATGCAGGGGAAAAAGCGGTGGAGCGCTACGGTGGCATCCCTCCCTATGATGAAACGCAGGAGTACGTGAAACGAGTGCTCTACTTCGCTGGGCACAAACAGCCCTGAGGCCATTGATCGACCGGTCCGTTACTGACAAAAACCGCATCCACGTTGCGCAACGTTTTCTTTTCGCCGGGATCCGGCGCCGCACCGTGGCGATATCGTCATCAGCACCAGAAGCTTTAGCATGAGGGCCTATCGCAGTGATCTTGTCCCTACCGGGCGAAAGGCCGATCCGAGCACATAGTACAAGGTCAAGGTGACCATGCGTCAGCTGGATAACCGCAAGCTGATTATGCTTCGTGTGAAGGCGCCCCCTATCTGGTTCGTCGTGCCCCCGGTATGGCTGACCACCATTACCAAGGTCGAGCGGTAGCAGTCATTACTGGCACTGATGACAAGTGGAACCACCAAGCCGCCTGTATCAACTGGCTGTACCAGACCGACCACACCTCGGCAAAATAGATGGATACCTCCTCCACCACCCTGGTGACCTAAGCCTGCAAGGTGCCCTTTTATCGGGGGCCGGGTGCTCCACAATACCGGTCTGCACGGCGAAAAGTGCGACCCGCAGAATGCCATCCACTGCCAGCCGCTCGTGATTGATTGTGCAAATGCACTGCACAGTCGCGTCCTCCCGGAAAGAGGCGCCATATGAAGTCATTGTCACGGGCGGCCTATCTTTCCCCCATCTTTGCCCACCCCTGCCCATTGGTTTACAATCGACGGGTTTTTTGGAACCCGGTTGACCTGTGTCGACCAGGCCCCACCACGACCTCAGTCTGTTAGTGCCAAGACATTAACATGCTGAAAAAGAAGAGAATTAGCCAATGGCTCAATTTATTTACACCATGAACCGGGTCGGCAAGGTAGTGCCGCCCAAGCGTCATATCCTCAAGAACATCTCCCTATCCTTCTTCCCGGGCGCCAAGATCGGCGTACTGGGTCTGAACGGCGCCGGTAAATCGACCCTGCTGCGCATCATGGCGGGCATCGATACCGAGATCGAAGGGGAAGCCCGTCCGCAGCCCGGCATCAAGATCGGCTACCTGCCGCAGGAGCCGAAACTGGATCCGGAGCAGACCGTGCGCGAAGCGGTCGAAGAGGCCGTTGGCGAAGTGAAGCGCGCCATGGCCCGTCTCGACGAGGTCTATGCGGCCTACGCCGACCCGGATGCCGACTTTGACAAGCTGGCCCGCGAACAGGGCGAGCTGGAAGCCATCATCCAGGCCCAGGGTGGCCACAACATGGAGAACCAGCTGGAGCGTGCGGCCGATGCCCTGCGCCTGCCAGCCTGGGATGCCCAGATCAAGCACCTCTCCGGTGGTGAGCGTCGCCGTGTAGCACTCTGCCGTCTGCTGCTGGAAAAGCCGGACATGCTGCTGCTGGACGAACCGACCAACCACCTGGATGCGGAATCAGTGGCCTGGCTGGAGCGCTTCCTGCACGATTACGAAGGCACTGTTGTGGCCATTACCCACGACCGTTACTTCCTCGATAACGTGGCTGGCTGGATCCTGGAGCTGGACCGCGGCGAAGGTATCCCGTGGGAAGGCAACTACTCCTCTTGGCTGGAGCAGAAGGACGCCCGTCTGGCGCAGGAAGCAAGTTCCGAAGCGGCCCGTCGCAAGTCCATCGAGAAGGAACTGGAGTGGGTTCGCCAGAATCCGAAGGGACGTCAGGCCAAATCCAAGGCCCGTATGGCACGCTTCGAGGAGCTCAACACCAACGACTATCAGAAGCGCAACGAGACCAACGAGCTGTTCATTCCGCCCGGACCGCGCCTCGGCGACAAGGTGGTGGAAGTGGCCAACCTGCGCAAATCCTATGGTGATCGGGTGCTGATCGACGATCTGTCGTTTGCCATTCCGAAGGGGGCCATCGTCGGCATCATCGGTCCGAACGGTGCCGGTAAGTCGACCCTGTTCCGCATGATGTCGGGTCAGGAACAGCCGGACTCCGGCGCCATCACGCTGGGTGAAACCGTGGTGCTGGCCTCTGTCGATCAGTTCCGCGACAGCATGGATGACAAGAAGACGGTATTCGAAGAAGTCGCTGATGGTCAGGATATCCTGCGCATCGGCAACTACGAGTTCCCGAGCCGCGCCTACATCGGCCGCTTTAACTTCAAGGGTTCCGACCAGCAGAAGCGGGTTGGCGAGCTCTCCGGTGGTGAACGGGGTCGTCTGCATCTGGCCAAGCTGCTGCAGACCGGCGGCAACGTGCTGCTGCTGGATGAACCGACCAACGATCTGGATATCGAAACCCTGCGCGCCCTCGAGAACGCCCTGCTGGAGTTCCCGGGTTGTGCCATGGTCATCTCCCACGACCGCTGGTTCCTCGACCGTATTGCCACTCACATCCTGGACTATCAGGATGAGGGCAAGATCGAATTCTTCGAAGGCAACTTTACCGAATACGAAGAGTGGAAGAAGAAGACCTACGGCGCCGAGGCCATCCAGCCGCACCGCGCGAAATACAAGCGCATCGCCAAGTAAACCGGCAAATGCGACAAGGGGAGCCCAGGCTCCCCTTTCTTGTGCCCGATGGCTTACAATCCAAGACAGATACCTTTTATGCATGGATGTAGCAAGATGACGACCCCGCCCACCACAGAGAAGAAACTGACCATCCAGATACGGGTCGAACCGGGCTGTCTCGGGCCGGACGGCAAGGCGCACATCGAGACCTTCTGTGCCGCCGCCGCCAGGATCTTCGCCGCCGTGGAGCCAGAGCTGGTGAGCTGGACCCTGCAGCCCCGCTATGACAAGCAGCTGCCGGAACAGGAGTTCTTCATCGACGGCCGCAAGCTGAGTGAGGAGCAGGCCAGCCTCTTCCTGCGCCGCATGGGGCGGGAACTGGGAGAAATGCAGGACAAGCTCGACTCCGTGCTGGCCCAGCTGGTGGATCGTTACTTCAAGACCCTCTGACCCCCCCCAGCCCCTCAAGAGGTTCTCCAGCGAGAACTTTTTTATTTTCGATGGGAAAACGTTTGAATTTTTGCGCTATTCATTGATCTGCCTCGCAGATCCGGGGTTTGTAAACGGCGCCGCCTGTGTAAAAATGTGCGCGCCGTCACGGTACCAGGATGAGTCTGGTTATTTAACCACCAGAAAGCGGGCGTCACTCCCCCATGGAGGATGCCCCGCTCCTGCTGCTTATTTCACGTCACCTATTGGAATCCAACATGAATCAACCACACCAGGCCCCCGCACAGGCCGCCGGGCAAGGATTGCTTGAGCGTCTGTTTGCCCTGCAAGGCCATGGCACCAACGTCCGCACCGAAGTGATCGCCGGCATCACCACCTTCCTGACCATGGTCTACATCGTCTTCGTCAACCCGCAGATCCTTTCTGCGGCCGGTATGGACACCCAGGCCGTTTTCGTCACCACCTGCCTGATCGCCGGTATCGGCAGCATACTGATGGGGCTGTTCGCCAACCTGCCTATCGCCCTGGCCCCCGCCATGGGCCTCAACGCCTTCTTCGCCTTCGTGGTCGTCGCGGGCATGGGCTACTCCTGGCAAGTGGGCATGGGCACCATCTTCTGGGGTGCCATGGGCCTGCTGATCCTCACCCTGCTGCGGGTGCGCTACTGGCTTATCGCCAATATTCCGCTCACCCTGCGGGTCGGCATCACCGCCGGTATCGGTCTGCTGATCGCCCTGCTCGGTCTGCACAACGCCGGTATCGTGGTCGCTAGCCCCGCCACCATGGTGACCGTCGGCAACCTCACCTCCCTGCCCTGCCTGCTGGGGCTGCTCGGTTTCTTTATCATCTGCATCTTCTCCGCCCGTGGCGTTCACTCCGCCGTGCTGATTGCCATCGTGGTCACCACCACCCTGGGCTGGCTGTTTGGCGATGTCACCTTCAAGGGCTTCGTCTCCATGCCCCCCAGCATTGAGCCTGTCTTTGGCCAGCTGGATCTGATGGGCTCGCTCGACATCAGCCTGGCGGGGATCATCTTCTCCTTCATGCTGGTCAACCTGTTCGACTCTTCCGGCACCCTGATTGGCGTCACTAACCGCGCCAAGCTGGCCGATGACAAGGGCCACTTCCCGCGCATGAAGCAGGCGCTGATGGTCGATAGCGTCAGCTCGGTTGGCGGCGCCTTTATGGGCACCTCCTCGATCAGCACCTATATCGAGAGCAGCGCCGGCGTCGCCGTTGGCGGCCGTACCGGTCTAACCGCCATCGTGGTCGGCATCCTGTTCCTGCTGGCGATCTTCTTCTCCCCGGTTGCCGCCATGGTACCGCCCTATGCCGCAGCGGGCGCCCTCATCTATGTGGGCGTGCTGATGTGCTCCGAGCTGACCCGGGTCGAGTGGGAAGATCTGACCGAAGCAGTACCGGCCTTTATGACCGCAGTGATGATGCCATTCACCTTCTCCATCACCGAGGGGATCGCCGTCGGCTTTATCTCCTACTGCGTGATGAAGGCGGGCACCGGCCGCTGGCGCGAGATCAACCCCTGCGTGCTGGTGGTCGCCCTGCTGTTCGCCCTCAAGTTCGTCTGGGTCGACAGCCACTGATTGAGCGTCACAAAAGAAAACGCCCCGACACGACGTCGGGGCGTTTTTTTTATTTGCCGGATCATGCTTCTCGCCCCTGCGCTGTGACGCGGGGGCCCGACAGTGCTAGATTGGCAGCCAGCCTTTTCACCCAGCAGCTTCGTCAACCACAAGGATGGCAACCGTGGCCCAGCACTCTCCCTCTTTTTCCACTCTTTCCCCCTTGCTGCAAGCGCAGGCCCATCGCCACTGGCAGCGACTGCTCGAACTGGCACCAGACTACGGCGACCTGTCCGAGGCAACCCGGCAGCTCCTGCTCACCCAGCTCGCTCTCTCCGATTTTGTCGCCGATTCCCTCTTCAAACAGCCGGCATTGCTGACCGAGCTGCTTGCCTCCGGTGATCTCGAACGAACCGAACGCTGGCCAGCTTACCAACACGATCTGACCGCCCTGCTCGCCGAGGTGAGCGATGAAGAGGCGCTCAAGCGCATCCTGCGCCAGTTCCGCCGCAGCCGCATGCTGGTGATCGCCTGGCGCGAACTGCGGGGTCATGCCGAGGTCGAAGAGAGCTTTATCCATCTAACCAAACTGGCGGATGCCCTAATCTGCAGCGCCCGCGACTGGCTCTACACCAAACAGTGCAACGAGCTGGGCACCCCGATGGATGGCGACGGCAACCCGCAACCGCTGCTGATCCTCGGCATGGGCAAGCTCGGCGGTGGCGAGCTCAACTTCTCCTCGGACATCGACCTTATCTTCACCTTCCCCGAGAACGGCTACACAGTTGGCGGGCGGCGCGAACTCGCCAACCAGCAATTCTTTATCAAGCTGGGGCAGCGCATCATCAACGCCCTCCACCAGCCCACTCAGGATGGTCAGGTGTTCCGGGTCGATATGCGCTTACGCCCCTTTGGAGATGCGGGGCCGCTGGCCATCTCCTTCGCCGCCATGGAGGATTACTACCAACATCACGGTCGCAACTGGGAGCGCTACGCCATGGTCAAGGCGCGCGTGCTGGGGCCCCAGTGCGAGCACGCGGTCGAGCTGGCCGAGATGCTGCGCCCCTTCGTGTTTCGCCGCTATATCGACTTCGGCGTCATCGACGGTCTGCGCCAGATGAAGGCAATGATCGCCGCCGAGGTGCGCCGCAAGGGGCTGGAGGGCAACATCAAGCTGGGGGCTGGCGGCATCCGTGAAGTGGAGTTTATCGCCCAGGCGCTGCAGCTTATTCGCGGCGGTCGTGAACCGGCGCTGCGGGTGCGTCACCTGCCGGAGGCGCTGGCCGCCATCGCTCAGTGCGGCGCCCTCGAATCCGCCCATTGCGACCGCTTGCTGACGGCCTATCGCTTCCTGCGCCGGGTCGAAAACATCTTGCAGGAGATCGGCGATCAGCAGACCCAGACCCTACCCACCGAGGAGCGGGATCGCCAGCGGCTCGACGCCGCCCTCGGCTTTACTGACTGGGGCGCCTTTATGGCTCATCTGGACGAGGAGATGGCCGCCGTCCACCAAGAGTTCGCCGCCGTGGTGGGGGAGGAAAAAGAGGCTCCCGCCCATCTGGAACAGCTCTGGCTCGATCTCTGGCGCACCGAGCTCGACGCCGCCGAGCTGGAAAAACTGCTGGCCACGCAGGGGGTGGAGGACCCCGCCTCGCTCTGCGCCGCCCTGCTGCGCTTCAAGGAGGAGTACAAGCGCCGTCAGGTGGGCCCGCAGGGGCGCATCGCGCTGGACTGGCTGATGCCTGAGCTGCTGCGACTGGTGGTCGCCAGCGAGCAACCCGCCCGTCTGTTCGAGCGAGTGTGCGAGCTGCTGACCCGCATCTTCACCCGCAGCGCCTATTTGCAGCTGCTGGCAGAGAACCCGGGCGCCCTGCGCCAGCTGGTACGGCTGTGCGACGCCAGCCATCTGGTGAGCGAGCAGTTGGCCCGCTACCCCATCCTGCTGGACGAGCTGCTCGATCCCCAGCACTTATACCACCCTACCCCGCTCGATCAGTACAAGCCCCAGCTACGCCAGTTCCTGCTGCGCATCCCCGAGGAAGACGTGGAGCAGCAGATGGAGGCGCTGCGCCAGTTCAAACAGGTGCAGCTGCTGCGCATCGTGGCGGCCGACATCGCCGGCGCCCTGCCGCTGATGAAGGTGAGCGACCACCTCACCTGGCTGGCGGAGGCGATCACCGAGGAGGTCGTCAATCAGGCGTGGGCCCAGATGAGCGAGCGCTACGGGGTGCCACCCGAGGTGGCGGTGAACGGCCAGCGTGGCTTTGCGGTGGTGGCCTACGGCAAGCTGGGCGGTATCGAGCTCGGCTACGGATCGGATCTCGATCTGGTGTTCCTGCACGGCGGCGATCCCAACAGCTATACCGACGGGCGCAAGCCCATCGACAGCCGCCAGTTCTACCTGCGCCTGGCGCAGCGGATCCTGCACCTGTTCAGCACCCGCACCCCGTCCGGGATCCTCTACGAGATCGATATGCGGCTGCGCCCCTCCGGTGACTCCGGGCTGCTGGTCTCTTCGCTGTCGGCCTATGAGCAGTATCAGCAAAACGAAGCCTGGACCTGGGAGCATCAGGCACTGGTGCGGGCCCGCCCCATCTATGGCGATGAGGCGGTGATCGCCGAGTTTGCCCGCATCCGCCGCGCCGTGCTGGCCAAAGAGCGGGAGCTGCCGCTCCTGGCCCGCGAGGTGCGCGAGATGCGCCAGAAAATGCGGGATCATCTGCTCAAGGCGGGTGCTGGCGAGTTCGACCTCAAGCAGTCCCCCGGCGGTATGGTGGACATCGAGTTTATCGCCCAGTACCTTGTGCTGGCCCACGCCTGCGACGAACCGGAGGCGCTCACTCGCTGGTCCGATAACGTGCGCATCTTCGATGAGTGTGTGATGGTGGGAGTTCTGCCCCTGGAGCAGGCCGAGGAACTGAAACAGGCCTACCTGGAGATCCGCAACCTCGGCCATCGCCTCAACCTCTCGGAGATCTCCCGCAAGGTGAGCAACGATCAGTTGCAGAACGAGCGCAGTCATGTGCTCGGCGTCTGGCAAACCCTGCTGGGGGAGTAATTCCCGCCGGCGACAATGAAAATGAGCCCACCTGAATTGCTTCAGGCGGGCCTTATTTATAGATCTGTCAGACCAACGTACTGCTCGATATGATGATGGCAGAACGCTCCCCAACATAAGAAGAGCCCGCACGGCGCGGGCTCTGTATGGCGATAAAACAACAGGGTAAGGTTATTTGAACAAGCCCTTGAGCAGCTGATCAGCAACCCCCTTCACCCCTTCGTTGTCGGCCTTGTCACCCAGCAGTTTCTTGATACCCCGCTCGGCCTCCTTGCGCGCCTTCTCTTCCAATATCTTGTTGTTCTGCAGCAGCGCCTTCACATCTAGCTGATAGCTGGGGGCTTGCCAGTGGCCGCCGATACGCACCGGAATGGTGATCTCCTTCAACTCATCCACATCCTTGCCCCCCTGCCCCTTGCTGCTCTCGACGATGGAGGTCAGGAACAGGAGGTCGAGTGTCTCGGGCACCAGTGCCGTTTGCCCTTGGCCATGAACCCGCAGTGCGGGGGCAAACAGCTGGATATCCTTGCTTCGGGCAATGCCATCAGCAATCTGGAAGCTGGCGGTCAGGGCGCTGAAGTCGGTCTTGCGCACCTCTTTCACCTGATCCACCCCCTTACCGGTCAGGGTCGCTCGCGCCTTGCGGATCATCTCTGCCAAGTTAATGCCGTGCAGGGCTCCGTCGCTCAGCTTCACTGTGACCTTGCCCTGCATCCCGTTGCGCAGCGCCAGCGCGGAAAGACCTCGCCCCTGTACCTGCACATCCAGATCGCCCTTGCCCTCCAGCAGATCGCTCTGGGCCAAGGTCTGCAGCAAGGGACGAATGTTTACCCCAGCCACCTGCTTGTGCAGCTTGTAGGTGGCTGGCTGCTGGCGTGCATCGAGTTCGCCTTTCGCCGTCACCAGCCCGCCCGCCACGTTAGCTTTGAACTGCTTGAGAGTAAGCAACCCCTTGGTCAGCGCAACTTGCAGGTCAACACTACCCAGATCCAGCCCTTTCAGACGCAGGCTGCCGAGTTGCAACCGACCATCCAGCCCCCCCTCTCTGAGCGCGCCCAAATCCGGTTCAACAGTAGCAAAGGCTTCGCGCTTGCCGGTTGCAGCTTGATTGCCACTTGCTGCGGTATTCGAAGCACCGACCGCCGGTTTCTCCTCTTTCGCCTGTGCGATCGTAGCCGGTTTCTCCTCTTTCGCCTGTGCGATCGTAGCCGGTGTCGATTTGGCGAGCCATTTGTCGAGATCCAGCGTCTCCCCCTTGAGATCGAAGGTGAGCGCGGGAACAGCACCAAGCTGCACGCTTCCATCACCACTCAACAGCACCTCATCGGCACTCATCACCAACTTGCTCAAGGTAATCAACTGCTTGTCGAGTTCTACGCGGGCAAAACCGGCCAGTTTCAGCTTCATCTCCGGGCGCGGCAGCGCATCACCTTCCAACGCGGCTGTCAGCACCATATCGGAGAGTTCGGCAAGCTTCATCTCTTTATCGAGCCGCCCCTTGAGCGAACCCTCCAGCGAGCCAGCCAGTGAAGCTTGTTGCCCCTCTACCTTGGCACCTTTTAGCGCCAACGTGAGGTTGCTCCACTCACCAAGAGCCAGTCGATCTCCCTTGATGGAAAAACTGTCGAGTCGCAGGGACGGGTCACTCAGGCTGCCACTGAGGCTCAAGTCTTTCAGTTCACTAGCCATCACCTCCTGCGCCAGCTTGATCTGGGCCTGCCCCTTGATATCGAAAGCGAGCTTGTCGGCACTTCCCTTGGCCGCCAGCGTCACGGGTACCCACTGATCGGTGGCCAGCTGCCCCATATCGAGATCGAGACGATCCAGTCGCAGCGAGGTGCGGCTGCGATCATCCTGTACCAGCGCACTGGCCTGGGAGAGCGCGACACCCTGCAAGCTGATCTGCCAGGGCTTGCTATCAGCGGTTGGCGCAGGGGTTGGGGGGACGACCGGTTCGCTTGCATCAGCAGTGGCATCTTTGATCAGTCCGCTCAGATTGGAGCTGCCATCCGCCTTGGTCTGGATAAAGAGATGGGCGCCACTCAAGGTAACCTTGCCGATCTCCAGACGATGGGAGAGCAGCGGCAACAGGGCCACCGAGGCCTCCCCCTGTTCGAAACGAACGAGATCCGGCTCGGCAAAACCGTCCGGATTGCGCAGGGCGACCTGCTCCAGCGAGAGGCCGAGGCTGGGCCAGAAGCGCCAGTCCATCTCCCCCGCCATCACCAGCTCCCGGCCCGTGCTCTTGCGCACCAGCTCTGCCAGTTGGGGCTTGAACTGGTTTGGGTCGATAAGGCTTATCAGCGTCACTATGGCCAGCAAGGCCGCCACGGCCAGGCCAAGCAAGATGAGAACTATCTTCTTCACGATATGCTCCTTGAATCCGGATCCATTGCTGACTATACCACTCACCGCCTGACGGATGGCACCTGTGGACGAAAAGCGGACAAGGATGAGACAGGGATGGTCGCAGCCAATCCCCACCGTCATCCGCAAGAGTCTGGCTTATAAAGAGAATTGTTGCAGCCGCACCATCGCGGTTCGCGTCGATTCGAAAGCAAAACGGGACAAGGGGGTATCGCTGATCTTCAGCCACTGGCAAGCAGCCACATCGTCGGCCGGCTGGATGACCGGTTTTTCACTCAGCCTGATGGCGAAAAAGATGTCACAGGTATCATAGGTGACGCCATCGTAGGGATAGATATTGGGGAACGAACCAAGATAAGTGCAAGGTTGAGCGCTGACATCGAATCCCAGCTCCTCCTGCAACTCGCGCACCAGCGCCCCCTCCAACGACTCGCCGGGATCGACAAATCCCCCCGGCAGATCCAGCAATCCCTCGCCCGGATTGCGGGCACGCACCGCAACCAGCACCTCGTCCTGCCAGCAGATCGCCACCATCACAGCTGTCGCGACATTCTGGAAAAAATGAAAACCGCAGCCACAACGATACTCTTTGGGACTGACGCACTGCAGGGTTTGACCGCCGCATTTTGGGCAAAACATGGGCCATCTCCGACGGACGAAATAAAGCGCCATTTTACGCCGTTAGGGCCGTTTTTATGAGTAAAACAGACGGGAAGATAAGGAATTTAGGGGGTAATCCCCTTACTGATCCCCTCATTTTTTGAGACTCAAATAATCCCAAATGTGCGAGAAGGGGAGGATAAATTTGACCAATTTTCAGGCGATTTGCTGAATATCAGCCAATAAAAAACCCC
>NZ_CDBO01000048.1 GCF_000819885.1 Aeromonas fluvialis
ATTACGCTGGCTACAACACCGGCGCCGACGGTACGGCCACCTTCACGAATTGCGAAACGCAGGCCGTCGTCCATTGCGATCGGTGCAATCAGGGTAACAACCATTTTGATGTTGTCGCCCGGCATGACCATCTCTACGCCTTCCGGCAGTTCGATGGTACCGGTCACGTCGGTAGTACGGAAGTAGAACTGCGGACGGTAGCCTTTGAAGAACGGGGTATGACGACCACCTTCTTCTTTGGACAGTACGTACACTTCAGATTCAAACTTGGTGTGCGGCTTGATTGAGCCCGGCTTGGCCAGTACCTGACCACGCTCTACGTCTTCACGCTTAACACCACGCAGCAGTGCGCCGATGTTCTCGCCTGCACGACCTTCGTCCAGCAGCTTACGGAACATTTCAACACCGGTACAGGTGGTAGAAACGGTATCTTTGATACCAACGATTTCTACGGTCTCACCAACTTTAACGATACCGCGCTCTACACGACCGGTTACTACGGTACCACGGCCAGCGATGGAGAATACGTCTTCGATAGGCATCAGGAACGGCAGGTCAATCGCGCGCTCCGGCTCCGGGATGTAGGTATCCAGGTGGCCAGCCAGCTCGATGATCTTCTCTTCCCATGCCGCGTCGCCTTCCAGCGCTTTCAGCGCGGAACCACGAACTACCGGCAGGTCATCACCCGGGAAGTCGTACTCGGTCAGTAGTTCACGAACTTCCATCTCTACCAGTTCGAGCAGCTCTTCGTCATCAACCATGTCACACTTGTTCATGAACACGATCATGTACGGGATACCAACCTGACGACCCAGCAGGATGTGCTCACGAGTCTGCGGCATCGGGCCGTCAGTCGCTGCTACTACCAGGATCGCGCCGTCCATCTGGGCAGCACCGGTGATCATGTTTTTAACGTAGTCGGCGTGACCCGGGCAATCTACGTGTGCGTAGTGACGAGTCTCGGTGTCGTATTCTACGTGGGAGGTGTTGATGGTGATACCACGCTCACGCTCTTCCGGTGCCTTGTCGATCTGGTCGAAGGCGAAAGCTTTACCACCGAAGTGCTTGGCCAGCACGTTGGTGATAGCTGCAGTAAGGGTGGTTTTACCGTGGTCAACGTGGCCGATGGTACCCACGTTAACGTGCGGTTT
>NZ_CDBO01000049.1 GCF_000819885.1 Aeromonas fluvialis
GTGTTGTAGCCAGCGTAATCGCCTAATCGATTCGTTATATACAGCATGAAAAGGGGTGGCTTCGGCCACCCCTTTTATTTTTGGGGCTGTTTATGGCCTGTGAGATACTGGGTGAAACCATTGATAGAGGTAGTTTCCGTGAACAAAGCCGCCATTTTTCTGGATCGTGACGGTGTCATCAATGAAGACACTGGCTATGTGAGTCAGGTAGATGATTTCCATTTTCTACCCGATGTGATCGAAGCTTTGCAGCTGCTAAAGCAGAAAGGGTACCTGCTGGTTGTCGTCACCAACCAGTCCGGTATCGCCCGCGGCTACTTCAGTGAAGATGACTTCATGAATCTGACTGAATGGATGGATTGGTCACTGGCGGATCGGGATGTGGATCTCGATGGCATCTACTTCTGTCCCCATCACCCGGATCATGGCGCCCCCTGTGATTGCCGCAAACCGGAACCTGGCATGCTGCTGTTGGCGCAACAGGAGTTGGGGATCGATATGAGCCGATCTTATATGGTAGGTGACAAACCTTCTGACCTGAAAGCAGCCGCCAATGCTAAGGTCGGGCATAAAGTGTTGGTCAAAACCGGCAAACCGGTGACGGATGCGGGTATCGCACTGGCTGATGCAGTCTATGACAACCTGCGCGCTTTTGCCGTTTCAGCGCCGCTTGCAGGCTGATTTCGTTCGGATAATACACGCATTGATGGTTTTGTGAGCGAACAAACAGCGAAAGCCATCTTTTTGCAATTATCTGCTTGCCAGAAAGAATCTGTTCCCTATAATGCGCCTCCATCGACAGGGCAAGCGGC
>NZ_CDBO01000050.1 GCF_000819885.1 Aeromonas fluvialis
TCCGCGTGGCGGATAAACCCATCCACCCAATGCATGGTGTAGGGCCCGATCGTCGATGCCCAGCCAAGCAGCCGCTCAGGCGACCATTCCAACAAGGCCTGATGATGTGCCGGCATATGCGCAGGCTGGCTGCTGTGCTGGCCCTTGTGATGACTGCGCGGGTGCTCGGCCACGACCTTGCCTGCGTGGTAGACGGTGACGGTATGCTCTGCCAGATGGGCTTCCAGGCGCTTGCCCTGCAAGGTATGGGGCACTGAGTAATAGTGCTTTTCCAGCTCAACGTGGTAATCCTTGCCGGCCAGCACCGACACCACCTTGGTGTACTGATAGGGGTATGCTGGCAAGGGCTTGAGCGCCGGCGCATCGAGCTCGGCAAACAGCGATGCGCGACAACCAGGGAGCTTCTGGAAGGGTTTCTGATTGAGCCGCGTCAGCAACTCACTGATGCGCTGGTTAAGCTGGGCCAAGCTATGGAAGAGCTCATGGCGCAGTACCGCGAGGATCCAGCGAGTCACGATCTGCACCCCCACCTCGGCCTTGGACT
>NZ_CDBO01000051.1:0-513 GCF_000819885.1 Aeromonas fluvialis
CCCTGCTACGCGCCTTCGGAGGAGACAAGGTCGATGCCATTGCCAACTTGCATCAGTATTTCAATGGCTTACAGCTCGTTGACTCACATCAAGTCTCCTACAAACCCTTTCACAACCAGTTGCGTAAACCCGCCTTTGCCCAGTTTATGAAGGCCCTGGTTGAACGAGCAATTGCCCTGCGCATCGGCCAGCAGGTGCAGGACGTTGCCCAGGGCGCCTTCAAGCAGGTGTTGCTGCAAGACGGCACCTCTTTTGCGGTCCACAAGCGCCTTGCCACTGTCTTTCCCGGGCGATTCAAGGCCATCAGCCCAGCCGCCATCGAATGTCACATGCTCATGTCAATGCTGGAGCAAAAGCCGGCCTGTATGCAGCTCTCAGCCGATACCGCGTCAGAGCGTCAGTTCCTTCCAGATGCCAAAGAGCTGACCGGCAGCCTGCTGCTGGCGGATGCGGGTTATATCAGTCACACCTATTTTGCCGCAGTGAACAAGGCTGGCGGCTTCTATCTGGTGC
>NZ_CDBO01000051.1:729-6349 GCF_000819885.1 Aeromonas fluvialis
AGCTGACCGGCATGTCACTCAAGGAGGCCGGACGGCGGCACTGCCGGGCAGAAGTGCTGGATATGGATGTGAGATCGGGCAAGTACGAGTATCGATTGATCCGGCGCTGGTTCGCCGAGGAGAAGCGATTCTGCGTCTGGATGACCAACTTGCCACGTGATGCATGGCCAGCAGAGCGCGTGATGCGTCTGTATCGCTGTCGCTGGCAGGTTGAGTTGCTGTTCAAGGAGTGGAAATCGCACAACAACCTCAAGGGCTTTGTGACGGGCCAGCAAGCGATCGCCGAGGGTCTGGTATGGGCCGTTGATTTTCTGTCATGAAACGTTCGCTGGACAAAGCAAAGAAAATCGATACAAAACAGGACCTTGGAAGGTGTTTTGATTGACGTTTTTTCTTAAGGCCCTGTACATGGAGTTGTACTACGTCTAATATACGTAATTATCATGATGTTTATCATTAATCTATATTGGTTTCGCTGGAGAGTTTTACGAAGTATCATTTCATGAGGGTGTGCAAAGGTGAAAAAAGACTTAAAAGTACTATATTCAGACGCTGAATTAGATAATTCTAAAGAGTATATTGATTTTTTGCGAAAAAAATTTGCAACCGTTTTACTAGCTAATAATGGCGAACTAGCCTTAGAAAAATATTTTAAGTATAAGCCCGATTTTGTTATCACTGACATACAGATGCCTGTCATGAACGGTGTTGAGTTAATCAAAACTATCCGAAAAGAAGATCTGCACACTCCGATAGTTCTATTTAGTGCCCATGTCAACGAACCATTCATAACTGAATCATTTCAAAAAATCATCAATGGCGTTATTTTAAAACCTACCAGCAATGAAAGGCTACTCTCACTAATTAATTCAATTATGTCATCTAAAAACAAAAAAGATAAATCTAGCCCAAAATTTAACAAAGTACCTATGAAAATTGAAAATCACTTAGAAGATAGTTGCAATGATGTTCTATTGGTGGTTGGAATTGGTTCTAGTGCGGGTGGCTTAGAAGCACTGAGTGCATTAGTCGCAGGTCTTCCTGAGAAAAACAATACCGCCTATGTGGTTGCTCAACACCTCAGTCCAACGCATAAAACCATGTTAGTAGATTTACTTTCGCGTGAGACTATTTTACATGTAAAAGATGCCGTGCATGGTGAAATACTCGAGAGCGATATTATTTACATCACTCCACCGAACAATAATATCGAGATTGACTCAAACAACACCATTGTTCTTTCAGAACCAGATCGACTCTCATTTCTGCCCAAGCCATCGGTTAATAAACTTTTTATTTCGCTTGCTATGTACAAGAAAGATAAGGCAGTGGGCATTATCCTTTCAGGAACAGGTTCCGACGGTGCTCAGGGGATGCGAGCAATTAATGCGGAAGGTGGCATCACCTTTGTTCAGGATCCTGCCAGCGCAAAATTTGACGGAATGTCGCTTGCATCCATCAATGGCTGTAACATTGATATTATCACTGAGCCTGGTCTCATAGGGCAAGAACTAGTTGCACTTGCTAATTTCCCACGTCAAAAAGTGCTCAGCCGATATCAAATTACACAGCCTAATGACAACATAACGACTATTTTTGACCAATTACATAAATATAAAAAGGTCGATTTTTCTGTATATAAAAAAAGTACTATTGGACGAAGAATCGAGCGAAGAATGGTGGCGTTAAAAATGACCAACCTAACTGAGTATGTCGAAATATTAAAAGAAAACAAAAAAGAGGTAGAGCTTTTATACAACGATATATTAATAGGTGTCACCAGTTTCTTTAGGGATATAGAAGCTTATGAGGCTCTTGAATCCATACTAGATAGTTATCTTGACCAGAAACATGACAATAACGAGCTACGTATTTGGATGCCAGGGTCATCAACTGGTGAAGAAGCCTACTCTATTGCCATGACTGTCAACGAGTTGTTAGTTGAACGACAACTAACACTGAACTTTAGGATTTTTGCCACCGATATTGATGAAAATGCGCTAAAAATAGCCCGTAATGGGCTATATTCAGCTACATCTATGGCCAATATACCAGAAGACTATATTCAAAAGTATTTTAACATTAAAGATAAAGAATTTCAGATCAAGAAGAGTTTGCGTGAACATGTGGTATTCTCGTTTCACAACCTACTATCAGATCCACCATTCAAGCAAATAGATTTACTGGTATGCAGAAACTTATTAATTTATTTTAATCTTCATGCTCAAAAATATATTATGCCCACATTTCATTATGCATTAAAAAATAATGGAATATTGTTTTTGGGTAAGTCTGAAAATGCTACTAATTTTGAACATTTTTTTGTGCCAATAAATAAGGTTAATAAAATTTTCAAGAGTATCCCCACATCAAATGAAAATTATAATTCATTGATTGTTAAACCACCAGTTTATACTAAAATGGACTCAGTAATAAATCCTACCCCACAGGATGAAACTCCATTACACGAAAAAGTGGCTATTCAAGCGTCCAAACTACTCCTGCCTAATATTATCGTCACCAATGAACAACTTGAAGTTATCTATAAAAAAGGCTCACAAAGTTACCTTAATATTCCAGAGGGCTATGTTTCTTACAACCTATACAAGATTATTGATCCTCGGTTATCTATAGACCTGCGGAAACTAGTTAGTCAATCATTACAAATGAATGATGGTATTGTAAGCAGTATTTATATCCCCTTGCAATTTTCAAATCAGGACGCCATATACATCCAAATATCTCTCGTGCCAATTTTTAATGAACGTTCAAAATTATACATATTTTATTTTAATCAGGTATCTAGCAAGGATTTCCCTCAACTCCAGTTTAATCAACAGACTGATGAACAATATTCATATGATGCAATGCAACTTGAATTAAGCCGCACTAAAGAGCATATGCAAACGTTGATCGAAGAACTAGAAACTAGTAATGAAGAACTTCAATCTACTAATGAAGAATTACAAAGTTCTAATGAAGAATTGCAATCAACTAATGAAGAGATGGAAACAAGTAATGAAGAGTTACAATCCACAAATGAAGAGTTACAGGTTGCTTATGCAGAGCTCAAAGAGCTTTATCAGAATAACTCAAAGATTGCCAAGGACTTGAACTTACTAAACGATCGCTACACTTCAGTTCTTGATAGTATCAATGATATCGTGGTTGTTTCGACCTTAGACGGTATGTTTGTTAGAACGAATAAACGCATGGAAAGTTTGACCGGGCTGACTAAAGAACAACTGCTTGGGAAAAACTGGAATGATTTTTTCTATCTAATGCCCAGTAACTTCAGCGAAAATCGAGAGCAATCATTATCGCAAATCAATTATTTTGGGCCTTATTCATTAGAATTGAAAGGACAAGGTAGTAAGCGAAATTATCTTGAAGTGTGTGATTATTTAAACAAAGATGAGGCGGGCCAAATACAAATTTGGACATTTGCCAAGGATGTAACCAAAGAGATTCATTCACAAAATCAACTGTTAAAAAGTGAGCAAAAATTTAAATCTACTTTTGAATATGCAAATGTAGGTATAATGCATCTTAACCTTCAAGAAGAAATTATCATCGCAAATCCAACGATGTTAGACATGTTAGGTTACTCTCAAGCTAGTTTTCAAAACATCACAATGGCTGATATCTGCCACCCAGATGATAAAGAAATAGATACTGCGAAATTAAGAGAAATGGTTGATACTGATGAATATAGTTACAAAAAGCAAAGACGTTACTACAAAAAAGATGGCACACTTATTTGGGTAAGTATTGCCGTTTCGGTTGTAAGAGAAAATAACTTACCAGATTATTTTGTTTTCATTATTGAGGATATTACTAAAGAAAAATTATTAGAAGCAGAGTATATACAGGCTCAAACAGTCTTCAATGTAACACAGGAGGCGATTTTAATTACCGATAAGGAAATGAATTTTCAAAATGTCAATCCTGCATTTGAAAAGATAACCGGTTATAGAAAGTTTGATATAATTGGAAAGCATACTCGTATATTAAAATCGGAAAAACACTCTAAAGCTTTTTATGAAGAGATGTACCGTTCATTAACTATAACAGGAATTTGGTCTGGTGAGATTATTAACCGTACCAAGTTAGGCGAATATTATACAGCTTACCTTAATATCACCTCAGTTACTGACAGTAATAATAAAATCGTTCAATACATTGGCGTCATAACTGATATATCTCCACTTAAACAAGCTCAAGAAAAAATTAAATATCTCTCTAACCATGATGTATTAACAAATTTACCTAATCGCAGCTTGTTCAGTGATCGACTGACACATGCACTTGAGCAATCGAAACGAACACAGAAACATGTTGCACTTTTGTTTGTAGATTTAGATAGGTTTAAAGTTGTAAACGATGGGTTAGGACATCAAATTGGTGATCTTACTTTAATGGAAGTTGCGCATAGATTCAAAGAGGTTTTGCGCAACGAAGATACTGTTGCACGCCTCGGTGGTGATGAGTTTGTTGTTATATTAGAGGGGTTAAGTTCACCATTAAAAGCGGGTAAAGTTGCTCAAAATATAATTGATTGGCTCTCTAAACCGATGCTTATTAAAGGCCATACCATAAATATTGGTGCAAGTATCGGGATTAGTGTCTCTCCAATTGATGGTATCACTGCCAGTGAATTAATTAGTCAAGCAGATATTGCGATGTATGATGCTAAGTCTACTGGAGGAAACTCTTATCGTTTTACTAGCGAAGAATTATCCTCTTCAGCATTGCAAAAAGCAACATTAGAACACTCTATACGCAATGGCCTCAATAACAGCGAATTCAAGCTTTATTTTCAACCAATTGTCGATTTTAAAACTTCAGAAATTACTTATTTGGAAGCCTTAATTCGTTGGGATAATCCTAATTTAGGTTTGATCTCACCGAGCAAATTCATTCCCGTGGCAGAGGAATCTGGGCTGATTACAGAAATAACAAAATTTGTTGTTTATAACACGTTTATAACACTGTGTGAATTGCAGAAAGCAACTAAAAGCAACGTTAAAATTGCTATTAATTTCTCACAAAAAGATTTGAGCGATGAAAAATTATTCCATTACTTTAAGATGTATTTGGATAAATTTAATCTAGCAGGAAATTCAATTGCTATTGAGCTAACTGAAAGGCAGTTAATTGCTGCTGATGACGCCAATTATACCAATATTGAACGCTACAGAAAACTAGGTGTAGAGTTCTCGATGGATGATTTTGGTACTGGCTATTCTAATTTATCATATTTAATGGACAAACCTTTTGATACTCTCAAGATTGACCGTTCATTTATCAGCCAATTAAACAATGATCCTAAATCTGCAGAGTTAGTGAAAGCGACTATTTTAATTGCCAAAGCGCTGAAACTGAGAACTATAGGGGAAGGCATTGAGACCAAAGAGCAATGGCAATTTTTAAAGGATAATGGTTGTGACTTTGCTCAGGGTTTTTATCTTTGCACCCCAAAACCAATTGAAAAGTTGAAAGAAATTATTATTGGCAATAAGTTAAATTTAGATGACTTTAGTTAACTATAATGAACAGGACCTTGGATAGTAACGGTTCACCCAGACCAGTTGACAGGTAAAAAATGAGACGATCGTCC
>NZ_CDBO01000052.1:0-85942 GCF_000819885.1 Aeromonas fluvialis
CCACGTTAACGTGCGGTTTATTACGCTCAAATTTTTCTTTAGACATGATCGTCCCTCTAAACTAACGCTGAGTACGCGGTGGCAAGCTAACCACAGAACAGTTTATATGATGGATTTGAATCTGGTGGGAAAGAGAGAGGTACTGATGGCGGGTTCGCTTGCCGAACGCACCTTGGGGTGCGGCTCTGCTAACGCCTGAGCCATATCAGCATCTTGGAGCGGGCAGCGGGAATCGAACCCGCATCATCAGCTTGGAAGGCTGAGGTAATAGCCATTATACGATGCCCGCATTTCTCTAACCCAAAGAACTCAAACCGCAGAGAAATATGGTGGAGGGAGAAGGATTCGAACCTTCGAAGGCAGAGCCGTCAGATTTACAGTCTGATCCCTTTGGCCACTCGGGAACCCCTCCGGATGCCAGATTGTCACAGCGGTAATTCTGCTTGCACCCACTGTTTTTATCGCTTTTGCACGGCAAATAGGCGACAGACATCCAAGCGTCGCGCATTTTATTGTAAGGATTTGGGGGATGCAACCACTGAACCGAGCAAAATACGCTTTATTGCTGGGAAGTTTGCAAAAAAGCGGCTGGAAATCAGCCAATCCTGCTGCGTCCCTTGTCGCCCCCCCACCCTTGGTGTATGGTCGCCGTGCCCAAGAAACAGTGATGACACCATGACGACAGAGCATAACCCCTATCTGCAATTCACCCGCGAACAATGGGCGTTATTGCGCGATTCGGTCCCCCTGACCCTGACCGAACACGATCTGCAGACCCTGCGCGGGATCAACGAGAAGGTGTCATTGCGGGAAGTGGAAGAGATCTATCTGCCTCTCTCCCGCCTGCTCAATCTCTACGTCAAAGCCAAGCAGCGTCGCAGCCGGGTGCTGGAGCAGTTCCTCGGCCAGTCCCGCGGCAAGGGCACCTACATCATCAGCATTGCCGGCAGCGTGGCGGGCGGCAAAAGCACCACAGCCCGTATTCTGCAAGCACTGCTGGAGCGCTGGCCGGAGCACCCGCGGGTGGAGCTGGTCACCACTGACGGCTTCCTTTATCCCAACAAGGTACTGGAAGAGCGCGGCCTGATGCGTCGAAAGGGGTTCCCTGAGTCCTACGATATCCGCCATCTGGTGGAATTTGTCGCCAATATCCGCGCCGGTCACGAAAAGGTCGAAGCGCCGGTCTACTCCCACCTTATCTACGACATCATCCCCGATGAGAAAAAGGTGGTGGAGCAGCCGGACATCCTGATCCTGGAAGGGCTCAATGTGCTGCAAAGCGGCATGGATTACCCGCAGGATCCCCATAGGGTCTTCGTGTCGGACTTCGTCGACTTCTCCATCTATGTGGATGCCGATGCCGAACTGCTGCGCACCTGGTATATCGAGCGCTTCCTCAAATTCAGAAGCGGTGCCTTCTCGGATCCCGACTCTTACTTCCATAACTACGCCAAACTAACCGAGAGTGAGGCGACCCGGATCGCCAGCAACATCTGGCAAGAGATCAACTATCTGAATTTACAGGAAAATATCCTGACAACTCGTGAGCGCGCCAACCTGATCATGACCAAAGGCCATGAGCACGCCATTGAGCAGATCAAGCTGCGTAAATGATGACTGTCGTTGCCGGATAACGAAGAGGGGGCCCGTGGGCCCCCTCTTTTCTCTGGCATCATCAGCGGCCTTGCTGGCCATCAGTCGCCCCGACGCAGGGAGAGCTCGCCCCCCAGATAGAATCTGATCCCTTCACCTGTCTCCAGCCGCAGAGCGCCGCGATCGTCGATACCACGGGCGATGCCGCGGATCTCCTGATCCCCCATCAGCAGGCGGACAGGGCGACCGGCAAAATGGTCGAGCCGGTTCCACGCGTCGACGAAGCTACCCAATCCGCTCTGTTCGAAGGTCTGCATGGCGGTTTGCAGGTGTGTCATCACCCGGGCAGCCAACTGGTTGCGATCCACCAGTTCCGGATTGATGTGACGCAGCTCGGCCCAGGCCTGATCGATTTTCTCCCCTTCGCGGGCAGGCATGGCCAGATTCAGCCCTACACCGATCACCAGATGGCAGCTGGCCCCGGCACTGCCGCTCATCTCAACCAGTATCCCTGCCAGTTTGCGGCCCTGATAGTAGAGGTCGTTTGGCCACTTGAGCTCAACGCCTTGATAGCCAAGAGACTCCAGCGCTTCGACTACCGCCACACCGACCGCCAGACTCAGTCCCATGGCCGCCGCCATGCCTTGTTCGAGTCGCCAGTACATGCTGAGGATCAGCTGGCAACCGAACGGCGAGATCCAGGGCTTGCCACGACGACCGCGCCCGGCGGTCTGGCACTCGGCCAGACAGCTCTCCCCCGAGCGCAGCTCAGTGATCCGATCCAGCAGAAACTGGTTGGTCGACCCGATGACCGGAAAACAGTGCACCGGCGCCATGGGTGCCAGTGCCTGCAAGGTGGCCTGATCATAGAGCGCCATAGGTACCGCCAGCCGGTACCCCTTGCCGGTCAGACTGAACAGATCTAGCCCCAGTTCCTTGAGCGCCGCCATGTGCTTGCTCACGGCCGCACGGCTGATGCCGAGCTGCTCGCCGAGCTGTTCGCCGGAGTGGAACTGGCCGTCGCTAAGCAGGGTGATCAGAGTCTGTCTGATGGGAGTCAGGGTCATGAGAGTACCTCGTCGAGCCAAGTTTCACCCTGTGGTCCCATAAAGCGCACCTCGTGCTCCAGCACCACGCCGAACTTTTGCTCCACACTGTCGCGCACATGGGCTGCCAGTGCGATCAGCTCCATGGCACTGGTGCCCCCCTGATTGACCAGAACCAGCGCCTGCTCCTCATGAACAGCAGCGCGGCCGATGGCGAAACCTTTCAGGCCGCACTGGTCGATGAGCCAGCCAGCCGCCAGCTTGGCCTGCCCTTCCCCGACCGGATAGCAGGGCATCTGTGGGTAGCGCAACGTGAGACTCTCCGCCAGTGCGGCGGGCACCACCGGATTCTTGAAGAAGCTGCCGGCATTACCGAGCACCGCAGGATCCGGCAGCTTGGCCATGCGGGTGGCACAGACGGTATCGAAGATGGCCTGCGCCGAAGGTGCATCACTGAGCGCCGCCAGCGGGCCATAGCCCAGCGCAGGCTGCCACGCCTTGGGCAGTTTGAGCCCGATGGCAGTGATCAGGTGGGAATCCTGATACTCGTGCTTGAAGATACTGTCGCGATAACCGAAGCGGCACTCTGCCGCCGCGATCCGCTCAATCTCGCCACTCTGCCAGTTGAATGCCTCGACATAGGCGCAGAAGTCCGCCAGCTCGACGCCGTAGGCTCCAATATTTTGTACCGGAGCAGCGCCAACCGTGCCGGGGATCAGGGCCAGATTCTCCAGCCCGAACCACCCCTGCTTCATGGTATGACAGACCAGCTCGTGCCAGTTCTCACCGGCCGCTACATGGATCAGCCAGTGATCCCCTCCATCTTCTGCGGCAATCCCCTTGAGCCGGTTGAGCACCACCAGCCCGTGGAAATCAGTGGTGAAGAGTAGATTGCTGCCACCGCCAAGGGTGAGCCGTGGCATGGTCGCCAACTGCGGATCGCTGCGCAGGGCCACCAGATCGGCAAGCTGCTCCACCTCGGCCAGCCAGAGGCAGTGCGCATCGAGGGCAAGGGTATTGAGCTTCAACAAGGAGGCGTTGGCATTCAGTTTCATCTGTCTATTCCGGCTTGGTGCAAGGGCGCAGTCTACCTCAAGTTACCCCGTGACGAAAAATCCGAGCCCTTTTCGGGGTAATAACAGTGGTTTACAGTAGGCGACTTCAACCGTTGAGGAAAATCTCATGAACAACCAGTTTGCCGTGATCGGCCTGGGGTTATTTGGCAGCGCGCTGTGCGAAGAGCTGCAGAGACAGGATGCCGAAGTACTGGCGATTGACATCGATGAGAGCAAAACCCGCCAAATCGCCACCCTCTGCAACCACGTCATCGTCGCCGATGCCACCGATGAGTCCACCGTTGCCGAGCTGGGGCTGGCCAATTTCGATATCGTCTTCGTCGCCATCGGCGATAACCTGGAGACCAGTATTCTCACCACGCTGATACTTAAAGAAGCCGGGGTGAAGAAGGTGTGGGTCAAGGCGCGCGACAAGTTCCATGCCAAGATCCTGCAGAAAGTGGGCGCCGACAAGGTGATCAATCCGGAATGGGATATGGGGCGCCGGGTCGCCCAGAGCATGCTCGACAACCGGTTGTTCGACTATCTGGAGCTGGGCCACGACATGGTGCTGACCGAGTTTGTCATCGGCCTGCCGCAAAATGGCAAAGCGCTTGGTGATCTCCATCTGCTGCAACAAAACGACTTCCAGCTGCTCGCCATCAAGCGGGGTGAGGTGCTGCACAACGTACTGACCGGCAAGATGGCACTGCAACTGGGTGACATCCTGATCCTTGCAGGCAACAAACACGCCATCGACCACTGGCTCGAAACCCTATGATTAACTGGCGCAGCAGCTACGCCTTCACCCTCCATCGGGAGCAGGACTCTCGCTGGAGCGAAGCCCGGCTGATCCTCGGCAGCTTTCTGATCATTCTGCTGGTTGGCACCCTCTTTCTGGCGCAACCCTCAAGCCACAATGGCGAGGTGAGCTTCATCAACGCCTTGTTTACCGCCACCTCGGCAATCAGCGTGACCGGTCTTGGCGTGGTGGACACCGGCACAGCCTTTACCCTGCAGGGGCAGATTTTCCTGCTGATGCTGATGGAGATCGGCGGACTGGGCCAGATGACCATGACCTTGCTGCTGATCGCCCTTTTCAGCAAGCGGGTCGGTCTGCGCCAACAGGTGCTGGCCAAGGAGGCTCTGGGGCAGGAGGGCTCGGTCAACATCATTCAGCTGGTCAAACGGATCGTACTGTTCGCCTTTATTGCTCAGCTGATCGGCACCGGTATCATGGCGATCCGCTGGGTGCCCGAGATGGGGTGGGTGCACGGCCTCTATGTCAGCTTCTTCCACGCGGTATCGGCCTTCAACAACGCCGGGTTTTCGCTCTTTGCCAACAACCTCATCGACTATAGAGACGACCCCATCATTAGCCTGACCATCGCCGGTCTGCTGATCCTGGGGGGGATCGGCTTTACCGTCATCGTCGATCTGGTACGCAACCGCCGTTGGCGCAAGCTGAAGCTGCACAGCAAGCTGATGCTGCTGATGACCCCGGCATTGCTGCTGATCGGTACGTTGATGTTCTGGCTGCTGGAGCGCAACAACCCGGGCACCCTCGGCAACGCCGGGTTCGGTGGCCAACTGCTGGCAGCCTTCTTCCAGTCTGCCAGTGCCCGTACCGCCGGTTTCAATACCATCGATATCGGGCTGATGACCCCGGCAGCCCTGCTGTTCCTGATGATGCTGATGTTTATCGGTGCCGGCGCTACCTCAACCGGTGGTGGTATCAAGGTGACCACCTTCGCAGTCGTGCTGCTGGCGACCAAGGCGTTTCTGACCAAACGGCCCCATGTCACCGCGTTTGGCCGTACCCTGTCGCCCCAGATCGTGACCCGCTCGCTGGCCATCATCATCGTCAGCACCATGGTGCTGATGCTGGCGATGTTCCTGCTGATGGTGACCGAGGATCTGCCGTTCGACAAAATCATGTTCGAGACCATCTCGGCATTTGCCACCGTAGGCCTCTCTACCGGCATCACCGCCTCTCTGAGTGAGCCTGGCAAGCTTATTCTGGTGCTGGTGATGATCTGCGGCCGTCTTGGCCCGCTGACCCTGGCCTTTATGCTGGCCCGCCCGGTCGAGACCCGCATCCGTTATCCGGAAGAGAACGTCTATACAGGCTAAGTGGCGCCAGGCCATTACAGCGATAAAAAAGAGAGAGGGGCACATGGCCTCTCTCTCTTTTTCAGCTGACGGCGTCTGCTCATCAGCCAGCCATGCCCCTGATACGGTCAGGCCGCTTTGCTTTTGGCGGTGCGCTTGCCCGTACTCTTGCGCGGGGCTCCACCAGCACTGCTGGCCGCCGGACTCTTGCGCCTGGTAAAGCGCCGCTTGCTGGCCCCCGGCGCCTCCTTGGGCAGGGCGCTGAAGCTGGCGCCAGAGTCCTGCCGCGCCCCCTCGATCAGGCCGTTGAGCTGCTCGGTGAGTGGCCCCATAAACTGCTGGTAGCTGCCGTGGCGCTCGGCGATCTGACCGAGGATCTGCTCCCACAGCGCCGTCATATCCGGCGTGGTGGCCGTCGCGGGTAGCGCCTGCACCAGCGCCCGCCCGGTCGGGGTCGCCTTGATGCTCTTACCCTGACGCACCAGAAAACTGCGCCTGAACAGCAGGTCGATAATTCCCGCCCGGGTCGCCTCGGTGCCGAGACCGTCGGTATCGCGCAGGGTCTTGCGGATCTCGGGATCCTGCACATAGCGGGCGATGCCGGTCATGGCGGCCAGCAGGGTGGCATCGGTGAACGACTTGGGCGGCTGGGTCATCTTCTCCTGCAGCTCGCCCCGCTCGCAGAGCAGTTGTGCGCCCTCCTTCAGCGCGGGTAGAGTGCCCGCCTTCTCTTCGTCGTCATCCTCCTCCACCCCGAGCAGTGCCTTCCAGCCCGCCTTGAGGATTCGTCGCGCCTTGGCCTGAAACAGACCACCGGCGATGCGCAACAGCACCCTGCTGTCGTTGTATTCAAACGGCGGATAGAACTGCAGCAGGTACTGGCGGGCAATCAGACCGTAAAGCTTCGCCTCATCGGCTCCCAGCGCTGCGGGGTTGCCATGCTTCTCGGTAGGGATGATGGCGTGGTGGGCATCCACCTTGCTGTCGTTCCACGCCTTGCTGCGGATCTTGCCGTCCGCCTCGCTCACCGCCTTGGCCAGCGCAGGCGCTGTAGCGGCGATGGCGCCACGCACTTGCTCGGCCCGCTTGAAGTGGTCGGTCGGCAGATAACGGCTGTCGGAGCGCGGATAGGTGATGAGCTTGTGGCGCTCGTAGAGGCTCTGGCAGATGTCGAGCACCCGCTTGGCATCCATGCCGAACCGCTTGGCGGCATCGATCTGCAGGCTGGAGAGGTTATAGGGCAGCGGCGCCGCCTGCTTGCGGGCCTGCTCTTCCACCGATTCGACTCGTGCAGGTTGGCCGTTGATCCGGCTCACCACCTTGTCGGCCAGCGCCCGGTTGAGCACCCGCCCCTCCTCGTCCTGCCACGGCAGGCAGGCTTCGGACGGCAGCCACTTGGCGGTGAAGCGCTCGTTGCCGTCAGTCAGCAGGTGGGCCAGCACCTCGTAGAATGGTTTGGGGACAAATGCCTCGATCTCCAGATCCCGCCGCACCACCAGCCCGAGCAGCGGGGTCTGCACCCGACCGACCGAGAGCAGCTCGCTGCAACCGGCCTTACGCCCGAGCAGGGTATAGGCGCGGGTCATGTTGATGCCGTAGAGCCAGTCGGCCCGACTGCGAGCCAGCGCCGAGACCGCCAGCGGCACGAACTCCTTGTTGTCCCTGAGCTTCTCGAGGGCCCGGCGCACCGCAGGCGGGTTGAGATCGCTGATGAGACAACGCTGCACCGGCTTGGTTTTCGGGTAGCCGAGAAAGTCGATCACCTCATCCACCAGCAACTGCCCTTCCCGGTCCGGGTCACCGGCGTTGACCACGCAGTCCGCCTGCTTGATCAGCCGCTTGATGACGGTGAGCTGGGTTTTGGTCTTGGGCTTGGCCACCAGCTGCCACTGGGCGGGGATGATGGGGAGATGCTCCATCCGCCACTGCTTGAAGGCGGCGTCATAAGCATCGGGCTCGGCCTGCTCCAGCAGATGGCCGATGCACCAGGTGACCACATCCCCCCGGGCTGTTTCGATAAAACCGTCGCCCTTCTTGTGGGGCTTGGGCAGAGCATCGGCAATGGCGCGGCCCAGCGTGGGCTTCTCGGCGATAAAGAGTCGCATCGGTGGCTACCTGCAATACTGTATATACAGACAGTATACAACTGCCGCCGCGAAAGCCCAACTGCCCCTATTCGTCGAACGGGTGATCGTGGATGGCGGCGAACAGCCGCGCCTGATTGAGCAGCGGCGCATAGTGGAAGGCGCTTTCACTATCTACCGCCAGCAGGTAGTCGGTCAGCTGTTCGCGCACCGCCTCCTGCAGGGTCTCCAGCTTCCACGGTTTGGCGAGGTAGTAGTGCAGGCCGCCACGATTGACCGCCTCGACGGTGGCCTCCAGCCCAGCCTGTCCGGTCAGCAGCAGCTTGCGGCTGGCACGGGTGGTGGCACGCCGGTTAAGTTCGATCAGAAAGTCGACTCCCAGGGTTCCCGGCATGATGTGGTCACAGAGGATCAGGGCCAACCGCCCGCCTTCTGCTTCCCACTCCTGTACCACCTCTCGCGCCTCATCGACGCTCTCGGCAGCCTCCAGCTCGAAGTGGGAACGAAACTGAGCCAGATCGTGGATCACCGCCTCCAGCACCTCCCGCTCGTCATCCACACACAGGATCAGATACTTTTTCTTCATTGCTCCTCCTTGGCGACATGGTTTGGCACACCGCGTGATTAATACTGGCGACGGCTCAGGCCGCATGCTTCTTGTTGTGGTGCGGCTCGCCCCCGTAACCGGCCAGCCCCATGCCATCCAGCGGCAAACAGACCCGCATCCGGGTGTAGCGGCCCGGTTCGGAGGCCACCTCGATCCGGCCGTGGTGCTGCTGCACGATCTGCAGGGAGACGCTGAGGCCAATCCCGAGGCCGAAATGACCTTCCCGCTTGGTGGTGAAGTTGAGATCGAAGATCCGCTGCCACAGTTCGGGCTCGATGCCGCAACCGCTATCCTCCACCTCCACCATCACCCAACCAGGCTCAAGCTGGGCGGTGCGAATGGTGAGCCGCCCCGGCGTACTCATGGCATCCAGACTATTGGCAATGAGGTTGGTCCATACCTGCTGCAGGGCGGCGGGATGACAACGCACCAGTGGCAACGGTTGGTACTCTTTGTACAGATCATGGTGTTTGAGGCGGTTCTCGAAAATCATCAGGGTATCTTCCAACCCCTCGTGTAGATCAACCAGCGAGGGTTCGTCCCTGTCCTGTTTGGCATACTGTTTGAGGCTCTTGACCAAATCTCCGATGCGATGGGCGCACACCTCGATATTGCGCAAGAAGCTGCCGGTCTGCTGGAACAACTCCAGTTGTGTCAAGAGTGCCTTCCGTTCAGACGGGCTACGACCGGCAAACCAGCGTTGCCAGTTCCACTCGTCATCCAGACTCATCAGCACCGCCAGCCGGGCCTGCTGACGCTCGCCAAAACGCCGCTCGGCCTGACGGGTCTTGTCACGGATCTCGCTGGTCGAGACCGGCTGGGCGATCAGAGCCTGACAGAGGGTCTGGTTGCCCAGTCCCTTGATGGCGGATGGCAACTCAAGATTGATCAGCGCGGGAATGGCGGTGCACAGCGTCTCGCTGCCGCGAATGATGGCCGCTATCGGGTTGTTGAGCTCGTGGGCAACACCGGCCACCAGCTGGCCCAGCATCGCCATCTTTTCACTCTCCATCAGCTGGGCATGGGCCGCTTCGAGGGAGTCGAGGGTCTGCTGCAGCCGCATCTCGGTACGGATGCTGTTTTGCAGGCGGCGGTTGAAATGACGCAGCAGCAGGTTGGTAAAGGAGGGGAGCAGTTCGCTGCGCGCCTGCATCACCCGGGAGAATTGTAACTTGTCGAGTTTGATCACCTCGGCGCCGGTCAGGGTCACGCCGGTGGTGAAAGCGGGTTCACCGGTCACGAAGGACATGCCCCCCACCAGAGCTCCGCTGCGGTAGTGCACCACCTCCTGATCAACCCCATGGGCATCGCGCTTGCGCAGCACCACCTCCCCCTTGGCGATAAACCAGAGGAAGCTGTTGGGCTCCCCCTCGCGGGTCAGCACATGGCCAGGACTGTAGTGGCGGCAGACCCGCTCCTCGTCATTGCCCTCGAAAAACTGGTAGAGACCCTCGATCACCACCCGGGAGAGCTCCTCGTCGCTGCAACGGGTGTAGTCCATGAAGTTTTGACGATACGCAGCCAACTGGCGATCGACATGGGCCCGCAACAGCTTTTGATCATCGAGCACCGCAGCATAGCTCAGCAGATCTGCCTCGGGTTGCTGCAATACAAAGTGGCTCGCCTGCTCGATCACCGCCCGACGCAAGCCGCCATTACGCCAGGGGCGCTGCAGATAATAGTCGAGTCGACCCAAGTTGACCGCCTCGATGATCGATTTCATCTCCGGCTGGCTGCCCAGCAGGATCTTGCGGCACGCCTCGTAGCGGCTGCCCAGGCGGATCAGAAAATCGACCCCGCGACCATCCCCCAGATCGCTGTCACATACCACCACGGCAGGCTGATGCCCCTTGCGTACCAGCTCGTCGAGGGCCAGCTCCGCCGCCTCCTGCCCCACCACCACCACCAGCGCAAAATGGCCGAGTAGCGGGGCCAGCTCCTGTTCGAACCCGGCAAGCAACTGGACATCGGCAGCAACACACAGCAGTGAGAAAGGGCTCATCGGCGCCACTCCATTGGGGCTTTCTGCTCACTATATCAACAAACCCTGCGAGGTTTTGCGAGGGGGCTAACAGCTGTCGCGGAAAGTGCGCAAATAGATAAAACAGAGAAAACTGAATTAACTTCGATAGGTTGCGCCAACAACAAAACAAAAGACAAAATATGACAACAATAACAAATATAAACCATGATTGAGGTCAACTCCTTATCCCTGTCATTACTACTACTATTGGACTAGTACTATGTAGGTAATTATTGACCGTAGGAAAACGCCGCCATGATTGGAAAACTGATAAGAAAAACCTGGTTCTGGCTCCTGCTGCTCGGGGCCCTGCTGGGTGTCGCGGCACTGGGTGTCACCGTGACCGTGCTGCACAAGACCAGCTCCACCGAATTCTGCGTCTCCTGCCACTCCATGCAGACTCCGCTCGCCGAGTATCAGGGCAGTGTCCACTTCCAGAACACCAAGGGGATCCGCGCCGAGTGCGCCGACTGCCACATCCCGGGCGACCCCACCTCCTACCTGTGGACCAAGATCCGCGCCGTGAAGGATATCTATCACGAGGCGATCGGCACCCTGGATACCCCGGAAAAGTATGAAGCCCACAAGCTGCGGATGGCCCAGTCCGTCTGGGACGAGCTGAAAGCCAACGACTCCGCCACCTGCCGCAGCTGCCACAGCTACGAGGCGATGGACATTCTGGCCCAGCGCCCCAATGCCCGCGCCGAGCACCCGGTCGCCATCAAGGAAGGGCAAACCTGTATCGACTGCCACCGCGGTGTCGCCCACATCATGCCAGACATGAGCGGCCTGGCTGCCGCCGGTGCCAGCGAGCTGGCGCAGGCTGCGGCCCAGACTCCGGCCAACGTCACCACCCGCTACGCCATCGCCACCACCCCGCTGTTCCTCGATGCCGCCGCAAAGACCGACGAAGGCACCCTGATGCCCTCCACCAGGGTGGAAGTGCTTGCCAACGAAAACGGCCGCGCCAAGGTGCAGATCGAAGGCTGGCAACAGGATGGTGTGAGCGAAGTATTCTACGCCGCACCGGGCAAACGGATCCTTAGCGTACTGGTCGGCGATGCCGCCAAGAAAGCGCTGGTCACCGGCCAGAGCGAAACCGACAGCGCCACCAACCTCACCTGGCATCAGGTCAAGCTGACCGCCTGGGTCGACCAGAGCCAGCTCATCGGCGATCAGGGCAAGCTGTGGCAATACGCCTCCACCCTGATGTCCAACAACTGTACCGGCTGCCACGGCCTCACCGCGCTGGATCACTTCAATGCCAACCAGTGGATCGGCGTCATCAAGGGGATGGAATCTCGTACCTCCCTGACCCCGGAACAGGCTCGTATGTTGACCCAGTATGTCCAGAAACACGCCAGTGACATGAGCGCGGCCCACTAAGGCTGGCACAGAGGAAAACCGTTATGACTTTTTTCAATGACAAGAAGACCAATCTGTCCCGCCGCAACCTGCTCAAGGGGCTCGGCGCCTGCGCAGCCCTGCCCCTGCTCGGCGGTATTTTTCCCAAGAGTGCGCTGGCACAAGCCATCAGCACCGCATTGAGTCAGTTCCCGACCCTGGTGCCCGCCCAGAAGGGCATTCTGACCGGCGCCCACTGGGGTGCGTTCGAGGCGATAGTCGAAGATGGCCGCATGGTGCGCGTCCAGCCGGTAGCCGATGATCCGGCGCCAAACGATCTCATCGACATGGCGCCGTTCCAGGTGCACGCCAAGAACCGCATCAAATACCCCATGGTACGCAAGAGCTGGCTGGAGCATGGCCCGGGCGCCAAGCCCGAGCTGCGCGGCGCCGACCAGTGGGTGCGAGTGAGCTGGGACAAGGCGATCGAACTGGTGGCCGGTGAAATCCAGCGCGTGCAGAGTGACTTCGGTCCGCAGGCAATCCACGCCGGTTCCTATGGCTGGAAGAGCGTCGGCATGTTCCACAACAGCCGTACCCTGCTGCACCGCCTGATGAACCTCTCCGGCGGCTTCACCGGTTATGCCGGTGACTACTCCACCGGCGCGGCTCAGGTGATCATGTCCCACGTGATGGGCTCCATCGAGGTGTACGAGCAGCAGACCGCCTGGCCCAACGTGGTGGAGAACGCCGAACTGGTCGTGCTGTGGGGGGTCAACGCCCAGGTCACCCTGAAGAACAGCTGGAACATGCCGGACCACGAAGGGCAGGCTGGCTTTATGGCGCTGAAAGAGAAGGGCACCCGCGTCATCAGCATCGATCCCATCTACAACGAGACCGCCAAGCTGGTCGGTGCCGAGTGGATTGCGCCGAACGCCTACACCGACGTGGCCATGATGCTGGGTGTGGCTCACACCCTCTACAGCGAGAAGAAGCACGATCAGGCTTTCCTCGATCGCTATACCGTCGGCTTCGACAAGTTCCTGAACTACCTGCTCGGCAAGGATGACGGCCAACCGAAGAGCGCCGAGTGGGCGAGCACCGTCTGCGGCGTCGATGCCAAGGTGATCCGCCAGCTGGCTCTCGACATGGCCGCCAAGCGCACCATGATCATGGCCGGTTGGGGCATGCAGCGTCAGCAGCATGGCGAACAGCCGAACTGGATGCTGGTCACTCTGGCCTCCATGCTGGGCCAGATCGGCCTGCCGGGCGGCGGCTACGGCTTCAGCTACCACTACTCCTCCGGTGGCAGCCCCACCGCCAAGGGCGGCATTCTGGCGGGTATCTCCGCCGGCAACGCGCCGAAGAACAGCCCGGCTCCGATCCCGGTGGCCCGCATCGCCGACTGCCTCGCCAACCCGGGCAAGGCCATCGACTTCAACGGCCGCAAGGTGACCTATCCGGACATCAAGCTGGTCTACGTGGCGGGCGGCAACCCCTTCCACCACCATCAGGACACCAACAACCTGCTGCAGGCGTGGCGCAAGCCGCAGACCGTGATCGTTCACGAGCCCTACTGGACCGCCACCGCCAAGCACGCCGACATCGTGCTGCCGGTCACCACCAGCTACGAGCGCAACGATCTGGAGATGGGGGGCGACTACTCCCAGCGCTATGTGTTCCCGATGCACCAGTGCGTGCCACCCCAGTTTGAAGCCCGCAACGACTTCGATATCTTCAGCGCCATCGCCGCCAAGCTGGGTGTGCAGGAGCAGTACACCGAAGGCAAAGACGAGATGCTGTGGCTCAAGCAGATGTACGACGGCATGGCGGCACAGGCCCGTGGCGCCCGTGTGGCGCTGCCGCCGTTCAACATGTTCTGGGAGTCCAACAACTACATCCGCTTCCCGATCCCCGAGGCCAACCGCCAGTGGGGCCGTCACGCCGATTTTCGCGAGAATCCGCTGCTCAACCCGCTCGGCACCCCGTCCGGCAAGATCGAGATCTTCTCCAACACTGTGGCGGGGATGGGTTACGCCGACTGCGCCGGTCATCCCAAGTGGTATGAGCCCAAGGAGTGGGTGAAGAGCGAGGTGGCGGCGCGCTATCCGCTGTCGCTCAACACCTCCCACCCGACCCAGCGGCTGCACTCCCAGCTCGACAACACCCCGCTGCGGGACAAGTTCGCCATCGCCGACCGCGAGGCGATCATGATCCATCCGCTGGATGCCAAGGCCCGTGGCATCGCTCAGGGGGATCTGGTTCGCGCCTTCAACGAGCGCGGTCAGATCCTGGTGGGCGCCCTGCTCTCCGAAGATGTGCGCCAAGGGGTGGTGCGGATCTGCGAAGGGGCCTGGTACGACCCGGCCAAGCCGGGCGAAGCGGGCAGCATCTGCAAGAACGGCAACGTCAACTGCCTCACCTTCGACGAAGGCTCGTCCAGTCTGGCGCAAGGCAACTGCGGCCACATGGCCCAGCTGCAGATCGAGAAGTACACTGGCCCGATGCTGGCCAACACGGCCCACTCGGTACCGGCCAACGGCTAAGCCGATTGCCACCCAATAAAAACGGCGCCATCAAGGCGCCGTTTGTTTATCTGTCTGCCATCTGTCTACCAAAGAGCAGGCATGGTCGGGATGGGTTTAGAACTCCCCTTCTTCCATGTACTCCTGCGCGCACTCCACCAACTGCGGCCACAGCTCTTCCGGCACCCAGGCATCCGGGTCATCTTCATCCCCGTCGTACTGGCTCCAGAAGTAGCGGCGCAGGCCGGAGGCGAACTCATCGCTGATCTCGGCCAGCTCGGAGAGCGGCCCCAGCCAGGCGATGCGACGCAGGCCGGAGGCGAGATCGTTGATGGCATCCATCAGGGTACGATCGTCGAAGCTCTGCTCCACCAGCAGGGTGAAGCGCTCGCGCGCCTGCTCGGTCTGATCTTCCTCCAGCTCGCCCACATCGGCCAGCAGGTCGACAAAATCTTCCAGAAGGAACGCGATCAGGCCATCCCTGTCTTCAAACCACTGGATCTGGGCGCCCTTGACCCCCAGCACAGAGGCATCAAACGAATCGTCAAGGTGACACAGTGCCCACGGATCGTCGGTCATGCTTCTCTTCCTCAGGCTAAAACAAATGCCATATGTTATGCCTAGCTCTCGACTCTTGCCACCTTGGGCAACGAGAGGGAGGCGGCCAGACCGCCCAGTTCGGCGCGGCCCATGATGAAACTGCCCCGATAGGCTTCCGCCAGATCGGAGACGATGTTGAGCCCCAGGCCCGAGCCCGGCACCTTCTCGTCGAGCCGCACCCCGCGCAGCACCGCCTTGGCGATCTGATCCTCGCTCATGCCGGGGCCGTCATCCTCGATACGCAAGGTGATCCAGCCCCCCAGCTCGGCGCTGGAGATACGCAGCTCGCTGGCAGACCACTTGAAGGCGTTCTCCAGCAGGTTGCCCACCATCTCGTCGAAGTCCTGCTCCTCCACCCCGACCGCCAGATTGGCGGGCACTTGCAGATCCACCGTCTTGCCCGGATAGAGGCGGGAGAAGGCGCGACAGATGTACTCCACCCGCGCCCGCACCGGCGTCGAGACCCCGAGGATCTTGGCGGCGCCGGTCACCCGAGCCTTGCCGAGGTGATAGTCGATATGGCGCTGGATCTGGTCGAGCTGCTCGCCGATGGCGGCCTGATCCTCCGGCGGCAACTGGGCCACCTGATTGCGCATGATGCTGAGCGGCGTCTTGAGGGCGTGGGCCAGATTGCCGGTGTGGGAGCGGGCCCGCTGCAGCAGCTCGCCGTAGTGGTGTAGCAGCCGGTTGATATCCTCCACCAGCGGCTGGATCTCCAGCGGATAGCGCAGCCGGAACCCCTCCTGATGGCCCTCATGAACCCGCCCCAGTTCGCGGCGCAGCAGGTGCAGCGGCCGCAAACCGTAGACGATCTGGAACATGAAGCCGAGCACCAGACCGGCGGCGGCAAAGCCGAGGCCGAGGAACAGGCTGATCCGGGTCTTGTTGAGGGTCTGGGTCAGGGCGCTGCTGTCCTTGGCCATCACCAGGGTGAAGACCCGATCCGAACCGGGCAGCAGGACGGTGCGGGTCATAATCAGCAGCGGCTCCTTGTTGGGCCCCTTCCCGACGAAGAGGTCGGGATCGCCAAACGCCGACTTGAGCCCGTCGCTCTTCAGGTTGGTATCCCACAGGGAGCGGGAGCGCCCCACGACATTTCCCCCCAGTTCCAGCTGCCAGTAGTAGCCGGAGTAAGGCTGGCCGAAACGGGGGTCAGACATCGGCTCGACCACCACCGGCAGACCGGTTTTGGCCACCTCCAGCCGGGAGAGCAGATCATAGAGCTGCAGGCGCAGGCCGTCAGCTTCCGCCTCCTGCCAGTAATTGCGCATCATGGTCTGCAGGCTGAAGCCGGTGGCGAACAGAAACAGGCCGCACCACACCAGCGCGATGGCGACCAGCCGCCCCCGCAGGGTTCTGACCAGCCTCATTCGTTGATCCGGTATCCCAGACCGCGCACCGTCTCAATCAACTCCGGGTTGGTCTTTTTGCGGATCCGCCCGATAAACACCTCGACGGTGTTGGAGTCACGATCGAAATCCTGAGCATAGATGTGGTCGATCAGCTCGCTGCGTGATACCACCTTGCCCCGATGCTGCATCAGGTAACCCAGCACCCGAAACTCGTGGGCGGTCAGCTTGATGGGGGTCCCTTCGTACCACACCTGCGACGCCGCCATGTCGAGCCGTACTCCGCCAATCTCCAGAATGGAGCTGGCGTTGCCTGCCGCCCGGCGCACCAGCGCATGGACCCGCGCCACCAGCTCGGCCACCTGGAACGGCTTGGTGAGGTAGTCATCGGCACCGGCGTTGAGCCCTTCGATCTTCTCGTGCAGCTGACCACGGGCGGTCAGGACCAGCACCGGGGTATCGATCCCCTTGCTGCGCCACTCTTTCAGCACGCTCAGGCCATCGCGCCCCGGCAGGCCCAGATCGAGAATGATGGCGTCATAGGGTTCGGTCTCGCCGAGAAAACCGGCTTCGTTGCCATCGTGGCAGAGATCGGTAACAAAGCCGGAGAGGCGCAGCTGTTCAGCCAACTGGCCCGCCAGGATTTTTTCGTCTTCAACAATCAGAATTCGCATCAACAGGCTTCCCAAAAGAGGTTATTCATCATCTTCGACCGGGGGCCTGGGCGGGTCGAACAGCCGCTCCAGATGGTGGCCCTTGGCCCACACCAGCTCAAGGTTGTCGGCCCGATAGGCCACCTTGATCACGCTGTTCTCCCGATCGATGACTCGCAGTTCATAGAGCCAGATACCATCCTCTTCCCCCAGATCCACCCGCAACACCCGCACCGGCAATCTGGCCGCCACCTCCATCATTTCATGGAAGGGCCGAACCCGTCCCTCATGGACAGCTTGCTGCAGTTGGGCTTCATCAGGCGTGACCGCCTGTACCAGCACCGGCAGCAATAACCCGAGCAGAGGGAGCGCTCTATTCATGGATGATTCATCTCCAAAAACCTAACATAATGGCGTTTATAGTCTGCCAGCCATGAATCCGGAATGAATATGATCCCGCGCAGTTTCCTGCTGATCCTTTGCCTGTTGAGTGCCACAAGTTGGGCTGCCCAGAGCCGTCTCGACATGGCCGGGCTGGTCAAACTCCTGCTGGCGCAAGGGTATCACGACATTCGGGAAGTGGAGCTGGAAGGGGACAAATTCGAGGTCAAAACCCTCAATCGCCAGGATCAGAAGGTGCATCTCATCGTCGATGCCTACACTGGCGAGATCAAACAACAAGAGGCCGATTAGGCCTCTTTTGCATTCCAGCGTCCCCGCATGGGGCGCAGCAGCTTCTCCCGTCTCGGCCAGAGCAGGGCACAGGCCAGCAGCAGGTAGATGAGGGGCTCGCCCCAACCGCTCTTGAGCGACCACCAGTAGTGCACCGGCACCAGCAGGGCGATGGCATAGACCCAGTTGTGCAGCTTCTGCCATGCAGCGCCCATGCTGCGCTGCAATGCGGGCAGCGAGGTGATGCTGAGGGCGGCCAGCAGCAGCAGGGCCACCATCCCCACCACGATATAGCTGCGCTTGACCAGCTCGCCGCCAATCAGGCCCCAGTCAAACTGCAGATCCAGCCCCAGCCACGCCATGAAGTGGAGCAACGCCCAGACAAAACACCAGAGCCCGAGGGGGCGGCGCAGCTTGATGAGCGGCCCCTGCCGCCAGCGCTTGGCCAGCGGCGACACCAGCAGGGTGAGCAGCAGCAGGTTGAGCGCCCCCTTGCCGAGGTAGTGGATAAGCTCGGGCACCGGATCGCCCCCCAGCAGACCCGCCGGAATGGCAAAAACCAGCCAGAGCAGGAAGCCGAGGGAGCCCAGATGCACCAGCGCCCGCAAACCGCTGATATGGACCGGTTTCAATCTCAGTACCATTGGCGCAGATCCATCCCCTGATAGAGCGAGGCGACTTCGTCACCATAGCCGTTGAACATCAGGGTCGGCTGACGCTTGGCGCCAAACACGCCGCCCTCGCCGATAAAGCGCTCGCTGGCCTGACTCCAGCGCGGGTGATCCACCTGCGGATTGACGTTGGCGTAGAAGCCATATTCGTTGGGAGCCAGCAGGTTCCAGGTGGTGGGCGGCATCTCCTCCACCAGCCGGATCGAGACGATGCTCTTGATGCTCTTGAAGCCATACTTCCACGGCACCACCAACCGGATCGGCGCGCCATTCTGGGCGGGCAGGGTCTTGCCGTAGAGCCCCATCGCAAGGAAAGAGAGAGGGTGCATCGCCTCGTCGATACGCAGCCCTTCGACGTAGGGATACTCGATGCCGCCCCCCAAACTGGAGGCCTGCCCCGGCAGCTGTCTCGGATCAAACAGGGTTTCGAAGGCAACAAACTTGGCGCGACTGGTGGGCTCGGCACGGCGGATAATCTCCGCCAACGAGATGCCGTTCCAGGGCAGCACCATGGACCAGGCTTCGACACAGCGCAGTCGGTAGATCCGCTCCTCCAGCTCGCTCTTGTTGATGAGGTCCCACACATCGAGGGTAAAGGGCTTGGCCACCTCCCCCTCCACCTTGAGGGTCCAGGGTTCGGGCTTGAGGTAATGGCCGTTGCGAGCCGGGTCGGACTTGTCGGTGCCGAGCTCATAGAAGTTGTTGTAACTGGTTGCCTTCTCTTCCGGTGTCAGCACCAGATTGGCCGGGCGCTCCGCAGGCTTGCTGTTGAGCGGCCTGGTGGCTAATTGGGGAGCATCCTCTTTACCGCGCAGCAGATCGAGTACACCGGCCTGAGTGGGAAACGCCAGGGTGGCCGCGCCCAGACCCAGCCCTTTGAGAATAAGGCGGCGGTCCTGATAGACGGCTTCCGGGGTGACATCCTGTTCGGTGAGGGGGTGGGCGGTACGACGCTTGATCAACATGAAAAACTCCCGGGGCTGAGTGAGGCAGTATGGATAAGACCCGCCCCGGCAGATTTTTATTTCACACAAATTTACATCATGTGGTGCAGGGGCAGTGCCTTGGCCATGGTGCCGACCAGAAACAGGACTACGAACACCAGCAGGGGAACGATCACATTTGGCGCCATCAGACTCACTCCATGAGCAGGACAGGGCCTCTAACTATGGCCGACTGTCAGGTCGGTCACCAATGAATTTTTTTCGCGAGCGCAAGCGTATTCCTGAGTTGAAAAGGGTGATGAGGATCACACACAATTCGGCCCCCGCTTGCCGCCCCGATTGCCGGGGGTAGGCTGCCCATTTTGCGAAGCCAACTGAAGAGTCGCCCCATGAGCCCACTGATCGCCATCGCCATCACCACTGGAATTCTCTCCGCCGTCTGGGGCTGGATTGCCGTCGCGTTCGGCCTTATCTCCTGGGTCGGCTTTCTCGGCTGCACCAGCTATTTCGCGTCAAGCGGTGGCTACAAGGCGCTGCTGCAGACCATCTTCTGCAACACCAGCGGCATGCTGTGGGCACTGCTGCTGATCCATGGCGACAGCCTGTGGGGGGCGGGCGTGGCGGGTTACGTGATGACGGGGGTGGTCGCAACCCTGATGTGCGTGCAGGCCAAGCAGCAGTGGCTTGGCTACATTCCCGGCACCTTTGCCGGTTGCTGTGCCACCTTCGGGGCGGCTGGCGAGTGGCGGCTGATCCTGCCCTCCCTCATCATCGGCGCCTTGTTCGGTTACCTGATGAAGGCGAGCGGCCTCTGGCTCTCCCATAAAACCCAAAAAGCCGATGCCGCTCCGGCGGTAGTTGATCCCGCCTGATTTATCCCTTCGATTTGAAGTTTGCAGCTTCGATACCGTGCCGATTCAATAACTTGTAGAAATCGGTACGGTTTCTGCCCGCCATGTTGGCCGCCAGGGTCACGTTGCCCTCGGTGGTGCGCAGCAAGCGGATCAGATACTCCTTCTCGAATTCGGCCCGCGCCTCGTTGAACGAGGGGATGCCGCCGCCACCGCCGCTCAGGGCGGACTCCACCATGGAGACCCCGATCACCGGGCTGCAACAGAGGCTGGCGAGCTGCTCCACCACGTTGCAGAGCTGGCGCACGTTGCCGGGCCAGGCTGCTGCGGCCAGCATGGCCAGCGCCTCCGGCGAGAAGCCCATGGCGGCACAGTCACTGTGGCGGCTACGGTAATCGTCTAGCGCCTGACGGGCCAGCAGGGGAATATCCTCGCTGCGGGCACTGAGAGACGGCAAGGTGATGTTGGCGACGTTGAGACGGTAGAAGAGATCTTCCCGAAAGCGCCCCTCCTCCATCGCCTTGACCAGATCCTGATGGCTGGAGCTGAGCACCCTTACCTCCGGCGTGCCCTGACCATACTCCTCCATCACCTGCAGCAGCTTGGCCTGCAGGGATTCGGAGAGGCTGCCAATCTCGTCGAGAAACAGGGTCGCCCCCTTGGCCTGCTCGAACAGCCCGGACTGGCCATCTTCACCAAACAGCTGCAAGTCGAGTGACGCCCACGGAATGGCGGCACAGTTGCTGGTATGAAGCGGCTTGTCTCGCCGCTGACTGGCCTGATGCAGCGCCTGCGCCATCGCCCCCTTGCCGGAGCCTGACGGCCCCATGATCAGCACCGGCACCTCCATGGTGGCGATGCTGTGAGCCTGAATGAGCAGCTGTTCCAGCTGGGGATTACGGGTCAGGATCAGCGACTGCCACTCCTGCTGCTGTTTCGGCCGGGTCAGGCTCAACGCATGTTCGATGGTGGCGAACAGCTCATCCTTGTTGATGGGCTTGGTCAGGAAGCTGAAGACGCCGGAGCGGGTCGCCTGAATAGCGTCCGGGATAGTGCCGTGGGCGGTCATGATGATCACCGGCAACCCCAGCCACTGGGTCTGGATCCGCTCGAACAGGGCCAAACCATCCATGCCCCCCATCCGCAGATCGCTCAGCACCAGATCGGCTCGCTGCTGGCGCAGCCGGTCGAGGGCCACTTCCGCACTGTCGGCGGTATCCACTTCATAACCCTGACTGCGCAGCCGCATGCTCATCAGCTTGAGCAGACTGACGTCATCATCCACCAACAGGATCCGGCTCATGGTATGACCTCACGATGTTCGTTCAGCTTGCGCTGGTTGAGCTGGTCGTCGATGGCGGTCAACTGTTCGATCTGGCGACGCAGCCGCTGGATCTCCTGACTCTGAACATCGCGCCGGCTGTCGCGAGCCAGCAGCTGCTCGCCGAGGGCGATCCAGCTACGCAAAAAGGCCTGGGCATCGAGGCCCAGCTCGGGCAGCATCTGCTTCAGGCGCGCCAGACCGGCGCGACGAGTGGCTACCGCCTCGGCCGGGTGGGAATCCACCATCGCCAGACTGACCCGGCTCTCCAGATCGGAGACCCCTTTCAGACGCTGACGCTCCTGCACCCGTTGCTGGGGGTGACTGGCCAGCAGCCAGTCGGAGTATTGCAGACGCACCTGCATCTCCTTGTTAGCAAACTCCATCCGCTTGGCAAAAGCGATATTGGAGGAGTCCCGCTGTGCCTGTTGTGGCAGCAAGGAGCAACCCGCGAGCAACCCCATCATCAGGACTGGAAATACGCGCTGTATCTTCATAGCTCTCTTTTCAACGTCAACCTGAAGCAGACATCAGCCTGTTCATCGTTTACCAGAATCAACTCACCTCCGAGACTATGGGCAGACTCCCGCGCGATAGAGAGGCCCATACCAGAGCCTTTCAATACACCTTGTCGCACTGCGCTGCCCTGTTCGAAGGGTTCAAAAATGCGTTGCTGATCGGCCGCGGGGATCTCGGGCCCCTCGTTGGCCACTTCCAGCCAGCTTATCTGTTCATTCTGCCCTGCCCTGATCCAGATATTGCTCCCGCTGGCGCCGTAACTGACGGCGTTGGAGAAGAGGTTGTCGAGGATCAGCCTCAACCGGTAGGGCTCCGCCCACAGGGTAACCGGTCCGGTCGGCAAGTGTACACGGATCTGCTTGGACTCCAATGCCAGCCGGTACTCGATGGCGAGTTCTGACAGCATGGGCAGCAGGAGAACAGGTTCCCGTTCGAAGGCCTCCTGCTGACTGAGCCGGTTGAAGTCGAGCAGCCGCTCGATCAGGGTCTGCAGACGCCGACTGTTCTCGTCGAGCATCTGGCAAATCTCCAGCTGATCCGGCGTCAACGGCCCGACCAGCTGTTCGCAGAGCAGATCCGATCCCTCCCGCAGCACCGCCAGCGGGGTCTTGAGCTCGTGGGAAACATGACGCAGAAACTGATACTTTTGCTGCTCCAGCTCCTTGAGCTTGTCGTAAAGCCAAAGAAGCCGTTCTCCCAGCAATACCAGCTCGGCAGGGCCGTCAACCGGCTTGGGATCGGGTTCGACCCCGGCACCCAGGCTCAAGATGCGCGACTCAATCTGTCGTACCGGGTGGATAATAAGGTAGGTGAAGATAAAGACCATCAGCAGGCTGAGGGCTGCCACGGCACCGCTCACCCACCAGAGCTCCCTGGTCAGTCCGGCGATGGTGAGCCGCACCCGATCCATGTGCTCGTCAACCCGGCTGCGGGTGACCATCTCGAGCTGCTTGTTGGCATCGTTAAACAGCTCAAGCTTGTCCCCCGCTACCGCCGCCTGGGCCAAGGCAACATCCTGCAGGCTGTCGAGCCAAGCCAGCCCCTGATCCAGCGCGCTGTAAAGCTGGCCGTCGGAGATGGAGTTGCGATGGTCTGCCAGCAACACCCGATACCCGTCAAGTTGCTGCTGATAGCTGGTCAGACTGCGGCGATCCCCCAGCACCGCGAAACGGCGCAAGGTGCGCTCGATATCGATAACCTGCGCCGTCAGCAGGGTGGCGCGGCGGGTATCCTTGACCGCTCGTTCCATCTCGTCGCTGGTGAGCTGGCTGAGGTGAGCAAGGGCTTTGCTGTTGTGCCAGATCATGCCGCCCAGCGGCATCAATACCAGCACAAATCCCATCAATACCACCTGCAGCAGGGAGCGTGGGCGAACCTTGGTCATCATCTCTTCTCTTGCATTCTCACCGGTGCGCCAGCATAGCTGCACCGCCCCAAAAAACAAAACCGGCCAACAGGCCGGTTCAGCTTATCTGGAACAGGGATTTTCACGCCAATCCGACGGATGCCAGACAGATAATCAGGATCATCGCCAGCGCTCCCGAAGCGGTCAACAGCGCCCATTTCAGCTCCACACTCATGCAAACCTCCTTTCTGCCAATCAGTGCCGGATCACAATAGATAAGATAATGTTACGTCATAGTTAATCCGATAACCGTGAGCTGCGTATACATTTCAGATGAGCCCAACCCCGGGAAGGTGAGCATGTTCTATCTGTGTAGCATTGGTTCCAATATTGACCCTCATATCCATGTCAGCCGCGCACTGGCCGAACTGCTTGCGCACGTCGGCCACCTGCAGCTCAGCTCGGTGATCCGCACCAAGCCAGTGGGTATGGACTCCAGCAACGACTTTCTCAACTGCCTGCTGGTGGTGGAGAGCCCGCTCGATGTCGCCCGTCTTAAGCAGCGCTTTGTCGCCCTTGAAGTGGCGCACGGCCGGGATAGGAGCGACCCGCTCTGCAAGGTGCACGACCGGCCGCTCGACATCGATATTCTGGCCAGCAACAGGAGCGGTGGCTTTGCCACGGCAGAGGTCGATTCCTATCTTTCCGAGCTGCTGAGCGAGCTCTACGGCCATGGTGAAGTGCATGACCCCAAGGTGGCGTTACAGGTGACGCTCCCCGGCCCGTCGGGTAAACACAAACCCGACAAGGGAGTGCTGACCCGGCAGGTCGGGCTGGGACCGCTGGTACTCGGCACGTCCTCAGAGTGTGGCCAGAGCACGCCCGCCATCTACCTTGATGCTGGCCCCCGTCATATAACTGTTCCCCATCAGTAGCTGCACCGCCTGCCAGATAGGCTCAAGCCCCCCTTCCCGCGCCAGCGGTGTTTTCGCCAACACCTGCTGGCGCCACGCCTCGTCATGCTCGTCGAGAAACAGGATGGGGCCCGGCTCTATGGTGTTGACCCGCACAGTGGGCGCCAGCTCGCGGGCAAAACTCATGGCCAGCGAATGGGCTCCCGCCTTGGTGGCCACATAGCTGGCGAAACGGGGAGCCGGTGCATGGATATAGATATCGGTGATGTGAATGATGCTGGCGTTGGGGTTGCTGGCCAGCCGGAGGGCCAGCGCCCGGTTTAGCTGGAAGGGGGCCGCCATGTGCACCCGGTAGAACTGCTCGAACTGGGCCAGCTGTGCCGCCGGATCGGCCTCTTGCTGCTCAAAGGCCGAGGCGTTGTGGATCACCAGCGCCAGATCCTGATGGGCAGCCAGCACATCGATCAGCTTGCCAACGTCCTCTTCCCGGCCAAAATCGGCCTGCACCAGCTCGACCCCCAGTGCCGCCAACGTGGCCAGCTCCGGCCGCTCGCTGCGATAACTGCCCGTCACCTGCCAGCCTGCAGCCACCAGCTGTTCACAGAGATAAAATCCGAGTCGACGGCCGCAGCCCGTTACCAATGCACGCATACGCTCTCCTTTCCATTTCGTGGTATTGCATGAACGAAGCCCGCCGGTCAGCGGATCACCGCCGATGGCTTGCGCCTATCAATCCCTGCGACACAAGCCATTGGTCGCGGGCAACCCGCCCGCGTCATAGTGACGGCATTCCTCTCTTGCGGAGTCACCACCATGCTGAAAGTGCACCACCACATGGGTCGCCTGACCCACTCCCTCACTGCTGGACTCAGCCTGGCCGAGGCGCTGGACCGCCTGCATCAATCCGGCCTTGGCGGCCTGCCGGTGCTGGATGAGCAGAAACGGCTGATCGGCTTTCTCTCGGAGCAGGATTGCATCCCCAGCCTACTCACCGGCAGCTATCACTGCGACACCCGCACCCGGGTGGAGGATCTGATGAACCGCTCGCCCCTCTCGGTCGGGCCGGATGACAGTATTCTGGAGCTGGCCCGCCAGATGGCCGACGCCAAACCCAAGATCTACCCGGTGCTGCAACAGGGCAAGGTGATCGGCATCATCAGCCGCCGTCAGGTGATGCAAGCCCTCAACCAGCAGATGAAGGTGTGCCAGCAGACCTAGATCTGGTAACGCCCCTTGTCACCGATATCGAAGTGCAGGGGCATCCGCCACTTGGCCAGCGCCAGCAAGGTCAACAGGGCCCCGCAGACCAGCGCCACCAGTGCGGCGGCCCACTCCACCCGCAACCACTCCAGCAGCCACAACGCCGGCAGCAGCACGGGCACCAGCTTGATCCCGGGAATCGAGAAGCAAAACTGCTCCTTGAACGCCAGCCCGGAGAGGGTCGCCAAGGCCGCCCCCAGCACCAGCGCATCCGGTGCTCCCACCGCAGCCAGAGCCAGCGCGCCCCACCCAAATCCCTGCAGAATCAGGCGAATCCGCTTGTCGTAGATATGCAGCGAGAAGCCGCAGATTGCGCTTGCCACTGCCAGAGACATCAACCATTGTGCCAACGGGATCAGCACCATCCCGCTCAGCAGCGCCACACCGCGGCAAAGCAGCAGCAGGGCGGCCGCACTCAAGCCAAGGCGGTAGAGCGAGACGGTTAACTTGTCGATCCCGTCCAGCGGGCTCTCGATTTCAGGGTTTGCCATAAACTGTCGCTTCTAACGGATCAGGTGCCATCCAATATACTGGAATCAGGTCTTGGAATATCTTCAAACGGGCTCAGGAGAGGTAGTTTGCGTGTAACCCACCTGTTTTGATTGCTATTTCCGCTCGGATTGCCGGCCAGAGATCTGGTGATCTGCGGCACAACCATGGAGCCCCTGCTCAAGTTTATCGATGCCGATCAGAGACCCCGCGGACTCGATATCGAGATCGTCACCGCCATCTTCGACAAGCTGACAACCCCCATTCGGTTCGATCTGACCGATTCGGGAGCGCGCCTCACCCACAATGGCGAAACCGACGCCTGCAATCTGGTGATGACCGACTCCTACAAGGCGGAACGAGAGAGTTATCTCATCTATCCCCAACAGGCCCATCTACGCCACAGCTGGCACTTCTTCGTGCGCAAGGCGGACCTGCTGAAGATCCGTTACGAAACGCTGGCCGATCTCAAACCTTGGCGCATCGGCGTGACCAAGGATTTCTCCTATACCCCTGAACTGGCAGCGGCCATGGCCGACCCGTCCTATCAGTTTCAGGAGATCACCATGAACCAGCTGCAACTGCGCAAACTGCTGGCCGGACGGATCGATACCGTGCCCATGCCGCTGGTCACCGCCTTCACCCAGATCAAGGAAGAGGGGCTGACGGGCAAGGTCGATTACCTGCCCAAACCGCTCAAGAGCAGCCCCTACTTCAACACCTGGGCCCGCGCACGGGCGGATGCACAGACCCCCGCCCTGATGGCGGCCTACGATGCCGAACTGCTGCGCATGAAGCGAAACGGCAGCCTCAAGGCCCTCTACGACAAGTACGCCATCCCCTATATCGAACCCTGATCAAGGGGTCAGGGTTTCACATCCCGCAGGATCGGATTCTGCAGCGAAATCAGGGTTTCAGTGGACTGGATCTCGTCGATGGTCTGGATCTTGTTGATCAGTACAATCTGCAGCTCGTCGATGGAGCGGGTCATCACCTTCATGAAGATGCTGTAGTGGCCGGTGGTGTAGTAGGCCTCCACCACCTCGTCCAGCGCCTGCAGCTTGGCCAATGCCGAGGGGTAATCCTTAGCACTCTTCAGATTGATCCCGATAAAGCAGCAGACGTCGTAACCCAGCTTCTTGGGGTTAACCTGCACCCGTGTCCCCTCGATGATCCCCGCCTGTTTCATCTTCTCCACCCGCACATGGATGGTGCCCGGGCTGACCGCCAGTTGTTTCGCAAGTTCGGCGTAAGGGATCCGCGCATTCTCCATCAGAGCGGTGAGGATGGCCTGATCGAGATTATCGATCCGGTAATTTTCCGGCATTTTTTTGCACTCCCGTTGACGATACCTCATTAAAAAACGGCTTATTTTGAAGAAAAAAATACGCAAAGCCTATTTCTATTATCGAATATTGAATTTAGTTGGCATTCTGTTGAAGAATTACCACATCCAACGGGGTTTGAAACAGGAATTCAGCATGAAACAGCACTACATTCGCAGCCAACAGCAGATCAGCTTCGTCAAAGAGATGTTCTCCCGCCAACTCGCCCAACAACTGGGTCTGATGGAGGTGCAAGCCCCCATTCTGAGCCGGGTCGGTGATGGCACTCAGGACAACCTCTCTGGCCACGAGAATGCAGTGCAGGTCAAAGTAAAAACCCTGCCGGAGCACAGCTACGAAGTGGTCCATTCACTGGCCAAATGGAAGCGCCAGACTCTCGGTCGCTTCGGGTTCGGCCCGGGTGAAGGGATCTACACCCACATGAAGGCGCTGCGTCCGGATGAAGACAAGCTCACCCCTATCCACTCGGTCTACGTGGATCAATGGGACTGGGAGAAGGTGATGCCGAGCGAGCGCCGCGATCTCGCCTATCTGCAGGAAACCGTGCGCGGCATCTGGGCCGCCATCAAGGCTACCGAGCGCGCGGTCTGTGCCGAGCACGAGCTGACCCCCTTCCTGCCGGCCGAGATCCAGTTCCTGCACAGCGAAGAGCTGCTGGCCCGTTACCCGGACCTCGATGCCAAGGGGCGCGAGCGTGCCATCGCCAAAGAGCTGGGCGCCGTGTTCCTGATCGGTATCGGCGGTGCGCTCTCCCACGGTGAGCGCCACGATGTGCGCGCCCCGGACTATGACGACTGGAGCAGCCACAGCGAGCTGGGTCTGGCGGGTCTGAACGGTGACATTCTGGTGTGGAACCCGGTGCTGCAAGACAGCTTCGAGATCTCCTCCATGGGGATCCGGGTCGATGTCGAGGCGCTGCGTCGTCAGCTCGCCATCACCGGCGACGAGGATCGCCTGCAGTACGACTGGCATCAGGATCTGCTGGCCGCACGGATGCCGCAGACCATCGGCGGTGGCATCGGCCAATCTCGTCTGGCCATGCTGTTGCTGCAAAAAGAGCATATCGGTCAGGTACAGGTCGGCGTCTGGCCAGCCGAGATGAAAGCCGCCATCCCGGGCATGCTGTAAGTCGGTTTTCTCGTAAAGGAGCATATCGACAAACAGGCACCGGTCGGCATCTGACCATCAGAGATCAAGGCTACCGTACAGGGCATGCTGTAAACGTGTTGATTTTATAGGTCTGGCCCGCAAGCTGTGGCACGCGGGTCAGCCGTGAAGGTGTGTGGCGGTGCGGACTGAACGAGCGCAGTCCGGACATGCTGTAAGCCGTGTGGCCATCCCTGATGGCCCACGGCGAAACTGGGGCTTGCCCCTGCGACCCGCTCAACCCACGCCAGGTCGCGTCACTACATTCCTCCCGGCAATCTTCGGATTGCCGTTTTTTTTGCTTCTGAATCCCCGCCGACAGATATGACAACGCCAACCCGAAGGCTGGCGTTGCAAACATCGATGCGAGGCTGGTTACTGGGTCATGGTCAGGCCGTTGCTGTCAGCTCCCAGCACCAGTTTTTTGCCCGGCACGATGCGGCCGGAGAGCAGGGCCTGCGCCAGCGGGTTCTCCACCTTCTGCTGGATCGCCCGTTTGAGGGGTCGCGCCCCGTAGACGGGGTCGAACCCGGCATGCACCAGCTTGTCGAGCAGCGCTTCGCTCACCTCCACCTCGTAGCCCTGAGCCTCTAGTCGGCCCATCAGGCTCTTGAGCTGGATGCGGGCGATGGACTTGATGTGATCCTCGCCGAGCGGGTGGAACACCACGGTCTCGTCGATCCGGTTGATGAACTCCGGCCGGAAGCTGCGGGTCAGCACCTCCATCAGCATGGCCTTCATCTCGTCGTAATCCTTCTCGGAGTGGTGCTCCTGAATGAGATCCGACCCGAGGTTGGAGGTCATGATGACCACGGTGTTGCGGAAATCGACAGTACGGCCCTGACCATCGGTCAGACGGCCATCATCGAGCACCTGCAACAGGATGTTGAAGACATCGGGATGCGCCTTCTCCACCTCGTCGAGCAGGATCACCGAGTAGGGACGACGGCGTACCGCCTCGGTCAGATAACCGCCCTCTTCATAACCCACGTATCCGGGAGGCGCCCCCACCAGACGGGCCACGCTGTGTTTCTCCATGAACTCCGACATGTCGATCCGCACCATGGCGTCCTGAGTGTCGAACAGGAACTCCGCCAGCGCCTTGCACAGCTCGGTCTTGCCCACCCCAGTAGGCCCGAGGAACAGGAAGGAGCCGATGGGGCGGTTCGGATCGGAGAGACCGGCACGGGAGCGGCGAATGGCATTGGAGACCGCCTCGACCGCCTCCTCCTGGCCAATCACCCGGCTGTGCAGCTGCTCTTCCATCCGCAGCAGCTTGTCACGCTCCCCTTCCAGCATGCGAGCAACAGGAATGCCGGTGGCGCGAGCCAGCACATCGGCGATCTCCACATCGGTGACCCGGTTGCGCAGCAGACTGGTCTCCTGCATCTCTGCCTGGGTGGCGAGATCCAGCTGCTTCTCCAGCTCGGGGATGCGGCCATATTGCAGCTCGGACATGCGGCCCAGATCGCCGGCACGGCGGGCCACATCGAGATCCTGGCGAGCCTGCTCCAGCGCCGCCTTGATATGCTGGGTACCGGCGAGGGCGGCCTTCTCGGCCTTCCACACTTCGTCCAGCTCGTTGTATTCCCGATCTTTTTCGCCAATCTCCTGATTGATCAGATCCAGCCGTTTGCGACTGGCGTCGTCGTCCTCCTTCATCAACGCCTGCTGCTCGAGTTTCAGCTGGATGATGCGCCGCTCGAGGCGATCGAGCGCTTCCGGCTTGGAGTCGATCTGCAGCCGGATGCTGGCCGCGGCCTCGTCGATGAGGTCGATGGCCTTGTCCGGCAGCTGGCGATCCGCAATGTAGCGGTGGGACAGCTGGGCCGCCGCCACGATGGCGGGGTCGGTGATCTGCACATGGTGGTGCAGCTCGTAACGCTCTTTCAGGCCGCGCAGGATGGCAATGGTGTCCTCCACGCTCGGCTCTTCCACCAGCACCTTCTGGAAACGGCGCTCAAGGGCCGCATCCTTCTCGATGTACTGACGGTACTCATCCAGCGTGGTAGCGCCGACGCAGTGCAGGTCGCCACGGGCCAACGCAGGCTTGAGCATGTTGCCCGCATCCATGGCTCCTTCGCCCTTGCCGGCGCCGACCATGGTGTGCAGCTCGTCGATAAAGAGGATGACGTTGCCCTCCTCCTTGGCAAGGTCGCTCAGCACCGCCTTGAGCCGCTCCTCGAACTCGCCGCGATACTTGGCGCCGGCCACCAGCGCCCCCATGTCCAGCGACAGCACCCGCTTGTTCTTGAGCCCTTCCGGCACCTCGCCATTGATGATGCGCTGGGCCAGCCCCTCGACGATGGCGGTCTTGCCGACACCGGGGGCACCGATCAGCACGGGGTTGTTCTTGGTGCGGCGTTGCAGCACCTGAATGGTACGGCGGATCTCGTCATCACGGCCGATCACCGGGTCAAGCTTGCCAATTTCGGCCCGCTCGGTGAGATCGATGGTGTACTTCTCCAGCGCCTGGCGATTCTCCTCGGCGTTGGCATCCTCCACCTTCTTACCGCCACGCACCTTGTCGATGGCCGCTTCGAGTTTCTCCTTGGTCAGCCCTTGGGCACGTAGCAGCTCGCCCAGCGTCCCCTTCTCGTCGAGGGCCGCCAGCACAAAGAGTTCGGAGGAGATGAACTGATCCTTGCGCTGCTGGGCCAGCTTGTCGCAGACGTTGAGCAGCCGGCCAAGGCCGTTGGAGAGCTGCACGTCCCCTTCCACGCCGCTGACACGCGGCAGACGATCCAGCTCCTCGCCCAGACGCGAACGCAGGGCATTGATGTCCAGCCCGGTCAGGGTGAGCAACGGGCGAATGGAACCACCATCCTGGTTGACCAGGGCGGTCATCAGGTGAACGGGTTCGATAAATTGGTGGTCACGACCCAGCGCGAGCGACTGGGCATCGGAAATAGCAATCTGGAATTTGCTGGTCAGGCGATCGAGGCGCATTGCACTCCCCCTTCAAACAGGCAGACGCCGCTTGCGCGGCAAACAACATAACTTTCTGAGATGAAAGATGAGGCCCGTACGGACTATTTCAAGGGCTGTGACTGGTTATTTTTTCTGCAAAGCGGGGAGAGGGCAGGATCACCGCCTCTCTCATACGGATTTGGTCTTGAAAGAGACGGGGTATTACTTGGCGGGTGATTGCTTAGCGGGTCAACCAGATGAGGGAGGCCATGCGGCCGGTCTGGCCGTCGCGGCGATAAGAGTAAAACTGCTCGCTATCGCTGAAGGTGCAGTGCTCGCCACCATAGATGGCGGTAACGCCAGCACGGGCTAGCCGCAGTCGGGCCAGCTGGTAGATATCTGCCAACCATTTGCCGTCGTTGGACGAAGGCGCGAAGGCCGCTTCTGCTGCGGCCTGCTCCGCCATAAAGGCCTCGCGCACCTCGCCACCCACTTCAAACGCAGTGGGGCCGATGGCCGGGCCAAGCCAGGCCAGGATCTCCCCCGGCTCGCAGCCCATGGCCGTGATGCTCGCCTCCAGCACGCCTCCCTGCAGCCCGCGCCAGCCGGCGTGAGCGGCGGCTACTACAGTGCCGGCCCGATCGCAGAACAGCACCGGCAGACAGTCGGCGGTCATCACGATGCAGGCTTGAGCCACCTCATGGGCGCAAGCCGCGTCGGCATCCGGTGCTTGCTGATAATGGCTGCTGACCGGATGAACCACGGTGCCGTGCACCTGATTGAGCCAGTTAAGGGGCCCCGGGATGGCAGCTGCCTGCTGCAGCCGGGCCCGATTGGCCTCGACTCGCGCCGGTTCATCCCCCACATGGGCACCCAGATTGAGGCCGGCAAAGACCCCTTCACTGACGCCGCCATCCCGGGTGGTCGACAACGCCCTGACGTGCGCCGGGGCTGGCCAGTCGGGTTCGATCCATTTCATCTGTGACTCCTTTAATTCACCGATATAAAAACGGGGCTCCTTATCTGCAGCCAGTTAAGGAACCCCGTTTCAACGTAAGCAACATGGCTGGTACGACGGCAGAGGCCGTCGCGGCGCCACCTTATTCACCCATTAATTCCAGACAATGTCATCCGGATTGGCGAGGGTATCTGCCCGCAGCACTTCCATCAGCTCCACCATGTCTTGCGGCGTGGGGGAGTGCCACTGCATCACTTCACCCGTGATGGGATGCGCCAGTTGCAGCATGGTGGCATGCAGCGCCTGACGGTTGAAGCCGCGCAGCATCTGGGTCAGCTCCGGCGTCGCGTTGCGCAGCAGGCGCAGGCGGCCACCATAAGCGGGATCACCCACCAGCGGGTGCTTGATGTGCGCCATGTGGACACGGATCTGGTGGGTACGACCGGTTTCCAGACGCAGACGCAGACGAGTGTGGCCACGGAACTTCTCGTGCACCCGGAAGTGGGTCACGGAAGGACGACCATTGGGCACCACGGCCATATGGGTACGCTGGGTCGGGTGACGGCCGATGGGCGCATCAACGGTGCCACCTGCGGTCATGTGACCGATGGCGATCGCTTCGTACTCACGGGTGATCTGGCGCGCCTGCAGCGCTTCCACCAGATGGGTCTGGGCAGGCACGGTCTTGGCAACCACCATCAGACCTGTGGTGTCTTTATCCAGACGGTGCACGATACCGGCGCGGGGCACCTCGGCAATGCCGGGGTAGCGGTGCAGCAGGGCATTGAGGATGGTGCCATCCGGCGTGCCTGCGCCCGGGTGAACCACCAGTCCGGCCGGTTTGTCGATCACCAGAATGTGTTCATCTTCATAAACGATGTTGAGCTCGATATCTTGGGCATCCCAGCGGGTATCGGCTTCCAGCTCGACATTCACATGCACCTGCTGCCCGGCCAGAATCTTCTCGCGCGGGGTGTTGGCAACCTGACCGTCCAGGGTCACTCTGTCCTGTAAAATCCACTCCTTGATGCGGGTGCGGGAGTAGTCTGGAAACAATTCGGCCAGGGCCTGGTCGAGTCGCTGCCCGAATTGGTGATCCTGGAATTCGCCTGTCAGTTCAATATGCTGGCTCATGTATGGTCTCTTGAGCGGGGGGTATCAATTCGAAATAATCCGGGTATTCTAGCTTTTCTTTTAGCCAAGCATAACGGATACTTTGCCAATTTCGTGGAAATGGACCGGATGTTGTTGATGGGAAAGAAGTCTCACCTGCTGATGTCGCTCGCCTTGGTCGCTACCTTGATCACAGGCTGTTCCAGCACCAAACCCAAGGTACCCGACGAACCGCCGGAGACCCTGTACCAGAAAGCACGCCTCAAACTGGACGTTGGCAATTACGCACAAGCCACTGAATTATTGGAGGCTTTGGACTCTCGCTACCCGTTCGGTGCCTACTCCAACCAGGTGCAGCTTGACCTCATCTATGCCTACTACAAGCAGGATGATACCGCTCAGGCGATCGCCAATATCGACCGTTTTATCCGCCTCAATCCGGCGCATAAAAATATCGATTATGTCTTCTATATGCGCGGCCTGACCAACATGGCGGCGGATTACAACTTTTTCCAGAGCCTGTTCGGTATCGATCGGGACGACAAAGACCCGGCTTATGCCCGTCAGGCATTCCAGGATTTCAAGACCCTGCTGCAGAACTACCCCAACAGCGTCTATGCCGCCGATGCCCGCGCCCGCATGATTGGCCTGAAGAATCGTCTGGCCAGATATGACCTGACCGTTGCCGAGTATTACGTGAAGCGTGATGCACTGGTCGCGGCCGCCAACCGGGCCAAGCTGATTGTCGAAACCTACCCCGACACAGCCGAAACCGAGAAGGCACTGGAGATCATGGTCGAGTCTTACGACGCCCTGAAGATGCCGCAGCTGGCCAAGCATGCCCGTGAAGTGCTGGCCAAGAACTACCCGGAGAACCGCCTCGGCCGTGGCTGAGTGATACGGATAAACCGGTAACAAAAAACCGATGCCAAGGCATCGGTTTTTTTATCTCTGCAATTTATCCACAGATGTTATCCGCAGAGGCTCTGCAGGGCAGGATCAGCGTGACGGCGCCATCATCACAGCTGTTACTTCGCGACATTACCCGCCACGTTCAGGGCGTCCCAGGTGCGGGAGAAGGGCGGCGCGTAGGCAAAGTCCAGCATGCCGAGCTGCTCAGTGGTCACTCCCATGGTGATGGCCACCGCCAGCGCATCGATGCGATGTACCGCCCCTTTGCGACCGAGGATCTGGCCTCCCAGCAGCCGCTTGCTGCCCGCTTCATAGACCAGCTTGACATGGATGTCGGACTGACCCGGGCAGTAGTTGGTGTGGCACTTGTCCTTGATCACCACGGTGCGATAGTCGATGCCCATCGCCTTGGCTTCCTGCTCGGAGAGGCCAGTACGACCCGCCTCCAACCCCAACACCTTGAGCGCTGCAGAACCGAGAGTGCCCGGGAACTCCTGCTCGGCCCCAGCCAGGTTCTCACCCACCATCCGGCCCAGCTTGTTAGCGATGGTGGCGAGCGGCACATAGACCTGCTGCTGCTTCACGCTGTGCCAGACGCTGGCACAGTCACCGGCCGACCAGACATTGGCCAGCGAGCTGCGTCCCTGACGGTCCACCTTGATGGCGCCGTTGCCGAGCCGCTCGATACCGGTATCGGCCAGAAATTCGGTGTTGGGCTTGACCCCGGTGCAGACCACCACGATATCGGCCTCGTACTCGCCCTGGCTGGTTCGCACGCCAGTCACCCGGCCATCCCCCAGCAGCGCTTCAACTCGCTCACCCAGATGGAGAGAGACCCCCTGCTCGCGCAGTTCGGTTTCGATGTGCTGGGTGATCTCGCCATCAAACGCGTCGGGGATGACCCGATCCGCCAGCTCGATGAGACGCACCTCTTTGCCCTGATGGACCAGTGCCTCAACCACCTCCAGCCCGATAAAGCCGGAACCGATCACCACGGCGCGGCGATTGTTTTTGTCTTGTACTGCCGCCTTCAACGCCAATCCGTCGGCCATCCGGCGCAGACCGAATACCCCTTGCTGCTGCAAACCGGGGATAGGTGGCATCACTTCGCGGGCGCCGGTGGCAATCATCAGCCGGTCATAGCGATCGGTGAAGGTGTCGCCGTTATGCTCGACTGTCAGCGTCTGCGCGGCAGCATCCAGACTCAACACCCGGTGACCAATCTTGACCTCAATCCCCTTGGCGGCGAACTGCTCGGGGGTGAACTCGGCCATGTAGCCGGGCTCCTGAAACTCGTTGCCGACGAAATAAGGCAGGCCACAGGCACCGAAGGAGATCACTTCGGAGGCCTCATACACCACGATCTCGGCATCTTTGGCCAGACGGCGCGCCTTGGCCGCCGCGCTCATACCGGCGGCTTCGCCACCGATGATCAGAATTCTCATTATTTTTCCTCTCAATGGCGCAGGGAGGGCATGCCCTCCCTGCGGTCTATGACGGGAAAGGGTCACCCCTTTCCACGCGCAGATCAACCGACAGCAAATCAGACGGTGGACTCTTCACCATCCAGACTCACTTCGTGATCGCTGTTGAACACCTGCATGTCGGTTTCGCCCATCAGGCGGCTGGTGACCGTCCCTGCGGTGATGGAACCGGAAACATTCAGTGCGGTACGGCCCATGTCGATCAGCGGCTCGATGGAGATGAGCAGACCGGCCAGCGCCACCGGGAAGTCGAGTGCAGATAGCACGATCAGCGCGGCAAAGGTGGCGCCGCCGCCAATCCCAGCCACCCCGAAGGAGCTGACGGTGATGATGGCGATCAGGGTCATGATGAAGCCGGGATCCATCGGGTTGACCCCGACGGTCGGGGCGATCATCACTGCCAGCATGGCCGGATAGATACCGGCGCAGCCGTTCTGGCCAATGGTGGAGCCAAAAGAGGCGGCGAAGTTGGCGATCCCCTCAGGAATACCCAGCGACTTGGTTTGGGTCTGCACGTTCATCGGGATGGAGCCCGCACTGGTGCGCGAGGTGAAGGCAAAGGCCAGCACCGGGGTGATCTTCTTGAGGAAGCGCAGCGGGTTGATGCCGACCAGGCTCACCAGCAGCAGGTGCACACCAAACATGATGGCAATAGCGCCGTAAGAGGCCATCACAAAGCTAAGCAGGTTGAGAATATCTGCGTAGTTGGAACCGGAAACCACCTTGGTCATCAGCGCCAACACACCGAACGGGGTCAAACGCAGCACCAGAGTCACCATCCGCATCACGATGGCATGGGCCACGGCCACGAAGTGGCTGAAGCTGGCGAAGATCTCCGGCTTCTTGCGGGCGATGCCGGTGGCAGAGAGGCCGATGAAGATGGAGAAGATCACCACAGCGATGGTGGAGGTCTTGCGCGCCCCGGTCATATCGAGGAAGGGGTTGGCCGGAATGAACTCCAGCATCATCTTGGCAAACGACATGCTCTCAACGCTGCCGAGTGTGGTCTGCAGCGCAGCACTACGGGCGCTCTCGGCGGCACCGGAGGTGAGCCCCTCAGCGGTCAGGCCGAACAGGTTGGACATCAGGATGCCCGCCCCGGCGGCGATGGCAGTGGTGAAGATCAGCACGCCTATGGTCATGGCGCTGATCTTGCCCAGCGCAGTGCCGCCATTGAGCTTGAGGATGGCGCCGATGATGGAGACCATGATCAGCGGGATGATGATCATCTGCAGCAGCTTCACATAGCCGCTGCCCACGATATCCAGATAGTCGACGGTCTGGACAATGACGGACGAACCGGCGCCATAGAGCAGTTGCAGCGCGGCGCCAAACAGAATACCGAGCCCCAGACCGGCAAATACCCGGCGGGTAAAGCTGACATGCTTTTCCTGTAATCGATAGAGAAAGAACAGCAAGATGGCAGCAATGGCCAGATTGCCGATAACGCTAAGTGTCATGGTATGACTCCCCAAAAAGCGGGCTTGCGCCCGAGAAACAAGAGCAAGCACCATGCTTGCCCTGGCAACCGTGTCAGACGGTCTGCGCCGCCGTGACAAGAACAAGGGGGTCTATCGCCCCCTTGTCACAGATTCACTGCTTCTGCTGTTTCGCTCGCATGATGTTGATGATCTCGATGTCGGTATCCAGCATCCCCTCTTTGGAGAGGCGGCCCAGATTGGCGATAGTCTCGTCCACATCATCGGAGACGATCCCCTCGCTCTGGGGGACATGCAGGTTGTTGATAGCCATCAGCGAGGACTTCACCGCCGCCGAGGTGGAGGTGGATACCTTCATGGAGCAGGCGCTGCCAGCGCCGTCGCAGATAATGCCGGAGACGTCGCCAATCATGTTGTTGATGCAGTGGCTGATCTGCTGATACTGACCGCCCAGCAGCCAAGTGATGGCGGCACCGGCGCCCATGGCGGCAGTGCTGGCGGCGCAGAGCGCCGACAGCTTGTTCTGATAGGTTTTGATATAGATGGCCACCAGATGACTCATCACCAGCGCCCGGGTCAGCTGCTCATCGCTCATCTTGAGGAAGCGAGCGGCCGCCACCACCGGCATGGTAGCGGCAATGCCCTGATTGCCGGAACCGGAGTTGGACATGGCGGGCAACATGGCGCCATCCATCCGCGCATCGGAAGCGGCGGAGGAGAGGCGCATCGCCAACGTCATCAGGTCATCGGAGAGCAGCTTGCGCTCCACCTGCTCGGTGAGGATCTTGCCGATCTGCAGGCCGTAACCCTGCAGCCCCTCATCTGCCAGCGCCTGATTCATGGTGGCGGCCTCGCGGATAAAGTCGATCTCCGCCAGCGGCACTGCCAATGCAAAATCGACGATCTCCCGCAGGGTCATGGCCGGCTTGGCAGATTTGGCTGGCTGGATCTGCACGCCGGGGGCACTGTTCTGCGCCATCAGCACCTCGCCATCCTTCTCCATCAGGATAATGCGGGTGTGGTCGGTACAGATCACCACCCGGGCGCTGTGGCCGTCCACTTCGGCCAGCACCTCGGCATAGAGCACGTCCGGCACATCCTTCACATCCACCTTGATAGCGGGCAGCAGCAGCTTGGCCGCTTCCACCTGCGCTGGCGTGAGAGCCTTGAGCACCTCCAGCCCGGCATCGGGATTGCCGCCGGTGATGCCGACCGCAGCCGCCACCGGCAGGCCAATCATGCCGGTACCCGGCACCCCGACCCCCATGCCGTTCTTGAACAGATTGCCGCTGACCCAGACGCTGATGCGGGTCGGGGTCTCCCCCAGCAACTTGCGGCAGTTGGCCGCCGCCAGGGCCACCGACATGGGTTCGGTGCAGCCCAGGGCCGGCACCACTTCACGCTTGAGCAGGGTAATAAAGTCGGTCCATTGTGGTTTCATCTGTGCATTCTCATTCTGGTGGCGCAATGCCTGCCATCACAACAGGCAACGGCATGGCAAAAAAGGGGGACACGGGGTCAACATCAATCCGGAGCGCGTCGTCGAGACGTCGCGAGAGCGAGAGAGGTGGCCATCTGATAACAGCCCCATGCAAATCAACTTAATTTGATTTTAATATCAATAGGGTCAAATTAAGTTGCGCAACATCGCTTTTCAGCGCCATTATGCCCATCTTTTAACAAAGCGCGAAAAATTGTGATGTAACGCACAGACGGCGAAGTCACCTAGAGATGGTAGCGGGCCAGTAACTGCTGGTAGGCGGGGGTCCGCTTGAACTGTTTCAGGGCGGCAGAGAAGCGGATAGCCAGCTGGTCGTGGCCAGGCTTGTGGGTAAATCCGAGAAAGTTGCGGTTATCGTCGGTCAGCAAGCGACGAGCGTTGAGCACCTGACCCTGCAACCCCTGAGTAAGCAGCAGATAACGACCGACCTGCTCATTGAGTACGACACCATCCAGTCGGCCAGCCATCATCATGTGCAGTTGCTTGACCATCTTGCCATCGCCCGTCATGGCGAGCCTGATCACCCCTTCATCGGCCAGAAAATCGGGGCTATAGGCATAGTCGGCCTGAATGCCGATCCGCAACCCCTTGAGATCGGATAATTGCTCGAATTTCACCGGGCGATCCGCCGGATAAAAGAGCACTTCGCCGCTGTACGAGAGCGGCTCTTCGGGATAGTGGAGCCACTCTTGGCGATCCTCGATATAGAAGATATCGAGTACTGCATCCCCCTGCCCGAGCCGGGCCTGTTGCAGTACCCGCTTCCATGGCAGCACCTTCACCTCGATGCGATAGCCGAGTTGCTGCAGCACGGTGCGAGCCAGATCGAGATCCGCTCCTACCAGCTCCCCCTTGTCACTGCGCATCACATAAGGGGGCCACAGTTCGGTCAATATGGTCAGGGTCGGTTTTTCGTGAGCCATGGCCACGCCACCGCCGAGAAGAGAGGCCAGCAACCAGCCATACCACCCTATCTTTCGCCAACCCTGACACCACATCATAGAGATCCCTCATGATCCGCATGGAGTGAGGATATACAAGGAGGGAACAATAAAAAAGGAGGCCGAAGCCTCCTTGACGTCTGTTTTCTGACAGTCACTTACAGTGCTTTGAGGATCGCCTCGACGCTGGCCTTGGCATCGCCAAACAGCATCTGGGTATTCTCTTTGAAAAACAGCGGGTTCTGGACACCGGCGTAGCCAGTGTTCATGGAGCGCTTAAAGCCGATGACGTTCTGCGCTTTCCACACTTCCAGCACCGGCATACCGGCGATCGGGCTGCCCGGATCTTCCATCGCAGCCGGGTTGACGGTGTCGTTGGCACCGATCACCAGCACGGTGTCGGTATCGGCGAAGTCGTCGTTGATCTCGTCCATTTCCAGTACGATGTCATACGGCACTTTCGCTTCCGCCAGCAGCACGTTCATGTGGCCTGGCAGACGACCGGCAACCGGGTGGATACCGAAGCGCACCTTGACGCCGCGGTCACGCAGCTTCTGGGTGATCTCGGCGACCGGATACTGGGCCTGCGCCACCGCCATGCCGTAGCCCGGGGTGATGATGACGGAGCTGGAGTTCTTCAGCAGGTCAGCCACTTCCTCGGCGCTGGTCTCGCGGTATTCGCCCATCTCCTGGTCAGCCGTGGAGGCCACACCGTCGGAGCCGAAGCCACCGGCGATCACCGAAATGAAGGAGCGGTTCATCGCTTTACACATGATGTAAGAGAGGATCGCACCGGAGGAACCTACCAGCGCACCCACCACGATCAGCAGGTCATTGGAGAGCATGAAGCCCGCCGCTGCCGCGGCCCAACCGGAGTAGGAGTTGAGCATGGAGACCACCACCGGCATGTCGGCACCACCGATGGAGGCCACCAGATGCCAGCCGAAGGCGAAGGCGATCAGGGTCATCACCAGCAGGGCGAAGGTAGAGCCGCCCGCGTTGACGAAGTAGACCATCAGCGCCAGAGAAGCGACCACCGCCAGCAGGTTCAACTTGTGGCGGTGCGGCAGCATCAGTGGCTTGGAAGAGATCAAACCGCGCAGTTTGCCGAAGGCCACCACGGAACCGGTGAAGGTCACGGCACCGATAAAGACGCCGAGGAATACTTCCACCAGGTGGATGTTCAGCATGGCGCCGGTGAGGTGCTCGACCTGGGCGACGCTGGCCGCCTGCTCGAACGCCGCGCGGGCGGCTGCCAGCGTGGCATCCAGGTTGGAACCAACGGAGACCACCACTTCAGCAGGGGCGGAGGGGTGCAGATCAATGAAGCTGTTGAAGCCCACCAGCACCGCTGCCATACCCACGAAGCTGTGCAGCACGGCGACCAGCTCGGGCATCTCGGTCATCTCGACCTTGAGCGCCAGACGCACGCCGATGGCACCGCCAATCACCATGGCCAGGATGATCCAGTGCACACCACTGGTCTCCGGGTTGAATACGGTGGCGAGCAGGGCGATAGCCATACCCGCGATACCGAACAGGTTGCCATGCTTGGCCGTTTCTTGCTTCGACAGTCCCGCGAGACTGAGGATGAAGAGCACGGCGGCAACGATATAGGATGCTGTTACCAGTCCTTGAGACACGTTAAACCCCCTTAATCCTTACGGAACATCTTCAGCATGCGCTGAGTGACGGTGAAACCGCCGAAGATGTTGATACTGGCAATCAGCACGGCGACAAACGAGAGCACGGTGACCAGAGTCGACCCTTGCCCGATCTGCAGCAGGGCGCCGACCACGATAATGCCGGAGATGGCATTGGTGACTGACATCAGCGGCGTGTGCAGGGCGTGCGAGACGTTCCACACCACGTAGTAACCGACCACGCAGGCCAGGATAAATACGGTGAAGTGAGAGAGGAACGCAGCAGGCGCCACGGCAGCGACCCAACCGAAGGCGGCGATCCCCAGCGCACCCCAGATGAACTTCTTGTTGGAGGGCTTGGCCTCTTCCTTCTTGGCGGCCGGTTTGGCGGCGGCCGGTTTCTGTGGCGCAGCAGAGACGGAGATGGCGGGCGGCGGGAAGGTCACTTCACCGGCCTGGATCACCGTCATGTTGCGCTGAACCACGTCTTCGAAGTTGATGGCAACCTTGCCGTCCTTCTCCTTGCACATCAGCTTCATCAGGTTGACCAGGTTGGTACCGTAGAGCTGGGAGGATTGGGCAGGCAGACGACCCGGCAGATCGGTGTAACCGATCACCTTGACGCCGTTGTCGGTGACATGCAGTTCACCCGGCACTGTGTATTCGCAGTTGCCGCCAGCCTGAGCAGCCATGTCCACGATGACGGAGCCCGGCTTCATGCTGTCGACCATCTCTTTGGTGATCAGCTTGGGAGCCGGCTTGCCCGGGATCAGGGCGGTGGTAATGATGATGTCCACCTCTTTGGCCTGCTGGGCGAACAGCGCCATCTCGGCCTTGATGAACTCTTCGCTCATCACCTTGGCGTAACCGTCAGAGGAGGCACCATCTTCGCCGCCGAAGTCCAGCTTGAGGAATTCCCCCCCCATGGATTCGATCTGCTCGGCCACTTCCAGACGGGTATCGAACGCACGCACAATGGCACCGAGGGAGCCGGCCGTACCGATGGCGGCCAGACCGGCGACACCGGCACCGATCACCAGCACCTTGGCAGGCGGCACTTTACCGGCGGCGGTGATTTGACCGGTGAAGAAGCGACCGAACTGGTGCGCTGCTTCAACCACGGCGCGATAGCCACCGATGTTGGCCATGGAGGAGAGGGCATCGAGGGACTGGGCACGGGAGATCCGTGGCACCATGTCCATCGCCATCACATTGATGTTGCGCTCGGACAGCTTCTTGACCAGCTCAGGGTTCTGGGCAGGCCAGATGAAGCTCACCAGAGTGGCACCATCTTTAATTTGTGCGATCTCGGCATCGGACGGCGCATTGACCTTGAAGATAAGGTCGGCTTGCCAGACGCTCGGCACCACGCTGGCACCGGCAGCCTCGAAGGCGGCATCATCGAAGCTGGCCAGCTGGCCTGCGCCGGATTCGATGGCGACCTCGAAGCCGAGCTTTTTCAGCTGCTCGACGGTCGCCGGGGTCGCTGCGACCCGGGTCTCACCGGCGAGACTCTCTCTCGGTATTCCAATCTGCATGACTATTCCCTGATGGTTAATAAACAATCGCTGCCCAGTGTCTCACTTCTGGCGAAACAAGACATGACCAAAGTGCAGGTCCAAGGCTCTTTGTTATGAAAATCAGTAGGCTTTACCTCAACCTCCTGTCATGGTCAGGCCCCCGCTTTTCAGGCGCGAAGGTGATTAGTATCAAATTTTGGAGTTTTATTACAACCGCAGTCCCGGCATCGCGCGTACAGAATTCAGCCCATCTTGGGCTGCGGTAAAAAAAAACAAACCAAATTAGAGGCTTATACCAGTAAAAACGACTGAAAAAAGTGATCCAACCAGTCAAAAAAAATGTTTTACCGGCCCTCTATCTTAGCGTTTTTTGTTCTTACGAAATCCGCTTTCGTCTCACTTCTCGCAGCGAAACCCCGAAAAGTAACATTTACCCAACGAAAACAGGGCCGCTCAGCCGCCAAATGGCGGGAGACAGCCCCGACAATTTAATCATTTCACCGGTGTGGAGCCGATTGACTGTCCTTACCAGGCCGCTTGATAAATATGCTGACTCTGCACCAGGTCGATGTCGCCGTGCTCGCCCAGACGGGTCATGCCGTGCTCCCCCAGCTTGCCGATCAGGGTATCGATACCCAGATCCTTGAGGCCGTAGTCGCGCAACCGGGTCTTGACCCCCATCCGCTCGAAGAAGTCGCGGGTCGCGGCAATGGCGTCGTCGATGCGATCCGCTTCGCTGCCGCTGTTCAGCCCCCACACCCGCTCTGCGTATTGCAGCAGCTTGGCGTGCTTCTGTTTGCGCTTGGCCTGCAACAGGGCTGGCAGCACGGCCGCCAGGGTCTGGGCGTGGTCGAGCCCGTGCAGGGCGGTCAGCTCGTGACCCAGCATGTGGGTGGCCCAATCCTGCGGCACCCCGGCACCGATCAGACCGTTCAGCGCCATGGTGGCGCTCCACATGATGTTGGCGCGCACCTCATAGTTGTGCGGCTCGGCCAGCGCCTTGGGGCCCTCTTCGATCAGGGTCAGCAGCAGCCCTTCGGCGAAGCGATCCTGCACCTTGGCGTTGACCGGATAGGTGAGGTATTGCTCCAGAATGTGGATGAAGGCATCCACCACCCCGTTCGCCACCTGACGCGCCGGCAGGGTGTAGGTGAGCACCGGATCCAGCACGGCGAAGCGCGGCATCACGAACGGCGAGAAGAAGTGCACCTTGTCGCCACTGCTACGACGGGTGATGACGGCCCCCATGTTCATTTCTGAACCGGTCGCCGGCAGAGTCAGCACAGTGCCGAGGGGGATGGCTGAGCGCACTTCGCTGCCGGCGGTCTCGAGAATGTGCCAGGGATCTTTGGCCAGATCGTAGTGCGCGGCAGCGGCGATAAACTTGGTGCCATCGAGCACTGAGCCACCGCCAACGGCGAGCAGGAAGTCGACCCGCTCGGCACGGGCCAGCTCCACGGCGCCCATCAGGGTCTCGTAGGTCGGGTTGGGCTCGATACCGCCAAATTCAAACAGGGTGAAGCCGGCCAGTTCGCTGCGGATCTGCGCCAGCAGGCCGCTGCGTACCACGCTGCCGCCGCCATAGGTGATCATGACGCGGGCATCGCTCGGGAGCTGCTCGCGCAACTGGGCGATCTGCCCCTGGCCGAACAGGATTTTGGTCGGGGTATGGAGGGTAAAGTTGTTCATCGACATTGCCTTCTTCTGCTAGTCAGGGCGGCCAGGCCGCGAAATCGTGCTTGCATTTTTCTCCATAACCCCCCTACCATCAAGGCAACATCCTGCTTAATCCTTGCCTATTTCTACAAAGCAGCAAAAACCGGAACAGTCGAATCAAAGCGCGCCCATGCAACACCGTTACAGCGACCTCGCCGCCAGAGTGACCCGCCACGTCACCGCACCCGGCATCACACCCTCCCCGGTGGAGCAGGTGAATTTCATCTATACCACCGAGTACCACGGCCGTACCCCGGTGCTCTATCAACCGCGGATAATCGTGATCCTGCAGGGGCACAAGGTGGGTTATCTGGCGGATCAGGTGTTTCGCTACGACCCCAACCACTACCTGCTGATGACCTTGCCGCTGCCCTGCGAGTGCGAGTGCTTCGCCTCCTCCGAGCAGCCGCTGATCGGTTTTACCATCGAGATCAACATGGTCACCCTGCAAGAGCTGCTACTGGAGCTGGGCGATGCCCTGCCCGCCCCCGCCCCGCAGAAGATCGGCATCCACTCGGTGCCCCTGTCGGAGGCGATGTTCTGCGCCGCCGAGCGGCTGATCGAGCTGATGGACAACCCGCTGCACGCCAGGGTGCTAGGGCCGCAGACGGTGCGCGAGATGCTGTTCCACGCCCTCACCGAGGGGGGCGGCCCGGCGCTGCAGGCGCTCGCCAATCGCCACAACCATGTGGGCCAGATCGCCCGGGTGCTGCGTATGATAGAGTCCCGTTATGCCGACAACCTCACCATGGAGGAGCTGGCGCGGGAGGTGAACATGAGCGTCTCCGCCTTTCACCACCACTTCAAGGCGGTCACTGCCACCTCGCCCCTGCAGTACATCAAGTCGTTTCGCCTGCACAAGGCGCGAATGATGATGCTGCACGATGGCATCAAGGCGGGTACCGCGGCGGCCAGAGTCGGTTACGAGAGCAACTCCCAGTTCAGCCGGGAGTACAAGCGCTTCTTCGGCAGCACGCCGACGGATCAGGCCTCCCGCTTCCGGGATGGCCAGCTGCGCATCATCGAGGGATAACAAGAGAGGGATTACTTATGCGTTCACTGCTTTGCCTGTTCACCGCTTTGCTGCTGACGGCCTGTACCGGGATTGCCGATGGCATCCGCCCCGTCACCGGCTTCCAGCTCGATCGTTATCTTGGCACCTGGTACGAAATCGCCCGCTTCGACCACAGCTTCGAACGGGGGCTGGAGCAGGTGAGCGCCACCTACAGCCTGCGCGACGATGGCGGCGTCAAGGTGCTCAACCGCGGCAAGCAGAGCGATGGCAGCTGGCGCGAAGCCGAGGGCAAGGCCTACTTCGTCGGCAACCCGGACGAGGCGCGGCTCAAGGTGAGTTTCTTCGGCCCCTTCTACGGCGGCTACAACGTCATCGACCTCGACCCCGATTACCAGCTCTCGCTGGTGACCAGCTACAACTACGACTACCTCTGGATCCTCTCCCGCTCACCCAACCCGCCCAAGGAGAAGGTGGATGCGCTGGTCGCCAAAGCGAAGTCGCTGGGCTTTGCCACCGACCAGCTTATCTGGGTCAAACAGATTCCTTAAGCCAGTCGTGAAATAACAAAGGGCAGCCCGCGGGCTGCCCTTTCTGCTGCAGAGTCTCGATCATCTGCTGGATCTCGTCGGTGGAGTCGTTGAGCGCCAGCAGGTTGGTCTGTTCGGCGATGCCGCTGATGGTGGCCAGAATGTCGCTGATCTTCTGGGCATGGCTGTCGAGCTCGTTGATCACCTGACTGGCATCGGCCACTTCGTCTGCCAAGCCAGTGATGCTGCGCTGACTCTGACCGACCTGGGATTGACCGGCGATCTCCTGGGTGGCGGAAGCCATCTCGGTCACCGCGGTCGCCACCATCACGATCTCGTCCTGCTGCTGGCGTACCCGCTGACTGCGGGCCTGCGCACCGGACGCCTGAGTACGGGATTGGGCAGCCAACTCGACGGTCACATCCCGCAACCGACTGACGATGCCATGCAGCCGCGCCACAAACTGGTTCAAGCTCTGGGCCAGCTGGCCCACTTCATCCTTGCTGTGCGTGTTGATGTGAACGGTGAGATCCCCCTCACCGTGGGCGATGTCGTGCAGGGCGTGCGCCACCCGACCCAGATCAGCGAACAGGTATTTGAAGGTGGCGGTGAGCAGGGCACTGAACACCAGCAGCACCAGGGTCAGCCCCACCAGCTTCTGCATGGTGACGCTGACATAGGGGGCGGTGACGATCAGTTGACCCGCTTTCACCGCATCCTGATACCAGGGTCGCTCGCGCGGGTCATAGTTGCCGGTATTGAGAGAGGGATCCTGCCGGATCATGACCCCCTGTGCGGAGCCAAAAAGGTGAGACCGAAACCACCGGAGGTGTAGGCCTGCTTCAGATGAGGCACCAGCTCGGCCTGTCACTTATCCCTGATATGCACCGGCGGAGTAGGTCAGCTCATAGCTGTGGCTGTAGATCTCGATGATATTGCCGAACGGATCTTCCATGTAAACCATGCGGTAGGGCTTCTCACCCGGGTAGTACTCGCGCACCGGCATCCGTTGCTTGCCGCCCGCCGCGACGATGCGCGCCGCCAACCCCTCGACATCCGGATCCTGCACACTGAAGTGGAACACCCCGCTCTTCCAGAATTCGAAGTTGTTCTCGCGCAGCTCACTGTTGGGAAACTCGAACAACTCGATGCCAATCTTGTCGCCGGTGGAGAGGTGGGCGATGCGGAAAGAACCCCAGCCCGGGCCGAACACATCGTTGCACATCACCCCGATGGCGGAGTCATCCTCGGTAATGGTGGTTGCCGGCATGATGAGATACCAGCCCATCACCTTGGTATAAAACTCGACCGCTTTGTCGAGGTCAGTCACAGTGATGCCGATATGGGAGAAGTTGCGTGGATAGGTCATAGGTCACCTTGAAATTGTGTGTGGGAAACAGGTGACATGATAGGAAGGGGCGACATAATGAAAAATAAGGTCAAACTAATGGAAGGCATAAATTAAATTTATGGTTAATCCGCTCTGGCTCCACACTCTGGTGGTGGTGTATGAAACCGGCAGTTTTACCCGCGCCGCCGAGCGGCTGGATCTCACCCAGGCCGCAGTCAGTCAGCATATCTCGCGCCTTGAAGCCGAATTTGGCCCCCTGCTGCTGCGCAGGCCCCGCCAACTGGAGCTCACCCCGCGCGGGCTGGTGCTGCTCGACTTCGCCCGCCAACAGGCACAGGCCGCAGAACAGCTGCGGGCCCGCCTCTCGGATGACGATCCCCATAGCGGTACCATCACCCTGTCCACCCCCGGCAGCATTGGTCTGCTGCTCTATCCCCTGCTGCTCGACCAACAACAGGAGCACCCCGGGCTCACCATCCAGCACCGCTTTGCCCCCACCTCCGACATAGTGCAGGCGGTACTGGCAGGGCGCAGCGATCTGGGACTGGTGGATCTACCGCCGGAGCACCCCAGCATCGCCGCCGAGCCGTTCGCCCGCGAGCCGCTCTGTCTGGTGGTGCCCAACGATGGCGAGGAGCAAAGCTGGCAACACCTCTGTCAGCTCGGCTTTATCGACCACCCGGATGGTCGCAGCATGGCCCAGCGCCTGCTGGGACGGCGCTACCCCGGTCAACGCTTCGAACAGATCCCGCTACGCGGCTTTACCAACCAGATCGGCCTGATCCTTGAGCCGGTCGCCCGCGGCCTCGGTTTTACCGTGCTGCCCCGCTTCGCCGTCACTGCCTTTGCCCAACAGGATAAGATCCGGGTGCTCCAGAACAGCATTGAGGTGATCGACACCCTCTGGCTGATCTACCGCGCCGAATGGCCGCTCCCCGCCCGCCACCAGCGGCTGGTCGCCGTCCTGAAACAGCGGGTTGCTGCACACTGAACGCTCTTGCGGCAGACGTCGAAATCAATGTGGCCACAGTCACTGGGGTGCTAACGGCAAGAAGGAGAAGAGAAAGGAGAGATGGATAAATTGGCAAACGCCAGAAATGCGAAAGGCCAGCTCAATGAGCTGGCCTTTCTAAAAATGGCAGGGGCGGCAGGACTCGAACCCGCAACCATCGGTTTTGGAGACCGCTGTTCTACCAATTGGAACTACGCCCCTGCAACAAACGAGGCGTAGTATACAAAGTGGAAATCAAAGGTAAAGGCTTTTTTTACGCTTTCGATGCAATTGCACAAATCCCGAGCAAGTAACGGTTATTTGTGCAGCGAAGCAGGATAACTTGCTGTATTTGCAGCCCTGCCGGGGTAGGAATGGGACATAAATGGGGGTAGGGTAAAATCAGGTACCGGGAGGCTGATTATGCTCAATTACCGATTGATCCAACAACTCGCACCCCTCAATTTCAGGGATGAACGCAAGACAGAGTCCCTGCCCGCCTACCTTGAACGGGTCGCGCCGCTGGTGCCCTTTATTCCTGAAAATGTGCTCTCCCAGTGGATTTATCGCCATTGGCGCGGTTTTGAGTCCAACTGGAGCTTTATCGATCTCGCCCGTCACCAGTTTCTGTGCGAAACCTGGCCCACCGCACAGGTGATGGCGCAGATAGACTCCCGCCATATGGAGGTGATCGAGCGCTGGGGCGAGATGCTGCGCAGCAATCGCTACGTGCGCCGCTCCTGGCTCGGCGAGAAGATGTTGAGTGAAGGCTCCTGGCCAGAGCCGATCATCGTACTGGCACCGGAGGAGGGAGCCAGCTACCCGAACGGGCAACCGCTGCCGCAACCCTACTGCCTGCTAGAAGGGCACCACAGGCTCGGTTATCTGCGCGCCATGGCACACGATGGGGAACCGCTGCAAGCGACGCACAGGGTGTGGATTTGCCGCCCTGTTCTCGCTACTTAAACGTTTTTATGCTGAAATTGGCATCGAAAATAAATTTTTGACAATTAAAAAAGCGGCCATATAATCTGTCCGGTTTTGAAAAAGGTCGGGACGAAACGATGCAGTTTTTGATTCAGAAAACAGCCTTGCAGACGGGTGGAGCGCACCAGAGCGGCCCCGTTGTTTCTGGTTCCCGTCCCAACGATCCCCAGTTATTTTTAAAAAGAGCCCCTGTTTCAGGGGCTTTTTTTTGTGCCCGAAAAACCTCCAATGATGTCAAAGGGAATGCAGACGATGACCAATCCACTCTATAAGAAACATGTCATCTCCATTTCGGACCTGACCCGGTCAGAAATGGAACTGGTAGTCTCAACCGCACAACGGTTGAAGGCCGAACCGGACACCCGCCTGTTGCAAAACAAGCTGGTTGCCAGCTGCTTCTTCGAAGCCTCCACCCGCACCCGCCTCTCGTTCGAGACCGCGGTACAGCGCCTTGGCGGCAACATCATCGGTTTCGCCGACGGGGGCAACACCAGCGCCAAGAAGGGCGAGACCTTGGCTGACTCCATCAAGATCATCGGCTCCTACTCGGATGCGGTGGTAATGCGCCATCCGCAGGAAGGAGCGGCCCGGTTGGCCTCCGAGTTCTCCCGCGTACCAGTCATCAATGGCGGTGACGGTTCCAACCAGCATCCGAGCCAGACCCTGCTCGACCTGTTCACCATCCATGAGACCCAGGGTCGCCTGGATAACCTCAACATCGCCTTCGTCGGTGACCTCAAGTACGGCCGCACCGTGCACTCGCTGGCCCAGGCCCTCAGCCTGTTCAACTGCCGCTTCTTCTTCATCTCCCCGGAAGCGCTGGCGATGCCGGACTACATCTGCGAAGAGCTGGAAGAGAAGGGCATCCAGTTCAGCGTCCACCAGACCATGGAAGAGGTGATGCCGGAGCTGGATATCCTCTACATGACCCGGGTCCAGAAAGAGCGCTTCGACGAGACCGAATACAAGCACATGGCCGCCAAGTTCGTGCTGGAAGTGGCCACGCTGGAAGGGGCCAAGCCCACCATGAAGATCCTGCATCCCCTGCCCCGCGTCGACGAGATCGATGTGGCGGTCGACAAGACCCCCCACGCTTGTTACTTCCAGCAGGCGGAGAACGGAGTCTATGCACGCCAGGCGCTGCTGGCACTGGTACTGAACGAAACTGTCTGAGCTTAGGGGAATATCATGTCTGACAAGAACCAACTGCAAGTCGAAGCCATCCGTCACGGCTCCGTCATCGATCACATCCCCGCTGGCCAGGGCATCAAGATCCTCAAGCTGTTTCAGCTGGTCGAAACCCAGGAGCGGATCACCGTCGGCTTCAACCTGAAATCCGGCGCGCTGGGCAAGAAGGATCTCATCAAGATTGAGAACACCCGCCTGACCGAGCAACAAGCCAACCAGCTGGCGCTGTTCGCCCCGAAAGCGACCGTCAACATCATCGAAGACTTCAATGTGGTGAAGAAGCACCAGCTGGCGCTGCCAGAGTTCATCGCCGGGGTGTTCCACTGCCCCAACTCCAACTGCATCTCTCACAACGAGCCGGTGGACAGCTACTTCCGGGTGCGCGAAGTGAAAGGCGTGGTGCGGATGAAGTGCAAATATTGCGAGAAGTCCTTCACTCAGGACATCGTCAGCGAGCGTTACTGATATCTGATTGGGCCCCGCTGGGCCCATTTTTGAACCCTGTCACATCACCGAATTTCCAGTCAGCTATAATTTGCCATCGCATGATGGTAATGCCCGCTCATTCCCTGCATATAGATGGATTATCAGTGTTTTTGCCTGATAACTGACTGCTATGGCAGATATCGCGCGTTTACCTCCGGTCATCATCAAAGGAATTCGCCGTGGTCAAAACCCTCAGTCGTCCCGTTGCCCAAGAGCCCGATCTGGCCCAGCTGGATGCCTGTCGCCAGATCATCGGTCAGCACTGCTACAGCACCCAGGAAGAGATCCGCCGCGAGCTGTCGGAGCGCGGCTTTGCCGACATCAGCCAGTCCACCATCTCCCGCCTGCTGCGCCGCCTCGGCGTTGCCAAGGCGCAGAATGCCAACGGCAAGAAGGTCTACACCCTGGTCGATGAGCAGCTGGAACCCGCCGGCAGCACCCGCTCGATCCACGACATGGTGCGCGAAGTGGTGTACAACCAGCAGATGGTGCTGATCCACACCACTCCGGGGGCCGCCACCGTGGTGGCCCGCCTGCTGGATCGCAACGTCAATCCCGAGATCATGGGCGCTGTCGCGGGCAATGACGTGGTGCTGGTCGCGCCGCGCCATATCAGCCGCACCCGTCAGGCCCATGCCGCCGTGGTGCGCACGCTGGCGCAGGCCCGCTAAGCCCTCGCCCCCAAATGCACTGAGGCGACCCGCGGGTCGCCTTTTTGTTGCCTGCTATTTTGTGCCCATCACTTCTTGCGCCCATAAAAACGGGAGCCCGCAGGCTCCCGTTTCATATTGCATGTCATCGGTGTCATGAGAGCACTGCGCCCAGGCTCAGGCAGACCACGATCAGCACGGTCAGGATACCGAGCAGCGGAGCCACCCACTTCAGCCAGCGCACATAAGGCACCTTGGCGATAGCCAGACCACCCATGACCACGGCGGAGGTCGGGGTCACCAGGTTCACCAGACCAGAGGCAGACTGGTAAGCAGTCACCACCAGATCGCGACCCACGTTGGCGAAGTCGGCCAGCGGCGCCATGATCGGCATGGTCAGCACGGCCAGACCGGAAGAGGAGGGCACCAAGAAGGAGAGCACCACTTCCAGCAGGAACATCACGTTGATGAACACCACGGTCGAGAGGCCGGTCACGATCCCTTCTGCGCTGTTCAGGATGGTGTGGGTGATCATGCCGTTGTCCATCACCACCACGATACCGCGGGCGATACCGATGATCAGCGCCACACCCAGCAGGTCGCGGGCACCGTCGATAAAGTTGGAGGTCAGCTCCTCCTCACTCATGCGGGAGATGAGGCCCACGATGATAGCGGCAGCCAGGAACACGCCGGAGATCTGCGCCATCCACCAGCCCAGCACGGCCACCCCGTAGATCATCACGGCAAAGGCGGCGACGAAGATACCCAGCACGATTTTACGGGTCAGGGTGAACTCCAGCATCTGGTCGCTCTTGTTACCAAGGAAGTGGGCACGGTTCTCTTCCCACTTGTCAGCCACCAGGGACTTGCTTGGATCGTTGCGTACCATCTTGGCGTAACGCATCACGTAGGCAACACAGATCAGCCAGCCGGCGATCAGCATGGCCACGCGCAGCCAGATACCGTCGGTGAAGGAGATGCCGGCCGCGTTGGCGGCAATCACGGTCGCAAACGGGTTGATGGTGGAACCGAGAGTACCGATACCGGCGCCCAGCAACACGGTTGCCGCCGCCACCACCGGGTCAAAACGGGCGGCCATCATCACCGGCACCAGCAGGGTGTAGAAGGGCAGCGACTCTTCGGCCATCCCGTAGATGGTGCCGCCTGCGGCGAACAGCGCCATCAGGATCGGGATCATCCACTCTTCCCGGCCGCGCAGGCGGTCGGTCACACGTTCAATACCGGCATCGATGGCGCCTGTCTTGGTCACAATGCCAAGAAAACCACCGATGACCAGGATAAAGAGGGAGACGTCGATAGCGCCTGCCTCATAGGTTTCGTGGTTGTAGAGGCCATCGATAGGTGCCAGCAGCACGTCAACGATCCCCTGGGGATTTCCCTCCACCAGTTGGTAGGTACCCGCCACCGGCACTTCTTTGCCGAGGGCTTCGTTCATGGTCATCTCATATTTGCCGGCCGGCACTATCCAGCTCAGGGCGGCCACCAGGGCGATCAGCACGAACAGTATCGTGTAGGCTGACGGGAACTTGAATTTGGTCATGGTCCAGCTTCCTTCTGTGGGTGTGGTATCCATGCAGGCTGCGGGTTGTAGGGTTAGAGGTATTATGCCGCTGTCACATGGTCGAAAAACCGGGGGTTGCCCCCCGGCACCACTACTGCGACCTTAGTCGCCCAGCGTAGCAACCATCACTGCCTTGATGGTGTGCATCCGGTTTTCGGCCTCGTCGAACACGATGCTGTGCTCGGATTCGAACACGTCCTCGGTCACTTCCAGACCCTTCATGCCATATTTGTCAGCCACTTCCTTGCCCATGGTGGTCTCGTCGTTGTGGAACGCCGGCAGGCAGTGCATGAACTTCACATCCGGGTTCTTGGTGGCGTTGATGACATCCATATTGACCTGATACGGGGTCATCAGTTTCACCCGCTGATCCCAGGCTTCTTTCGCTTCACCCATGGATACCCAGACGTCGGTGTAGAGGAAGTCGGCACCCAGCACACCCTCTTTCACCTCTTCGGTCAGGGTGATGCGTGCGCCGGTCTCTTCGGCGATCAGGCGGCACTTGGCAACCAGCTCCTCTTCCGGCCAGAAGGCTTTCGGCGCGACCAGACGGATGTCCATGCCCATTTTGGCGGCGCCGACCATCAGGGAGTTACCCATGTTGTTGCGGGCATCACCCAGGTAGGCGAACTTGATTTGATCCAGACGTTTGCCCTTGCCGTGCTCCAGCATGGTCATGAAGTCGGCCAGGATCTGGGTCGGGTGGAATTCATTGGTCAGGCCGTTCCAGACCGGTACGCCAGCATGGGCACCCAGCTCTTCCACGATCTCCTGACCGTAGCCGCGGTATTCGATACCGTCATACATGCGGCCCAGTACACGGGCGGTGTCCTTCATGGACTCCTTGTGACCGATTTGGGAACCGCTTGGGCCAAGGTAGGAGACTTGCGCGCCCTGGTCGAAGGCCGCCACTTCAAACGCACAACGGGTACGGGTGGAGGTCTTCTCGAAAATAAGGGCGATGTTCTTGCCGACCAGATGCTTGCGCTCGTAGCCACCGTATTTGGCTTTCTTCAGGTCGATGGCCAGATCGATCATGTATTGGATTTCGCGCGGGGTGAAGTCCAGCAGTTTCAGGAAGTTACGGTTACGCAGATTAAAAGCCATGATGAGTTCTCTCTATATATGTTTCAGACCAGTTCGGGCAGTAGTGTTGACTACGCATTCTCAGTACAGATTCAGTAACTAGGCATGTTCAGTGCGAGTGGCGACGATATTGGTGCCGGCTTCTCCCTTGAGGATGGCGAGGCCATCTTCCAGCGAGCCGATGCCAACCATGCCGCCGGTCGCTTTGACAAATTCACAAGAGGCTTCGACTTTCGGTCCCATGGAGCCTGCATCGAACTTGACCCCGGCCAGCTCGTCCGGACTAGTGATCCGCAGCGGATGCTGGGTCGGCTTGCCCCAATCCAGGTAGACGGCATCGGCATCGGTCAGGATCAGCAGGGCGTCGGCCTTGATCTGCTTGGCCAAATAGGCGGCAGACATGTCCTTGTCGATGACGGCTTCGATACCGGTCAGGCTCTGGCCATCCCAGGTCACCGGGATACCGCCACCACCGGTACAGATGATGAGGTGGCCCTGGGCGATCAGGGTTTCGATGGCGTCGCCTTCGACGATGCGCTGGGGCAGCGGGGACGGCACCACGCGGCGGAAGAACTTGCCGTCAGCCTTCACCACCCAGTGCTTCTCGGTCGCCAGGGTGCGAGCTTCCGCTTCTTCATAAACGGGGCCGATAAATTTGGTCGGATTGGCAAAGGCCGGATCCTTGGGGTCAACCTGCACCTGAGTCAGCAGCGCGGTCACGTTGCGGCTCGGCATCAGGTTTTTGAGCTCCTGGATCAGCATGTAGCCGATCATGCCCTGGGACTCGGCACCCAGCACATCCAGGGGATAGGGAGACACCTTGGTATAGGCGCTGTTTTGCAGGGCCAGCAGACCGACTTGCGGGCCGTTGCCGTGCACCAGTACCACGTTGTACTCCTGAGCTATCAGGGCGATGGTCTTGGCGGCGGTGGCGATGTTCTTGCGCTGGATATCCGCTTCAAGGGGCTCGCCACGACGGAGCAGGGCATTGCCACCCAGGGCGACGACGACAGTTGGTTTTTTCATGAGTGTTGATCTCGAGTCTTGGTATCTGTGGCGCCAGCCTCTGCCGGCGCCACGCCGTCTTGTTAGATGCCGTCACGTTCCATCGGGCAGCTCATGCAGCGGGCGCCGCCGCGGCCACGACCCAGTTCTTCACCCGGAATGGAGAGCACTGTGATGCCGGCCTTGTCATATTTCTCGTTGGTGTAGGTGTTGCGCTCATAACCCACCACCACGCCAGGACGCACCGTCAGCACGTTGTTGGCATCGTTCCACTGTTCGCGTTCGGCTTCGAAGGTGTCACCGCCAGTGGTGATGAGCTTGAGCTGATCCACGCCCAGCGCTTTTTCAATGGCGGAAACAAAGTAACCCTCTTCCTTGATATTCATGCCGGTGGCACCGCCCGGAGTCAGGCTCCAGCAGTTCACGTCCTTGCGGATCACTTCCGGATAGACGGAGAAGGTATCTATGTCCATGTGGGTCATGACGGTATCCAGGTGCATGCAGCTGCGGTGTTTCGGCAGTTGCATGGCGATGACCTGCTTGGCCTGACCGTGTTTGAACAGGCTGCGTGCCAGGTGCTCAACCCCTTGCGGCGTGGTGCGCTCAGACATGCCGATGAGCACGGCGCCACGGCCGATGACCAAGACGTCACCCCCTTCGATGGTGGAGTTGTCGTAGTCACGATCCTCGTCACCGAAGTACTTGATGAAGTCCTGACCGGCAAACTGCGGGTGCCAGCGGTAGATGGCCTTCACATGGTTGGTCTCGCGGCGACGGGCGGCCTTGGCCATGGGGTTGATGGAAACGCCACCATAGACCCAGCAGGAGGTGTCACGGGTGAAGAGGTGGTTGGGCAGCGGCTCTATGATGAAGTCAGTCGGAGCGTGCATACCCACTACCATGTTGACGCTGCTGTAAGGCATCTCTGAGTAGGTCAGGCCACCGGAGAGAATGCGGGCCAGTTCGCGGTGCGGCATGTCAGCCAGGAAGCAGCGCACGTCGTTGGCAAGGGAAGAACCGAGGCGATAATCGGAGACCTGATGTTGCAGCAGCCAGGTTTTGGCTTCCGGCACATCCAAGGTTTCGGCCAGCAGATTGGTCAGCAGGAAAACTTCGACATTCTGATCGCGCAGTACCTGAGCGAATTTGTCGTGCTCCTGACCGGCACGTTCAACAGACAGGACATCATCGAACAGCAGATCCTGGCAGTTAGAAGGGGTCAGACGCTTCAGACTGAGGTTGGGGCGGTGCAACATGACACGGCGCAATTGGCCAACTTCAGAACCTACATAAAATTTGCTCATGATTATATTCCGTCTAGCAGTGGTCCCTGCGAGTGATTGAATAGATTCCTTCTATTCATGCTCGTGGCTAAGGCGGGATATTCTTTATGTAGGGTACTCAGCTTGTGTTCTATCCTGCCCTTGCCTTTCGATGCCGAGGTTAGACCTGCGAACCAATGCAAACTTAGACATTGATCACATTCACTCAGAACTGAATATATTCACCGTTCAATCTATGACCCCGGTAGCAAATTGCGCATTTACCACACAGAACACACTGAATAGCCATGCACAAACACCCCGCTATATTTCAGTTTGATTCATTTTTTATTCATACCAGTTCACTGGGATGATTAATCTCAAATAACAAAAACCTTTAAAAATCATAATAATAAAAATTATTCCAAATAAAATTTGAATATTACTCCCTATGTATTGAATACATCGGCGTAACGAGAGGAACGCGGGAGAAATAAATACTCACATCGACCACATTCACTGCATAAATCTTTTCTTGTTCCAGATCATGGCATTGATGCCAACCCCATCAGACCAAGCCTCATAAGCCATCACCTCTTTCTGTGGTTCAACTTAATATGCACAAAGTCCGCATCGAGGTGGGCAACCATCCTCGTCTGTCACCACAACGCCTTTTGATACTTTTTTCATTAATTGAATTTATTCGTCTCACCTTGCGCTGGCGCCAACCTCGGCTTAACTCAGAAAGTGATCCAGATCACACATGAATGGCACTACCAAGGAGTTGTTATGAAGATGAAACCCATGCTGTTGCTCGCGACTTTGTTGCTCTCTGCGCTCCCCACCCTCAGTCAGGCTGAAGGACCCCCTGCCATGCCCATGGTGGTCTGCCATGTCGACAAGGCCCCCCAGATGCTGGTGCCCGACTATGTCTGCCGCTGGTATGGCGGCCGCGTTCATTACTAGTCGAAACAACGAGAGGAGCATCACTCCTCTCGCCTTGTGATGAGCCAAGCCCCTCCTATACTGAAACCAGCGGTTTTCTCATGGATAGGGGAACGTCATGATCTTGTTGGTCGGTGGAGAGAAGGGGGGGAGTGGCAAGAGCTGCCTGGCACAAAACCTGGCGGTCTACCTCAGATCCCAATTTCAGGGGGAGGTATTGCTGGTCGACTGCGACCCGCAGCGCACCACCTCTGACTGGATTCAGGAACGCAATGACAACCCGGAGCTGCCACAAATCAACTGCGTTCAGCTCTATGGCAATATTCGCAACGACCTGCTCAGCCTGAAAAACCGCTACGACTACGTCATCGTCGATTGCGGCGGGCAAGACAACCGGGCTCTGCGCTCCACCATGGCTGTCGCCACCCACGCCCTGATCCCCTTGCGCCCGAAACGCCGCGACCTCAAGACCCTGCCCCACATGGAAGATCTCATCACCACCTGCAAGATGGTCAATCCGACGCTCAATGCAGCAGTAGTGCTGACCCAGTGTCCCGCCCTGCCCAATCAGGTAAAACGCATTCTGGAGGCGAAAGAGGTTTGCTCCTCGTTCGGTGTCGACGTCCTGAACGCCATCACCTATGGCCGCAACGTCTATGACGACAGCGAAGAGAAGGGACTGTCGGTGATGGAGATCGAGCCGGATGGCAAATCCGCCGAAGAGATCCGGACCATCGCCAAAGAGTTCCTGCAAGTGGGGGTGTGAGATGGGTCTGGCCGATCTGAAGAAAAAGCACCAGCTGCATCACCAGAAAAAGTTCACCGTCGACGAATTTATCGAAGATGCGGAGTTCTATGCCAAGGGCAAACCCAAGGTGGTCAGCCTTGAACTGGGCTTGCATCGTGATGAAGCCTTGTCGGCGCTGGCCTTTATCGAGAGTGGCGAGCACCTGAAGCCCAGCTACAAAAAGGCCACCTTCTCCATGAGCACGGTGGCCATCGATGAGCTGGGTAATCTGACCCAGCAAGACGGCATGAACAAGTCCCTGTTGCTGCGCCTCTTTACCCACTACTTCTCTTCGTTGACTCCTGAAGAGCGCCAGACCATCTATGAGCGACTCAACCAGCGCTCATAATCTCTCCATTCAGCTACTCTTTATGTGCCTCGCCTACTCACCCCGAATGACCATCATCAGACTGCAAAATCTGTTTCTGAAGCAACCAAAACGCCGTGTAAGAGATCTGCCATTACATATGTAAGCCAACAGCCGAAAAGATCCCCGAGATAATCGGAAGATAAGATCTTAAAATATGAAGAAGATCAACTTAACTAGCTGTTTATAAATTAATAAATCGAAACGCACTACTTTCGAAATGGCTAATGACAAAAACGTTTTCCAATCTGACGTTGTAGCCGGTTAGAAAATCCTTATAGTTACTCATGCACGGACGCAATGAAGTCGGTCAGGAAGATTGGCTGCCAGGGTTGGGCAAATGGACTCACCACAGGATGTGGTAAAGGACACCTCCCAGGATGGAGAAAGTGCGACGAGACAGGATGACTCGTCAGGCCAAGATGGCTAAAGGACACCCCAAAGGATTGGGAAGGGGAAACCTAAAGGAAGAGGTAAACAGTCAGGGATTGCAGGGAGCAACTTCGTTCAAGGATCTGAGCGATACGACTACCGGGGGCGACGCAAGTCGCCCCCATCTTTTTATCTGCTTTTCACCGCCCCATTGCTTGCCTCAGCCCACGGCCTTCTTGCCATAATCTTCCCGACCCTCTGCTTAAGCAAAAATAGATATGAAAAGGGCGCCACGATGGCGCCCTTCTCTGTTTTCTGATCGGCAAACAAGCTTATATCACGCGAGAGAACTGCTGCTGGCGCGCCTTGTTGCGCAAGTACACGTCGAAACACATGCAGATATTGCGGATCAGCAGCTGCCCCGTGGAGGAGACCTCCAGACCATCCTCCGTCATACGCACCAATCCATCGTTGATGAAGGTCTGCAGCAGCTTGAGATCGTCGGCAAAATATTCTCTGAAATTGAGCCCGTGCGCCTGTTCGACAACGGCAAAGTTCAGACGGAAATCACAGATAAGCCGCTTGATCACCTCGCGGCGGATCAGGTCATCCTGATTGAGCGAGCAGCCTTTCCACTGGGCATGACCCAGCTCGCCAACCTGAGCGTAATACGCCTTGAGCTCTTTCTGATTCTGGGAGTAGGCATCACCGATCATGCTGATGGAGGAGACCCCCAGTCCCAGCAGATCGCAATCTCCCTGGGTGGTATAGCCCTGGAAGTTGCGGTGCAGCTTGCCCTCGCGCTGCGCCACCGCCAGCTCGTCATCGGGTTTGGCAAAATGGTCCATGCCGATGAACTGGTAACCCTGACCGGTGAGGAAGGCGATGGTATCCTGCAGCATGGCCAGCTTCTCCTGCGGAGCGGGCATGTCGACCTCTTTCAGCTTGCGCTGGGCAGCGAAGCGACTCGGCAGATGGGCATAGTTAAAGATAGAGAGGCGGGCGGGATCCGTCTTGATCACCTCTTCCAGCGTATGGTGGAAGCTAGCACGATCCTGATGTGGCAGGCCATAGATCAGGTCGAGGTTGGTCGAGCGGAAGCCAAGTTCACGGGCCCGCTCCAGCATGGCCTTAATAAAGTCGTTGTCCTGCTCGCGGTTGACCGCGACCTGTACATCCTTGTTGAAATCCTGCACCCCGAGGCTGATACGGTTGAAGCCGACGTCTCGCAATACATCCAGCATGGTGATGGCGATCTCGCGTGGATCGACCTCGATACTGAACTCCCCTTCCTCGGCGAACCGGAAGTGTTCACGCAGCATGGCCATCAGACGACGTGTCTGCGCCTCACCCAGATAGGTCGGTGTACCGCCCCCCCAGTGCAGCTGGGTGACCAGACGATGCTTGAAGAGCGGAGCCTGTGCCTTGATCTCCTGCTCGAGGTAGTCGAGATACTCGTCAGCCTTGTGCTGATGGCGGGTAATGACCTTGTTGCAGCCGCAGTAATAACAGAGCTTGTGACAGAAAGGGATGTGCACGTAGAGCGACAGATTGCGCTCAGGGTACTGGCCGGCTGCACGGACAAAATCCTGATAGCCGAAGCTCTCGTTAAACTCCAGCGCGGTGGGATAAGAGGTGTATCTTGGGCCGCTGTAGTTATATTTTTCGATCAGGGCCTGATCCCACACTATCTGTTCTGCTTGCACGCTCGCTTCCTCTCTTGTTGTTATCGACGGCTCGTCAGCCTAGCCGGAAATCCTTCAGCTGGGCCACATCCTTGAGGATCTGAGCCTCCAGCTCGGCCTCGTAGCCGCTGCGTTCGAGATCCATCTTCATCACTTCATTGCGCTTGAGGGCACGTCTGGCCTCATGAGTCGGCATATCTTTCACCTTCTCATACAGCCCGTACAGACCCGGGAACTCGGCAACGAACGCTCGCCCCCCCTTGATCTGCAACGCATCAAGCAGATTGGTCAGCCGAATGGCGCCTTCGGAGTAATCACACTGCCCCTCCTGCACCGCATGGGCAATGACCCGCACACTATCCAGAATTCGCTCATTGCGGGCCGCAATCGCCTGTAACTGCATTGAGTGCTGTCTTTTGAGTCTCGCCAGCAGCATACCCGCATAGATGGCCAGCCCTGACAAAATCAGGCCGCCCAACAGGGTGGCCAGCATCCATCCACTCATCACTTTTTCTTCGGCTCAGGCTTTGGTTCCGGTTTGAAATCGACCTGGTTGAAACGATCCCACAACTCCTCTTCGGAGGCCGGTTTTTGCTCGTCGAACTCGGCGTCATCGCCATCATCAAACGGCAGCTCATCATCTTCATCATCATCGTTGTCGATGATGCCCAGCTCATCCATCAGCTCCTGATAACGGTCGACGCGCTGATCAACCCAGGCCTGCTCGGTCGCTTCCAGGGTTTCACCGGCATCCAGACGATCCAGCAGATCATTCAAGCGGTCATCGTTTTCGATGGAAGCCAGCTCCTGCTCGGGCGTCATCACCAGCTTCTTCTCTTTCACCGCCTTGGGTGCTGCCGGCTTCTTCTGTTTGTCATCTACCACCAGTACTACCTGCTTGCGGGAACCGATACGCGGATCTTTGGACTGGCTGTTGCCAGATTTGTTCTTCGACTGTTCAACTTGCTGACGAGAACCAGCCTTCAGGCCCTTGCGCTTGGCAGCCCGTTTACGCTCACGGCCTTCCTGAGCACTGACATCAGATTCTTTGCGCTTGCCAGTAGGCTTGCGAGTGGGTTGTTTAGCAGACATGAATGGCTAACTCCGAAAATAACTGGTTTGACCCGTACCCGGGATGATCTCACCCGGTGGGATACGATGCGAGGAACAGTAAGGCTGGAACAAGAGCAGGATCCCGTACCAATCCGGCCCAATCAGGCCACTGAACACCGCAGGATCGGTATCCTCTGGGCATGTTGCTGGTATTTTGACACAGAATGGCTAATCGGGTTAATGACCCAAAAGAAAAAAGGCAGCCGAAGCTGCCTTGATATGATCACGGGAGCACTATCCTGAATGTCAAAACAATCTGTTTCGTCCGCTCAGTGACAGCGTGTCGCCGCATCATATCGTGGTGTGGTCATCCTGACCTTATATTGGTCGTTCCTGAATGTGCGCGTGCCTGTTTGACCCGTCTCGACCGCATCCTGCCATCGTGCCGGGGAGTCTGCATCCCGCAACCCCATCCCGCTCCGGAGATGGTCACCATCCTGATCCTTCAATCCTTTGCCAGCTCATCCGAGCCCATGGCATCCCGCCACGCCAGCCATCCTCTGCTCACAACGTCCTGTGGTGAAACCGCAACCCAATCCTGCGGGTGAATCCATTGAGTCTACTGTATCAACTCTATAAAGCGGCTCAATCCACTCAAAACATTATCAACCGGCCGAAAAATATCAATATTCACATAATTAATTGATAAGTAATGATTATTTATTATTGCATGCAATTTTATGAGCCTTGGCCTGCCTTGAGAATGGGAGATCTCTTACAGAACGGGGGGATTAAACCGAGAATTATCTGAAAGCCATAAAAACAACGGGGAGCCCAGGCTCCCCGTTTCAACTCAAATCGACCGTATCGACTATATCAGTGCAGACCCGCCACATATTTGGAGAGGGCTTCGATATCCTGATCAGTCAGTTTCTTGGCAACGTCCCGCATCATGCCATTCGGATCGTTGTCACGCGTCCCGGCACGGAATGCGGTGAGCTGAGCCTTGATATAGGCAGGGTGCTGGCCAGACAGGTTGGGATACTTGGCCTGTTCGATACCCGAGCCACGGGGACCATGACAAGCCGTACAGGCTGCCAGACCGCGACTCACATCACCACCCATATAGAGTGCCTTGCCCGCTTCGACCACGTCGTCAGGGACAGCGATAGGGGTAACCTTCAGGCTGGAGAAATAAGCCGCCAGGTCATCCATGTCCTGTTCCGACAAAGGTAACGCCATCGGCCCCATCACTGGCGCAACCCGGCCAATTTGACCAGAAGCGGCAGCCTTCAGTTCAACTAACTGCTTTTTGATATATGATGCGTGCTGACCAGCAATTTTGGGGTACATATCAACCAGGCTGTTTCCGTCCGGTCCATGACAAGCCGCACAAACGGCAGCCTTGGTTTGTCCCGCAGCGGCATCGCCCTTGGCTTGTGCCATCCCCGTTACGCCAACCATCAGAGCAAGAGTAATGACTAGGTTCTTCATGGCGTTCCAACTTTTCGTTATTAGGCTTCCAGATCCCATGCCGCTGAAGGCATGTTAAAATAAACGTGTTTAAGCGACGCTATTTTACACCATTTTACAAAAAAGTAACTCTATAACCCTCTATCTCCATGGGGAATTTACGTTGGATACACAAACTCTGAATTTCAATAAGGTGCATTTTGTGACCAGCGCACCCGACATCCGTCACCTGCCAAATGATGGGGGTGTCGAGATCGCGTTTGCCGGCCGTTCCAACGCCGGTAAGTCATCTGCATTGAACACCTTAACCAAACACAAGAACCTGGCGCGCACCAGTAAGACACCCGGCCGTACCCAGCTGATCAACCTGTTTGAGCTGGAGCCGGGCAAGCGTCTGGTCGACTTGCCGGGTTATGGTTATGCGCAAGTTCCGCTCGAAATGAAGCTCAAGTGGCAAAAGTCACTGGCAGAGTATCTGCAGCGCCGTGAGTCATTGAAAGGTCTGGTGATCCTGATGGACATCCGCCACCCGCTCAAAGAAACCGACATGAACATGCTGGAGTGGAGCTCGCACCGTCAGTTGCCCGTCATGTTGTTGCTGACCAAGGCCGACAAACTGAGCCCGGGTCCGCGCAACAACCAGGTGATCAAGGTGCGCCAGGCCGTTGCCAACCTCGGCTCCCAGATCCAGGTTGAAGCATTCTCCTCCCTCACCAATATCGGTGTGGAGAAGCTGGCGCAAACCCTGACCGAATGGTACGTCAGTGGTGACGATACCGACCTGCTGGACGCTGACCAACAGCAACCTGCCGAGGAGTAATCTACTCCTCGCTCTCCTTGCAATTGGCGGAGCACTCCTCCGCTGATTGAAAGGGTTTCAGATTGCCGCTTTCACCTGCCTCACGACAAACACCCTGCATTTGCCTCCCCTGCTATATCCAATACTGCTTACAGTTCATATAGATAGGCAGTTAATTCACACAAAGAATTAACTTAAGGCGGCGTTGATAGCGTTTTCAAATTCGTTCTTTCAAAACGAACCAGAATTACAAAAAGAGACAAAAATGAAATTTAATTACAAGATCTAACCGAAAGGGATAAAAATGAGGCCGGACGACAGTGATGCCATCCAGCCTGAAATAATAAGTTCAAAAAATTGGGAAGAAGCTGAATCTTGAGTACCAGACGACAGGTATTCCTCAAGAAGCAGCCTCATTCTATCAAATGCATCGCCAATTTAAAGCATTTACTCTAAATGATGCGCATAAAAAAACACCCCGACGAGAACCTCATCGGGGCAGCTATTCAGCCACATTCAATTACGTGAAATAAAAGGTCTGAAAGATAGAACATCTTACCTCTGTACCCTACGCAGACAACTGTACAGCAAAGCAGCAGAAAGTGAAAGTAATTTATGTAATTTAGTTTCACAACTTACGGATTAAGAAAAAATCTTTTATTTTCATGCAGATAAAAAAATCCCCAGTACGAATACCGGGGAGTTATAAAGGTGACTAGCTAGCACTTCCTCAACTATCTAGTTAGTCAGCGCCATTCCAAAGTAGTTCCGCTACAAAACAAAAAAACTTTGAAAAATTAGAGATAGATGGCGCCATCTTCGGCAAATGATTGTTCTTCAATGAGTTTTTCAGCTATATCTTCAATGTCAAAACGCATGCTTTCGAAGGCCCGGACTATGTCATCCTCTCTCGTCAGTGCCAGACCGGTCATTTTTTCCAGTCGCCGCTGACTGATGTAACAATCGATCAGCGCGCCCATCTGTTGGGCAGGAAAACGCACACGCTGTTCGTCCGTTTGCCACTCCATCAGATCGGGAAACAGAATACCCTGGTTCATATCACCCCCAAGTTACGCTTCAACTCTCTCAATACCTGTTTAGTCCCGGGACGAATTCCACGCCACACGGTGAATGCTTCGGCAGCCTGCTCCACCAGCATGCCCAGTCCATCCATGGTCTGACGGGCCCCATGCTGTTTGGCCCAACTGATAAAGGCGGTATCGGATGCACCATACATCATGTCATAGATGGCGATATCAGGATGGACCAGGGCGGGAGCCAGTGGTGGCAACTCCCCCTGCAGGCTGGCAGAAGTGGAGTTGATGATGAGATCGAACGGTCCGGCCAATTGCTCATAGGTCTGAGCTGTAACCGCTCCCAGATCGTGGAATTCAGCGGCCAGCTGCTCCGCTTTTCCGTGCGTCCGATTCGCGATGACCAGCGTGCCCGGCTGCTCGGCCAGCAGCGGTGCCAGCGCACCACGAGCAGCACCTCCGGCACCCAGCAGCAGGATCCGGCTGTCGGCCAGCGTCACGCCATGAGACTTGAGGTCAGCAACCAGCCCGGCACCATCAGTATTGTCGCCCAGCAGTACGCCATCATCGGTCAGCTTGATGGTATTGACCGCGCCCGCCCGCTTGGCCCTCGGGCTCAAGCGATCGACCAGAGTGAATGCCTGCTCTTTGAAGGGGACAGTAACATTGCAGCCCTTGCCCCCTTGGGCAAAGAAGGCCCGCAGGACTTGGCTAAACTCGTCGACGGCGGGTTCAGCCAGCCCATACTCCAGCTCTTGCTGGGTTTGTCTGGCAAACAGGGTGTGAATGAAGGGGGACTTGCTGTGGCGCACCGGGTGGCCAAAAACCAGATAACGATCCATCAAAGAGTTCCATCAGAGGGCAATATTCCGATTTAACGGGTTTTCGCACTCGGGAACAAGCCGAATATCGGCCAGCAAAAAGGGGCCATCATGGCCCCTCGGGTCACAACCACTCTCGCGGCGTGAGATAGTCGGTGTAGAGCAAGGCCTCAGGTGTGCCCGCCTCCGGCTGCCAGTCATACTCCCAACGCGCCAGCGGTGGCATCGACATCAGGATCGACTCGGTACGTCCACCAGTCTGCAACCCGAACAGGGTGCCCCGGTCATACACCAGATTGAACTCCACATAACGACCGCGACGATAGAGCTGGAACTCCCGCTCCCGCTCGCCATAGGGCTGTGCCTTGCGTCGTTCGATGATCGGCAGGTAGGCATCGAGATAACCCCGACCTACCGCCTGCATAAAGGCAAAGCTGTCGGCAAAAGGCCAGCGATTCAGATCGTCGAAGAAGAGACCGCCCACCCCTCGCGTCTCATTGCGGTGCTTGAGGAAGAAATAGCGATCGCACCAGGATTTTAACTCGGGGTAGATCTCATCACCAAATGGCAGGCAGAGATCACGGGAGACCTGATGCCAGTGCTGCACATCCTCGGCAAACGGGTAGAAGGGCGTCAAATCGAAGCCACCGCCAAACCACCAAATGGGCTCTTCACCCTCTTTCTCGGCGATGAAGAAACGGACGTTGGCATGGCTGGTCGGCACATAGGGGTTGTGCGGATGGATCACCAGCGACACGCCCATCGCCTCGAACTTGCGACCGGCCAACTCTGGCCGATGGGCTGTAGCAGAGGCAGGCATAGCATCGCCATAGACATGGGAGAAGTTGACGCCCCCCTGCTCGATCACCACGCCGTGGCGCAGCACGCGGGTGCGACCACCACCACCACCTTCACGGCTCCAGGCATCTTCCACAAAGTGCCCACTGCCGTCGGCCTGCTCCAGACCACGGCAGATCTCGTCCTGCAACTGCAACAGGAAGGCCTTGACCTGGGCCACATCCGGTTTGCTCATCTTGTCTCCAGTCAGGCAGGATCGTGAACGCCCTGTCCATTTTTATAGTTAAATCAATCCGGTGAGCTCACTGCTCAGCGGATTGATGGCAAATCATGACGTATCCGCCTGCTCAGGAGGGGCGAATCAGGAGGGGCGAATAATGGCGCCGGTTCGGGCGTCCTTGATCTCGGAGGGGTTGGCTTGACCACCCACTTCACCGGGCAGGATATAGGCCAGCTTGCTTGCCAGCCGCTCACCGATATCGGCCACCCGACGGGCAGGCTCCTCACCGGTCAGGTTGGCGCTGGTAGAGACCAGCGGCTTGCCAAAGGCACGGCACAGCGCCTGCACCTGAGGATGGGCCGTCACCCGCACCGCCAGGGTCTCGAACTGCCCGGTCAGCCAGGCCGGCGTCGTCGCACGGGCAGGCATGATCCAGGTAAAAGGGCCAGGCCAGCTGGCTTCAACCCGAGCCAGCTGCTCACCGCTAAGTTGGCTCAGATCGATGTAATCCTGCAATTGCGCCAAATCGGCAGCAATCAGGATCAACCCCTTCTCTACCGGACGCTGTTTGATGGCCAGCAGTCGCTGCACCGCCACTTCGGAGTCGGGATCACAACCCAGACCAAACACGGCCTCGGTCGCATAAGCAATCACCCCTTCCTGTTGGAGGGCGGCAACTGCCTGTTCAAATTCATTTGGCATAGGAAAAATGCGGCAGCCTGGCTGCCGCCTCGTCACTTAGTAGCAAGTTGAATCCGTATGGCGGCGACCATGGCAAAGTGACGTTTTGCTGTTGCACAGGAAAAATACGACACATCTGGAGCACCACCCGTTCACTTACTTGAGTTGAGCCTGCAGGGCGGCATCCTTGGCCATCACCTCTTCGGCATTCTTCTGGCGTTCGGCCCGAACCTTGGCCGCCAGTTCATCATCGGCTACTGCCAGCATCTGGGCTGCCAGATAACCTGCGTTCTTGGCACCGGCTTTGCCGATCGCCACGGTCGCTACCGGTACACCACCGGGCATCTGCACGGTGGAGAGCAGTGCATCCAGCCCCTTGAGCGGGCCACCATCGATGGGCACCCCGATCACGGGACGAGTCGTGATGCCGGCTACGGCACCCGCCAGATGCGCCGCCAGACCGGCAGCACAGATAAAGACCTTGCAGCCACGGGCCTCGGCATCGGTCACATACTGATGGGTCGCAGCCGGCGTGCGGTGCGCGGAGGTGACTTTGACTTCCACTGCGATATCAAATGACTTGAGCACCTCAAGGGTGGTTTGCATCACGGGGAAATCAGAATCAGAGCCCATCAATACGGCAACAAAGGGTTTATTCATGGTGGGAATTTCCTTACTCCAAGTGGGGGGGGTTGAAGTTCACCGAAAACGTTTCAATCCGGTTACAGCGGCGGGATTATACCTGCTCACTTTGGTGGCCGCATTTCTTTTGCGGACAGGCCCAACGCAGAGTTCCCCTCACTTTTTTCTCAACCATGATGCCCCAGCCACACGCGGGACAAGGCATGGCGATCGGTTTGTCGTTCACCACATATTTGCAGTGGGGATAGCCATCACAGGAGTAAAACTGCTTGCCGTAGCGGGAGGTACGGCTCACCAGATGACCCTTGCCGCACTCGGGGCAGAGGATCTGGGTATTGTCGCTCTCCTGCAGAGATTCGATATGCTGGCAGGCCGGATACTGGGTACAACCGACAAACAGACCGTAACGCCCCTTCTTGATCGCCAGCGGCTCTCCGCAATCGGGACAGGCAGAGCCTTCGAGCACCTTTTCGATGTCGCGGCCGGATGGCGTCAGAGAACGGATGTAAACACAGGCAGGATAGGCAGAACAGCCGAGAAAGGGGCCATGTTTGCCCTGGCGGATCACCAGCTCGGCCCCGCACTGCGGGCACGGTTCGCGCTCGAAGGCATGTTCGTGGGCTGAAAAGAGATGATGATCGATTTTTGACATGGGCCGCGCCTTGAAATCCAGATGGCCTGAATTCTACCAGCGCGGCACCGGACTGTCAGTGAATGACGCCGTCTGACTCATCAAACACCAGCTCTTCCATCTGCTGGTAGGCATTTTCACTGCCCGGTACGTTGAACAGCACCATCATGACGACCCACTTCAGGTCATCCAGCTCGATATCCGGCTTGTCCAGCTCGAGCAAGCGCTCGATACAGATCTCGCGGGTTTCGGCATTCAGCACCTGGGCCTGTTCCAGAAAGAGCAGGAAGCCGCGGCACTCGGTGCCCAGGCGTGCCAGCTCTTGCGGGGCATAGATACGCATCGAGCCTTGCGCACTGGCGGTGACATAGACCTCCCGCTCGCTATCGTGCAGATTGGCCAGCCGTTCCAACCAGTCGAGCGCCTTGTCGATCTCTTCTTTATCGAAACCGGCCCGGCTCAACTCATCGGTGAGCTCATCCTGCTCGACCATCACATCTGCATCGCTGTGGATGTAGGTCTCGAAAAGGTACATCAATACATCAAACATGATTCGCCCTCCTCGCTCTGACGTATCCACCGGCTACCGCCATCACAGCACCGACCAGCTCAAGCTCTACCAACCTGCCCAATACCACTTCGACAGGAAGCTGGGCCCGCTCGGCAACGGTATCCACGCTCGTGGTCTCATAATCTACGTTATCCAACAAATCGGCATAAGGCAATTCGCTATTATACGGTTGCTCAGAGGGGGTGGCCGATGGATATCGTCTGGCGACCCACTCTGGCAGCTCTACCACTATATCGGCCGCACTCAGCACAAGTTTGGCCCCCTGCTGAATTAATCTGTTGCACCCTATCGCTTGGGCGTTTTGCGGGGCGCCGGGCACTGCAAACACTTCGCGCCCCTGTTCAAGCGCATAGCGAGCAGTGATCAGCGAACCGCTCTGCTCGGTCGCCTCCACCACCAGAGTGCCCAGCGAGAGTCCACTGATAATACGGTTGCGACGGGGGAAATGTTCAGCCAGCGGCCCTTTATCCGGCGCCAGCTCGGAGATAAGCAAACCCCCTTTCTCCAGAATCTGACCTGCCAGTCCCTGATGGCGTTTGGGGTAGAGGTTGTCAAGACCCGAGCCCAGCACGGCGAGAGTAAAGCCTCCAGCAGCCAGCGCCTGCTGATGGCAGACACCATCGATACCAAGCGCAAGGCCCGAGGTGATGGCTAACCCGCATCCAACCAACTCGCTACAGAGGCGGGACGCATTATCTTTGCCTGCATAGGTAGGATGGCGTGTACCCACCATTGCCAGCTGGGGTAGCGACAGCGCAGCAAGATCGCCACGACAGTAGAGCAACAGGGGTGCCGCGGGAATCTCCCGCAACAAGGGTGGATAAATCGGGTGATCTTGCGGAATAAGGAGATTGTCAGGCAAAGCGGCCCAAGCCAGGCTCTGCTCAACCACCGGCGAGGGCCAGCGCAGTTGCCTGATCTGCTCTGACGACAACCCCATACCATGCAGTTGCGCTTCATCGCTCTGGAACAGGGCCTCAATACTTCCACCGGCCAGCTCCAACAGACGTGCAGCGGTCACCGGACCGATACCGGTGACCGCATCAAGGGTTAGCCAGAGCGCCAGACGCGCGTCAGGATAGTTCACGTCAGAAGTGCGTGACCTGATAACCCGAGCTCACCATGTCCTTGCTCTGCATGATGAGGCCATAACTCAGCTTGTCATACACCTTGAACAACATCACTCTGGCAATCGCTTCGGAAGGGAGTGGCGCCTTTTGGTTGCTGCTGTAAAACACCCTGCTGTAGACCGATGATAACTCCTTGTACTGCACATCGCCATTCTTGGTGACCAGCGCAGCCCCCGGACGCCGGACATCGAGCACATCGCCCGCGGAGAGTTGATCCCGAGCGCCTTTGTTGATCAAGACCACATCAAACTTGCCCCCTCCCCTGGCTTTGCTCGGCAAGTCGATGATGTAACCCGGTGTAATCGCCGGAGCTGCCTTGGGCATGAACACCGCGGGCATGCTCTCCTGAGGGGGCAACGCCATGACCTTGTCACCCTGCAACACTTCACGTTGGTTGTGAGTGAGGATCACTTCGGTCCGATCACCCTCCAGCAGCGCTACTGCACGCACCACGCCGACAAAGATGGCCTCCTGACCCAAGAGCTCACCGGTCTCGCGATCCTTGTAGACCACCCCGGGATGGTAGATGCCATACATCGCGCCCGGTGTCAGAGCCCCCTGGACATAGAGGGTGTCCCCCTCCAGCATACCAATGTGCTTCTCGTCGGAACCCAACAGATAGGGCAGCATTTTCTGCTGCTGATTGTCGGCCAGAATATGGTCGGTCTGCAAAAAGGGACCAATCTCGCTGAAAGGCAGAGTGGGGATAGGATTTGCCTTGCTCTCATAGCGGGTTTTCGGGCTGAGGCGGATGACCTGCTTGCCCCCCTGCATCGCTTTGCCGAGTTGGGGCTCACCATTGACCCAGCTCAGATGCAGTACGTCACCCGGGTAGATCCAGTGCGGATTGGCAATCTGTGGATTGATGTTCCAGAGCCGTGGCCACAGCCAGGGTTCAGAGAGATATTTGCCGGAGATATCCCACAGTGTATCGCCTTTTTGCACGACATAGCTTTCGGGATAACCCGCTTTCAACCTCAGCTGATCGGCCAGAGCGGCTTGGCTCATGGTGATCAGCAGGCCGGTGAGGATGGTTTGCTTCAGATACATAACACTCCCTGTTACTTCTGTACGCAAAGTGTTGCTGTTTTTTGTCGGCGTAAATGACTAGAATTACGCCAATATTGACTGCATTTATACGAAACTAAAGAAAAAACTATGGCCATTCTAGATGTATTGCGTTTTCCCGATGAGCGTCTACGTACTATCGCAGCCCCTGTCGAGACCTTTACACCCGAGTTACAACAAATTGTAGATGATATGTTCGAAACCATGTACGCGGAGGAGGGCATTGGCCTGGCCGCAACGCAGGTGGATATTCATCAACGCATCATAGTGATCGATGTCTCTGAAAACCGTGAAGATCCTCTGGTATTGATCAATCCGGAAGTGATCTCCCAGTGTGGCAGCACCGGCATTGAAGAGGGTTGCCTCTCCGTGCCTGGCAGCCGCGCTCTGGTACCGCGCGCCGAGCAGATCAAGATCCGCGCCCTGGATCGCCACGGCAAACCGCTTGAACTGGAAGCGGACGACCTGCTCGCCATCTGTATCCAGCACGAGATGGATCACCTGATGGGCAAGTTGTTTGTGGATTACCTGTCCCCGCTCAAGCGCCAGCGCATTCGCCAGAAGCTGGAAAAGATGGCCCGTGAAGATCGCAAAGTCCTCTGAGGATCTGCCCCATTGAATAAGCTGAAACTGATTTTTGCCGGCACCCCCGACTTCGCCGCCCGTCACCTGGCGGCGTTGTTGTCTTCCGACCATGAGGTCGTTGCCGTTTATACCCAGACCGACAAGCCCGCAGGCCGTGGCCAGAAGCTCACTGCCAGCCCGGTCAAAGAGCTGGCAATGGCCCACAACCTGCCGGTTTACCAACCCGCCACCCTGCGCAAGGAAGAGGCGCAAGCCGAACTGGCCGCCCTTGGCGCCGACCTGATGGTCGTCGTGGCCTATGGCCTGATCCTGCCCAAGGTGGTGCTCGATACCCCGCGTCTGGGCTGCATCAACGTCCATGGCTCCCTGCTGCCACGCTGGCGCGGTGCCGCACCGATCCAGCGCGCCATCTGGGCGGGCGATAGCGAAACTGGCGTCACCATCATGCAGATGGATGTGGGGCTGGATACCGGCGCCATGATCCGCAAAGTGACCTGCCCCATCGCCGCCAATGAGACCTCCGCCAGCCTCTATGACAAGCTGGCCAAGCTGGGCCCGCTGGCACTGGTCGACACCATCAATGCCATGGCCGCCGGTGAAACCGCTGCCGAAGCGCAAGATGATGCGCAGGCAAACTACGCCGAAAAGCTCTCCAAGGAAGAGGCCCGCATCGACTGGTCGATGGAAGCTGTTGCCATCGAACGCTGTATCCGCTCGTTCAACCCCTGGCCAATCAGCTGGTTTGAAGTGGCTGACCAGACTGTCAAGGTATGGCAGGCCGCCGTTATCGACAGTGACCACGGCCAACCCGCCGGCACCCTGCTCAAGGCCGGCAAGCAGGGGGTCGATATCGCTACCGGCAAAGGGGTACTGCGCCTGCTGACCCTGCAACCGCCCGGCAAGAAGGCGATGTCCGTTTCGGATCTGCTCAACTCTCGCCGCGACTGGTTTGAACCCGGCACGCAATTGAATTGAACTGGATTGAATTGACACAAGCGGGGCCCAGGCCCCGACTTGCGCATCTAAGGTAACTCTATGAAAACACGTGCACAGGCCGCTCTCGTTATTCAACAGGTGCTGGATCAGGGTCAATCCCTCTCCGCTGTTCTGCCTGCTGCCCAGGAGAAAGTTGCGCCTCGCGATCGCGCGCTCCTGCAAGAACTCTGCTACGGCACCCTGCGCTGGCTGCCACGCCTCGATGCGGCAGTCGGCGAGATGATGGACAAGCCGCTCAAGAACAAGAGCCGCATCTTCCACTACCTCATCCTGGTCGGTCTCTATCAGCTCATCTACACCCGCATTCCGGCTCACGCCGCGGTGGCCGAGACCGTCAATGCCGTCAAACTACTCAAGGGCACCTCCCTGCGTGGCCTCATTAACGGCGTGCTGCGCAACTTCCAGCGCAGTGCCGAAGTGATCCTGCTGCGTATCGACCGCGTCCCCAGCATTCGCCTCGGTCATCCCGAGTGGCTCACCAAGCGCCTGCGTCAGGCCTATCACGATGAGTGGGAATTCATCATGGAGGCGAACAACCAGCGCCCTCCCATGTGGATCCGCAACAACAGCCAGCGTCAGAGCCGCGAGCAGATGCTGGCGCGCATGGCCGAAGTCGGTATCAATGCCGTGGCCGGTGAAGAGGGCGAGGATTGCATCCTGCTGGAGCGCCCCTGCGACGTCACCAAGCTGCCCGGCTTCGCAGCCGGTGACTGCTCGGTACAGGACGGCGCCGCGCAACAAGCTGCGGCCCTGCTCGACCCGCAACCGGGCGAATGGGTGCTGGACGCCTGCGCGGCCCCCGGTGGCAAGACCGCCCACCTGCTGGAGCGTCAACCCAAGCTCGCTGGCGTGGTCGCCGTCGATGCTGACGAGAACCGCCTCAAGCGGGTGCAGGAGAACCTGGATCGCATCGGCCTGACCGCCAAGGTGATCCACGGCGATGCCGCAGCACCGGAACAGTGGTGGCCGGAGGGTCAGTTCGATCGCATCCTGCTGGATGCCCCCTGCTCAGCCACCGGCGTCATCCGCCGCCATCCCGACATCAAGTGGCTGCGCCGGGACCAGGACATTCGCGAGCTGGCCGAGTTGCAACGCCGCATTCTCAATGCCCTCTGGGGCAAGCTGAAGAGCGGCGGCACCCTGCTCTACGCCACCTGCTCCGTCCTGCCGGAAGAGAACCGCGAACAGATCCGCGCCTTCCTTGCCGCGACCAAAGATGCCAAATTGGTGCCATTGCACGAACAGGACACCCCGGAGTGCCCGGGTCGCCAGTTCCTGCCGGGTGAAGCCGAGATGGATGGCTTCTACTACGCCAAACTGGTCAAGCTCTGAGCCGGGTATGACAAACCTCATTCGGGAGATCCGCCAGCTCCATTCTGGCACTTCCCTTTACAGCCTCAACGTGAGTAGACGTTCCCTATGAAAATCATCATTTTGGGAGCCGGCCAGGTCGGCGGCACCCTGGCCGAGAACCTGGCCGGGGAGAACAACGACATCACCATCGTCGATACCGACAGCGAACGCCTGCGCGAGCTACAGGACAAGTTCGACCTGCGGGTTGTCAACGGTCACGGCGCCCACCCCAGGGTACTGCGCGAAGCGGGGGCTCAGGATGCCGACATGCTGGTCGCCGTCACCAACAGTGACGAGACCAACATGATTGCCTGTCAGGTGGCCTACTCCCTGTTCAACACCCCGAACAAGGTGGCGCGGATCCGTTCGCCTGCCTATCTGACCGAGCGGGATCGCCTGTTCCTGCCGGAATCGGTGCCGGTGGATCACCTGATCGCGCCGGAGCAGCTGGTGACCAACTATGTGCGTCGCCTGATCGAATATCCGGGCGCCCTGCAAGTGGTTGATTTTGCTGGCGGTCGTGTCGGTCTGGTGGCGGTCAAGGCCTACTACGGTGGCCCACTGGTGGGCAATGCGCTCTCCACCCTGCGCGAGCACATGCCCAACATCGAGACCCGGGTAGCGGCCATCTTCCGTCAGGGCCGCCCGATCCGTCCGCAAGGCACCACCATCATCGAAGCGGATGACGAGGTCTTCTTCGTCGCCGCTGCGGGCCATATCCGCGCCGTGATGTCGGAGCTGCAACGGCTCGAGAGCCCATATCGCCGCATCATGATCGTCGGTGGCGGCAACATCGGCGCCGGTCTCGCCCGTCAGCTGGAGAAGCGTTACAGCGTCAAGCTGATCGAACGCAACCAGAAGCGGGCGGAGCAGCTCTCCGAGCTGCTGGAGAACACCATCGTCTTCTGCGGCGATGCGGCAGATCAGGAGCTGCTGGCCGAAGAGCATATCGATCAGATCGATGTATTCATCGCCGTGACCAACGAGGACGAGGCCAACATCATGTCGGCCCTGCTCGCCAAGAAGATGGGCGCCAAGAAGACCATGGTGCTGATCCAGCGCGGTGCCTACGTCGATCTGGTACAGGGGGGATCCATCGATATCGCCATCTCGCCGCAGCAGGCCACCATCTCGGCCCTGCTGACCCACGTGCGCCGGGCCGATATCGCCAACGTCTACAGTCTGCGCCGCGGCGCGGCCGAGGCGATCGAGGCGATTGCCCACGGCGACGAGAACACCTCCAAGGTGGTCGGCAAGACGGTGGGCGAACTCAGGCTGCCACCGGGCACCACCATAGGTGCCGTGGTGCGCGGGGATGAGGTGCTAATCGCCCACGATCGCACCAGGATCCAGCAGGATGACCACGTGGTCATGTTCCTGGTGGACAAGAAGTACATCCCGGAAGTGGAGCGGCTGTTCCAGCCAAGCCCCTTCTTTCTGTAACGTCTTCATGCGCACAGGCTGTCAAACCAGACCCGGCTCAGCTCCCCCAAGGGGATGGTCCGGGTCTTTTGTTAATCAACGACCAGGTTATCGAACATGATCAAGCTGCGTCCCATTATCTTCACCCTCGGGCTGGTGCTCTCCAAGCTGGCGATCTTCATGTGGCTGCCCACCTTGCTGGCACTGCTCACCGGGTCAGAGGGCTTTGTCGAGTTCCTCAAGTCGGTGCTGATCACCCACGGCGCCGCCCTGCTCTGCCTTCACTACGGCCGCAAGGCGGAATTTCATCTGGGGGTGCGGGAGATGTTTTTGCTCACCACCTCGGTGTGGGTGGTGGCCTGCGTCTTCGGCGCCCTGCCATTCGTCTTCATCAACCACATCGCCTTCACCGACGCCTATTTCGAGACCATGTCGGGGGTGACCACCACGGGCTCCACCGTACTCTCCGGGCTCGACAACATGGCCCACAGCATCCTGCTGTGGCGCTCCATCCTGCAGTGGCTGGGCGGGGTCGGCTTTATCGTGATGGCGGTGGCGGTACTGCCCTACCTCAACGTCGGTGGCATGAAGCTGTTCCAGACCGAGAGCTCGGATTGGTCCGACAAAAGCGCTCCACGTGCCAAGACGGTGGCCAACAATATCGTCGTGGTCTATCTGGTGCTCTCCATGCTCTGCTTCATGGCCTACTGGGCCAGCGGCATGACCATGTTCGAGGCGATCAACCACGCCATGACCACCCTCAGCACCGGCGGCTACTCCACCTCCGACCAGTCCATGTCCCACTTCTCCCACTCAGCCCACTGGATCGGAACCGTCTTCATGTTTCTCGGCGGCCTGCCCTTCCTGCTCTATGTACAGAGCCTCAATCACAGGGACTACAGCCTGTTCAAGGATGCCCAGGTGCGAGGCTTCTTCTGGCTGGTGGTCTGGATCACCCTCATCATGACCTTCTACCTGTGGCAACGGGACGTATTCGAGTTCTGGGACGCCCTGCGCATCAGCTGCTTCAATATTATCTCGGTGCTCACCACCACGGGTTACGGTCTCGGCGATTTCGGCACCTGGGGGCCGCTCACCACCATTCTCTTCATGGTGCTGCTGGCGCTGGGGGCCTGTTCCGGCTCAACGGCGGGGGGGCTGAAGATATTCCGTATTCAAGTTGCCTTCGCCCTGTTCAAGAAGCAGATGCGCCAGCTGATGCATCCCTCCGCCGTGTTTCCACAAAAATACAACGGCCGTACCGTCAATGACGCCATCATCCGCTCCATGATCTCCTTCGTGCTGGCCTACTTTGCCATCATTCTGGTGATCGCCGCGCTGCTGGGCGCCATCGGGCTTGACCCCCTGACGGCCATCTCCAGTTCCATCACGGCCGTCGCCAACGTGGGCCCGGGGATGGGACCTGTTGTCGGTCCCAGCACCAACTTCGCCAGCCTGCCCGATTCGGCCAAGTGGTTGATGTCGTTCGGCATGCTGCTCGGCCGTCTCGAGATCCTGACGGTCGCGGTGATCTTCTTCCCCTCCTTCTGGCGCCAGTAACTCTTCACTGCACGCCAGCAAAAAGCCGCAGCGTGCATCAGCCCATTCATTCCCATTGTCGGATGGCCTGAACAACCCCATCAGGATGATCAGAGTGAATCACTGACATAAAAAACGGGCCCAAACCAGAGGTTTGGGCCCGATTATCAATGTTCCGTCAGCAACCCGGGTGGGCAACCACACGGATCAGCACATGGCATTAACCACGGCCGGCGCGCTTGCGATCCATCTCGGTCAGCAGCTTCTTACGAATGCGGATGGCCTTGGGAGTGATCTCGACCAGCTCATCGTTGTCGATGAATTCGAGAGCCTGTTCCAGAGTCATGCGGATCGGCGGAGTCAGCACTTGAGCTTCGTCGGTACCGGAGGCGCGCATGTTGGTCAGCTGCTTGCCCTTCAGGCAGTTAACGGTCAGGTCGTTGGAACGGGAGTGGATACCGATCACCTGGCCTTCGTAAACTTCGGTCGCGTGACCGATAAACAGACGACCACGGTCTTGCAGACCGAACAGGGCGAAGGTCAGCGCCTTACCGGTTGCGTTGGAGATCAGCACGCCGTTCTGACGCTCACCGATGCTGCCACCCTTGTGCGGACCGTAGTGGTCAAAGGTGTGGTACAGCAGACCGGTACCTGAAGTCATGGTCAGGAACTCGGTCTGGAAACCGATCAGGCCACGGCTCGGGATCATGAAGTCAAGACGGACACGACCCTTGCCATCCGGCGTCATGTTGGTCATCTCGCCCTTACGCAGGCCGAGTTGCTCCATCACGGAACCCTGATGCACTTCTTCAACGTCGACAGTAACGGTTTCAAACGGTTCTTGCAGTTCGCCATCCACGGTACGCAGAATGACTTCCGGACGGGATACCGCCAGTTCGTAGCCTTCACGACGCATGTTTTCGATCAGGATGGAGAGGTGCAGTTCACCACGACCGGATACGCGGAACTTGTCCGGATCTTCAGTCTCTTCCACACGCAGGGCCACGTTGTGGACCAGCTCCTGGTTCAGACGCTCCAGAATGTTGCGGGAGGTCACGAACTTGCCCTCTTTACCGGCGAACGGTGAGGTGTTGACCTGGAAGGTCATGTTCACGGTCGGCTCGTCAACGGAGAGCGGCGGCAGGGCTTCAACAGCATTGTTGTCACAGATGGTGTCGGAGATTTTCAGCTCGCCCAGACCGGTGATGGCAATGATGTCACCCGCTTGCGCGTCGGTAACTTCAGTACGGGACAGGCCAAGATAACCCAGCACCTGACCGACTTTGCCGGTACGGTTCTTGCCGTTGGCACCGACGATGGTGACCTGCTGGTTGGTCTTGACGCGACCACGGGTGATACGGCCGATACCGATAACACCTACGTAGGAGTTGTAGTCCAGCTGGGAGATCTGCATCTGGAAACCACCGTCGGCATCGGCCTTGGGTGCTTCAACGTTGTCAACGATAGCCTGGAACAGCGGCTCCATGTTCTCGGACTCGACGTCCTGATCCATGGTGGCCCAACCGTTCAGTGCAGAGGCGTAAACAACTTTGAAATCCAGCTGTTCGTCGGTCGCGCCCAGGTTGTCGAACAGGTCAAACACCTGATCCATTACCCAGTCAGGACGAGCGCCCGGACGGTCGACCTTGTTGATGACCACAATCGGCTTCAGACCCTGAGCGAAGGCTTTCTGGGTCACGAAACGGGTTTGCGGCATCGGGCCATCTACGGCGTCAACCAGCAACAGCACGGAGTCAACCATGGACAGTACGCGCTCAACTTCACCACCGAAGTCGGCGTGACCCGGAGTATCAACGATGTTGATGCGGTAGTCATTCCAGCGGATCGCAGTGTTCTTGGCGAGAATGGTGATGCCACGTTCCCGTTCCAGATCATTGGAGTCCATGATCCGTTCCTGGCCTTCCGTGGAGCGGTCCAGGGTGCCGGACTGCTGCAGCAGCTTATCAACCAGAGTCGTTTTGCCGTGGTCAACGTGCGCAATAATCGCAATATTGCGTAAATTCTCTAACATTCTCGCCTCAATCACCGGGTAAAATTGGGCGCTAATTGTACTCTTGCCTTTGTGATCTGCCTAGCAGAATTGCAGTACATTCGCGCATAACAACGGATCTGGATCATAGACCTCTCTGACAAACCCTGCTTAGATGGGCGGTGACCGTATTTCGCGCACCATTACAGCGCACCAAAACGATCCACCATCGCACTAAATTGATGCAACGCGAGTCGAGATCGCCTGATTTTGGGGAGCCTCTTCAGCGAGATTGCCCTGAAATCAAGCTGTCACAAACTTGGCACGATACTGGCTTATGTGAATACGACGACGCATTCACCCAGAGAGTTTTAACACCGGAGGTTACTTAGCATGTCAGCCCAGAACGTTTTGGCCCTGATCCAGGAACACGAAGTCAAGTTTGTTGATCTGCGCTTTACCGACACCAAGGGTAAAGAGCAGCATGTATCCATCCCTGCTCACCAGGTTGATGAAGATTTCTTCGAAGACGGCAAGATGTTCGATGGTTCCTCCATCGGCGGCTGGAAAGGCATCAACGAATCCGACATGGTACTGATGCCGGACGCAGCCTCCGCCAAGCTGGACCCGTTCACCGAAGAGACCACCCTGAACATCGTGTGTGACGTGCTGGAGCCTGCCACCATGCAGGGCTACGACCGCGATCCGCGCTCCATCGCCAAGCGCGCAGAAGATTTCCTGAAGTCCAGCGGCATCGCTGACACCGTGCTGTTCGGGCCGGAGCCGGAATTCTTCATGTTCGACAACATCACCTTCTCCAACACCATGGGCCACAGCTTCGTCAAAATCGAATCTGAAGAAGCCGCATGGAACTCCGGCACTGCCTATGAGCATGGCAACAAGGGTCACCGTCCGTTTGTGAAAGGCGGTTACTTCCCGGTTGCACCGGTCGACTCCTCCCAGGATATCCGCGCCGCCATGTGTCTGGTGCTGGAAGAGATGGGCCAGGTCGTTGAAGCTCACCACCACGAAGTGGCCACTGCCGGTCAAAACGAGATCGCCACCCGCTTCAACACGCTGACGCTGAAGGCAGACGAAGTGCAGGTACTGAAGTACGTGATCCACAACGTGGCCCACGCCTACAACAAGACCGTCACCTTCATGCCGAAACCCATGTTCGGCGACAACGGCTCCGGCATGCACTGCCACCAGTCTCTGGCCAAGAACGGCGTCAACCTGTTCGCCGGCGACCTGTACGGCGGCCTGTCCGAGATGGCACTGCACTACATCGGCGGTATCATCAAGCACGCCAAGGCCATCAACGCCTTCGCCAACCCGACCACCAACTCTTACAAGCGTCTGGTTCCGGGTTATGAAGCACCGGTCATGCTGGCCTACTCTGCCCGCAACCGCTCTGCCTCCATCCGCATTCCGGTAGTGCCGAGCCCGAAAGCCCGCCGTATCGAAGTGCGCTTCCCGGATCCTGCTGCCAACCCGTACCTGGCCTTCGCAGCCCAGCTGATGGCCGGTCTGGACGGTATCATCAACAAGATCCATCCGGGCGATGCCATGGACAAGAACTTGTATGACCTGCCGCCGGAAGAAGCCGCAGAAGTGCCGACCGTTGCCGGTTCTCTGGACGAAGCCCTGTCCGCACTGGATGCAGATCGCGAGTTCCTGACCCGTGGTGGCGTGTTCAGCGACGACTTCATCAACTCCTATCTGGAACTGAAACAGCAGGATGTTGACCGTGTGCGCATGACCCCGCACCCGCTGGAGTTCGAACTGTACTACTCCGTCTAAGTCGCAGCAGACTGTCCGTTTAAATCCGGTCAGCTTGCCTAATCGTGACAAAACCCGCCATCTGGCGGGTTTTTTCTCTGATAGGATTAAGCAAAATACCGTCAAGGAGAGATGGATGAACAACAAGCATGGCATAGGGGTGCTCGCCCTCATGTTGCTGACCCCGTTCGGAGCAGATGCGGCCAAGGTCTACTCCTGGGTCGATGGCAATGGCATCACCCACTACTCGGATGCACCACCACCCGGCAAGAGTGCCAAGGAGCTCGATCTGCGAATCGCTCCACTGATTGGCAGTAGTGCGCCACGCTCGGTGCAGGTGGATAACTTCAACAGCCTGACCGGCGCCGACGCCAAGAAGGAAAAAGAAGCGGCCAAGCTGGTCATCGAGCTGCTCTCCCCGGAACAGGGCAGCACCTTACGCGACAACACCGGTAACATCGTCTTTCAGGGCGCGATCAGCCCCAAACCTCCGACCCAGTATGATGTGCGCCTGACCCTGGATGGCAAGGCTGCCCCCATCGTCAGCAACAGCCTCTCTATCCGCGTCGAAAACGTCGATCGCGGTGCTCACGAGGCCCAGCTCGAACTGCTCGCCAAAGACGGTACGATCCTTGCTAAATCCAGCGTAGTCACCTTTTACCTGCATAGAGCGAGCGTGACGCCGGCTCCCAAACCCACCCCCAGGGCCGACCAGGGGTGATATAGCGCACCGATGCGGGTAAACTCTATGCACCATATCGGTGCGTGACAGGTGTCTAGCACCGTTTTAGGGAGAAACCTGTGCCAACCCGCTCGGACAACGCCAAAACACTCTTGGATAATTTGCTGACCGCCGTGATCCTGATGGATGAACGGCTTTGCATCCAGTTCGTCAACCCGGCGGCCGAACAGCTGCTCTCCCTCAGTGAACGACGGCTGATCGGTATCGAACTGCCCCATCTGCTGGAGCATATCTCCCTCGATTTGCAGCGGCTCAAGCAGTGCCTCGTTTCGGGGCAGGGGTTTACCGACAGCGAAGTGACTCTGGTGGTAGAGGGAGAACCCCGCCTGGTCGAACTGAGCGCCACCCCCATGGCGGATCACGAAAAGCGTCTGCTGGTGGTGGAGCTGCGCAAGATCGACCAGCAGAAAAAGATAAGCCAGGAGCAGCAGCAGCATGCCCAACAGCTGGCGGCCAAGGAGCTGGTGCGCGGCCTCGCCCACGAGATCAAAAATCCCCTCGGCGGCCTGCGCGGCGCAGCCCAGCTGCTGCAAAAAGAGCTGCCGGATCCGGCCCTGTGCGAATACACCGGCATCATCATCGAGCAGGCCGACCGGCTCCGGGTGCTGGTCGATCGCCTGCTCGGCCCCCAGCGGCCCGGCCGCCACCAGATGCACAACGTCCATTCGGTACTGGAGCAAGTGCGCCGTCTGGTGGAGCTGGAGCTGCCACCTTCTGTTCGCATCGAGCGGGATTACGACCCCAGCATTCCCGAATTCGAAATGGAGCCGGATCAGCTACAGCAGGCGTTTCTCAACATAGTGGGCAACGCCGCCGAAGCGCTCGGCGACCAGACCGGTCTTATCCGCATCAAGACCCGCACCGCGTTCCAGATCACCATCCATGGCCAGCGCTATCGGCTGGCGGCGGAAATCAAGATCATCGACAACGGCCCCGGCATTCCCGATGCCATCCGCGACACTCTCTTCTACCCGATGATTACCGGCAAGGAGGGGGGCACCGGGCTCGGCCTCTCCATCGCCCAGAACCTGATCGACCAGCACAAGGGGAAGATCGACTGTATTAGCTGGCCGGGTCACACCGAATTCACCATCTTTCTACCGCTTCGCAAGTAAGGGAACCCCATGACCGCCAAAGTGTGGATCGTCGATGACGACAGTTCTATCCGCTGGGTGCTGGAACGCACGCTCGGCAGCGAAGGCTTTAACTGCGAGAGCTTTGCCGATGGCGAAGCGCTGCTGCACGCCCTGGAGCTGCGCTCGCCCGATGTGATCCTCTCCGATATCCGGATGCCCGGCATCGATGGCCTGAGCCTGCTCGAACAGATCCATCGCCGTCAGGCCGATCTGCCCGTCATCATCATGACCGCCCATTCGGATCTCGACAGCGCAGTCAACGCCTACCAGCGTGGCGCCTTCGAGTACCTGCCCAAGCCGTTCGATATCGACGAAGCGGTGACCCTGGTACGGCGCGCCGAGAACCATCTCAAGGAGCAGCGCACCAAGCGCAAGTCTCGCCAGCAAGAGGCCACCGCCACTCCGGAGATCATCGGTGAGGCACCGGCGATGCAGGAGGTGTTCCGCGCCATCGGTCGCCTGTCGCGCTCCAGCATCTCGGTGCTGATCAACGGCCAGAGTGGTACCGGCAAGGAGCTGGTCGCCCACGCGCTGCACAAACACAGCCCGCGCGCCCACAAAAACTTCATCGCCCTCAACATGGCAGCCATCCCGAAAGACCTCATCGAGTCGGAGCTGTTCGGTCATGAGAAGGGGGCCTTCACCGGCGCCAACAACATCCGTCACGGCCGTTTCGAACAGGCCGACGGCGGCACCCTGTTTCTCGACGAGATCGGCGACATGCCGCTCGACGTGCAGACTCGGCTGCTGCGGGTGCTGGCCGATGGTCAGTTCTATCGGGTCGGTGGCCACCAGCCGGTGCAGGTGGATGTGCGGATCATCGCCGCCACCCACCAGAATCTGGAGAAACGGGTCGCCGATGGCGAGTTTCGCGAGGATCTGTTCCACCGCCTCAACGTCATCCGCATCCACATTCCCGCTCTCAAGGAGCGTCGTGAGGATATCCCCCAGCTGGCCCGCCACTTCCTGCTACGCGCCGCCAAGGAGCTGAATGTGGAGGCCAAGAGCCTGCACCCCGACACCCAGGCCTATATCAGCCGACTGCCCTGGCCGGGCAACGTGCGCCAGCTGGAGAATGCCTGCCGCTGGCTCACTGTGATGGCATCCGGACAGGAGGTGCTGGTCGGAGACCTGCCTGCCGAACTGCTCACCCCCATCACCCACAATGCCGAACCCGGCCAGCCGGCCCTGCCCGGCTGCTGGCAGCAGCAGTTGCAGGAGTGGGTTGCCGCCAAGCTGGCGTTGGGAGAGATCGATATCCTGGCCGACGCCCTGCCCCAGTTCGAGCGAATCATGCTGGAGACGGCTCTGGAGCACACCCACGGCCACAAGCAGGAGGCGGCCCGTCTGCTTGGCTGGGGTCGCAACACCCTGACCCGCAAGCTGAAGGAACTCGATCTCTGCTGAGTTCCCGGGAAAAACGATTCCCATCACGCCCTGACAAATCACCGCCTGCCAGAGCCCCCGCTTAACTATAAACGGGGTATCTTTTTTGAAAGCCCTGCCTAGAATGGCAGGCTTTCCAACCCGACTCGAAGAAGGCGCCACCATGATTGACAGATCTCTCCCCCTGACCGACCTGCACCGCCATCTGGACGGCAACATCCGCCCGCAAACCATCCTCGAGCTGGGTCGCCAACACAATATCCGGCTGCCCGCCTTCGAGCTGGAAGCGCTGCGCCCCCATGTACAGATCGTAGAGAACGAGCCGAGCCTGGTCGCCTTCCTGAAGAAACTGGACTGGGGGGTAGCCGTGCTGGCCGACTATGACGCCTGCCGCCGGGTCGCCTACGAGAACGTCGAAGATCTGCTGCGCGCCGGTATCGACTATGCCGAACTGCGTTTCAGCCCGGCCTACATGGCGATGGCCCACAAGCTGCACCCGCAGGGCGTGGTGGAGGCCATCATCGACGGCGTGGCCGCTGGCAGCCGCGACTTCGGCATCAAGACCAACCTGATCGGCATCATGAGCCGCACCTTCGGCACCGAGCAGTGCAATCAGGAGCTGGCCGCCTGTCTGGCCCACCGCAACAAGCTGGTCGCCATCGATCTGGCCGGTGACGAACTGGGCTTCCCGGGCACCCTCTTTACCGACCACTTCCGCAAGGTGCGCGATGCAGGCATGCGCGTCACCGTACACGCCGGTGAAGCCGCTGGCCCCGAGAGCATGTGGCAGGCCATTCGCGAGCTGGGCGCCGAACGTATCGGTCACGGCGTCAAAGCGATTCAGGATCCGGCCCTGATGGCCTATCTGGCCGAGCACCGCATCGGCATCGAATCCTGCCTCACCTCCAACCTCCAGACCACCACAGTGGCGAGCCTGACCGAACACCCGATCCGCCAGTTCCTGGCCGCCGGTGTGCTGGCCTGCCTCAACACCGACGATCCGGCGGTGGAAGGCATCGACCTGCCCCACGAATATGAAGTGGCCGCCCCGGCCACGGGCATGACCACGAGCGAAATCCGCACCGCCCAGCAGAATGGCCTGACCTTGGCCTTCCTGAGTGATAGCGAGAAAGCCGAGCTGAGCGCCCGCGCTGCCAGCCGCTGATCCACACCGGCACTGCAAATAACAACGGCCCAC
>NZ_CDBO01000052.1:86053-167870 GCF_000819885.1 Aeromonas fluvialis
GTGGGCCGTTGTTATTTGCGGATTTCTGATGATAAGTCAGCACTGGGCCAGCAGGCAGATAGCAAAAGGCCCAAACCGGGTTTGGGCCTTTGCTGATGACGGTGCAGGTAAAAACTACTCCTGCTCCTTGTCGCGCTCCAGCGCCCGCTCCACCAGCGGCTCGGGCAGGCTCTTGGTCACCTCGACCCCCAGCTCGCGGAAACGCTCGACCTGCGCAATCAGGTTGCCACGGCCGTTGACCAGTCGTCCCATCGCCTTGTCGTAGCTCTCCTGCGCCTTGTGCAGACTGCCGCCCATCTGCTGCATCTCCTCCACAAACAGCCGCAGCTTTTCGTAAAGACGGCCGGCCCGTTCGGCAATCTGGCGGGCATTCTGGTTCTGCCGCTCGTAGCGCCACAAGTTCTCGATGGTGCGCAGCGCCACCATCAGGTTGGTGGGGCTCACCAGCAGGATGTTGTGGTCGAGGCCATAACGCACCAGCGAGGGATCGGCCTCCATCGCGGTGAGGAAGGCGGGCTCCACCGCCACGAACATCAGCACATAGTCGAGGGTGCGCACCCCGGGCAGCTGCTGGTAATCCTTGCGGCCCAGCTCGCGGATATGGTTGCGCACCGAGGCGACGTGTTCTTTCAGCGCCACCGCCTTCTCCAGCTCGTCCTTGGCGTTGTACCAGCGCTCGTAGGCGGTCAGCGACACCTTGGCGTCGATGATGATGTCCTTCTCCTGCGGCAGGTGGACGATGACGTCGGGCTGGCAGCGCTTGCCCCTCTCCACCTCGATATTGACCTGGGTGTGGTACTCGTGGCCCTCGCGCAGGCCGCACTCGCTGAGGATCCGTGCCAGCACCACTTCACCCCAGTTGCCCTGCTGCTTGCTGTCGCCCTTGAGGGCGCGGGTCAGTGCCGCCGCCTCTTCGGTCATGCGGGCATTGAGCTCGGCGAGGCGCTCCAGCTCGAACTTGAGGCTGTGGCGCTGGGCCGTCTCCTGGGCGTGGGTCTCACCCACCTGACGGCGAAAGCCCTCAAGTTGCTCTTTGAGCGGTGTGAGCAACAGATCGAGGCTGTTCTGGTTCAATTCGCGGAAGTTGCCGGAGTTTTGCTCGAAGATCCGGTTGGCGAGGTTCTCGAACTGCTGGCTGAGGCGCTGCTCCGCCTCCTGTTGCAGTTGCAGCTTCTCGGCGGCGGCCAGCCGTTCGCTGCGCAGGGTCGCTTCCGCATCCTTGAGGCGGGCAGTGAGCTTGATCAGCAGGGTCTGCTGCTGATCAAGCTTCTGCTGGCCCTGCATCCGCTCATCATGCAACTCGTCGAAGCGATCCTGCAACGCCTGATAACGCTCCTGCGCCAACATCAGCTCCTGAGCCTGCGCCGTGGCTGCCCGCCGCCCGATCAACCAGCCAAGCCCAAGGGCCAGCAGGGCCGCAGGCAACAGGATGATCCAGAGTCCGGGCTCGATCATTTACGGCTCCGCTGACGCAGGAAGAGTTCGAGATGGCGGTTAACCAAGATCCAGAGCACCACATAGATAAGATAGGCGGCCAGCACCACCCACTTGTGGCTGTTGACCCCGGTATCGAGCTCGGCGAACTCGATATCCTTGATGCGACAGTAGCCCCACATCAGCAGGGGAAAGACATAGAGCAGGGAAGCACGCCAGAGAAATAGCCACATATGTTCTCATTCAACCACGTAAAAAGACCCGCCTAGCTTACACAAGGGCAACAGCCCTTGCGATCCTGACGGCCGCTATTCTCTGGCCTGCTTCCCGAAACTTCGATAAAATTAACCCCTAATAGGTATCAGGGGCGAGCATGACTCACTATTTCCTCCGTTGGCTGACACAAGGTTGGCAAGCTTCCCGCAAGCCCGCCGTGGTTTGCCATGAAGCGCGCCCGCCATGGGCCATCGAAGAGTCCCAGTACCTCTCCCTCTGCACCCGCTGCGGCGAGTGTTTCAAGGCCTGCCCGCGCGGTCTGCTCAAACCGGCCAACCAGCCCGAATACAACGATACCCCGATCGCCGGTACGCCGATGCTCGATCTCGCCTGCGGCCAGTGCAGCTACTGCGGCAGCTGCGCCAGAGCCTGCCCCACTGGCGCCCTCGACCTGCAACTGGGCCGCCAGGTGCAGACCCGGGTTCAGATTGAACAGAGCTGCCAGGCACGGCAGGGCTTTTACTGCCTGCTCTGTGAAGATGCCTGTCCCCAGCAGGCGATCAAGGTCAGCGCCGACGGCATCAACGTCAACATGGACGCCTGCAATGGCTGCGGTGCCTGTGGCCTCGCCTGCCTGCACGGCGCCATTACCCTGATCCGCCAACCGGGCTGTCGTTGACAAGCAAAAGGGGCCATCAGGCCCCTTTCACATCTTGTTCGTTATTGTGCGCCCGATCAGGCCATGGTCACAATGGACTCCTGCTCGATACCCAACAGGTGGCAGAGACGGTTCGGATCGCGCACCGCATCGGCTAGGGTGTATTCACCCAGCACCTCAAGAAAGGCGTTCATGGCGCGGCGCAGAATGCCCTGAATGCGGCAACCACCGGAGAGGCGGCAGTTCTCGCGCTTGCAGTCGACCGGGCAGAGCACATGCTCCATGTCCATCACCACATCCCGCAAATTGATGGAGACCGCAGAGCGACCGAGGCGGATGCCACCATGCTTGCCGCGTACCGTCTCGATGTACCCCTTGATGCCAAGCTGGTGCACTATCTTGACCACATGGTTGCGAGAGATGGCGAAGGTATCGGCCACTTCGGTAATAGTCGACAGGCGATCTCCCGGCTGCACCGCCAGGAAGGTCAGGGTACGCAGGGCGTAGTCGGTAAATCGTGTCAGTTGCATGGTCGCACTTGCCTCTTACTACAAGCCAGGAATCAGGACGACAACATTGAGCTAAGAGGCAGGAGACAACCGGTTTGCCGCTGTTTGCCAGAGGGGGGCCTGTCTCTTAATCTGAGTTGCGGAGTGACAGGTTAAGAGCAGCACAACCGGGTGTCGATGAAGATGCACATAAATCGACACTTTCTTTGATTGATCGCAAACTTGCCGGGTTAGCCCGGTGTTTACCCGCTTTATTGCGGGTAAATATCCCGAACCGCCCCCCTCACCAAGCCCCTTCGACAAGCCGCCGCGCAGGCCGCGCGCCACCCCTCAATCGGCCGGCAGAGTGGTGGTTCAGTGGGGCTGTTTCAGCCAGTTTTTCAGTGCAAGCGAAGGGATGGAACTCTCGGAGGCAACCGCGAACGCGCCCCAGTCCACTGCACACTGCAGGGCATCCTTGATCGCCATACCCCGCGCCAGACCATGGATCAGGCCACCGGCGAAAGCATCTCCCGCCCCCGTGGTATCGACCACCGACACCGGCCGGGCGGCGACCCTGATCTGCTCGTCGCCGTGGATGGCCACCGCCCCCGCCTTGCCCTCGGTCAACACCAGCCATTCGAGCTGCTCCCCCGCCAGCTGGCGGGCGTGATGCCAGGGGTCGCTCACCTCCCCGAGATCTGAGCGGGAGGCCACCAGCACGTGGCAGGGACGGCGCGCTTGGCCGCCCTTAGGATACTGGGCCACCACGAAACTCTTGCTGAGCATCTGGCGCATGTAGCTGATGATGGCAGTGCCGGGATAGTTCACATAGAGGCAATCCACCCCCTCCAGCGGCAGATCGCCGGGCAGATCGGGGCGCCGCGGGCGACGCAGTATGGTGCGCTCGCCGGTGGAGTCCACCAGGATCAGCAGCTCGCCGGTCTCGCCGCCAAAGCGCTCCACATGGCTGCAATCCAGCCCGTGACCGGCCGCCTGTTCCAGCAGCCAGTCGCCGGTCTCGTCCAGCCCGATGCGGGAGGCGATGGTCACCTCGTGGCCCGCCCACACCAGCCCGATGCCGGTATTGGCCGCACCGCCTCCCAGCCTGCGCCCCTGATCCACATATTGCAGACGGGCCCCCGCCACCAGTGGTTCGGAGAGGGAAAGCACATGATCACAGTTGAGATTGGCAAGCAGCAGAATGCGGGACATAGAGACCTCGGACGATGGAGATAGCCCAAAAGAGACAGGCTGAACCCCGAGTAGAGCCCAGCCTGACAGAAGAGACAACCGGCAGCGATCGGGAATCCGATCGGGATCAATAGATGGGCAGCTCTACCCCGGCCAGCAGCTCGTCGATGCGCGCCTGACTCGGCTGCTGCATCACGCTCTGGATCACCTCCTTGGTGAGGTGGGGCGAGAAGGAGCTGATGAAGTCATACATGTAGTTCTGCAGCAGGATGCTCTTACTGAAACAGATCTGGGCCGGGCAGGGCTTGAACAGGTGCTCCAGATTGATGGAGACCAACCCGGGGCTGTCGGTGTCGTTGGCCACCAGCGAGGAGATGATGCCGATACCAAAGCCCAGCTCCACGTAGCGCTTGATCACCCCGGCGTCCATCACCGTCATGTAGTAGCTCGGGGTCAGCCCCGCTGCATGGAACACCTCGTCCTGCACCTGACGACCGGTGGCACCGCTCTCGTAACTGAGAATGGGGTAGTGGCAGAGCTGCTCCAGGGTCGGCTTCTTCACCTTGGCCAGCGGGTGATCCTGCGGCACCACCAGCGAAAGGGTCCAGAGGTAGGCGGGCAGCGCGATCAGCTCCTTGTCGAAGCCAATTTCGTGGGCAACGATGGAAAAATCGGAGTAACCCTTGCTGATCTGCTCCTTGCTCGCCGACATCACCGGATGGAGGTGGAACGAGATCTTGGGGTACTTCTTGGTGAAGTAGGTGACCGACTTGGGCAGCAGGTAGCGGGCGATGGTATGAGTGGTGTGAATATTGAGGGTGCCCACGGTCGGGTCCAGATACTCGCGGGAAATCGCCTTGATCTTGCTCTCGATGTTGAGCATCGCCTCGGCACACTTGATGATCTCCTCCCCCACCGGCGTAATGCGGTGCAGGTGCTTGCCACGACGCTCGAAGATCCTCACCCCCAGCTCGCTCTCCAGCAGGCCGATCTGCTTGCTTACCCCCGGCTGGCTGGTATAGAGCGCATCGGAGGCCACCGAGACGTTGAGGTTGTGGTCCCGGATCGCGATCAGGTACTTCAATTGCTGTAGTTTCAAGGCGTCACACTCTCACACTGGTTTGGCTCAGACAGGTTTGGCTCAGGCCGGGACGGCAATCAAGCCAGACAAACAGGCCGCCACATGGGCGGCCAGTGTACCATTCGCTCCCGACATCTCAGCGCTTGATCCTTCATTTTGCTACAAAATCTAGCATCCGAAGGGGTGGCTGACAAACCGGGCTCAGGCCGCGCCAGCCCGCAGCGGCAGGATCCCCAGAAACTGCAACAGCCATTGCATCATGGTGGCCGAGTCGACCTCCCCCTCCAGCGAAGAGAGGCTGCTCTGGTAGCGCTCGTCGGGTAACAGGCCACGACGACGCTCGATCAACGCCCGGTTGTACTCCACCGAGAACTCCGGATGCCCCTGAATGGCGACGATATGATCGCCCTGTAAAAACATGAAGTATGGACAAAAATCATTGCCTGCCAGCCGGGTCGCCCCCGGTGGCAGTAGGGCGACCTGATCCTGATGGCTGGCCAGAATGCGGATCTGATCCCGCGCCGGCGCCATCCAGGGTTCATCTGCCAGTATGGGATGTACCGACACTCCCAGCCCCCACCCCTTGGTGGACTTCACCACTTCGCCACCCAGCGCCTGGGCGATCACCTGATGACCGAAGCAGACACCGGCCAGCTTGACGTCGGCATCGTGCGCCTGGCGTATCCACGCCCGCAGCGCCTGAATCCAGGGGATATCGCTATAGGCATCGTGGCGCGAACCTGTGATGAGCCAGGCATCGCACTCGTGCAGATCCTCCGGCAGCTCCCCATCAAGAGCCGACCAGACCCGAAATTCCAGTTCGGGGGCCAGGGCTGCAAAGCCCCTGATAAACATCTCGGAGTAAACGGGGCCAAAACGATCCGCCAGATCGGGATCGAGCCGGTCACAATCGAGAATTCCCAATCGCATCTGTTGTTCCTTTACAGAGTTCGCCCCCGCCAATCATCGACCGGCGGGGGCAAGAGGTTAGGCCATGAGCACGCGCCAGCGCGTCACTTCATGGTTGGCATGGAGAACTCGGCACCACTGCGCAGGCTCTGGGGCCAGCGCGCCGTCACCGTCTTCATCCGGGTATAGAAGCGAACTCCATCCGGCCCGTGCATGTTGAGCGGCCCGAAGATGGAGCGCTTCCAGCCGCCAAAGCTGTGAAACGCCATCGGCACCGGAATGGGGACGTTCACCCCTACCATACCGACCTCTACCCGCACCGTGAAGTCCCGCGCAGTGTCGCCATCGCAGGTAAAGATGGCGGTACCGTTGCCGTACTCGTGCTCGTTGATGAGCCGCAGCGCCGTCTCGTAATCCGGCACCCGCACGATGGCGAGCACCGGGCCAAAGATCTCCTCGCGGTAGATGCGCATCTCGGGGGTTACCTCGTCAAACAGAGAGCCACCGATAAAGTAACCCTCGTCGTGGCTCAGCGTGCGACCATCGACCCGCAGCGCGGCCCCTTCGGCCACCCCCTGATCCACGTAGCCGCGTACCTTGGCCAGATGCTCCTTGCTGATGAGCGGCCCCATCTCGCTCTCCGGGCTCTGGCCCAGCCCCGGGCCCACCCGCAGTTTTTCCACCAGCGGTGTCAGTTTGGCCACCAAGGCATCGGCGGTCTCGTCACCCACCACCACGGCCACCGAAATCGCCATGCAGCGCTCACCGGCCGCACCATAGGCGGCCCCCATCAGGGCGGAGACCGCCTGCTCGAGGTCCGCATCCGGCATCACCACCATGTGGTTTTTGGCGCCGCCCAGCGCCTGCACCCGCTTGCCGTGGGCCGAGGCGGTGGCGTAGATGTACTGGGCGATGGGGGTGGAGCCGACAAACGACACGGCGCCGACCCGCGGATCGGTCAGCAGCACATCCACCACCTCCTTGTCACCGTTCACCACGTTGAGCACGCCGTCTGGCAGACCGGCCTCCTTGAGCAACTCGGCCATCCGCAACGAGAGGGAGGGATCCTTCTCGGATGGCTTGAGAATGAAGGTGTTGCCGCAGGCGATGGCGACCGGGAACATCCAGAGCGGCACCATGGCCGGAAAGTTGAACGGGGTGATACCGGCGCAGACACCCACCGGCTGCATCATGGAGTAGCTGTCCACCCCGCGCCCCACATTGAGGGAGTGCTCCCCCTTGAGCAGATGGGGGATGCCGCAGGCAAACTCCACCACCTCGAGACCGCGGGTCAGCTCACCCTGCGCATCGGTGAAGACCTTGCCGTGTTCGCGACTGATCAGTTGGGCGAGCTCGTCCCTGTGCTGCTCCATCAACGCCTTGAAGCGGAAAAAGACCCGGGCCCGCACCAGCGGCGGGGTTTGCGACCAGTCGGCAAAGGCGCGCTCGGCGATGGCGATCGCCTCCTGACACTCGGCAGCGCTGGAGAGCCCGACGCTCCCCTGCTGCTTGCCGCAGGCGGGATTGAAGATGGCACCCTGGCGCTCGCTGCGACTCTCCTGGCGCTTGCCGTTGATGAAGTTGCTGACCCTGTATGTCATGTATCCTCCGTGATATCTAATGTGGTGACTGCGTTGCGCTTTCTGATATGCGCCAACGCAAGGCCCCGCCAGTGCGGGGCCATCAAATGGATTAGGGTTGTGTCTGCAGAACATCCTGCAGCAGGGTGAAGAGATCGTCGATCTGGCTGCGCTCGATGATGAGGGGTGGCGACAGGGCAATGATGTCCCCCGTCACCCGGACAAGCGCCCCCTTCTCGAAGCAGCGGACAAACACTTCATAGGCGCGCTTGCCCGGCGCATCCGGCATGGATTCGAGCTCGATACCCGCCACCAGCCCGTAGTTGCGTACATCCTTCACATGCTTGCAGCCCTTCAGCGAATGGGCCGCCTCCTCCCAGTAGCCCGCCAGATCGGCAGCGCGGCTGAGCAGGTTCTCGTTGCGATAGATCTCGAGGGTCGCGAGACCAGCGGCCGCCGCCACCGGATGGCCGGAGTAGGTGTAGCCGTGGAACAGCTCGATGGCCCCCTTGCCTGCGGCCATCATGTCGTCATAGATGTGCTTCTGCACCAGCACAGCCCCCATGGGGATGGCGCCATTGGTCAGCCCCTTGGCGCAAGTAATCATATCGGGGATGACATCAAACTCTTGCGCCGCAAAGGGGGAACCGAGGCGGCCGAAACCAGTGATCACCTCGTCAAAGATCAGCAGGATACCGTGTTTGGTACAGATCTCCCGCAGCCGCTTGAGGTAACCTTTGGGCGGCATCAGCACGCCGGTGCTGCCGGCGATGGGCTCGACGATCACCGCCGCGATATTGCTGGCATCGTGCAGGAAGACGATCTTCTCCAGCTCGTCGGCCAGCGCCACATCCTCCTCTGGCAACCCCTTGGTGAAGGCATTCTTGGCGATGTTGAGGGTGTGGGGCAGGTGATCAACGCCGGTCAGCAGGGAGCCGAACCACTTGCGGTTGCCGGGAATGCCCCCCACCGAAATACCGCCAAAACCGACCCCATGATAGCCGCGCTCACGGCCAATCAGTCGGGTGCGGGTGCCCTGACCACGGGCTCGCTGCCAGGCGAGCGCAATCTTCAGGGCGGTATCGACCGACTCTGAGCCGGAGTTGGTATAGAAGACGTGGCCAAATCCCTTGGGCGCTATCTCCACCAGCTTGTTGGCCAGCTCGAACGGCAGGGGGTGGCCCATCTGGAAAGTGGGGGCAAAATCGAGGTGGGAAATCTGCTGGGAGACCGCCTCGGCAATCTCGCGCCGACCATGGCCCGCGTTGCAACACCAGAGTCCGGCAGTGCCATCCAGTATCTTGCGGCCATCCTCTGAGTGATAATACATCCCCGCTGCCGACTTCAGGATACGCGGTGCCGCCTTGAACTGCTGATTGGCGGTGAACGGCATCCAGAAAGCGGACATGTCGGAGGGCGTATTGATGTCGCTGATCGGTTTCATGGTCACCTCATCCTTAAGGTGTTTAGCAACTATCGGCCTATGCCTATTAAATTAAACACCTAAATCCATAAAAAAGGGCTCATTATCGCCCTGTCTGATGCCACCCCTAGCTAGATGACGCTACAGGGTGGTATAAGATATTTAACACAAATTTAATAATAGTAAACAGTCAAGGAGTGTCTATCGATGGATATCGGTCACCGTCTCAAGGCGGTTCGCACCAAGGCGGCCCTCTCCCAGCGCGAGCTGGCCAAACGCTCGGGCGTGACCAACGGATTCATCTCCCAGATCGAAAAGAATCAGGTGAGCCCGTCAGTTGCCTCCCTGCGCAAAGTACTGGAAGGGATCCCCATGTCGCTGGCCAGCTTTTTTACCGACGAGACCGAAATGGACTCCGAAGTGATCTTCCGCGCCGCCGACATGCCAGATCTCGGCACGCATCCCATCAGCTACCGGCTGGTGGGCCACAGCCGCGCCAACCGCGCCATCGGCATGTTGCAGGAAGTGCTGCCACCCGGTGCCGACACCGGCGACGACATGCTGAGCCACGAGGGTGAAGAGTGCGGCATCGTCATCAAGGGCGAAGTTGAAGTGACCGTGGGCGAGCAGATCTACTTGCTGACACCGGGCGATGGCTACTACTTTGACAGCCGCACCCCCCACCGTTTTCGCAATGTGGGCGAGCAGGAGTGCGTGTTGATTTCAGCCAATACCCCCGCCAGTTTCTAACAGGGTGATATGGGGTCGGCCTGTTGCCAACGTTTAATGAATTGTTACAAGGTGGATTTACATGTGGCAGGATGTTTAGCATAGTGATACGCGGAAACTGACTTTTGCCGGTTCAAGGAGTGAACATGAGTGACCTGACCCAGGCCCAGTGGCAACACAAGGCCGCCCATCTGACCCTGCCCTCGCAAGCCTTTATCAACGGCAGTTATCGGGATGCCGTTAATGGCGCCACCTTCGACTGTATCAACCCGGCCAACGGCAAGCTGCTAACCAGAGTGGCTGCCTGCGACGACGCCGATGCCGAACTGGCGGTACAGGCCGCGCGCGATGCCTTCAACGATAAACGCTGGAGCGGTCTGCCACCCAAGCAGCGCAAACTGATCATGCAACGTTTCGCCGAGCTGATGCGCCTTAACCTGGTAGAGTTGGCGCTGCTCGAGTCGCTGGACATGGGCAAGCCCATCGGCGATGCCATGGGCTACGATGCCCCTGCCGCCGCCAACTGCATCGCCTGGAACGCCGAGGCCATCGACAAGATCTACGATCAGGTCGCGCCGGTGGAGGAGTCCGCCCTGGCGCTGGTGACCCGGGAAGCCCTGGGCGTAGTCGCAGCCATAGTCCCGTGGAACTTCCCGCTGGTGATGGCCTGCTGGAAGCTGGGCCCGGCGCTCGCCACCGGCAACTCGGTGATCCTCAAACCTTCCGAAAAATCCCCCCTGACCGCCCTGCGCATCGCGGGACTGGCCAAAGAGGCTGGCATTCCGGACGGCGTGCTCAACGTGCTGCCGGGCTTTGGCCATACCGTGGGCGAGGCGCTGGCCATGCACATGGATGTGGACTGCATCACCTTCACCGGCTCCACCAAGATCGGCAAGCATCTGGTGCAGTGCTCCGGCAAGTCCAACCTCAAGCGGGCCTTTATGGAGTGTGGCGGCAAGAGCCCTAACATCATACTGGCCGATGTGCCGGATCTGGACGCCGCCGCCAAGAGCGCCGCTGGTGCCATCTTCTACAACCAGGGCGAGGTGTGCACCGCCGCCTCTCGCCTGCTGGTGCAAAACAGCATCAAGCCGCAGTTTATGGAGCGGCTGCTGGCCCATGCCCGCGAATGGATCTCCGACAATCCGCTCGACCCCGCCACCCGCATCGGCGCCATGGTGGACCACATCCAGATGGAGCAGGTACTGCGCTATGTCGAGATTGGCAAGCAGGAGGGGGCCAAGCTGCTGCTGGGGGGCAAGCGCACCAATCTGGAAAGCGGTGGCTTCTATATCGAGCCCACCATCTTCGATGAGGTGACTCCCGAGATGCGCATCTTCCGCGAAGAGATCTTCGGCCCTGTGCTGGCGGTCACCGGCTTCGATACGCTGGAGGAGGCCATCGCCCTTGGCAACGACAGCGACTACGGGCTGGCGGCCGCAATCTGGACGGCAGATCTCAACAAGGCGGTGAAAGGCTCCCGCGCCCTGCGTGCCGGTACCGTGTTCGTCAACAACTGGGACGGCGGCGACATGACCATGCCATTCGGCGGATTCAAGCAGTCCGGCAACGGCCGCGACAAGTCGTTGCACGCGCTGGAGAAGTACACCGAGCTGAAAAGCACCTGGATCCAGCTGGAATAAAGTGACAAATTCGCCATAGCCAGAGACAAAGGGGGAGACATCCCCCTTTTGCATTTTTGGCCTTCCATCACCAGGTGCAGTGCTTATAATGACAAAAAATCCAACATGTTAAATTAAAAGACAAAAATGCTATTTTTTCTGGGAAGCGTACTTTTTCTGGTGATCGGGTTACCCCTGCTGTTCTTCGTGCTGGGGTACGGCGAGGCCTACGTGACCTGGGGCCCCTGGATCTCCGCCATCGCCCTGATGTTGTGGCTGTTGATGGACGTCGACAAGATCCGCCGCGGCAAAGGCTGACCGGTAAGCCACTCTCTTCCACAACCAAACTTCATTTATTAACTTCTTTCCCCGCAAAAGGATCGCTACACTGATTTTTTGCGATGTTTTCCCGCATCCAACGCTTCAGTAAAGGTCATCCGCATGCCGCAACAGATCCAGCGTCAGGGCGTTATTTACGCTTTGTGCGCCTATACCCTTTGGGGCATAGCCCCCATCTATTTCAAGACGATTTCTGCCGTCCCGGCTGCCGAGATCCTGACCCACAGGATGGTCTGGTCGTGCGCCCTGCTGCTGATACTGACTCTGCTCGGCCGTCAGTGGCACAAGGTGCAGGCTGTGCTGCGTCAGCCAAAAGTGTTGCTCACCCTGGCCTTCACCTCGGTCACCGTCGGCGGCAACTGGCTGCTGTTCATCTGGGCCATCAACAACGGCCATATGCTGGATGCCAGCCTCGGCTACTACATCAACCCCCTGTTCAACGTGCTGCTCGGCATGCTGTTTCTGAACGAGAGGTTGCGTCGTCTGCAGTGGTGGGCGGTCGGGCTGGCCTTTGTCGGGGTGGCGATCCAGCTCATCGCCTTTGGCTCCCTGCCCTGGATTGCCCTGGTGCTGGCGGTGAGCTTCGCCATCTACGGCCTCATTCGCAAGAAGCTGGCCCTTGATGCGCTCACCGGCCTGCTGATCGAGACCATGATCATGCTGCCCCCGGCCGCCTTCTATCTGTGGGGTATTGCAGACAGCCCCACCAGCCACATGACAGAAAACAGCTGGCACCTGAATCTGCTGCTGATCGCCGCAGGCGTGGTCACCACTGCCCCCCTGCTCTGCTTCACCGCCGCTGCGACCCGGCTCAAGCTCTCCACCCTGGGCTTCTTCCAGTACATAGGCCCCAGCCTGATGTTCATCCTGGCTGTCACCCTGTACGGCGAGGCTCTGGCGCTGGACAAGATGATCACCTTCGCCTTTATCTGGAGCGCCCTGGTGCTATTCAGTCTGGACGGGCTGCGCAGCGGCAGCCGCCGGCCGGTGACACAGCAGGATTGACGGGGTGGCTCGTCGCGCTGAAATAATCTACAAACCTTGAGCCGGCTTTCAGGTTATCAATAGACGATGAGCACACCCCACTCCCGCATCCACTACTGGCAATCCCGGCTGCTGCCGGGGGTTGAACTCTCCCATTCCCACCACAAGGAGTTCAGCTATGGCCGCCATGTTCACCTCGACTATCACATCGGTCTGGTGCAGCAGGGCGGCCAGAGATTCATCCACAAGGGCAGCAGCCACAACCTGGTGCGCGGCGAGCTCTCCACCGTCAACCCGGACGAGATGCACGACGGCCTGAGCCTGCTGCCGGAAGGGTACGAGGTGCGGGTGTTCGCCATCGCCCCCGAACAACTGGCCATCTGGCTGCCGGACAGCCCTGAACCCTTTTTCGACAAGGGGCTACAGAGCCGTCCCGACCTCTATCTGGGTTTCACCCGCCTGCACATGTATCTGGACGAGGCTCCCGAACCTGACGGTCTGCTGGCGGAGAGCCAACTGCTGGCCCTGCTTGGCGAGCTGCTGCATCTCGCCCCCGAACGCCACGTCCTGGCCGATACCCAGCTCAGATACCTGCGCGACCATCTGCTGGCCCGGCTCGACGAACGCAACAGCCTGGAGGATCTGGCTGCCCTGTTCGGGCTGGATCGCTTCGCCTTCCTGCGCCAGTTCAAGAAGAAGACTGGCATGACCCCCTACGCCTGGCTCAAGCGACTGCGGCTGGAGCGCGGCAAGCGCCTGCTCTGCAGCGGCCTGCCGGTGAGCGAGGTGGCGCTCGCGGTCGGCTTCTTCGATCAGAGCCACTTTCACCACGGGTTCCGGCAGGCCTTCGGCCTAACCCCCGCCGAATATCGCCAGCAGATGCGCCCCGTCTCAGGCGTACCGGGCTGACGACAGCCACTGGCACGGACGAATCAGCGGCGATCGGTGCAATCTTTTACAATCAAACCGGCCCCACCTCCTTCATCCTGTGACCTCATCATGTCGTTGAGGTTATGCCCATGTTTACCAGCCTGTTTCTGACCATAGGCCTCATCCATCTCGTTGCCCTGGCGAGCCCGGGCCCCGACTTCGCGCTGATCCTGCGCACCAGCCTGCACAGGCCCACTGCCCTTGGCGCGGCCCTCGGCATCGCGCTCGCCATCTTGCTGCACGCCACCCTGAGCCTGACCGGCATCAGCTTGCTGATCGCCGAGCACCGCTGGTTGTTCATGGTGGTGAAGATGGTCGGCGCCCTCTATCTGGGCTGGCTCGGCTGGGGGGCGCTGATGGCCGCCTGGCAAGGGGCGGATGAGCCGGCTTTCAAGGCCGGTGGCGAGCGTGCCGGTTGGCGCAAGGGGGTACAGATCGGCCTGGCCACCAACTTGCTCAATCCCAAGGCGCTGTTGTTCTTCATGGGGCTGCTGGCGGCCATGGTAACACCCCAGGTGGATGGCCTGACCCGAGGACTGCTGGTGCTGGAGCTATTCCTGCTGTCGCTCTTCTGGTTCGGAGCCCTGGCCTGGAGCCTCTCCACCGTCCGTGCCCAACAACTGATCGGCCGGATTCAACGCCCCCTCAACCTGGTGACCGGCCTGCTGTTTGGCGCCGTCAGCCTCTCCATCCTGGGTGGCATGCTGGGCGAACTCTCTCGTGCCTTCTCCTGATCAGTGAAGCGTCACCCCCTGTCGTACTGGCCCCTGTTGTGCACCATGTCGGCAGACTAGCCCCACTCTGCTGTTCACCCTGCGGGCAAGCCGCGCAGTACATTGATCTGGATGGGGTTTTCTTTTCACTTTCGACGTAAAGAGCCAATCAGCACGGGTCCCGTTTGTCGTGGAGGAATAGGATGCTCGGCTATCTTCCATGACACACAGGAAACAACATCATGAATCGAAAATGATCGCTCCCCATCGTGGCAATCGCGGGGGGGGGGGACGTTACTCTGGCTAGGCAACACCTTTGGTATGAAATGGGCTCTGATGGCCCTGATCGGATTCGGCTTCGGCTTCGGCTTCACCCTCTCCTTCAGCCGCTTCGGCATCGTCTTCGGTTGGCGCGAGATGCTGACCAAACGCAACAGTTACCATATGCGGATTCATCTGCTAACCATTGCCATCGAAATCCTGCTGTTCACCACCTTCCTCTCCTTGAGCCACGCCCTGTTTGGCGATGCCATGGTGGGCAACGTGATGGCTATCGGCATTCCTTTCATCGTCGGTGCCTTCCTGTTCGGCATCGGCATCCGTCTGCAGCCGCTGTTCGGGCTCTGATCTGCCACACGAAACATCATAAAAAACGGGAGGCCAGGCCTCCCGTTGTCGTCTCTACGGCGGTTACTGTGCCGGCTGGGAGACCCCTTCCAGATGGATTTCTACCCGGCGATCCGGCGCCAGACAGGCGATCAGCTGCTGGCGGGACTGGCTGGCACAGCGGTCACCGGTCACCGGATTGGCCTTGCCACGCCCCTCGACCCGCACCTTGTCGGCATACAGCCCCTTGCTGACCAGATAGTTGGCCACGCTTCTTGCGCGCTGTTCGGAGAGGGAGAGGTTGTAGGTGTCGGAACCGATACGATCCGTATAGCCCACCACGGTGGCCTCCCCGTCTTTCGGATTGGCCGCCACTATCTGGCTGAACAGGTTGTCCAGCGCCTGGTTGGCTTCCGGCTTCAGGGTTGCCTTGTTGAACTCGAACAATACGTCAGAACTCAGGCTAAAGGTCTTGGGCAGCACCACCGCCGCCGGGGCTGGCTCAACTGCCGGAGCGGGGGCCGGGGCGGCAACCTCGCCACCTTGCTGACCGAAACGATAGAGCATGCCGAACGAGAGCAGACCGTTATCCAGCTCGATGCCGGACCGATCGAGAGAGGCGTCGCCCAGCGGCGTAGTGTACTGGTACTCCAGACGGGCGGCCCAGTCACGATCGATGGCGTATTCGGCGCCGAGCGCCCCAACAAATGCGGCACCATGCTTTTTACCGGTCTCGTTGATATTGGCGAAGCTGATCTCGCTATCCGTCCAAGCGTAGGCACCGCCCAATCGGCCATACAGGTCGAGCACGTTCGTTGCGGGGAAGCTGATCTTCATGGTGGCCTGAATCATCTGACTCTTGGCTTCTGCCTTCAGGGCTGTCATACCACTGCCCCCTTTCAACTTGTATTTGCCCAACCAGTCATAACCCAGCTCAAAACCAAGATTGGGGTTGAGTTGATAGCCAGCAAATGCGCCCAACCCCAGATCGTCGGTGTTCTCGCTATTGTTACCTACCGCGCTGAAGGCATTGGCTATCTCTTGGTTTTTGTCCACCCCGTAGTAGTTCGACCAACCGGCCTTGCCACCGACATACCAGGTATTGTCCTGAGCGGCGGCATGTACCGCCCCCGTTGCCAGCAAACCACTGACCAGAACGGCAAGCATCGATTTTTTCATTTTTGGCCTCTGCAATAAGTCGTTATGGGCGCCTGAGTGCGCACTATCCCTGTGTGAAGCCGTCAGGCGGCCTCGCTGTGACTTAGGGTATCCCATTCCGAAGTAGCCTCAAATGACCAGCCCATCAGGAGTGTGAACTTGTCTGCAATATGGTGACTCTGGGGTGTGAAATCAGATCATTGGCCACTCTCGAGGCAGGTGTATGGACAACGGTTTGTTGTGCCCAGCGAAGAGTTTCAGGATGACAAACGGCCAGATGATCTAGCAACGCAGTACTGATCGCATCCTCGCAATGCAAAATACGCCCTAATGCCAAGCTTGCCAGCTGCGATCTTCCACGTTGGTTGGCTCCCACCAGAAGGTCGCGGCAGCCAGTCCAGCAGCACGACTGCGCGCGGTATATTTGCTACTCGGACGTTGATCCAAAAAGTCGTGTAGGCACTCATCGAGTGCGAGAAATGGGGCAAGCTGCTGTACATATCCAGAAAACTGAGTCTGGTAAAATTCCTGGCATTGCCGCTCCTGGCCTTGCATATCTAGTGATCCTTTTCCTGCCATCGAACCCTGATATTCAAAGAGATTGATACCAGCCGTTTATTTGAGGCCCACAACGAGTCGGGCAATCTGTATGGAAGGAAATAGTTAACACGTTGCCAAGAAGGGGGAAGCAACGGAGGATGAGCCAATAGCTAGCGATTGCAGATGTGGTAAACAGGGGAGTAAATCAAAATGCCCCACAGAACTGGGGGACCGGAAAAGCACAAGGGCCTAGCCGAAGCTAAGCCCTTGTTGAATTTGGTCGGTGTGAGAGGATTCGAACCTCCGACCCCTTCGTCCCGAACGAAGTGCGCTACCAAGCTGCGCTACACACCGATGTCTGCGGGACGGGAATTTACCGAAAGCCCCGACCTGACACAAGCCTTTTTTTCATTTGGAGGAAAAAAAGGGCAATACGCTCAACTATCCAGCACTCTTTTTCACCCGTTTACCACCGGGTAGCCAGCTGGTGACATTCCGGCAACCCGGACTCAGATCAGCCGCAGCGCTTCCGGCCCCAGCAGGCGACGCTGCCAGTCGGCCACTGTGCCATGCTCCAGCCAGTTGGCCGCGTGCTGGCGCCAGTTGGGCGAAAGAGCCGGATTTTCCAGCAACAACAGCAGATCGGCTTCATTGCGCGCCTGATTAAACAGGATATCCGCCGTGCGCTTCACTGTCAGCTCGGGATAGGGCCTGTCTACCAGCTCCATGATCATATCGGGCGCGACCATCCCCTCCTCCAGCACCCGCAACAGCCAGCCACAGCGGCCATTGAGCTGCATCACCTGCGACAGCTGGCCATAGCCAAAGCGCTGGTTGAGCTTGAAACAGGGGGATCTTGGCTGGCTAATCTGGATCAGCGCGTCGCCAAGCCGATAGACATCGCCGATACAGGCTTGTGTCTCGGTCAGACCAGAGCCGGAGAGGTTCTCGCCAAAAGCGGCAGCTTGCCAGGGGGCACGTGGTGCGGGCAGGCCCAATGCCGTTTGCCAGGTCTGCCACCAGAGATAGTGGTCGGCGGGATAGTAGTGAAGCGCTCGATCCGGGCCACCGTGGTGGCGCTGGTCACTCTGTTCATCTCCGTCCAGTCCGGCAAAGGAGCAACGAACCGGTGCAGAGATTGGCTGCTTGTGAATCGCAGTGGTGAGGCCCGGCACCAGTTCGGTGCCCCGCCCGCGAAAAAGGGAGATCCGCATACTCATCCTCCGGGTTGACGAGAATGCGGATCTTATCACGAGGTCAGGCAACCGCCTGCATCTGGGTGGTCATGGCAATCTCGGCGCGACGGCGTTTTTCTGACCTTGCCATCAGATACCAGCTGCCGAAGGTGAACAGTGACACCGACAGCAGGATCAGGCTGGCCACCGCGTTGATCTCGGGTTTGACACCGAGCCGCACCGCCGAGAAAACCTCCATCGGCAAGGTGGTGGAGCCCGGGCCGGAGACAAAGCTCGCCAGCACCAGGTCATCGAGCGACAGGGCGAACGACATCATGCCGCCCGCCGCCAGCGAGGGGGCGATCATCGGGATGGTGATCAGGAAGAACACCTTCCACGGCTTGGCGCCGAGATCCATCGCCGCCTCCTCGATGGAGAGATCCAGCTCCCGTAACCGCGCCGATACCACTATCGCCACATAGGCGGTACAGAAGGTGGTATGCGCGATCCAGATAGTCACCATGCCCCGCTCGGCAGGCCAGCCCACCAGTTGGGCCATGGCCACGAACAGCAACAACAGCGACAGACCGGTGATCACCTCGGGCATCACCAGCGGTGCCGTCACCATGCCGCCAAACAGGGTCCGACCACGGAAGTGGGGGATCCGGGTCAGCACGAAGGCGGCCACCGTCCCCAGCGCTACCGAGGCGATCGCGGTGTAAAAGGCGATCTCCAGCGAGCGGAACACAGACCCAATCAGCTGCTTGTTATCGAGCAGGCCGAAATACCATTTGAGCGACCATCCCCCCCACACCGTCACCAGCTTGGAGGCGTTGAAGGAGTAGATCACCATGATGACCATGGGCAGGTAGATAAACAGCAGCCCCAACCAGAGCATCAGCTTGGCAAAACCAAAACGTCTCATCATGCCTTGCCCTCCAGCTCTTTAGCCTGATTACGGTTGAAGAGGATGATCGGAATGATCAGCACCGCCAGCATCACCACCGCCAGGGCAGAGGCGACCGGCCAGTCGCGGTTGTTAAAGAACTCCTGCCACAGCACCTTGCCGATCATCAGGGTCTCCGGGCCGCCCAGCATTTCCGGGATGACGAACTCCCCCACCACCGGGATGAACACCAGCATGCAGCCGGCGATAATGCCGTTTTTAGAGAGGGGCACGGTGATCTGCCAGAACCGGGTCAGGTTGCGGGCACCCAGGTCGGAGGCAGCCTCCAGCAGGCTCTGATCATGCTTGACCAGATTGGCGTAGAGCGGCAGCACCATGAACGGCAGGTAGGAGTAAACGATACCGATATAGACCGCCAGGTTGGTGTTGAGGATCTGCAGCGGCTCGTTGATAAGACCAATCCCCATCAGCACGCTGTTGAGCAGACCGTTGTTACTGAGGATCCCCATCCACGCATAGACCCGGATCAGGATGGCGGTCCAGGTCGGCATCATGATCAGCAGCAGCAGAACGGTCTGGGTCTCCTTGTTGGCCCGGGCGATAGAGTAAGCCATCGGATAGCCAATCAGCAGGCAGAGCAGGGTGCTGATAAACGCCATCTTGAGGGAGCCCAGATAGGCGGCAATATAGAGCTCATCCTCCTGCAGCAGCAGGTAGTTGCCCATGTTGAGCAGAATGGTGAGCTGATTGTCGGCCCAGCTCACCACATTGGTGTAGGGCGGGATGGCCACATCCGCTTCCGCAAAGCTGATCTTCAGCACGATGATGAAGGGCAGCAAGAAGAAGAGGAACAGCCAGAAGAAGGGGATGCCGATCACCAGTCGGCGCCCCCCACCCCGTTTCAGTCGTTGCAAGATCTTCATGATTGCAGCACCACGCCACTGTCATCTTCCCAGTAGAGGAACACCTGGTCATCCCAAGTTGGCCGCTTGCCGTGGCGTTCGGCATTGGCGATGAAAGCCTGAACGATTTTGCCCGAGGGCAGCTGGATGTGGTAAACCGAATGTCCGCCCAGATAGGCGATGTCATAGACCTCACCCTTGGTCCAGTTGAAGTCCGGGTGCTCGATCTCCTCCGGCTTTTGCAGACTCATCAGCAGTTTTTCCGGCCGCAGGGCGTAGGTCACCTTCTTGTTCTCGGCGCGGGAGCTGATGCCGTGGCCCACATAGATGGGCTGCTCCAGATCGGCGCAGGCGATGGTGGCGTGGTCCTGCTCATCCTCCACCAGCAGGCCGTCGAACAGGTTGACGTTGCCGATAAACTCGCACACCAGCCGGCTGGCGGGGGTTTCGTAGATATCCATCGGACTACCGATCTGTTCGATACAGCCCAGATGCATGATGGCGATCCGCTCCGCCATGGTCATCGCCTCTTCCTGATCGTGGGTCACCATGACGCAGGTTACGCCGACTCGCTCGATGATCTCCACCAACTCCAGCTGCATCTTGGAACGCAACTTCTTGTCGAGGGCTCCCATGGGTTCGTCGAGCAGCAGCAACTTGGGACGCTTGGCCAGCGAACGGGCCAGCGCGACCCGCTGGCGCTGGCCACCGGAGAGCTGGTGTGGCTTGCGGCGGGCATACTGGGTCATCTGCACCAGCTTGAGCATCTCTTCGACCCGGGCATCGATCTCGGCCTTGGGCAGCCCATCCTGCTTGAGACCGAAGGCGATATTCTGCGCCACCGTCATATGGGGAAACAGGGCGTAGGACTGGAACATCATGTTGATGGGGCGTTCATAGGGCGGCATATCTGTGATGTCGACCCCGTCGAGGAACAGCCGCCCCTCGGTCGGGCGCTCAAAGCCCGCCAGCATCCGCAGCAGGGTCGATTTGCCGGAACCGGACCCGCCGAGCAGGGCGAAGATCTCCCCCTTGTGAATATTCAGGGAAACATTGTCTACCGCCAGGGTCTCATCGAACTGCTTGCTGACCCTGTCAATTTTTACCAGCACTTCTTTGCGTTGCTGGCTGCCCTCGAGGGCTTTCTTATAGGCACTGGAGGCTATCGCCATTACCAAACTCCCGAACGTGATACCGGCCTCACGGCCAATCCATTAAAGCGATTTGGCGCCCCCGACGGGCACCAAGGTTAGGTACCGGACTTGATCTTGGTCCAACTCCGGGTAATTAGACGCTGTACCGAGCGGGGATGTGCTTCCTGCACATAGAGTCGCTCCAGTACAGCCTGAGGTGGATAAACCCCCTCATCGTTGCGCACTGCCTCATCCATAAACTCGCCCGCCTTGGCGTTGGGATTGGCATAGCCCACATAGTTGCTGACCTTGGCGATCACTTCAGGCTGCAGAACATAGTTTATGAGGGCGTGTGCCTCTTTGACATTGGTGGCATCAGACGGGATGGCCATCATGTCGAACCAGAGGTTGCCCCCCTCTTTCGGAATGCTGTAGGCAATTCTCACCCCCTTGCCAGCCTCGTCGGCACGAGCCGCTGCTTGCAAAATGTCACCAGAGAAGCCCGCCGCCACACAGATATCGCCATTGGCCAGATCGCCGATGTACTTGGACGAATGGAAATAGGTTACATAGGGGCGCACCTTGAGTAACTGCTCTTCGGCACGTTTGATGTCGTCAGCCTTATGGCTGTTGGGATCGAGCCCCAAATAATTGAGTACGGCGGGGATCATCTCATCGGCAGAGTCGAGGAAGGCGACGCCACAGCGGGAGAGTTTCGCCATGTTTTCCGGTTCGAAGATAGTGGCCCAGGAGTCAATCTTGTCGACCCCCAGCACCGCCTTGATTTTGTCGACGTTATAGCCGATGCCGTTGGTTCCCCACAGATAGGGCACCGCGTACTGATGGCCCGGATCCACCTTGTCGAGCTGCTTGAGCAGCACGGGATCCAGGTTGGCCAGATTGGGCAGCAGGGATTTATCCAGTTTCTGGAAGGCTCCCGCCTTGATCTGCTTGGCCAGGAAATTATTGGAGGGCACCACCAGATCGTAACCGGTCCGCCCCGTCAGCAACTTGCCTTCAAGGGTCTCATTGGAGTCAAATACGTCATAGACGGTCTTGATCCCGGTCGCCTGCTGGAAATCGCTGAGGGTGGTCTCGCCGATATAGTCTGACCAGTTGTAGAAGTGCAGCATAGGCGCAGCCTGGGCCACATTCGCCAATCCCATGGTCAGCGCTATGGTTATCAACTTGGTGCTGTTCACGATGTCAGTTCTCCTGTGCAGTGGTTAACCGTCTGCGCATCCATTCGCGCGGCCCATCCGGTTGGATGGCATCACTACCCTCCCGGCCGAACTGCGGACCGGGAGGGGCATTTCTTACTTACTTGCCGGACTTGATCTTGGTCCAGCTGCGGGTCATCACCCGCTGCACCTTGGCCGGCAGATCCGGGAAGGTGTAGATTTTCTGCAAGGTTGCGGAGTCAGGGTAAACCCCCGGATCGGTACGGATTGCCTCGTCAACCAGCGGGGTCGCCGCCTTGTTGCCATTAGGCGCCTGCACCTGGTTGGTGATATTGGCAATCACCTCGGGTTTCATCAGGTAGTTGATGAAGGTGTGGGCTGCCTCGACATTCTTGGCATCCGCCGGGATGGCGACCATGTCAAAGAAGCTGCCTGCCCCCTCTTTCGGGATGGTGTAGGTCAATGCGACGCCGTTCTTGGCCTCTTCCGCCCGCGCCTTGGACTGCTGCAAATCCATGGAGTAACCCACGGCGACGCAGATGTTGCCGTTGGCCAGATCCGAGATGTATTTGGAGGAGTGGAAATAGGCGGTGTAGGGACGGATGGAGAGGAACAGCGCCTCGGCCTGCTTCAGCTCGTCCGGCTTCTGACTATCCGGCTTGAAGCCCAGATATTGCAGGGCGGCCGGCAGCATTTCGGTCGGCGAGTCGAGGAAGGAGACGCCGCACTCCTTGAGCTTGGCCATGTTCTCCGGCTTGAACACCAGATCCCAGGAGTTGACCGGCGCATCGGCGCCCAGCACGGCCTTCACCTTCTCGGCGTTATAGGCATAACCAATGGTTCCCCACAGATAGGGGATCGAGTACTGATTGCCCGGATCGCTCGGCTCGAGTGCCTTGAGCAGGTTGGGATCCATATTTTGCCAGTTGGAAAGCTTGGACTTGTCCAGCTTCTGGAACACGCCAGCCCTGATCTGCTTGGCCAGGAAGGGGTTGGACGGCACCACGATATCGTAGCCCGAACTGCCCGCCAGCAACTTGGCTTCCAGTACCTCGTTGCTGTCGAACACGTCATAGACCACCTTGATACCCGTCTCTTTCTGGAACTCTTCCAGCGTGTTTGGCGCGATATAGTCGCTCCAGTTGTAGACGTGCAGCACCTTCTCTTCGGCCATTGCTCCGGCACTTGCCATGACCAGAGCCACAGAGGCAGCGATCATTCCCGTTTTGAAAGACATCATCCTTGTCTCCTAAGCAAATTGTATGCGCATGCCAACCTGCCTGGCGGCAGCTATCCCTTCAGCTTTGCAGCCGTCAGATCCAGACTGAGCCTGGCCAGCTTGACCAATTCATCAACCTGTTCCTCGGTGATGACCAAGGGGGGCGATATGATCATGGTATCGCCTACCGCCCTCATCACCAAGCCATTGTTAAAGCAGAACTCCCTGCATGTCATCCCGGCATTTGCCTGTGTCGGGAAACGCTGGTTGGTCTGCTTGTTCTGGACAATTTCCAGCGCGGCCACCAGCCCGCGACCACGGGTTTCCCCCACCAGCGGATGGTCAGCCAGCTCCGCCCAACGGCGCTGCAAATAGGGCCCGATGGTATCATGAACACGCTTAACTATGCTTTCCCTCTGCATAAGCTGGATGTTGGCCACCGCCACGGCGCAGGAGACCGGATGGCCCGAATAAGTGAAACCGTGGTTGAACTCCCCCCCTTCCTCCACCAGCACTTTCGCAACCCGATCACCCACCATGACGGCACCGAGCGGCAAATACCCGGAGGTGATGCCTTTGGCCAGACACATCAGATCCGGCTTGATGCCAAACCCTTCGCTGGCGAACCAGTGGCCGGTGCGGCCAAAACCGCAGATCACCTCGTCGGCGATCAGCAAAATGCCGTAATGATCGCAGATACGCTGGATCTCCGGCCAGTAGCTGTCAGGCGGAATGATGACGCCGCCAGCACCCTGGATCGGTTCGCCGATAAAGGCGGCGACCTTGTCCACTCCCAGCTCCAGAATCTTCTGCTCCAGCTGGCGGGCCCGCTCCAGTCCGAACTCGTGAGGGTTCATCCCCTGCCCCTCACCGAAGTGGTAGGGCTGATCGATGTGGACTATGCCGGGAATAGGCAGATTGCCCTGCTGATGCATGCCCTTCATGCCGCCGAGGCTGGCCCCTGCCACGGTGGAGCCGTGATAGGCGTTGTGACGGCTGATGATCACCTGTTTGTCAGGGTGCCCCTTGCTGGCCCAGTAGTGGCGCACCATCCGCAATACGGTGTCGTTACACTCGGAGCCGGAACCGGTGAAGAAGACGTGGTTCATATGAGCCGGCGTCACCTCGGCCAGCAGGGTGGCCAGCTCGATCACCGGCGGGTGAGCGGTCTGGAAGAAGAGGTTGTAATAGGGCAACTGCTGCATCTGGCGGGTGGCGGCATCCACCAGCTCCTGACGACCGTAACCCATGTTGACGCACCACAATCCCGCCATGCCATCGAGAATGCGCTTGCCCTCGGAGTCTTCCAGATAGACGCCGCTGGCCTTGGTGATGATGCGACTGCCCTTCTTGTTCAGGGCCTGAAAGTCGCTAAAGGGGTGCAGGTGGTGGCTGGCATCAAGCTGTTGCCACTCACGGGTCGTCTGCTGCATTTGTTGCTCCTCGGTTCCTTCGATTTGGCAGGAATTTTTGTCAATTAATGGGGATGTCCACCATAGTCACCGCCACTCTCGGACGGTCTGTTGCATGGCTTGATCCCCGGTTACTTCTACTCAAGCTAAAAATGGTCGCCCCCACTTCAATCGAAGCAATGGCCAGCCTTTGCTCCCGCAAGCGGTTGCCGACAGGGCATCCTCATCCTGTCTCACCGGCTGTACAGGCTGAGGAGGCTGCCAGCCTCCCCGGGTCGGACGATGGGTGGCCGGCACGCCTCCGGGTCAGACGTTCAGCAGCAGGAATTCGCGCTCCCAGCGGCTGATCACCCCGAAGTAGGTCTCGTACTCCTTGCGCTTCACCGCGACAAAGGCGCGGGTGAAACGCTCACCCAGCAACTCCTTGATGGGCTCACACTGTTCGAGATGGCTGAGCGCCTCCTCGAGCGAGCGCGGCAGACTGTAGGGCAGGTCGTAGGCGCTGGATTTCATCTCTTGCATCGGCTCCAGCTTCTCCATCATGCCGAGATAGCCGCAGGCCAGGGTGGCGGCCAGCGCCAGATAGGGGTTGGCGTCGGCGCCGGCGAAGCGGTTCTCCACCCGGCGGGCACTGGCCTCAGAGAAGGGCACCCGCAGCCCGCATGTGCGGTTCTCCACCCCCCACTGCACGTTGCGCGGCGCGCTCTCGCCAAAGGTGAGGCGGCGGTAGGAGTTGACGTTGGGGGCCAGCAGCGCGGTCACCGCCGGGGTGTACTTCTGCAGACCTGCGATGAAGTGCATGAACAGCTCGGAGTTGCCGCCGTTCTCGGTGCCGAACAGGTTACGGCCGTTCACATCTTCCAGACTCTGGTGGATGTGCATGGCGGAGCCGGGCTCGTCACTCATCGGCTTGGCCATAAAGGTGGCGTAGATGCCGTGCTTGTGGGCCGCTTCCCGCATGGTGCGTTTGAACAGGAACACCTGATCCGCCAGATCGACGGCGTCACCGTGCAGGAAGTTGATCTCCATTTGGGCGGCGCCGGATTCGTGGATCAGGGTGTCCACCTCCAGCTCCTGCGCCTCGCAATAGTCATACATATCCTCGAAAATGGGGTCGAATTCGTTGACCGCGTCGATACTGAACGACTGGCGGGCGGTCTCCGGACGACCGTTGCGCCCCACCGGCGGTACCAGGGGATAGTCGGGGTCTTCGTTGCGCTTGACCAGGTAGAATTCCAGCTCGGGGGCCACCACCGGCTTCCATCCCTGCTTCTCGTAAAATGACAGGACCCGACGCAACACGGAGCGCGGTGCGATGTCGATCAGCTTGCCGTTGACGTCGTAACAGTCGTGGATAACCTGAGCGGTGGGCTCCAGCGCCCAGGGGACGAAACGGATGGTATTGGGGTCAGGATAGAGTTGCATGTCCCGTTCCAGCGGGTCGATCATGCTGTCATCATCCGGATATTCGCCGGTCACTGTCTGGGTGAAGATCACTTCGGGCAGACGCATGCCCCCTTCTCGCAAAAACTTGTTGGCTGGGATGATCTTGCCCCGAGCGTTGCCGGTGAAATCCGGGAACAGGCACTCCACTTCCGTGATGCGATTGCTCTCCATCCAGCCCTTGATACTGTCCATGTTAAACCCCGACTCTACGGTTGCCATTGGCAAAGGTGTCTAATATATGGAACACCCTTGTTATAAAATTGTAATCAACACCACCATAAAAGCCCGCTATCAGGGATAATGTCAAGCCATAGTGTTTAAAAAACTATAAATGACGGCGCATATAATGACCAAATCGATACCAAATACTAAACACTCGAGCACCACTCAACTCTCTGCAAGGCCAATGCCAACAACGGATGAAAAAGGTACGAGTCTCCTTCTGACAGGGCCATTTTTTTGCAAGGACGCACAATCCTTATCCTATTTGCTTTGCTTGGCTGCATTTTTTTGGTACAAGGCCCGCCCTGATTTGCACTCTCTTGCATGAAAACGGTGCAAATCAGACGAGAAGGGCTTGGTCTGTAGGCAGACAGCCCCCATAAACAGGGATAATTGGGTTAGTAAACTGACTGGTAGTTAATCGTATGTGTGATTTCATGACTGAAGACCAACTGGCCTTTTACAAGGGGCAGATCGAGCGACAGATCGTCGAGCTCGAAGAGCGCCTGAACTCCCAGGCCAGCCAGGCCATCGCCACCGACACCAACGAGATGGCCGATGAAATTGACCGTGCCAGTATCGAGGAAGCCCGCCGTCTGGAGCTGAACCGCATCGAGCACGACAAGCTGCACCTGCGCAAGCTGCGGGGCGCATTGAAGCGCATCAGCGAAGGGGATTTTGGTTACTGCGAATCTTGCGGTGACGAGATCTCCCTCAAGCGGCTGCATGCCCGTCCGGAATCCCGTTTCTGCGTCGAATGCCAGAGCACCAAGGAATTTAACGATACCCACGTGTTCCGTCGCGTCGCCTGATTCTTCGAAGAACCGTCACCATTCTGGTGCAACAGACGCCAGCAAGGCAGGGCACTGCGCTAAAACCTTGCACAACGCCTCGCAGCAAGATGGTGACAAGTTCTGTTAGACTCCGGACACCTTCCGGAATCTACAGAAGAACAGAGAGTGAAATGGCTCATCAAGCTGTGTTTGTGCCTGCCACTGCTGGCACAAGCACAGGTTCTGACGGTCAAGGTGCCCAGTCGCCCCGTCAACAATCTTGACCAGGAGTACCAGCACAAGCTGCTGGAACTGGCCCTGAACCGATCCGGGCAACCCTTTCGCATCCAGCCTGTCGAACTCGACCTCAACCAGTTCACCCTCCAGCAGCAGCTGAGCAAGGGCAAGACCATCAACGTCTTCTGGATGGGCACCTCCAGCGCTCTCGAATCCTCCCTGATTGCCGTCCCCATTCCGCTGTTTCGCGGGCTGGAAAGATTGCGGCTGTCATTCATCCACGCGGATGCCCAAGAGAAGTTCAACCAGATCAATACCCTGGCCGACCTCAAACAGCTGAAGGCGGCGCAAGGGGTCGGTTGGGCCGATAACAAAATTCTGGAAAATGCGGGCATCCCGACCTTCTCCGGCCGATACAGCAGTCTGTTTCGCCTTATCAACGACGGCGACAAGATCGACTTCTTCCCGCGCGCCCTGGTGGAAATCTTCGCCGAGCGCAGCGAGCTGGTGGCGCAGTATCCCAACCTCGCCATCGAGCAGCATCTGCTGATCCGCTACCCCTTCGCCCAGTTCTTCTTCGTCAGCCCCGAATACCCCAAGCTGGCCAAGGCGATTCAGACCGGGCTGGAGCGGGCCTATGCCGATGGCAGCTTTATGAAGTTCTTCAATGACAACCCCAAGATCCGCGAAGCGCTCGCCAGCGCCAACCTCGATCAGCGGGTCACCATCGCCCTGCCCAATCCGGATATGACCCCGTTGCTAAAATCCATTCCGGCCCAATATTGGGAGTATCCACCGCAGGGATAAGCATCCCGAGCGCCTGACCATGAGGGTCGGGAAGCGAGAACACAGTGCGCCAGGGAGGTGCCATGAAGGGAATCGAAGAGTGGTTTGAGGAGTACGGCCAGAGTCATCGCCACCCGGTCAACGTCGCCATCCACAAGCTGGCGGTGCCGGGTATCTATCTCTGCTCGCTGGCGCTCATCTGGTGTCTGCCACATGGGCCCTTGCCCACCCCCCTTAACTGGGCGGCAGTGGCAGCCATTCCGGTGCTGCTGTTCTATCTGCAGCTGTCATTTTCGCTGTTCGCGGGGATGGCGGGGCTGACCGCACTGGGACTCTGGCTCTGCAACCAGTGGCAGGGTCCCCTGCTATGGCCTGCCGTGGCGACCTTCGCGCTGCTCTGGATAGCCCAGTTTGTCGGCCACCGGATCGAGGGCAAGCGCCCTTCCTTCCTCGCCGACCTGCAATTTCTGCTGATAGGCCCCGCCTGGGTGCTTGCCAGCCTCTATCGTCGCTTGCGCCTTCCCTATTGAGGGAGGTCAACAGGAGAGACCATGACCCATCACCACACGCGATATAACGCCCTTCGCCGCGCCCTGCCCCTGCTGCTGGGTACTCTGTTCGCAGGCCCGGCACTGGCCGACAAGGCCGACCCGGTCGGCGAGGTAAGCACCGCCTTCAAGCTGTTTGGCCCCAACCACAAGATCCTGGTCGAAGCGTTCGATGACCCGCGCATCGACGGCATCGCCTGCTATCTGGCACGACCCAAGACTGGTGGCGTCAAGGGTGGACTGGGGCTGGCGGAAGATCCCTCTCACGCCTCCCTGTCGTGCCACCAGATCGGCCCCATCACCCTGCCCGAAAAGCTGAAGGCGGGGGAAGAGGTGTTCGACGTCAGCACCTCGCTGGTGTTCAAGGAGCAGAAAGTGGTGCGTTTTTACGACAAAAAACGCAATGCACTGGTCTACTTGACCTACAGCACCAAATTGGTGGATGGTTCGTACAAGAGTGCAGTCAGCGCCGTTCCCATTATGCCGTGGGGACAATAACCAGCGGGTTTATCCGGTGATAGTTAATCCATTCTGTTGTAATTTAACTACACTCACACAGCGGAGCACACATCATGAAGGTCGCCGTATTCAGTACCAAGAGCTATGACAAAGAACATTTCAACCAGGCCAACAGCCAGTACAGCTTTGATCTGGAGTTTTTCGATGTACGGCTGGAGGCCAAGACGGCCCGACTGGCTCACGGCTTCCCGGTGGTGTGCCTGTTCGTCAATGACGACGCCGACCGCGAGGTATTGACCGAACTGGCCGCCAACGGCACCCAGGTCATCGCCCTGCGCTGCGCCGGTTACAACAACGTGGATCTGGCGGCGGCCAAAGAGCTGGGGCTGAAAGTGGTGCGGGTGCCCGCCTACTCCCCCGAAGCGGTGGCCGAACACGCGGTCGGTCTGATGATGACCCTCAACCGCCGCATCCATAAGGCTTATCAGCGCACCCGCGATGCCAACTTCTCGCTGGAAGGACTGGTCGGCTTCAACATGTTCGGCCGCACCGCTGGCATCATAGGCACAGGCAAGATCGGCATCGCCACCCTGCGCATCCTCAAGGGCTTTGGCATGCGCCTGCTGGTCAGCGATCCCTACCCCAATCAGGCGGCCATCGAGCTGGGCGCCGAGTATGTGGATCTCGACACCCTGTTCCGCCAGTCCGACGTCATCAGCCTGCACTGCCCGCTGTTCAAGGAGAACTACCACCTGCTGAACAAGGAGGCATTCGCCAAAATGAAGGACGGGGTAATGATCATCAACACCAGCCGCGGCGGCCTCCTGGACTCCAACGCAGCCATCGAGGCGCTCAAGACGTCCCGCATCGGCGCGCTGGGGCTGGATGTCTACGAGGAGGAGGAAGATCTCTTCTTCTCCGACAAGTCCAACGAAGTGATCACCGATGATGTGTTCCGCCGTCTGTCGGCCTGCCACAATGTGCTGTTCACCGGTCATCAGGCATTCCTGACCCGCGAGGCGCTGCACGCCATCGCCGATACCACCCTCGGCAATATCCGCGCCATCGAGAGCCAGGGCCGCTGCGACAACGAAGTGGAATAAGGGCTCGCCCTCTCTTCGTCACGCGCCGGGTTGTGAGACCCGGCGCCTTCGGGTAGGCTAGCCCCCCTTTTTTATTCAGGAGTCTGGCAAGCATGTTCATCGGATTTGATTACGGCACCTCCAACTGTGCCGTGGCCGTGATGGAACAAGGTAGCCCCAGGCTGCTCAATCTTGGCGCATCCCGCTATCTCCCCTCCACCCTGCATGCCCCCCACCGGGATGCTATCGCCGGTCTGTTGGCCGAAGGGCTGGCCCCCGCCCAGCAGGCGGAGTACCTCAAGCTGCGTGGTCCCGTGGTCACCCGCGCCCAGATGGTTCGCCGCCAGATGCGCGAAGAGGGACTGATCGACGAGCTGAGCTTTGGTGGTGCCGCGCTGGAGCGCTATCTGGAAGAGCCGGACGACGGCTACTACATCAAGTCGCCGAAATCCTTCCTCGGCGCCTATGGCCTCAAGGCTCCCCAGATCGCCCTGTTTGAAGATATCGTCTGCGCCATGATGCTCCATGTCCGCCAGCAGGCGGAGCAACAGCTCGGTGCCCCGATCCGCCAGGCGGTGATCGGCCGTCCGGTCAACTTCCAGGGTCTGGCGGGGGAAGAGAGCAACCAGCAAGCTATCGCCATCCTGACCGAGGCGGCCCGTCTGGCCGGTTTCGAGCAAGTGGAGTTCCTCTACGAGCCGGTGGCGGCCGGATTTGAATTCGAGGCACGCCTCACCGAAGATGCCGTGGTGCTGGTGGTGGATATCGGCGGCGGTACCACCGACTGCTCCATGCTGCGGATGGGCCCCAGCTACCGCGATCAGCTGGATCGCAGCGGCGATCTGCTCGGTCACAGTGGCCAGCGGATCGGCGGCAACGACTTCGATATCCGCCTGACGGTGGAGGGGATGATGCCGCTGCTCGGCATGCACGAGACCCTCAAGACCGGCAAGCCGCTGCCCCACCCGCTGTTCTGGGATGCGGCCGCCATCAACGACGTCAGCGCCCAGAGCCGCTTCTACAGCCTTGACACCGCCCGCCAGCTGCAGGATCTGCAGCTCGACAGCCAACCTGGCAGCAAGCTGGGGCGTCTGGCCAACCTGCGGGCCCACAAGCTCAGCCACCAGCTGGTATGGCGCGCCGAGCAGGGCAAGATCGCCCTCTCGGAGCAGGCGCAGAATCGCCAGTCACTGGCGGAACTGGAGAAGGGACTGGAAGCCGAGCTGACCCGCGAGCAGCTGGCCAACGCCTCGGCCCTGCTGCTGGAGAAAATTGGCGAGCTGATGGATGAAGCCATTGCCGCCGCGGGGGTGCAACCGGATCGCATCTTCGTCACCGGCGGTAGCGCCCGCTCGCCACTGATCTCCAGCTTTATTCGCCAGAAACTGCCAGCTATCCCGCTTGAGGGGGGGGACGACTTCGGCTCGGTCGCTGCCGGTCTCGCCCGTTATGCGCAGCAGCTGTTCGCTTCGGCGAACCGGGGGGAATAACCGCCCCGGTTCAGGAGTGCCACAAAACAACAGGGAGGCCATTGGCCTCCCTGTTGTTTCTCATGCTGCCCCTCAGAGCGGAGGGGTGGCCATATCGAGGCCATCAACGCAAAGCAGTCTGGCGGGCGGCATGGCGATGCCCGAATCGAGGCAGTAGTCGACTATCTTGTCCTCGAAATGACCGTATACGACCTCCAGATGCTGGGGCTGCCACATGCGGGCTGTCCAGATACGTCCCGAGCTGGTGGCAGCGATGCCTGACACTGGTTGATCCCGGGCTAGCAGGGCTCCCAGCACGGCGGGCAGCGTATCGCAAAACTCTCTGACAGCCCGACAGGCCAGATCATGCAACCGATCACCACGCTGCGGCGTGACAGCCGTCTGGTAGAGAACATTGCCGCCATCGATGGCCTCGGTCGTTTCGTGCAGCGTCATCCCTGTCATCTGGGGCTCCAGCATGTAGCTGGGCCAGAAGTGGGTGATGCAGCCACGGTACCAAGGTGAAAGGCCGCCATGCACATTCCACGCCATGCCGTCAAAAGCGTTCAGCAACTCGGGGGAGAGCTTGTGGCACCCATAGGAGAGTATCAGTGTGGGCTGTAACTGGCTGATCTGGCGGATCATCTCGGGCCCGTTAAGCTCGTCAAGTCCAATGCTGACAGCCGCATCCAGCGGTATGCCCTGGGCTGAAAAATAGCGCTGCTCGCACTCGTCACGCAAGCGGAAGTGATGTTGCCACAGTGTGGCCAGGTGCCCGTTCAGATGAGCCGGTGGCGCAGGGGTAAAGTGCTCTCGCCGCTCTGCAAACCAGGTCACCGGCAGACCGCAGGCCATCACCTGGCGTGCCAGGTAGCGATGACGGGGGTGATCCCCGGTAATCAGGACTATCGACATATGTTCTCCTGTCAGCGGCACTGCGGGGCAGTAAACCGGATCAGCTCACTCTCTTCCAGCAAGGGTATTACGGCCAGCAGGCTGGCCAGCGGCATCCGAGCACGCTGCGCCATTTGCAACAGTGAGTGCTGACCATCGGCCAGGTTCAGGACCCACTGCATCGCCATCAACTGGGTGCGGCCATCAAGCAGTTGATCGCTCGACTTGCCATAACTCGATGGCGAGTTCAGGTTGGGGTAGAGCCCTCGCTTGCCGAGCTGGGGCTCCCCATAGGGGTTCGTACGCTCGAACACGCCGGCATTCTCATGCTGCATCAAGAGTTGTTCGAGCTGATCGATGGCTTCGCTCAGGCGCGAGACCTGCATGAACTCCTTGGTATCACCGCTGGTATGGTATTCGGCAAAATTGCCGTAAACGGTGCGTGCCGCCTGCGCTACCGGCAAATCAAAACCCGGCGAACAGTATTGGCGCTCATCCGACCCGTGACAGGGGGTAAACTCGCGGATCGCCCAACGCTCGGGCTGCTCGCTGGCCAGCTGACGTACCAGCTGGTTGAGCAAACACTCCTCCTGTCTGGCCAACTTGACTGAGAGAGCGCTGGCCGGTCCCCCCAAGCAGGTCAGCACCAGACCACCAATGCAGCAGGACTTCAAATGCTCGCCATAACGATGCAGGTAGCAGAGGCTTCCTATGGTCTCAGGCGCCAACACGAAACGGTAGCTGAATCGCCGCTTCGGCCAACGAGCCAATCTGTGATACAAGCCGAGCAGCACCAGCGGGCCACTCAGCTCGTTGTTCGCCATGCTGGGATGACACAGATAGCTCGACAACAGAAACTCCTGCTGGCTCTCGCCCTCCAGCAAGGCCGTACCGTAATTTATCTCACCAGCCTGAAACCAGCTATCAATGTGCACCTGGTAGTCACCAGGAGCCAGCTGTGACAGCTCCTTGTGGGTAAGACAGAACCCCCAGTTTGGCTGGTAGTAAGAGGTGACGTAGGGGATCAGATCCGGCAGATGAGGCAGGGTATGCAGCTTGGGGCGCAACTCCTCGAGCGAATAGCGCCCTGCAACCGGCGCCGAATAATTGACCACCCTCAGGTTGTGCTCGGCAAAGTCGGCCACAACGCGGCCATCTGGCGCGGTCAGCGTTGCGGAATTGATATGCCATTCGTGCGGGACAGTCCAGTCGAAAACCTGAGTGCCAGATGGTGTGCTCCCCAGTTGCAGAGGCATGTGTTCGGCGAAAATGGCCAGACTTTCACGCAGCCCGGCTCCCGAGATACTGCGGCAGATGGGATACAGGCGGTCAAACAGTGAGTCCAACTGCTCGGTGGTCATTTTATATGCTTCATCAAGGAGTTAATCGTTGTCACACTTTACCACACCCGGCATTGATGGCACCAAATGAGTGGCCGCCTCCTGCCTCGCATACTCTTGACCACCAGCATGGAAAACCGACGCACTTTTGTCAGCCAGATCGCACTCAGTCGCGCTAAATATCCATAGATGTCGCCATTTAACGACACAAGAAGGGACCCGTGGCGACAGAAGCGGTCGGTCACCCCCTTTCTCGCCCTGCTCCGGGGTGCATAAAACAGGTATTCTTGGCGCTCCCCCAACCGGAGCCCCCTCATGCCCAGATTGCCCGCCCTGCTGATCCCCCTGTTACTGCTCGCCGGTTGCAGCTCGACCGCCTTTGTTCAGCAAGATCTGCAACATCACCACTGGGTACTGAGCAAACTGGATGGCCAACCGATAGAGGCCCCCCGCGACAATCCCCCCGATTTCGAGATCGGCGAACACTTCACCGTTAACGGCATCGCCGGTTGCAATCGCTACTTCGGTCAGGGCCATCTGGAAGGTGACAAGTTGTGGGTCACCAGTCTGGGCAGCACCGACATGGCCTGCATGCCCCCGCTGGATACCATAGAGCAGGCCGTGCTGACCACCCTTACCGAGGGGGCGACCCTGAGCGGGACCAGCCAGACCCTGATCCTGCGGGGCAAACAGCACCGTTTGGAATACACCTTGCGCGACTGGGTGCTCTAGCACCCGCTATCCCCATCACAAAGCCGCATCACAAACAGGAACATGTTGTCCGGCTGTGGCACAATATGAAGCAGAGTTCGCAATGGAGGCTGCCTCAGCCATGTCGATGGATCGTCTGTTTGACAAGATCAAACAACTCCCCACTATTCCCAAGCTGCTGCACGAGTTGATGCAGAGCTTCAACGACGAAAATGCCCGCATCGACCAGATTGCGGCCAAGATCGCCATGGACCAGGTGATCAGCGTCAAGGTGCTAAAAATGGCCAACTCGGCCGCCCTGCGCCGCGGCAACGAAGTGACCTCCATCGAACAGGCGGTGATCCGTCTCGGCTTCAACAGGCTGCGCTCCGTGGTGGTCGCCTCCGGCATCATCGGCACCTTCAAGGCCCCGCCCAGCTTCGACAAGAACAAGTTCTGGACCGAGACCTTTCAGGTCGCCACCATAGCCCGGACCCTGGCTCAGGAGGCCAAGGTTCTCGATCCCGAGACCGCCTTCACCTGCGCCCTGATCCATAACATCGGTGAGCTGCTGATCCAGAGCACATTGCCGGAAGAGGCGGAGCTCATCAATCTGGCGATCCAGAAGGGGAGCAGCCGGGTCGAGGCCCAGCGGGAGATGCTGGGTTACGACTATGCCCAGCTTGGGGCCGAGCTGGCACGGCGCTGGAACCTCTCAGAGGCCTTCGTCGATGCCATCTCCCAACAGCTTGACCCGCTCTCCCACGATCCGGTCAGCAAGGAGGCGGTGCTGATCCGCCTCGCCGTATTTATCTCCTTCGCCTGGAATGCGGGCGTACCTGCCCAGGCCATTATCGCCCGCTTCCCCAAACCGCTCGCCGATCAGCTGGGGCTGGATCCCAAGTCGCTGGCCGGTCAGCTCGAAACGCTGCATGAACAGGGTAATGCCCTCGCCGATCTTCTGACTCAATAAGTATCATGACCCATCCGTTTCTATTTCATCCCCAGGTGGCGCCCTGGTTCAAAGAGAGCGCCGACACCCTGCAACTGACCCTGTTTACTGAACTGACCGCGCCAATCCGCGCCGTGTGGCTGCGCCACGAGCCGGACAACGAGGAGTACCTGATCCCGATGACGGCGGTCTCGACCCGCGACCGGCTGCAGGTGTGGCAGGCAACCCTGCCGCTCAGCAAGGGGCAGGATATCCATCTCTACTGCTTCAAGTGCCTCACCGACGAGGAGCAGTGGTGGCTGCACGGCGCCGGTATAAGCTCCGCCATGCCACCGCGCGAACAGCATTTTCGCTTCAACAGCCTGCACCAGCCGCCGGCCTGGGTACAGGATCAGGTGTTCTACCAGATCTTCCCCGACCGCTTTTGCAACGGCGATCCGTCCCTCAGCGTCAAGCATCACGAGTACGAGTACCGCGGCAAGGCGGTGATCAGCAAGGCGTGGGGCGAGCCGGTCAGCCGTCACGAAGAGGGGCACGGCGCCTGCGAATTTTACGGCGGCGATCTGGCGGGGATCGATGCCAAGCTGCACTACCTGCAATCCCTCGGGGTGACGGCGCTCTACCTCAACCCCATCTTCGATTCGCCGAGCAACCACAAGTACGATACCCAGGACTACTTCAAGGTAGATGTCCACCTCGGCAGCAACGAGCAGTTCGCCGAGCTGACCCGCAACCTGCACCAGCGCGGCATGAAGATCATTCTCGATGCGGTGGTCAATCACACCTCCACCGAGCATCCCTGGTTCTGCCCGCCGCTGGGGGCCAACAGCAACCCGGACTCCCCGTGGCGCAGCTTCTACACCTTTGACAAAGAAGGGGATTATGTCAGCTGGAAAGGCATTCGAAGTCTGCCCAAGCTCGACTTCTCCAGTGAGCAGGTACAGGACGCCGTCTACCGGGCCGACGACGCCATCCTCCGTTACTGGATGCGCGCCCCCTATCAGATCGACGGCTGGCGCTTCGACGTCATCCACATGCTGGGAGAGCGCGGCACTGCCGAGGGCAACCGCAGCCATGTACGCGCCATTCGCGGCGCGGTGAAGCAGGAGAACCCGGACGCCTACGTGCTCGGCGAGCACTTCTTCGAGGCAAGCCAGTGGCTGCAGGGGGATCAGGAGGACGGCGCCATGAACTACTATGGCTTCGCCCACCCGATCCGCGCCTTCCTGGCGGGGCAGGATATCGCCTACCACCCCATCAAAATCAGCGCCGAAGAGCTGGATCGCTGGCTCAAGCTGGCGCGGGCCCACATCCCGTTCAAGAACCAGTTGGCCCAGTTCAACCTGCTGGACAGCCACGATACCGCCCGCTTCCTCCACCTGCTGGGTGAGGACAAACAGCGGATGCAGCTGGCCGTCACCCTGCTGCTCACCTATATCGGCGTGCCGTCCATCTATTATGGCGACGAGGTGGGGCTGTCGGGTGGCAACGATCCGGACTGCCGCCGCTGCTTCCCGTGGGAGACCACCGCCTGGGATCACGCGCTGCACGACCACTATCGCCGGCTGATCCAGATCCGTCGCCAACGCCCCTCCCTGCGCCGTGGCGATATCCAGACCCTCTATGCCGGCCCCCACAGCTATGTGTTTGCCCGTACCCTGCAAAGCGATCAGGTGGTGGTGGCCTGCAACCGGCACCCGAGCGAGCCACGCACCATCAGCCTGCCCCTGTGGCAGACCGCGAGCCCGGCCAGCCGCTTCACCGACGCCTTCAACGGCGAGAAGTTCGATGTGGTGCAGGGCGAGGTGCAGCTCACCATCCCCGCCAACTCGGCCAGGGTGCTGATCTCCAGCTGAGTGGGCGACTGACGCGCTGAAAAACAAACCGGAGCCCAAAGCTCCGGTTTTTTCTTCCGCTCAACCCATGATAGCGCTTGGCCCCTTGTCTGCCGCAATCAGTAGTTGATGCTGACGTAGGGCACTTCCGACACCTGCCAGCGCTGCTTGAGGTAGACGGTGAGCACAAAGAAGAAGTTGGCCAGCAGGTTGGCGAAACGATAGAGAATGGGATCGAAGGCCACCTCGCTCTCCTCCAGTCTGACCAGCAACCGCACCACCTTCTTGCTGCCGCAGCGGCACAGATGGAGGGTGGGAATGGGCTGCGGCCCCTGTGGCAGCACGAAACCGGTGACGCTGCCGCGACTCGCCTCGTTGTAGTGGTCGTAACGGGCCTTGAGCCACTCAAGGTCTGCGTCGAAGATCCCCAGCTTGCCGCGCACCGAGCCGTTGAGGTTGTAGATAAGCCGCTGCAACGCCGCGAGATCCGCCAGCATGGGCTGGGTGTCGGCATCCGGCGCAAGGTGTGACAGCACAGCCCCGACCTGACAGCAGAGCTCGTCAGTGGCGATTTCAAAATCACATTTGAGCGAGGTTTCGAAGATAAAGGGGTAGCAGAGCTCGCGTTTGTCTCTTGGCTTCTTGGGGTTCATGGGGCAACCGGATGGGAGAAAAGGCCAGTTTGCCAGCCCCGGGAAGGGCTGGCAAACGGCAGGTCATTCCTTGCCTTACGCGCTGTGGCTCAGGCGTTCTTACCGGCGGGCTCGGTGGAGGGCTGGAACTGGTTGATCATCCGCAGCGCCTCCAGCATCCGCTGGTTGAAGCTGGTGAAGCGATCGAGCTGTTGCGGGTCCTCTTCACCTCTCGCGGCCAGCACGGCCGGGGTCAGCGCCTGTTGCTGGGATGCTGGCAGCAGGCTATCCGCCTGTTTCTGCACCTGATCCAGCTTGGGCAGGTAGTCGGCAAACGGCTTGATCAGATCCTGCAGGGAGTGCGCCCCCTGATAGGTCTGGCTCAGCTTGACGCTCTGCTTGAGCTTGAGCGAATAGGAAGCCAGTTGGCTGTCATCCAGTTTCAGCTCGCTCGCCTTATCCAGCAGATCCTCGAAGTTGCCGGAGAAGAAATTCCCCGCCAGCTCGTCGATCCCCTTGACCAGCTTGCCGATGGACTCCATCTCGTCGCTGCTGAGATCCCCCTCCAGCGAGAAGCTAAAGCTCTGACTCGACTTGAGGCTGAACTGGCTGCCGCTCTCGTTGCTCTGGGACTTGCTCTGCCAGCTGTCGTTGAAGCGCAGCACCACCTTGTCGCCATCCTTGGTCTGGATCTCCAGATAGCCCTGCTGGCGGCTGGCCATCTCGGCCGCCCCCATGTCGGTCGGAGAGACCTTGCCGAAGAACTCCTTCTCGAACTCCTCGAGCCCCTTCTGGATCAGCTTGTAGCTCTGATCGATACCGGTCTTGATATCCTTATTGTCGGTGGCCAGATCCCCCAACTGCTGTTTGGCCGCGTTGAAGCCCATGTCGATACCCTTGCGGGCCTGCTCCATCATCCCGGTCAACTCGTCATCGGACTTGCCATCGGCACGGGCAGCCCCCAGCCGTCCGGTGACGAACTGCAACACGTTGTCGGCCACCGACTGGAAGTCGAACAGGGTATCCGGCGTGATCTCCTCGGGCTCCTTCATCTTCGGCGCCTGATAGCCCTGGCCGTTGATCTCCAGCGAGAACTGCAGCGCCTGCTGGATCAGTACCTGCGCCCATTTTGGCGGCTTGTGCAAGGAGACCTCATCCTCGCTCTTGACCTGTTTCGACTCCGCCTGTTGGGGCGATTTGGGAGAAACACCCACTCCCTTGGGTTGGGCTGCGCCCACGCCTTCGATTTGCATAATGTGTCCTCCCACCATGCCTGTAGATCAGCTATCGGCCTGACTGAACACTTCTTGACCACAAAATACTGGACAATCTGCCGCTGGCTTTTAAAATCGGGCCCCTTTGGGTGGCCTGTTGCCTTCCCCCGATTTCGACCCGGCCCGGCCGGTGTGCATGTGAGGTATTTATGACCCAGTCCCAACAGCCTTCCGCGAACGCGCCGGCGCCTAGAACCGCGGCCGACTATCAGGCCCAACTCGACGAAAAGCGCGCTCGCCTCACCGAGCTGTTTGCCGACTTCACCCTCCCGGCGCTGGAAGTGCACAGCTCACCGGCAGAGTACTACCGGATGCGCGCCGAATTTCGCATCTGGCACGAAGGGGATGACCTCTTCCACTGCATGTATGCCCCGGCAACCAAAGAGATCATCAAGATAGACCACTTCCCCACTGCCAGCCGCCTCATCAACCAGCTGATGCCGCTGCTGCTGGAGGGGCTGCGCCCGCACCCGGTGCTGCGCCGCAAGCTGTTCCAGATCGACTACCTCTCCACCCAGTCCGGCCAGATCATTGTCAGCCTGCTCTATCACCGCAAACTGGAGGCCGAATGGCAGCAGGCGGCCGACGCGCTGCAGGCCGATCTGCGCGCCAAGGGGTTCGAGCTGCAATTGATTGGCCGCGCCCACAAGCAGAAGATCTGTCTGGGGGATGACTTCGTCATCGAACAGCTCAACGTGGCGGGTCGCCAGCTCATCTACAAGCAGGTGGAGAACAGCTTCACCCAGCCCAATGCCGCCATCAACGAGCAGATGCTGGCCTGGGCGCTGGATGTGACCAAAGAGAGCGAAGGGGATCTGCTGGAGCTCTATTGCGGCAACGGCAACTTCTCCATCGCGCTGGCGCAGAACTTCCGCAAGGTATTGGCGACCGAAATCGCCAAGCCGAGCGTCGACTCCGCCCAGTTCAATATCGCCGCCAACGGCGTCGATAACCTGATCATCCTGCGCATGTCGGCCGAGGAGTTCACCATGGCGATGCGTGGCGAGCGGGAGTTCAACCGCCTCAAGGGGGTCGACCTCTCCGCTTACCAGTGCAACACCATCTTCGTCGACCCGCCCCGCGCCGGTCTCGACGATGCCACCGTCAAGCTGGTGCAGGAGTACGACAACATCCTCTACATCTCCTGCAACCCCGAGACCCTGCAGGCCAACATGGCCGTTCTGGGCGAAACCCACGAGATCGCCCGTTTCGCCCTGTTCGACCAGTTCCCCTGGACCCATCACATGGAAGCCGGGGTCTATCTGCGCCGCAAGGCGGGTTGATTCAAGCTGATGGAAAACAAAAACAGGGCCGCATGGCCCTGTTTTGTTATTGGCTGAACACAGGTCTCACTCCAGCCGGAAGTGGCCCACGATCTCCCGCAGCCGGTCGTAGGTCTGTCCCATCGCCGCAGAACTGGCGACCGTCGCTTCGCCATTGTGGGTCAGCTGGCGGATCACCTCGGCGATGGCGCTCATGTTGCGATTGATCTCTTCGGCCACTGCGCTCTGCTGCTCCGCCGCCGTGGCGATATGGCTAATAAGATCGTTGATCTCCACAACTTCTCCCGCCATCAGGTCCAGCGACTCGTTGACCCTGGTGGTGTTCTCGGCCGCGCTTTGACAGCTCTGCTTGGTGTTGCCCATGGCATCCACCACGGTCCGGGTCCCCTGCTGCAGGCTGGCCAGCATGGTCTGGATCTCGGCGGTGCTCTTCTGGGTGCGGGCAGCGAGGGAACGCACCTCGTCCGCCACCACCGCAAAACCGCGCCCCTGCTCCCCGGCGCGGGCCGCCTCGATGGCGGCGTTGAGGGCCAGCAGGTTGGTCTGCTCGGCAATGCTGCCGATCACCCCGAGCACGGAGCCAATCTGCTGCACATCCTGCTGCATCGCCTCGATAGAACGGGCGGTCTCCTCTATCTCGTCCACCAGCGCCATCACGCTGGCCATCGCCTGATCCACCACCTGACGGGATTGGCTCGCCAGCTGCTGGCTCTGACCGGTAAGCTGGGCGGTGCTGGCCGCACTCTCCGAGACGGAGACTGCGGTGCGGCTCATCTCGTTGATGGCGGTCACCACCTGTTCGGTCTCGCGCACATGGTCCGCCAGCAGGGACTGGGCGGCGCCGGTCTGACTGGCCAACCCCTCGATGCCGCTGTTGAGCTGGCCGCTCGCCTGCCGCACCTCCCCCATCATCTCCTGCAGCCGCTCGATAAAGCGGTTGATGCCGGCCGAGATCTGGCCAAGGTCATCCTTGCTGGTCACCGCCAACCGGCGGGTGAGATCGCCGCTGCCGCGAGAGAGCTCCAGCACCAGATCCCGCAGCGAAAGGATGGGGCGATAAGCCACATTGAGCGCCAGCATCGCCAGTACCATTACCACGATCGCCACGCCAAGCAGCGCCATGATGATCTGGCCGTTGAGCGCCCGGGTCATGGTGCGGATGTAGTCGAGATCGATGTAGCCGGTCAGGGTCCAGCTGCTGCCGCGAATATCCAGCTGATTGGGGCGCGCTTCGCTCTCCCCTTGCGGCTTGCTGTCATAGAGGCTATTGCCCTGACTGTCGGCCAGCGAGAAGTAGCGACCGTCGCCGCTCATCGTCTCCAGCAGGCTTTTGAACTCGCTCATATCGAGGTAGTAGAGGTAAGCGGAATCGGCGCCGCGCGGCACCAGAATGGTGATGACCGGCTTGCCATCCACCTGTTGCAGCGGGCTAACGGTGATCTGGTTGTTGGCAGCGGGGATCAGCTTGCGCAGCGCATCGACCTTGGCGCTGTCGTTGATGACGCCGCTCACGTCGAACGCCATGTCGCCGATCACTTTGACGATATTGTGAAAGCCGGTCTCTTGCAGGGTCTTCTTAACGTTGGTCACTCCGAAGTTGAGGTTGGCGGCCAACAGGATCTTTTGATTGATGTCGCTGGCCAGCTTCTCTTTGACCAGGGTGATCTGTTCGTTGATGTTATGGGTAGCCTGAGTGCGAATGTAGCCACTGATGAAGTGGTTGACGCTGAGCCAGGCAGTGCCGATGGTGACCAGAATGGCCAGCAATAACAGAACGTAAATCTTGACCTTGAATGGCATGGGATCCCTCCAGAAGAGAGGGCTGGCACAGCCAACCCTCTTTGCCAATCGTTATTTCTTCTTGGCGTACTTCATGGAGTCCAGGGCCACCGCCAGAATGATGATGCCGCCCTTGATGATGAACTGCCAGTAAGGGCTGACGCCGATATAGGTCAAACCATAGTTGATCAGGGTGAAAATGAGTACGCCGGTGATCACACCCGCAACAGTCCCCACCCCGCCAGCAAACGACACGCCGCCCACCACGCAGGCCGCGATGGCGTCGAGCTCGTACATGAAGCCAAGGTTGTTGGTGGCGCTACCGACCCGGCCCGCTTCCAGCATGCCGCCGAAGGCGTAGAAGACCCCTGCCAGCGCATAGATCATCACCAGATTGACCGCCACGTTGACGCCGGAAACCTTGGCCGCCTCGGGGTTGCCGCCGATGGCGAAGATGTTTTTGCCAAAGCGGGTCTTGTTCCACAGTACCCAGACAAAGACGCTGGCGATGGCCGCATAGAAGGTGAGGTACGATAGTTTGAACCCTCCGATCCGGATAAACCCTTGGGCAAAGCTGGAGAAGCGGGGGTCAAACCCGGCCACCGGCGAGGCCCCTACCGAGTCAAAGTAGAGGGAGTTGATGCCGTAGACGATGATCATGGTGCCCAGAGTGGTAATGAACGGGGTCACGTTCAGGTAGGCCACAATCAGACCGTTGACCAGACCGATCAGGGCACCCACGGCACACACCAGCAGGATCACCACCGGAATGGGCACCTCCCCCAGGGTCGGGAACACCTTGTTGACGTTGGTCAGCGCCTGCAACATGGTCGCCGCAATCAACGCAGCCAGACCGACCTGACGACCAGCCGAGAGATCCGTCCCCTGGGTGATGATGATGCCCGCCACCCCCAGCGCGATGATGACCCGCACCGAGGACTGGGTCAGGATGTTGCTGAAGTTGGTGAGGCTCAGGAAGGACGGCTCCTGGATCACGATGACCATGAGCAGCACCAGCAGCACCAGGTAGATGGCGTTTTCCTTGAGCGCCTGCATCAGATTGAAATTTTTAGCCGACTCCATAAATGTCTTCCTGTCTCTAGAGGTACAGAGATGCCAGGCGCAGTATCTCGCTCTGGTCAGTTTCTTTGGTATTGACGATCCCGGCGACCCGGCCATTGCTCATCACCATGATGCGGTCGGTGATCCCCAGCAATTCCGGCATCTCTGACGAGATGATGATGATCCCTTTGTCCTTCTTCGCCAGCTCCAGGATGAGCTGGTAGATCTCGAACTTGGCCCCCACGTCGATGCCGCGGGTGGGCTCGTCGAGCATCAGGATCTCCGGCTGGGTCAGCAGCCAGCGGCCGATGATCACCTTCTGCTGGTTGCCCCCGGAGAGGGAACCGATCTGGGTCTGCTGGGTCGGCGTCTTGACCCGCATGGAGTCGATGACCCACTGGGTATCGCTCTTCATCTTGTTGTCGCTGAGCAGCCCCATGGAGCCCTTGTAGCTGTCCATGTTGGCGATCAGGGAGTTGAAGGCGATATCGAGCCGGGAGTAGATACCGGTGGAGCGGCGCTCCTCGGTCACCAGCGCAAAGCCGTTGCGGATCGCTTCGTGGGCGTTGTGGTTGGCCACCTCTTTGCCGTGCAGCTTGATGCTGCCCTGACTGCGATCGCGAATACCGAACAGGGTCTCGACGATATCGGTGCGCTTGGCCCCCACCAGTCCGGCGATGCCAAGGATCTCCCCCTTGTGCAGGTTGAAGGTCACATCCTGAATGGAGGGCTGGTTCTTCGCCGTCAGGTGTTCGATCTCGAGGATCACCTCTTTAGGCTGGTTGGTTTTTTCCGGGAAGCGCTGGGTCAGTTCACGGCCGACCATCATGCCGATGATCTGATCCATAGTCATGCCCTTGAGCGGCTGGGTTGCCACCCACTGGCCATCCCGCAATATGGTGATCTCGTCACAGAGCTGGAAGATCTCCTCCATCTTGTGAGAGATGTAGACAATGCCGCACCCCTTCTCCTTCAACTTGTTGATGATCTTGAAGAGGTGGTTCACCTCTTTCTCGGTCAGGGAGGAGGTGGGTTCGTCCATGATGACGATCTTGGCATCGTAGGAGAACGCCTTGGCGATCTCGATCATCTGCATCTGGGAGACCGACAGGGTCGCGACCTTCACTTTGGGGTCGATGTCGATGTCCAGCTCATCGAAGATGCGCTTGGTGTCGTCATACATCTTGCCGTGGTCGATAAACCACCCCTTGGTGGGGTAGCGGCCGAGCCACATGTTGTCCATCACGGTACGCTGCAACACCAGGTTGAGCTCCTGATGCACCATGGAGACGCCATTCTCCAGCGCCTCTTTGGAGGAGGTGAAGTTGATCTCCTGCCCCTTGAAGAAGATCTTGCCCTGATCCTTCTCGTAAATGCCGAACAGGCACTTGAGCAGGGTGGATTTTCCCGCTCCGTTCTCGCCCATCAACGCATGCACAGAATGAGGACGGACCCGTAAATTGACATTATCGAGTGCCTTGACGCCGGGAAAGCTCTTACTGACGTCAATCATCTCCAACAGCCATTCTGATTGTTGCTGTGTTGTCATATCAGCCATCACATCTGGTTGAAAAAAGGGCAAGGGGATCTCCCTTGCCCTGGAGGAGGGAATTACTCGAATTGGGACAGGTTGTCTTTATCCACACCGACGTAGGCAACACGTACTACCTTGTCGACGATATTCCACTGGGTACCTTCACCGGCCGGTTTGCCTTCAGCCAGGTTCTTGGTCAGCTCGAAGGTGGCTTTGGCCTGGTTGGCCGCATCGTTCAGCACGGTACCCGCCATGGCACCGCTCTTGACCATGGCCAGCGCTTCCGGCAGCGCATCGACGCCGAACACCGGAATGGCAGTCTTGCCCTGGGCTTTCAGTGACTCGACTGCGCCCATTGCCATGCCATCGTTGTTGGCGATGACCACTTCGATCTTGTTGGCGTTGGGGCCGGAGATCCAGGCATCCATCTTGTCTTTCGCCATGGCGGTATCCCACATACCAGTATCCATGTGCAGTTGCTCGGTCTTGACGCCGCCATCGTTCAGGGTCTTGACCACGTAGGAGGTACGCGCTTCGGCGTCCGGGTGGCCCGGCTCCCCTTTCAGCAACACGAACTGGATCACGCCATCCTTATTCAGATCCCACTCCGGATGGGCTTTCCAGTGTTTGGCAATCAGCTGACCCTGGATGATCCCTGACTCCTTGGAGTCGGTACCCACGTAGTAGGCCTTGTCATAGCTGGCCAGATCGGTAGCGCTCGGCTCCTTGTTGTAGAAGACCACCGGGATATCTTCGCCACGGGCTTTCTCAATCACCACCGGCGCCGCAGCCGGGTCAACCAGGTTGATGGCCAGCGCCTTCACCCCTTTGGCCAGCAGCACGTCGATCTGGTCGTTCTGCTTGGACTGGTCGTTCTGGGAGTCGTTCATCAGCAGCTCCACACCCGGAGTGGCTGCCGCCTCCTTCTCGATGGCCTTGCGCACGACCGCCATGAAGTTGTCGTCATATTTGTAGACAGTTACCCCGATACGGGTGTCAGCCTGGGCATTGGCTCCAGCCATCATGCCCATCAGCAGGGCGGCAACTGTGGTCAGTTTTTTCATTGTGTGTGCTCCGATGTATCTATCTGTTTGTTTGTAGGGTGGCGAGCAATTGAGCAAGCGCCAGTCAATGTAATCAGTTTGTTGTCATTTCTTCTGTGATCATGACGACAAAATGAAAACGATTACACTCTGTTACATTGAAACTTTATTTTTATTTTTCAGGTGCATATAGACGAAAACCAGTTTTAAGACTCAATCTTTACCATGGCGTTGAGGCTAGTCGTTACTGGTCTGTTGTCAAAACGGTACGCTGGCTCGACAGTCGCCTCAACCGCGGGCTTAACCGCTGGCTTAACAGAGAGTGCAGCCCCAACGGTAACGACGCTCAAGCAGTTGATACTCGGGACGCACGCTCTGGCTCCAGGAGTCATCCCCGCCCACCCCCATGTGGGCGCCATCGAGACAGACCCACAGCCCCTCTTCCGCCACCAGATCGCTCTGGTGGCGGGCGGCGGCCAGCTGTTGCTGACTGAAGCGGCTGGCACTGAAATGGAAGGTGCCGCTCACCGTCGTGCAGCCCAGCTGCAGCTGGCGGGTATCGCAGCGCAAGCCGTTGTCGCTCGGGAAGATGTAAGGGGTGTGCAGGGCCTCCAGCGGCAGGCTCCAGCGCCCCAGATCGGCGCCCAACAGGCGATCAGGGTAGTTTTCGTGGGGGCCACGTCCCAGCCATTCGGCCCGCGCTGGCACCTCGGCCAGATGGAGCAGCAGGCCAATCCGCGGCAGCGACGGCAGCGCCTGCGCCAGCTCGGTCTCTATCTCCAGGCTCATGGCGCCGTCGTCGGTAAAGCGGTGATGCCAGTGACTCACCAGCAGCAGCTCATCGTGGTGGAAGTAGCCATGACTGACCCGGATATCTCCTCCGGCGATCGTGATCCCCAGACAGCGGTGCTGCCAATGACCGAGACCACACGCCTGCCAGCGAGCAATCCAGGAGTTGGGGTCGGCGTGATCCGCTTCGCTGGTGCCGATGTCGTTGTCGAGCGGCGCCCGGTAGAAGTGATCCATGATCGGCGCCAGCAACTGCTCCTGCCCCGATTTTTGCCAACTGGTGATGCGACCGCTCTGCTTGTCGAGCCGCCACTGGCTGTTTGCGGCGGTGATCCGCCAGCCATCCGGCTGCTCGCTCAGGGTGGCGGCAGCGGCGGGAGCAGGCAGAGCAAGGGGGGTCGGCAGGGTGAACTGCTGACGGGCAACCTTGTGATCTGCCTGCGACCAGAGGGTGGCCTGTGGCTGAACGATGGCCAGATCGAGCCAGGCCAGTGAGCCAGCCGCAAAGGCGGGCAGCGTCTCGCTCAGGGTCAACTCGACCACCCCTTGCGGCACCAGCTCAAGGGAGATCTCCCCCTGCAGCTGCACATGGCCGTTCTCGCACAGCTGCCAGCAAAGCCGCTCGTTGTCGGTGGAGCGGAACAGGTATTCGCTCTCGATCCGCACCCGCAGCGGGGTGTGCTCAAGCAGAGTAAAGCGGAACGGCTGCTGGGCGCGTTTTGCCTCAAATAGGGCGGGATGAGGGGTGCGATCCGGGAACAGCAGCCCGTTGATACAAAACTGGCGATCGTTTTGCTGCTCGCCAAAGTCGCCGCCGTAGCCCCAATAGTGGCGACCATCGGCGGTGTATTTGTCGAGCCCCTGATCGACCCAATCCCAGACAAACCCGCCTTGCAGACGTGGATGATCGCGAAACGCCTGCCAGTAGTGGGCGTAGCCCCCGAGACTGTTGCCCATGGCGTGGGCATATTCGCAGAGGAGCAGCGGCCGGTGCTCGCCGGGCAGGCCGATCCACTTGGCCAGCGCCCACTTGGGCACCGCCGGGAAGGGCTGATCCTGATGGGTTCTGGCATACATGGGGCAGATGATGTCAGTGGCCGGGGTATCGGCCCCGCCCCCCTCGTACTGCACTGGACGGCTCGGGTCGCTGCGCTTGATCCAGCCATACATGGCATCGTGGGCCGGGCCGTAACCCGACTCGTTGCCGAGCGACCAGATGATGATGGAGGGGTGGTTGAAATCCCGTGCCACCATGCGGGTCGCCCGCTCCAGAAAAGCGTTGCTCCATGCGGGATCCCGCGCCAGCCGCCCCATGGGGGTCATGCCGTGGGTCTCCAGATTCGCCTCGTCCACCACATAGAGACCGAGCCGATCGCAAAGGCGATAGAAGTCGGGGTGGTTGGGATAGTGAGAGCAGCGCACCGCATTGAAGTTGTGGCGCTTCATCAGCAGCAGATCCCGCTCCATGGTGGCGCGATCGATGGCATAGCCCTTGGCGGGGTGATGCTCGTGACGGTTGGCACCGCAAATAAGCAGCGGCTGACCGTTGACCCGCAACAGGCCGCTACGGATCTCCACCACCCGAAAGCCCACATCACATGCCTCGCTCTCGATGGCCTGGCCCTGCTCGTCCAGCAGGGTCAGGGTCAGGCGATAGAGATGGGGCGTCTCGGCGCTCCACTTGCGTGGCGCAGCCACGTCGAGCCACAGCTCGGCACGATCGTCGTAAGCCCCTTTTTCGTCAATGGCTTGGGTACCGATCGGCTGGCACAGGGTCGCGACCCGCTCGCTGCCGTCATAGAGATTGGCCTCCACCGACAGACCGGCCGCATTGGCGACCTGCAACGCAATCTTGAGACGACCATCCCGATAGCAGGCATCCAGCTCGGGGGTGACCCGAATATCCATCAGATGGCGGGACGGTTTGTGCAGCAGGCTGACGGAGCGGAAGATCCCCGACAGCCACCACATATCCTGATCTTCCAGATAGGAGCCGTCGGACCAGCGCAGCACCAGCACCGCCAGCCGGTTGCGACCGGCTTGCAGATAAGGAGTCAGATCGAACTCGGCGGGCAGGCGGCTGTCCTGGGAGTAGCCGACCCAGCGGCCGTTGCAGAAGAGGTGGAAGGCGCTGCTCACCCCGTCAAAGATGATCCGGCTCTGGCCGCTTGCCAGCCAGTCGGCGGGCAGCTCGAACTCGCGGGAGTAGCAGCCAGTAGGATTCTCTGCTGGCACCCGGGGTGGATCGCAGGGAAAGGGATACTTGATATTGGTGTAGATGGGACCATCGGTGGGCGGCCGCGCAGCCGGATAGGCGGCATCCAGCTGCCAGTTACCCGGCACGGTAATGGCAGTGGCATCCGCCAGATCCTGCGCCAGCCAGCTCTCGGGCACCCGCTCGGGGGCGGCAAAGAAGGAGAAGCGCCAATCGCCATCGAGCAAGAGGCGGGAGTAAGAGGCCAGATCATCCCTGGCATCCGCTTCGCTGCGCCAGCTGAACATGGGGGTATGGGCAGCCAGCCGGTTTACCGACGTAATGGCCTGAGTCTGCCAATCCTGACGCGCCACTATCTCCCTGAGCATTCACTCTCTCCCTGCTGATTGGAAAACGTATTCAGTCTAGAGAAGTATGACGCAGGGAACGGCGATCTCGCTCACACGCATGTAAACGATTACACTGATTTTGTTAAGTAAAGCGGAGTAAAAATAATTAAAAATAGGTAAAACAATAACAATGCAAGAAAGGGCCCCGAACAGGACCGTAAAAGGGGGCTATCCAGCCCGAACCGGTGCAACCGAGTGGCGATTGATCAGGGTGGGGGTATAGATACGGCTCTGGGTCGCGTCACTCTCCCCCGCCGCCAGCTGAATGGCCAGCTTGGCCGCCTGGGCCGCCATCAACTCGATGGGATAGCGCATGGTAGAGAGCTTGGGCCTCAGGTATCTGGCATAGATGATGTCATCGAAGCCCACCACCGAGACCTCCTCCGGCACTCGCAAGCCGTTGTCCGCCAGCACAGAGATGGCGCCAGCCGCCATGGCATCGTTATAGGCAACCACCGCGGTCACCTTGAGCCCCTTGGCCAGCAGGTTGAGCATGGCGCGCTCGCCCCCCTCCTCGTTCGGCGTTCCGCTCTCGATAAGCTCGGGATCGGCTGCCAGACCCGCCTCCATCAGCCCATCCTGATAACCCTGCAGACGCAAGGTGGCATCCTCGATGGCGTGATCCGAGCTGATGAAGGCGATATGGCGGTGGCCCAGCTCGATCAGATGGCGGGTCGCCGTGGCGGCACCCAACCGGTTGTTGAGGGCGATGCAGCGCCCCCTGAGGGCCGGAATATCGCGGTTGATCAGCACCATACCGGGCACCCGCATGGCGTAGTCGCACAGTTCCCCGTCGCTCAGCGCCTTGCTGTGCACCACCAGCGCCTCGCAACGCTTGCCGATCAGCAGCTCGATCGCTTCACGCTCCTGACGCGCCTTGTGAAAACCGTTACCCATCAGCAGGTGGAGGTTCTGCTCGACGGCGATGCCGGAGACCCCCTTCACCAGTGCACCGAAGAAGGGATCCGCCACGTCACCGACCACCACCCCCATGGTGTCACAGGTCTGGCTGACCAGTGCCCGCGCGTTGGCGTTGGGGGTGTAGCCCAACTCGGCCATGGCCTTCTGCACCACCTCGCGAGACGCGGCGCTGGCCTTGGGGGAGTTGTTCATCACCCGTGAAACCGTTGCCACCGACACATTGGCCAAACGGGCGACATCCTTGATGGTGCTCATGCTGTTTTCACTTCTTTCACTGTGCAATAGAGCGCCATTATACCCAGCAAACCCATTGAAAACAGGGGTGAAACGCATATCTGCCTTCAGGATGATCACAAAAACAGTGTAATCGTTTACACTGTTTTGCAAGCAAGCTCACAGTTTGGTCGCCACACCCTCGGCTAGACTCCTTCCAGACACTTTTTCAGTGGAGAGCAAGATGAAGGTTCTGGTCACCGGCGGTTGCGGATATATCGGCAGCCACACCTGTCTGGCCCTGCAAGCGGCAGGCATGAATCCCGTGGTGGTCGACAACCTCGGCAACAGCAAGCGCAGCGTGCTGGCCCGAGTCGCCGCCATCAGCGGCCAGCAACCCCTTTTCTATCAAGGGGATATTCGCGATGCGGCCCTGCTTGACCGGATCTTCGCCGAACAGCAGATCGATGCTGTGATCCACTTTGCCGCCCTCAAAGCGGTCGGTGAATCGACCCGCATTCCACTGGATTATTACGAGAACAACCTCGGCGGTACCCTCACCCTGCTGCAGGCGATGAAGCGGGCCGGCGTGCACAATCTGGTGTTCAGCTCCTCGGCCACCGTCTACGGCGATCCCGCCAGCCTGCCGATCCGCGAGGATTTCCCCCGCAGCGCCACCAACCCCTACGGGCGATCCAAGCTGATCATCGAGGAGATCCTCGAAGATCTGCTGCTGGCCGAGCCCCACTGGAGCATGACCCTGCTGCGCTACTTCAATCCGGTCGGTGCCCACGACTCGGGCACCATGGGTGAAGACCCGCAGGGGATCCCCAACAATCTCATGCCATTTTTGACCCAGGTGGCCATCGGCCGTCGCGACTGCTTGTCTGTCTTTGGAAACGATTACCCCACCCCGGACGGCACCGGTGTGCGCGACTACATCCACGTGATGGATCTCGCCGAGGGGCACGTCAAGGCGCTGCAACACTGCGCCAGCAAGGGTGGCGTGCACACCTACAACCTGGGCACAGGTCAGGGCCAAAGCGTGTTGCAGCTGGTCGCCGCCTTCTCCGCCGCCTGTGGCAAGCCGCTGCCATTTCGCATCGAACCGCGCCGCCCGGGCGACATCGCCGCCTGCTGGGCCGATCCGGCCAAGGCGCAGCGTGAGCTGGGCTGGCAGGCGGCCCGGGACATAGACGCCATGTGCGCCGACAGCTGGCGCTGGCAATCCGCCAACCCGAACGGTTACGAGGAGTAGGCCTGCCTGCTCCCCGTTAGTAAACGACTCTATTTTTCAATACCTTATTCAGGAGAGATGATGTTCAACCCCGTCGATCATCCCCATCGCCGCTTCAACCCGCTGACCGGCCAGTATGTGCTGGTCTCCCCCCACCGGGCCAAACGCCCCTGGCAGGGACAGGTGGAGAAGGTGAGTCAGGCCCCCAAACAGGCCCACGATCCCGACTGCTTCCTCTGCGCGGGCAACACCCGGGTCACTGGCGACATCAACCCCGACTACAAGGGCACCTTCGTCTTTACCAACGACTTCGCTGCTCTGATGCAGGATACCCCGGCCGCCGATAGCGCCAGCGATCCCCTGCTGAAACTGGAGGCCGCCCGCGGCACCAGCCGGGTGATCTGCTTCTCGCCGGATCACGGCAAGACCCTGCCCGAGCTGCCGCTGCCCGCCATCGAAGGGGTGATCACCACCTGGATGGATCAGGTCGCCGAGCTGTCGGCCCAGTGGGAGTGGGTACAGGTCTTTGAAAACAAAGGGGCCGTCATGGGCTGCTCCAACCCGCACCCCCACGGCCAGATCTGGGGCAGCGACTTCCTGCCCAACGAGATCGCCCGTGAAGAGCAGCACCAGCGTGACTGGCTGGCCGAGCATGGCCGTCCCATGCTGCTGGAGTATGTGGAGCGGGAGCTGGCGGATCGCTCACGCATCGTGGTGGAGACCGAGCACTGGCTTGCCGTGGTTCCCTTCTGGGCCGCCTGGCCGTTCGAAACCCTGCTGCTGCCCAAGGCGCACGTCCCCTCCATGCTCAACCTGACCCAGGCCCAGCAACAGGACCTGGCGGTGGCGCTCAAGGAGCTCACCAGCCGCTACGACAACCTGTTCGAGTGCAGCTTCCCCTACTCCATGGGCTGGCACTTTGCCCCGCCCAAATCGGATTGCCCCGAGGCGTGGCAGCTGCACGCCCACTTCTATCCGCCCCTGCTGCGCTCCGCCACCGTGCGTAAATTCATGGTGGGCTTCGAGATGCTGGCCGAGACCCAGCGCGACCTTACCCCCGAGCAAGCCGCCGAGCGGCTGCGTGCCCTGAGCCCCATTCATTACACCCAGACCAGCCACACCAATGAGGAGGCCCTATGACCCCCAGCCAACGCGTCAGCGCCGTTTTTACCGAGCAATTTGCCAAAGCGCCCTCCTTGCTGGTTCGCGCCCCCGGCCGCGTCAACCTCATCGGTGAACATACCGACTACAACGACGGCTTCGTGCTGCCCTGCGCCATCGACTACGAGACCTGCGTCGCCATCGGCCTGCGCGATGACCAGCTGGTGCAGGTGATCGCCGCCGACTACGACAACCAGCGCGACCAGTTCGACCTCGACCAGCCCATCGAGCACCACGCCGACCAGCGCTGGAGCGACTACATCCGTGGCGTGGTGAAATATCTGCAGGAACGCGGCTATGCCCTGCGCGGCCTCGATCTGGTGGTCTCCGGCAACGTGCCGCAGGGGGCGGGGCTCTCCTCCTCCGCCTCGCTGGAAGTGGCCATCGGTCAGGCCTTCAAAGAGGCGCTGGGGCTCGACATCACTCAGGCCGAGATCGCCCTCAATGGCCAGCAGGCGGAGAACAAGTTCGTCGGCTGCAACTGCGGCATCATGGATCAGATGATCTCCGCCAGCGGCAAGCAGGATCACGCCCTGCTGCTCGACTGCCGCTCGCTGGAGACCCGCCTCATCCCCATGCCAGCGGATCTGGCTGTGCTGATCGTCAACTCCAATGTGCGCCGCGGTCTGGTGGACAGCGAATACAACACCCGCCGCCAGCAGTGCGAAGCGGCTGCCCGCCACTACGGGGTCAAGGCGCTGCGCGATCTCGATCTGAGCGGACTGGAAGCGGGCAAAGCCGGGCTGGATGAGGCTTGCTATCGCCGTGCCCGTCACATCGTCGGTGAAAACGCCCGCACCCTGGCGGCCGCCGATGCGCTGGCGGGCCACGACCTGACTCGCCTCGGCGAACTGATGGCCGAGTCGCACGCCGCCATGCGCGATGACTTCGAGATCACCGTGCCCGCCATCGACGGTCTGGTGGAGATCATCAAGGCAAAAATCGGCACCGATGGCGGTGTGCGGATGACCGGTGGTGGCTTCGGCGGCTGCGTGGTTGCCCTGCTGCGCCCTGAAAAAGTGGCCGAGGTGATCGCCGCAGTCGAAGCGGAATATCCCACCCTCTCCGGCCTCAAGGCTGACTGCTATGTCTGCCGGGCCAGCGCCGGTGCAGGCAAGTTATGAGCAGCACCATGACCCAATTCGCGCTGGAAAACGAGGAGGGGCTGCGCCTGCGCGGCCTCGATTTCGGCGCCACCCTCACCTCCCTCACCCTGCCGGTAGCGGGTCAGCGCCGTGAAGTGCTGCTGGGCTGCGCCGACGATGCCTATCCCACCCAGCAGGTGTGGCTGGGTGCGGTAGCGGGGCGCTTTGCCAACCGCATTGGCGGCGCCGAGCTGGTGCGCGATGGCGAGCACTGGCCGCTGGATGCCAATCAGGTACCCAACTGTCTGCACGGCGGGCAGGCCGGCTTTCATCGCCAGCAGTGGCAGATCAAGGAGCTGGAGGCAGATCGGGTCAAACTGGTGTTGCTCTCCCGAGCAGGGGATCAGGGCTTTCCCGGCAATCTGCGGGTAACGCTGGAGTATCGACTGGAGCAGAGCGATCTGGTGATCGATTTTGTCGCCAGCACAGATGCAGCGACCCCGGTCAGCCTCACCAGCCACGCCTACTTCAATCTCGATGGGTTAGCCGATGGCGGCGATGTGCGTGACCATCTCATCAACATCAATGCCGACCACTTCCTGCCGACCGACCCGAGCGGTCTGCCGCTAGCCATCACTCCGGTGGAGGGGCCGTTCGATCTGCGCCACGAGCGCCTGATTGGCCAGGATTGGCTGAGCCATCCCCAGCAGCAACAGGCCAAGGGGTACGATCACGCGTTTGTGCTCAACGGCCCGGCTGCCGAGTGTGCAGCACGGGTGGTCTCGGGGGATCGCCAGCTGGCGATGGAGGTCTACACCAACCAGCCTTCGCTGCAGTTTTACACCGGCAACTGGCTGGCCAACACTCCCAACCGCAGCGGCCAGTCACACCGGGATCACGACGGCTTCTGTCTTGAGGCGCAACAGCTGCCGGACAGCCCCAATCGCCCCGAACTGGGCAACCCCTGGCTGTTGCCGGGCGAGCGTTATCACCACCAGACCCGCTACCGTTTTATCCGCGACTGACTTAAAGATTTCATGATTTTTACATAGCCTCAGCAGTCACATTCGAGCAAGATAAGCCGCCCCAGCCCCTGCTGGGGCTTTTTGCTCTACCCGGCTTATCCACAACAAAGTAAGGATTGTTTGTTCGATGACTGACACTTATAGCCTGCTGGTCGCCTTTATTCTGGGCGTCGTCGAGGGGCTGACCGAGTTCCTCCCCGTCTCCTCCACCGGCCACATGATCATCGTCGGCCATCTGCTGGGCTTTGAAGGGCCCAAGGCTGCCACCTTCGAAGTGGTGATCCAGCTTGGCTCCATCCTCGCCGTGGTCGCCGTCTTTTGGCGCCGCCTGTTTGGCCTGATTGGCATCCACTTCGGCCAGAAGCCGTCCCGGGATCACGCCACCCTGTCGCTGCTACATGTCATCCTCGGCATGTTGCCCGCCATCGTTGTCGGCCTCGCCATCCACAGCTGGATCAAGGCCAACCTGTTTGGCCCGCAGACCGTGATGTATGCGCTGGTTGCGGGGGGCATCCTGCTGATCATCGCCGAGAAGTTTCGCCCGGCGGTTCGCTCCGAAACCCTGGATGACATCAGCTACAAGCAGGCGTTTGGCATCGGTCTGTTCCAGTGTCTGGCCCTGTGGCCCGGCTTCTCCCGCTCCGGCGCCACCATCAGTGGTGGCATGCTGATGGGGATCAGCCGTCACGCCGCCGCCGAGTTCTCCTTCATCATGGCGGTGCCCATGATGGTGGCGGCCAGCGGGCTTGATCTCTACAAGAGCCGTGACTTCCTCTCGATGGCCGATTTCCCCATGTTCGCGGTCGGCTTCGTCACCGCCTTCGTGGTGGCGATGTTTGCAATCAAGACCTTCCTGACATTGATCCGCCGCATCGACTTTATCCCGTTCGCCATCTACCGCTTTATCGTGGCATTCGCCGTCTATCTGGTGTTTGTCGCCTGACCGCCAGCCGGCAATGAAATGACAAAGGGACCAACTTGGTCCCTTTTTCTATGGCGTCATGGTGCTCAGTAAAGGTGCTGGCTGATGCCGTTCAGCAGCCGCGACAACCCCTTGGTGAACTGCACCGGTGCATCCTGCACCGTGTAGCAGAGGCAGCCATCCGGCGTATGCGGACTGTGGGAGTGGCTGGCATCGCGCCAGATGAAATCCCCCGCCTGATAACAGGTGTCGCCATCCTGAATATTGCCCGCCAGCAGCAGGGTCAGTTCATAGCCCTTGTGGGTATGCTCGGGAATGCGTCCCCCCGCCTCGATATGGAGCAGGCTGGCACGCGCCCCCATCTCGTCCAGCGGCAGACTCTGCTGGCGAATGGCTCCGATATGGCGCCACTTGGGCGAGCGGTAGCGGACCAGCACCCGGGGCAAGCGGTAGGCGTGACCGGCCACCTCCAGCTCGGTGAGCTGGACTCGGGGCAGCTCGGACAGGGGCTCCACCAGCGGCTGCGCCAGAATATCCGCCAGCATGGCGTCAAACCCGGCATCCAGCGCCACTTCATCGCAGGAGTCCACCTCGGGCTCTGCTGGCGAGGCAAGATATTGTTGCGCCAGCTCCTCTTCGAATGTTTTCAGTCGGGCAGCGCAATCGGGGCAGAGTTCACAGTGGGCGGAGAGCCCCACCGCCAGCGGCAGAGGGAGTTCGTCGGCGGCGAAGGCGCGCAGCATTGGGTCGGTCGGATGGGCTTTAATCATGGCCTTGCTCCACTTGCTCTTTCAATTTCTGTAACGCCAGCCTGAGGCGGGACTTGATGGTACCGAGCGGCACGCCGAGGCGCTCCGCCAGCTCCTGCTGGGACAACTCCTGCAGATAGATGCCGCGCACCACCTGCTGTTGCGGCTCTGGCAAGGTGCCCAGATAGTGGGCCATCTGGCGGGTCAGCACCGCATCCTCACCACCGCTCAGGTGCTCCTCTTCCGCCTGAAACTCCAGCACCGGCCACAGCTCCTCGGCACAGAGATCCTCCTTGCTGGCGCGACGACGGCGCAGCATGTCGAAGCACTGGTTGCGCATCACGGTATAGATCCAGGTGGTCGGCGCTCCCTTCTCGGGGTGGTAGAGGCGCGCCTTCTGCCACACCAGCAGCATGGTCTCCTGCACCAGCTCCATGGCGTTGGCCTCGCTGCCGAGGTGGCGCAGGCCGTAGCTGCGAATGCGCGGCGCGAAGTGCTGGAACAGGCGGGCAAAGGCAGCCTTGTCGGCCAGCTCAGCCACCCTGATCAGCATGGATCTAAGGTCGCCATCCGGGTTATCCATCACGGGCGAGGTCCTGCGTATGGTCGATTGTGGTTGGCCAGTATATGCCATGGCGCCATCCCTTTGGTGTGAGGTCTATCGTGCTGTGGTGATGACTATTACGGCCCTGCGGCCCGGGTGGATCAGCCATTCAGAAAAAATCAGTGGCTGGCCACCAACACCCCCTTGAGCAGGGTCAGGGTGGGCTGATTGTCGGCGGCCGCCAGTAGCAGTTGTTTTTGCTCCACCGGGATCGGCAGCACCTCCAGCCAGCGCTGGGCCACCCAGTTGCCATCGTCCCAGTGGGGCGCGGGATAAAGAGCGGCATAGTCGGGGTAGTCGGCAAACACCTCCCGCAGCGCGTCGGCCAGCGGCTGTTGATCGGGATGGAGACGACGAGGAGGCCACGGGGGCAGCAGGGTGACTTCACCAATGCGCAGGCCATCCTGCTCCTGCCAGAGATCCTCTATCTGCACCCGCTCCATCCCCTGCACCGTAATCCCCAGCACACCGTCCGGTAGCCTGTCGAAATCGATGATGGTAGCCCGGGTGGCGATGGGCAGCATGTTGCGCAGGGCGTCGGGCTGGCGGGGGTCCACCATGCAGAGGGCAAAGCCGGTGTCCCCCGCCGCGGCGATCATCCGCTGGTATCTCGGTTCGAAGATCCGCAGCGGCATGACACCGCCGGGCAACAGGTAGGCAGAAAGGGGAAACAGCGCCAGTCGCATCGCAAACTCCTCGGTTGGTAACCTTTCTTGATACGACGTTCAGGGGGGAGACGATCATTGCCCTCTTCCGCGATGGGAAAACCCTTAACATTCAGGGGAAATAGCCTGGACAAGGCGCTTCGATATGCAGTAAAAATGGATAAGCACCACAATGCCAACCCAATATTCTGGAATATGGTGCCAAACACAGTGAAATATCCGCCCGACCGCGAGCGGCGGGTCATCCCTATAGTTTTCTCGAGCCGATGCGGGTAAAATTCACGCCCTTATATATCAGTCATTTTTCGACGCGCAACCTTGGTGGTCAGTTATGAAAGAGCATATTCATCATCTACTTGAACAAACGGTAGCCAATCTCAAGTCAGCAGGCGTCCTGCCGGCGGACCTGGAAGCCCGCGTGCAAGTAGACCGATGCAAGGAAAAAGCTCACGGCGACCTGGCTACCAACCTGGCCATGCTGCTGGCCAAACCGGCCCGCAAGAATCCCCGTGAGCTGGCGGCAGCCATCATCGAGCACCTGCCCGCCTCCGACCTGATCGCCAAGGTCGAGATCGCCGGTCCCGGCTTCATCAACTTCTTCTTCGACCCGCACTGGCTGGCCGGTCAGGTCGAGGCCATGGTGACCTCTGCCAACGCCAACGTGAAGCTGCCGACCCCGCAAACTGTGGTAGTGGACTACTCTGCCCCCAACGTGGCCAAAGAGATGGCGGTGCACCACATTCGCTCCACCGTACTCGGTGACGTAGCCGCGCGCGCGCTGGAGTTCCTCGGCCATAAAGTGATCCGTGCCAACCATATCGGCGACTGGGGCACCCAGTTCGGCATGCTGATCGCCTATCTGGAGAAGATGTCCAACGAGCATGCCAGCGACATGGCGCTCAAGGATCTGGAAGCCTTCTACACCCAGGCCAAGCGTTGCTATGACGAAGACGAAGCCTTCGCCGAGCGCGCCCGTAACTACGTGGTCAAGCTGCAGGGCGGCGATGAGTACTGCCGTACCATGTGGAAGAAGCTGGTCGACATGACCATGGAACAGAACCAGATCAACTACGACCGTCTGAATGTCTCCCTGACCAACAAAGACATCATGGGCGAGTCCATGTACAACGACATGCTGCCGGAGATCGTGGCCGACCTGAAAGCCAAGGGGCTGGCGGTCGAGAGCGAAGGCGCCACCGTTGTCTTCCTGGACGAGTTCAAGAACAAGGATGGCGAGGCCATGGGCGTCATCATCCAGAAGAGCGATGGCGGTTTCCTCTACACCACCACCGACATCGCCTGTGCCAAATACCGTTACGAGACGCTGGGCGCCGACCGTGTCATGTACTTCATTGACTCCCGTCAGCACCAGCACCTGATGCAGGCCTGGACCATCACCCGCAAGGCGGGCTATGTGCCGGCATCCGTCCCCCTCGAGCACCACGCCTTCGGCATGATGCTGGGCAAGGATGGTCGTCCCTACAAGACCCGCTCCGGTGGCACCGTCAAGCTGGTTGACCTGCTGAACGAGGCCGAAGAACGGGCCGCCGCCCTGCTGGAGAGCCGCAACAGCGATCTCTCGGCCGAAGAGAAGGCCAACGTGGTCAACGCCATCGCCATGGGCGCGGTGAAGTATGCGGATCTCTCCAAGAACCGGACTACCGACTACATCTTCGACTGGGATCTGATGCTGTCGTTTGAAGGCAACACCGCCCCTTACCTGCAGTACGCCTACACCCGTATCCAATCCATCTTCCGCAAGGCCAACATCGATGCCGAGACTCTTGGCGGTAATGTAACCCTGAACGAAGAGGCCGAAGAGGTGCTGGCCCAGAAGCTGATCCAGTTCTCCGACGCGGTCAACGGCGTGGCAGACAAAGGCATGCCGCACCTGCTCTGCACTTATCTGTACGAGCTGTCCGGCAACTTCATGACCTTCTATGAAGCCTGCCCGATCAACAAGGATGGCGTGGACGAAGCGACCCGTCAGAGCCGCCTGCTGCTGTGCGCCGCCACCGCCAAGGTGCTGAAACTGGGCCTCGGCGTACTGGGCATCCACACCCTGGAGCGCATGTAATACATGGCGACCCGGGATTATGTCGGCAGCCGCCCGCGTCGTCGCGCGGGCGGTCGCAATACCAAGAAAGCGGCTCCTCGCCGCTTTCCTGTTATTCCAATCCTGCTGGTCGTGACACTGCTGGCAGGCTTTGGTGGCTTCCTTTACATGATCAATGGCAAGGGCAACAACGCCCCCACCATTGAGGAGCAGGTAAAGGCCAACAAGCCAAAACCGCAGAACAACGGGTTGCCACAGGAGAAGTGGAGCTATATCGAACGGCTTGAGAACAAGCAGGTCGATGTGATCGAGCCACCGCCTCCGCCGGGTGTTCTGCCGCCGCCACCGGCAGAGACCCTGACCCTGCAGCCGGAAAAACTGCCGCAGCCGGTGCCGACCGACATTCCCCAACCGGGCACCCCCATCGGCCAGTCCAAGCCCTATCAGACCAATCCGGCGACCACCCCTTCCACCTCGGGTGCACCGGTTGCCAGCGCCCGAGAACAGGTGATCGACCGCAAGGCTGAACGGGAACGGATGGAGCGGGAGATCCGCGCCGAGCTGGAACGGGAGCGGGCGCAAGCCGCCAAGGCCAAGTCGGTCACGACGCCAACCCAGAATGCGGCGGCTGACAACAGCCGTTACATGATGCAGTGCGCCGCCCTGCGCTCGCAGGAGTCTGCCGAGTCGCTCAAGGCGCGCATCGCCTTCACCGCCGGCCTCTCTTCCAGTCTGCAAGTGATTAACGGCGCCAACGGCACCGTCTACAAGGTGATGGTGGGCCCCTTCAACGGCAAGACGGCCGCCGATGCGGCCAACAGCAAGCTGCAGCGCTCGGGCATCAGCGGCTGCATTCCCAAGAAAGGGTAATCCTCTTTGACACAGGGCTGGGTAGCAACACCCGGCCCTGCTCTTTTGGTGCCACTCGCACCCACGCTGTTTGCTACCCGTTTATCCCGACCAGAGGCAGGGTTGAAAAGCCCGTTAGCCATCCCCATCTTTCTTGCCATGCACAGTCAGGCCGTCATTCGGCTCAAGCGAGGTAAGTAAAGTGACTACCATAGTTTCAGTTCGCCGCAACGGTCAGGTCGTCATCGGTGGCGATGGCCAAGTCTCTCTTGGCAACACCGTCATGAAGGGCAACGCCCGCAAGGTTCATCGCCTCTACAACGGCAAGGTACTGGCAGGTTTTGCCGGCGGTACTGCCGACGCCTTCACCCTGCTCGAACGTTTCGAAGCCAAACTGCAGGCCCATCAGGGTAATCTGGAGCGCGCCGCCGTGGCGCTGGCCAAAGATTGGCGCACCGATCGCGCCCTGCGCCGCCTTGAAGCACTGCTGGCCGTGGCCGACGAACACAAATCCTTCATCATCACCGGCAACGGTGACGTGGTGCAGCCGGAGCACGATCTCATCGCCATCGGCAGCGGCGGCAACTTCGCCCAGTCCGCCGCCATCGCCCTGCTGGAAAACACCGAGCTCGATGCCAGGACCATTGTCGAAAAGTCCCTCAAGATTGCGGGCGACATCTGCGTCTTCACCAACGGCAACCACACCATTGAAGTGCTGGATTATTTAGCTAAATAAGTCGGCGAAATAAGGCCACCAGCCAAACCCCATTCTCCAAGGGGTGGGCCCTGCCCGCCCCGGATACAGGAACACCATCATGTCCGAGATGACCCCGAGAGAAATCGTCCACGAACTGAATCGCCACATCATTGGTCAGGCCGATGCCAAACGCGCCGTTGCCGTTGCCCTGCGTAACCGCTGGCGCCGGATGCAGCTCGATGAAGAGATGCGCCATGAAGTGACCCCGAAAAACATCCTGATGATCGGCCCGACCGGTGTCGGCAAGACCGAGATCGCCCGCCGTCTGGCCAAGCTGGCCAATGCCCCCTTCATCAAGGTAGAAGCGACCAAATTCACCGAAGTGGGCTATGTCGGCAAGGAAGTGGACAGCATCATCCGCGATCTGACCGATGCCGCCATCAAACTGGTGCGCGAAACCGAGATGGAGAAGATGAAATTCCGCGCCGAGGAAGCCGCCGAAGAGCGCATCCTCGACGCCCTGCTGCCCAACCCGCGCAACACCTGGGGTGAGGAAGAGAAGGCCGACAACTCCAACACCCGCCAGATCTTCCGCAAGAAACTGCGGGAAGGTCAGCTGGATGACAAGGAGATCGAACTGGAGCTCTCCGCCTCTCCGATGGGCGTCGAAATCATGACCCCGCCGGGCATGGAAGAGATGGCCAACCAGCTGCAGGGTCTGTTCCAGAACCTGGGCCAAAACCAGAAGAAGAAGCAGAAGATCAAGGTCAAAGAGGCCATGAAGGCGCTGATCGAAGAGGAGGCGGCCCGTCTGGTCAACCCGGAAGAGCTGAAGCAAAAAGCGATCGCTGCGGTCGAAAACAACGGCATCGTCTTCCTCGACGAAATCGACAAGGTCTGCAAACGGGGCGAAAGCTCTGGCCCGGATGTCTCTCGCGAAGGGGTGCAGCGTGACCTGCTGCCGCTGGTGGAAGGCTGCACCGTCAACACCAAGCACGGCATGGTCAAAACCGACCATATCCTGTTTATCGCTTCCGGTGCGTTCCAGATCGCCAAGCCGTCAGATTTGATCCCCGAGCTGCAGGGTCGTCTGCCGATCCGGGTCGAGCTGACCGCCCTGACCACAGATGACTTCGAGCGGATCCTGACAGAGCCGAACGCCTCTCTGACCGCTCAGTGCAAAGCATTGATGGGCACTGAAGGGGTCAATATCGAATTCACTCAGGATGGTATCCGCCGTCTGGCCGAAGCGGCCTGGCAGGTCAACGAGCGGACCGAGAACATCGGTGCCCGTCGCCTGCACACCGTGATAGAGCGCCTGATGGAAGATATCTCTTTTGATGCCTCCGAGAAGTCGGGCGAGACCTTTGTCATCGACACCGACTACGTCAACGCCCACCTCGGGGCGCTGGTCGAGGATGAGGATCTGAGCCGCTTTATTCTGTAAGCGGGGCCTTGCGCTGCGCAGGTCTTCGACACAGTGAGCAAGCAAGACAAGGGGAGGCTACCTTCGGGAGCCTCCCCTCTGTTTTTGCCTATGCTGAAAAGAGGATCTGCTGCTTGCGGGTACCGCAGCAAGGGCGGTCTGTGCCGCCGCGCGCACGGGCAATAGATAGGACGCGGGATGGCACACCCACGCTATCTCACCCTTACGGGCGGCGATCGGCCTTCAATTTTCCCTTCATAAAATCGGCCGGCAACCCCAGCATCGACAGGAAACGGGGGAAGAGCGCCTTCTCGCCGGGCTGCAACACACTCTCCCAGCAGTAGAGAAACTCGTGCCGATTGAATGGTAGCCAGCGACAATCCTTGTAGGCGTCGAGGTCAATCGCAACCAGCCGCTCCCCCTTCACCAGAAAGTTGCCGGTATGCAGACCACGACAGAAGAGTCGGTTACGCCAACAGAGCGCGAGCAGTTCGAGATATTGCTGCTGTAACAGGGGGGAATCCTGGATCCGCTCACGCAGCGGTGCGTCTGCCTCGATATCGCGGGTGATCAGACGATAGGGTTCGACCAAGGTGATCTCGGGAGTCGCCACCCCGAGCTCAGCCAGCCTAGCGGCGATGCGGGCAAAGTTATGGCCCGGGTAGGGGCGCAGGCGCAGCAGATAAAGTAACCGTTTGAAGGGCTCAGGCGAAAACTCCTTGATGAAGGTCTGCTTCTGGTTATCGAAATAAACGCGCGAATATTTGCCCGTCTGGATCAGCTTCATAGGTTCAATTAGTTACGAAATCAGGGTGGGGATGAGTGTATCTCATCGCCACTCATGGTTGCAAAACTGGATCCTATCAATGGCTTAACAGGTCCAGATGCCCAGCAGGCCGCACAGAGAGCTCCCCCATTTGAGGCTTACTGCGATGCCGATCCGGCGGCTACAGCACTTGCCGCAGTGGCGGTTCCTCGACGAACTCGACACTGGGGGCGAACCGGTTACCCAGAGCGAGGCCGGCCTTTTTCCGATAAAAGTTTTCACCTCCTGGCTTTCGGTAACCCGGGCTTGCTCTCCGCCATCCCTCGCCCCACACCAGTGCAAAAACCATCAACTGGTATACCTATTTTTGTATATCTTTGAATTTTATCGAATTACCCATTACGGAATATATAAAGAGACACTTGATTTGCATCAATTGCCCGCCCCGACCGACTGGGTAGCCTAGCCACAGAATGATGTTTTATTACTCCAAACTTGAGGCAACTATGAGCAAAGTCAGACTGGTCGTTGTGGGCAACGGCATGGTGGGGCACCGCTTCATCGAAGAGTTGATCGAGCGGGCCGACCCGGGCTGCTACGAGATCACCGTCTTCGGTGCAGAACCCCGCCCCGCCTACGATCGCGTCCATCTCTCCTCCTACTTCTCCCATCACACCAGCGAAGATCTCTCCCTCGTCAAACCCGGTTTCTACGACAAACACGGCATCCGCCTGCTGCTCGGCGAAGCGGTGAAAAAAATCGACAGGGCCAACCGCGAGGTGCACTCCAACAAGGGCACCGTCGTCGGCTACGACAAGCTGGTGCTGGCCACCGGCTCCTACCCCTGGGTACCGTCCATTGTGGGCAGCCAGCACCACGAGTGCTTCGTCTATCGCACCATCGAGGATCTGAAAGCCATCCGCAGTGCCGCCAAGAGCGGCAAGAGCGGGGTGGTGATCGGGGGCGGCCTGCTTGGCCTTGAAGCGGCCGGTGCCCTCAAGGCGCTGGGACTCGAGACCCATGTGGTGGAGTTTGCTCCTGTGCTGATGGCCGAGCAGCTCGACGGTCAGGGCGGCCAGCTGCTGCGCCGCAAGATCGAATCCATGGGCGTGCAGGTTCACACCAGCAAGAGCACCAGCGAAATCCTGATGCATGGCGGCGAACAGGCGAAACACCGCCTCGCCTTCGCCGATGGCAGCCAGCTGGAAGTTGACGTGGTGGTCTTCTCCACCGGTATCCGCCCGCAAGATACCCTCGGCCGCTACGGTGATCTCGCCATCGCCGAGCGCGGCGGCATCGTCATCGACGATCACTGCCTCACCTCAGACCCCGACATCTATGCCATCGGTGAGTGCGCCGCCTGGCAGGGCCGCTTCTTCGGGCTGGTGGCCCCGGGCTACAAGATGGCCCAGATCACCGTCGACCATCTGCTCGGCGGCGACAGCCGTTTCGAGGGGGCGGACATGAGCGCCAAGCTCAAGCTGCTCGGCGTCTCCGTTGGCTCCATCGGCGATGCCCACGGCCGCACCCCGGGCAGCCACAGCTATGTGTTTCAGGACGATCAGGCTGGCGTCTACAAGAAGATCGTAGTGAGCGAAGACAACAGTCGCCTGCTTGGCGCCGTGCTGGTGGGTGACGTGGAAGATTACGGCAACCTGCTGCAGATGATGCTCAACGCCCTGCCGCTGCCGAGCCACCCGGACACCCTGATCCTGCCCGCCTACGCCGGTGCCAAGCCGACGCTGGGGGTGGATGCCCTGCCGGAAAGCGCCCAGATCTGCTCCTGCTTCGATGTCTCCAAGGGCGACATCGCCCAAGCGGTGGCCGAGGGTCACACCACGCTGGCCGCCATCAAGCAGCACACCAAGGCCGGTACCGGCTGTGGCGGCTGTGTGCCGCTCATCAGTCAGGTGCTCAACGCCGAGCTGGTGAAGCAGGGCATCGAGGTTAACAACCACCTCTGTGCCCACTTCCCCCACTCCCGTCAGGAGCTGTTCCATCTGGTCAAGGTCGAAGGGATCAAGAGCTTCGACGAGCTGCTGGCCAAACACGGTCAGGGCTATGGCTGCGAGGTGTGCAAACCGACCGTCGGCTCCATCCTCGCCTCCTGCTGGAACGAGCATGTGCTGAGCCCGCGCAACATCCCGCTGCAGGACACCAACGACATCTTCCTCGGCAATATGCAAAAGGACGGTACCTACTCCGTCATCCCGCGTATGGCCGGCGGTGAAGTGACCCCGGAAGGGCTGCTGGCGGTGGCCGAAGTGGCCCGCGACTTCAAGCTCTACACCAAGATCACCGGCGCTCAGCGCATCGGTCTGTTCGGTGCCCAGAAGGATGATCTGCCCGCCATCTGGCGCAAACTGCTGGCCGCAGGCTTCGAAACCGGTCAGGCCTACGCCAAGGCGCTGCGCATGGCCAAAACCTGTGTCGGCAGCACCTGGTGCCGCTTCGGGGTGCAGGACAGCGTTGGCCTCGGGGTCTTCCTCGAGAACCGCTACAAGGGCATTCGTACCCCGCACAAGATGAAGTTCGGTGTCTCCGGCTGTACCCGTGAGTGTGCGGAAGCCCAGGGTAAAGACGTGGGTGTCATCGCTACCGACGCGGGCTGGAACCTCTATATAGGCGGCAACGGCGGCATGAAGCCGCGCCACGCCGACCTGCTGGCGTCGGATCTTGACCAGGAGACCCTGATCAAGCTGATCGACCGCTTCATGATGTTCTACGTCACCAGCGCCGACAAACTGCAACGCACCTCGGTCTGGCTCGGCAATCTGGAAGGGGGCGTTGACTACCTGCGCGAGGTGATCGTCGACGACAAGCTGGGGCTGGCCGACACCCTGGAACGCGATATCCAGACCCTGATCGACAGCTATGAGTGCGAATGGTCGCGCACCCTCAACGAAGAGCAAGCGTTGCAACGCTTCAGCCACTTCATCAACAGCGACAAGCGTGACCCGGACGTCCAGTTCGTCACCGAGCGCGACCAGCACCGACCGGCGACCCCGGCCGAGCGCATCCCCGTCTACCAGATCGAGGTGGAGACCAAATGATGAAACTTGCCTGCCAATTCAACGACACCCTGCCGGGCTGCATGGACGTTTGCGCCCTGCTCGATAGCCAGTTCATCCAACTCGAGGTGGAGATTAAGCGATGAAACTTGCCTGCCAACTCAACGACATCCTGCCGGGAACCGGCGTCTGTGCCCTGCTGGAAGGTCGCCAGATCGCCCTGTTCCGCCCGAGCGCGGCCGCCGAGGTGTTCGCCATCGACAACCGGGATCCCTTCTTCGCCGCCAACGTGCTGTCGCGGGGCCTTATCTGCGAACACGACGGCGAACTCTGGGTGGCCAGCCCCCTCAAGAAACAGCGCTTTCGCCTGAGCGACGGCCACTGCTTCGATAACCCGGCCATGTCGGTACAGAGCTACCCCGTTGACGTGCGCGACCAGCAGGTCTGGGTCGCCGTCTAAAGCCGATTTCACTCTCTTTCTGGCTGCCTGAAGGCAGCCCTTTCAAGGACTCAAAAGATGTACACGGAAACCATTAACAAGTGCGCCGCCAACGCGGCCCGTATCAACCGCTTCGAGCGCAGCGACAAGCTCGGCTTCTGGCTCAGCTCCGCCATGGCGGGGGCCTATGTGGGCCTCGGTATCATTCTGATCTTCACCCTCGGTAATCTGGTCGACCCGACCATTCGCCCGCTGGTCATGGGGGCCACCTTCGGCATCGCCCTGACTCTGGTGATCATGGCTGGCTCCGAGCTCTTCACCGGTCACACCATGTTCCTCACCTTCGGGATTAAGTCGGGCACTATCACCACCGGTGATGCCTTACGTATCCTGCCTCAGACATGGGCAGGCAATCTGCTGGGTTCCGTCTTCGTAGCCCTGCTCTACTCCTACGGCGGCAGCCTGCTGCCAGATGCTGGCAGCCTGGCTCACAAGGTGGCGCTGGCCAAGACCCAAATGCCCGCAATGACCCTGTTTATGAAAGGGATCCTCTGTAACTGGTTGGTCTGCCTCGCGATCTGGATGACCTTGCGCACCGAAGGCGCCGCCCGCTTCATCGCCATCTGGTGGTGCCTGCTGGCCTTTATCGCCTCCGGCTATGAGCACTCCATCGCCAACATGACCCTGTTCGCCATCTCTTGGTTCGGCAATCACTCTGAGGCCTTTACCTTGGGCGGCATCGGCCACAACCTGCTGTGGGTGACCCTGGGCAACACCGTTTCCGGGGTTCTCTTCATGGGTCTCGGCTACTGGTATGCCACCCCCAAGGCTGAGCGCCCTGTCGCGGTGAGCGAAGCCACCAGCACCGCCAGCCAGACCCAAACCGCCTGATCAGGAGGCCCCATGGACTACTTGCCCATCTTTTGCCGACTCGATAACAAACCCGTGCTGCTGGTCGGCGGCGGCGAGGTAGCAGAGCGCAAGGCGCGCCTGCTGCTGGATGCCGGTGCCCGCCTCACCGTCGTGGCACCCGAGCTCGACCCCGAGCTGGCGGAACTGGCTGCCAACGGGAACATCGAGTGGCTGGCCGGTGAATTTGCACCGGAACAACTGGCAGGCAAGTGGCTGGTGGTGGCCGCCACCGATCGGCGCGAGGTGAATGCGCTGGTCTACCAGAGCGCCAATCAGGCGCGGATCTTTGCCAACGTGGTGGATGACCCGAAACGCTCAAGCTTCATCATGCCGTCGATCATCGATCGCTCGCCGCTGATGGTGGCCATCTCCTCCGGCGGCAAGGCCCCTGTGCTGGCCCGCTTGCTGCGGGAGAAGCTCGAAGCCTTGCTGCCGCAGCATCTGGGGGCTGTCGCCACCTTTGCCGGCAGCCTGCGGGACAGAGTCAAAGCCCGCTTTGCCACCATGGGGGAGCGGCGCCGCTTCTGGGAGCGGTTGCTCGGGGCCGATCGCCTCGGTCAGGCGCTGGCCCGTGGGGATAGCGCCTCTGCCAACCAGCTGGCCGACAGCCTGTTTGCCGACGACAGCCAGAGTGGTGGCGAGGTGGTACTGGTGGGCGCCGGCCCCGGGGATCCGGGCCTGCTCACCCTGCATGCCCTGCGCCAGATGCAGCAGGCGGACGTGGTGGTCTATGACCGGCTGGTCTCGGACGAGGTGATGGCGCTGGTGCGCCGCGACGCCAAACGGATCTTCGTCGGCAAGCAGGCGGGCAACCACTGCGTGCCCCAGGAGGGGATCAACCAGCTCTTGCTGGACGAGGCGAAGAAGGGCCTACGGGTGGTACGGCTGAAGGGGGGCGACCCCTTTATCTTCGGCCGTGGCGGCGAGGAGCTGGAGACGCTGGTGGGCAGCGGCATCGGCTTTCAGGTGGTGCCGGGGATCACCGCAGCCAGTGGCTGCGCCGCCTACGCTGGCATTCCCCTCACCCACCGGGATCACGCCCAGAGCGTGCGCTTCGTCACCGCCCACGGCAAGGGAGGGGCACAGGATCTCGACTGGCCCCTGCTGGCCAGAGACAAGCAGACCTTGGTGTTCTATATGGGGCTGTCCAGCTGTGCCACCATCCGCGAGCAACTGCTGGCCAACGGCAAGCCGGGCAGCACCCCGGTGGCGCTCATCGAGCGCGGCACCCAGCCCTGCCAGCGGGTCATTCGCGGCACCCTCGATGAGCTGCCCGCGCTGGCGGTGGGGGTCGAAAGCCCGGCCCTCATCATGGTGGGCTCGGTGGTGACCCTGGCCGACCAGCTCGCCTGGTTTGGCGAGGCCCCGCAGCGCCAGCAAGCCCTCGCCTGAGGCGATTCTCGGCAAATAACCATGAGGCCACCAGCAGGTGGCCTCACTTTTACCCCCCTCTTCTCCCATCACGGTCATAACCTGTTGTTTTAAGTCTGGTATCCTATGGGCATTGAGCCCTTGGCCACCCTCTCAGGAATTCATCCCATGTCTCTTCCCATCAAGAACAGCGCCAGGCAGCGCGCGGATGACAGATCCCGCATTCTCACCCTGCTGCTGGGCGATGACGCCCTCACCGACAGCCTGATCGATCCGCAGGCCACCCCGGATGCCGGGCAGCTGGATCAAACCAGCGAAATCATCTCGCTGGTCAACGGCCTGCCTGCCGCCGATATCGCCGATGCGCTGGAGTCACTGCCACCGGACGAGCGCCACGCCTTGTGGCAGCTGGTGCAGGAAGACAAACGGGGTCAGGTGCTGGTGGAGGCCTCGGAAACGGTGTGGGAAAGCCTGATCAGCGGCATGAGCGACAAGGCGCTGCTGCACGCCCTGCGCACCCTGGATATCGACGATCAGATCTATCTGGGCCAGTACCTGCCGCGCAATCTGATGGGGCGGCTGCTCACCGACATGGCTCCGGCTGAGCGAGAGCGGGTGCGGGAGGTGATCCGCTACGGCAAGCACACGGTCGGTGCCATGATGGACTTCGAGATCATCACCATCCGCCCCGAAGTCAATCTGGCCACGGTGCAGCGCTATCTGCGGCTGCGCGGCAAGATCCCCGCCAACACCGATAAGCTGTTCGTCATCGATCGCCGCAACCACCTGCTGGGGGAGCTGGCCCTCACGACCGTGCTGCTGCACAAACCCGCGACTCTGGTGAGCGATGTGATGGAGCGGGATCCGGTCACCTTCGATCCCGAGGATAACGACGAAGCGGCCGCCCGTACCTTCGAACGGGATGACCTGCTCTCCGCCGCCGTGGTGGATGGCAAGGGCAAGCTGATGGGCCGCCTCACCGTCGAAGAGGTGGTGGACCTGGTCTATGAGGAGAGTGACACCGACCTGCGCCGGATGGGGGGGATCAGCGAAGAGGAGGATGTGTTCGCACCCGTCTCCAAGGCGGTCAAGACCCGCTGGGCCTGGCTGGCGCTCAATCTCTGCACCGCCTTTGTCGCCTCGCGGGTGATCGGCCTGTTCGAGCACACCATCTCCCAGCTGGTTGCGCTGGCGGCCCTGATGCCCATCGTCGCGGGGATCGGCGGCAACACCGGCAACCAGACCATCACCATGATAGTGCGGGCGCTGGCGCTGCAGCATATTCAGGCGGGCAACCTCTCCTTCCTGCTGCTGCGCGAACTCGGAGTGGCCTTTATCAACGGGCTGGTGTGGGGCGGTACCATGGGCATTGCCACCTATCTGCTCTATCAGGATGCGGCGCTCGGCGCCGTGATGACCCTCGCCATGATGCTCAACCTGCTGGTGGCGGCCCTGATGGGGGTCATCATCCCCATGACCATGACCCGCCTCGGTCGCGACCCGGCGGTGGGGGCCAGCGTGATGATCACCGCCATCACCGACACCGGCGGCTTCTTTATCTTCCTCGGGCTGGCGACCATTTTCTTGCTGTAGCCAGCCACTCAAACCATAAAAAAACAGGCCCACCGAAGTGGGCCTGCTGTTATCTGTGTGGTCGGAAATACCGCAATAAAGTGCGCTACTCCCGCTCCTTCACATAGGGGGTGCCGAGCGCCTTGGGTGCCACCGCACGGCCGATAAAGCCGGCCAGCAGGAACACGGTCAGGATGTAGGGCAGCGCCTCGATGGCCTGCACCGGAATGGCGAAGCCGCCGATGCTCACCCCTTGCAACCGGATGGCCACCGCATCGAGGAAGCCGAACAGCAGGCACGCCGCCAGCGCATTCCAGGGTCGCCACTTGCCGAACACCAGTGCCGCCAGCGCCATAAAGCCCTTGCCCGCACTCATGTTGGGGATGAACTGGGCGGTCTGGGCCACCGCCAGATAGGTGCCGCCGATACCGGCCAGCAGGCCGCCGATGATGAGCGCGGTGTAGCGCATCCGCACCACAGAGATACCGGCAGTATCGACCGCTGCGGGTGCCTCGCCCACCGCCCGCAGGCGCAGACCGAAGCGGGTACGGAACATCACCCACCAGGCCAGCGGTACGCAGGCAAACGCCACGTACTCCAGCAGGGAGTGGCCGCTCAACAGCTCGCTGTAGAGCTGGCCGATCACCGGCACATCCCACAGCTCCTTGGCATAGGGCAGATCGATGGGGGCGAAACGGGCATCGCCGGAGAGCGCCGGGGTCTGGCCACCCTGATCGAACCAGTAACGGCCCAGGGTCACGGTCAGACCGGCCGCCAGAATGTTGATGGCCATGCCGCTCACCACCTGATCACCGCGGTGGGTGATGGTGGCAAAGCCGTGCATCAGGGCGAACAGGATGGAGACACCCACCCCGGCCCCCAGACCCACCCAGGCAGAACCGGAGACCGCAGCCGCCGCACCACTGGCGAACGCCGCCGCCAGCAGTTTGCCTTCCAGCGCGATGTTGACCACCCCGGAGCGCTCGCAGAACATGCCGGCCATGGCGGCCAGAATCAACGGTGGTGCGGTCCGAATGGTCGCATCCAGCATCAGGATCAATATTTCAAACATGGCTTGCGCTCCCTTCTGCTCGCAGAACATTCCTGTCATCCATGGCGGCCAGAATGAGCGGCGGCGCAGTACGAATGGTCGCATCCAGCATCAGGATCAGAATTTCAAACATGATCAGACTCCTTTAGCTTGTGCGGCTGAGCGGTTGGCAAACGCCAGATAGAGCTGCTCGATGCGCGGACGCATCATGTGCTCAAGGGCGCCACAGAACAGGATCACCAGACCCTGCAACACCACGACGATGTTGCGGTCGACACCGAACTCGAAGCTGAGCTCGGCGCCCCCCTGATAGAGGAAACCGAACAGCAGGCTGGCGATGATGACGCCGACCGGATGGTTGCGCCCCATCAGCGCCACCGCGATACCGGTGAAGCCGAACCCTTCCACGAAGTTGAGCTTGATCTGGTGCAGCTCACCCTGCAGCACGTTGAGGGCAAAGAAGCCCGACAGCATGCCGGAGATGACCATGGCCAGGATCACCACCTTGGGATAGGAGATACCGGCGTAGGCGGAGGCGCTCTGGCTGGCGCCGACCGAGCGGATCTCGTAACCCCAGCGGGTGTGCCAGATAAAGACCCACACCAGCGCCGCACAGATCAGCGCCCAGAAGAAGCTGATATTGAGCGGGCTATTGGGTATCTCGACGCCAAACAGGCTCGCCAGCCCGCTCATCTTGGGCAGCCAGCTCGCTTCGGCAAACACCCGGCTCTCGGTCGCCATCGAGCCGGGCGGCTTGAACACCTCCACCAGCAGATAAGCCATCAGCGAAGCGGCGATGAAGTTGAACATGATGGTGGTGATCACGATATGGCTGCCGCGCTTGGCTTGCAGCCAGGCCGGAATAAAGGCCCAGGCCGCACCGAACAGACCACCAGCGATGATGGCCAGCGGCAACAGCAGGGCAAACGGCAGCACATCGCCAAGCATCAGACAGACCAGACCGACACCGAGACCACCGATATAGGCCTGACCTTCACCACCGATATTGAACAGACCGGCGTGGAAGGCGACCGCCACCGCCAGACCGGTAAAGATAAAGCCGGTGGCGTAGTAGAGGGTGAAGCCAACCCCTTCACCGGTGCCGAACGCGCCGTACCACATGATCTTGGCGGCATCGACCGGGTTGATGTCGAGGTAGGAGAACAGGATGGCCGACACCAGGAAGGCCAGCAGGATATTGACCGCAGACAAAACGCCCACGGAGACCCAGGCAGGAATGCGTACTTGGCTCATCAGTGGGCCTCCTTGGGCTGGCTCGCGGCCACCTCGTCGGGAACTATGTTCGCCATCATCAGACCTATGGTGCGCTCATCCGCCTTGGCACCATCCAGCTCGCCGACGATGCGACCGTCGGCAATGACCAGAATCCGGTCAGCGAGGCTCATAATCTCGTCCAGCTCCACCGAGACCAGCAGCACCGCCTTGCCCTTGTCGCGCATGGCGATGATCTGCTGGTGGATATACTCGATGGCGCCGATGTCGACCCCGCGGGTCGGCTGGCCGATCAACAGCACATCCGGGTCCTGCTCCACTTCACGGGCGATCACCAGCTTCTGCTGGTTGCCACCGGAGAAGTTGGCGGTCTTGTGATCGGGATGGGGCGGGCGCACGTCCCACTTCTCCATCTTGGCCTGACAATCCTGCTGAATCGCCTCCTTGTTCTGCAGCCACCCCTTGTTGTATTGCGGGCGGCGGTGATAACCGAGAATAAAGGCCTCTTTCGCCTCGAAGCGGTTGATCAGCCCCATCTTGTGTCTGTCTTCCGGCACATGACCGAGGCCGTAGTTGCGCACCCGCTCGGGATCGGCCGGGTGCTCCGCGCTCACCTTGTGCACGCCGCTGCGGCTGCTGATGGTGAAGCCCCCCTTGCTCGGCGTGAGAATGCCGCCAAGCAGGCTGAGCAGTTCGGACTGGCCGTTGCCGGAGACCCCGGCGATGCCGACCACTTCCCCGGCCCGCACCTCGAAGCTGACCGATTTGACCCGCTCCACCTTGCTGGCGTCGACGTAGCTGAGCCCTTCGATCTTCAGCTTGGCCTCGCCGGGCTGGTTTGGCCCCTTGTCGACCTTGAGCCGCACCTTGCGGCCTACCATCAGTTCGGCCAGCTGCTCCTTGTCGGTATCCTTGGTGGCCACGTGCGCCACCATCTCGCCACGGCGCATGATGGAGACCTGATCGGTAATGGCCAGGATCTCCCGCAGCTTGTGGGTGATGATGATGATGGTCGCCCCCTGATCCCGCAGTTTTTTCAGCACCTCGAACAGGTGATCCGCCTCTTGCGGGGTCAGCACCCCGGTCGGCTCGTCGAGGATCAGGATGCGGGCGCCACGATAGAGCGCCTTGAGAATTTCGACCCGCTGTTGCAGGCCCACCGGCAGATCTTCGACCTTCTCGTGCAGCGGCACGTCGAGGCCATAATCCCGCGCCAGTTCGCCCAGCAGCTTCTCGGCCGCCGCCACGCTCTGCTGAAGGTGCCAGCCGTTCTCAGCGCCGAGGATGACGTTTTCCAACACGGTGAAGTTATTGACCAGCATAAAGTGCTGGTGAACCATGCCCACCCCTGCGGCAATCGCATCTTGTGAGCCATGGGGGTTGAACGGTTTCCCGTCGATCAGCATCTCGCCATTGTCGGCGTGGTAGAAACCGTAAATGATGCTCATCAGGGTGGATTTACCGGCGCCGTTTTCGCCGACAATGCCATGGATACTGCCTTTGCGAACCTTGAGGTCGATCAGCTTGTTGGCGTAAACGTCGCCGAACCGCTTATCGATACCTCTTAATTCGATGGCATAGCGATCTGTCTGGTCCATGATGCAGCCCTGCGTGTCATGAAATAAGACTAAAAACCGGCCCGTGCGGGCCGGTGGTGCGTTGAGAGTCGTAGCAACTATCTAATTAGTATTTGCAGGTGTTATCGCTCATGTAGTCATGAACCTTGACCTTGCCAGCGATGATGTCGGCCTTGATGGCATCCACCTTGGCTTTCATTTCCGGGGTGATCAGCTTCTCGTTATCCTTGTCGAGCGCCCAATCCACTCCGCCCTCGGCCAGACCCAGGTTCTTGATACCCGGCTTCCACTCGCCCTTGGCACCGTCATCCCAGGTCTGGTAAGCGGCCAGACCCACCGACTTGACCATGGAGGTCAGCATGGTGCCCGGTTGCAGGTGGTTCTGGTTCGAGTCCACCCCGATGGCGAACTTGCCGCTGTCCTTGGCTGCCTGATAGACACCGATACCGGTACCGCCAGCTGCGGCGTAAACCACATCAGCGCCCTTGGCGAACTGGGACTTGGCCAGCTCGGCACCTTTGGCCGGGTCAGCAAACGCGGCCGGGGTAGAGCCCGCCATGTTCTGGAACACTTCGATCTTCGGATTGACGAACTTGGCACCCTGCTCGTAACCGCACTGGAATTTGCGGATCAGCGGGATATCCATGCCGCCCACGAAACCGACCTTGCCGCTCTTGGAAGCGATGGCAGCCAGAGCGCCCACCAGGAAGGAACCTTCATGCTCCTTGAAGATGACCGACTGGACGTTCGGCTTGTCGACCACCATGTCGATGATGGTGAACTGGGTTTTCGGGAACTCGGTCGCCACTTTCTCGACGGCAGAGCCCATGTTGAAACCGACCGCCACGATCGGACCATTGCCACGGCTGGCCAGACGACGCAGCCCCTGCTCGCGCTGGGCTTCGTTCTGGGGTTCAAACTCTTTGACCTTGACGCCCTTGTCCTTGTTGTAGAGCTCGACGCCGTTACGGAATACGGCTTCGTTGAATGATTTGTCATACTTGCCCGCGGTGTCATAAATCACGGCTGGCTCGGAAGCAGCCTGAGCAGAGAGAGCAGCGAGAGTGAGGGAGGCCACGGTGGCCAGCTTGAGCACTTTAGTCACGATCGTATCCTTGATTGTTATTAAGTGAGGGAACTTGCTTGCCTGCAAAACAGGCTATCTAGCACGCTGGCTTACTCTAAGTCAGCCCCGATGCGGGTCAAGCAAATGATAAGGGAAAAACGTTTGCGTTAACGGTTTGAATAATAAGCAAGTAACCTAATAAGCAGTTGTTTTTAAGCTGTTTTTCAGGTTTTTATGCTGACAGAAAAAGACCCAAACGACATTTCTCTTGTTGTTCAGCAAGTTACTGTAAACCGTTTTCCCTGCTTATTCATCCAGCCCCCCGGCCAGCCCGTGATCCGGCTCGCAAAATCGCCTCAAACAACCTGAGCAAGGGTTGGCGACAGCAGGCCCCTTTTCTGCGCCAGCCAAAATGGCCGCACCGGCGCCAGCGCGAGCCCCTCCCCCCGAGTTTGGATTTGGTCTGACGGGGGGATGGCCGTATAATCCCCGCCTGTATAAATAAACAGGAGTGGTGATGGACGTTTCAACCCTGCTCGACGGGCTCAACGACAAGCAAAGAGATGCCGTTGCGGCGCCCCGCAGCAACCTGCTGGTACTGGCTGGCGCCGGTTCGGGCAAGACTCGGGTGCTGGTGCACCGCATTGCCTGGCTGATGCAGGTGGAACGCTGTTCACCCTTCTCCATCATCGCGGTGACCTTTACCAACAAGGCGGCGGCCGAGATGCGCGGCCGGGTCGAGAAAGTGATCGGCGACGGCGTGCGCGGCATGTGGATAGGCACCTTCCACGGCATCGCCCACCGATTGCTGCGGGCCCACCATCTGGACGCCGGGCTGCCGCAGGATTTCCAGATCCTCGACTCCGACGACCAGTACCGGCTGATCCGCCGCGTCATCAAGGCGCTCAACCTCGACGAGAAGCACTGGGCCCCGCGCGCCGTGATGAGCTACATCAACGGCAAGAAGGACGAGGGGCTGCGCCCCGGCGACATCGACCTCTATGGCGATCCCGTCACCCGCACCTATCAAAAGATCTACCAGACCTATCAGGAGACCTGCGATCGCTCCGGTCTGGTGGACTTTGCCGAGCTGCTGCTGCGCGCCCACGAGCTGTGGCTCAACCGCCCCCACATCCTCGAGCACTACCGCGACCGCTTCCAGAACATCCTGGTGGACGAGTTTCAGGATACCAACGGCATCCAGTACGCCTGGCTGCGGATGCTGGCAGGCAACAGCGGCAAGGTGATGATCGTCGGGGACGATGACCAGTCCATCTACGGCTGGCGCGGCGCCAAGATCGAGAATATCCAGCGCTTCCTGACCGACTATCAGGGAGCCGAGACCATCCGCCTCGAGCAGAACTACCGCTCCACCGCCAATATCCTGAAAGCGGCCAACAGCGTGATCGCCAACAACGCCGAGCGCCTTGGCAAGGAGCTGTGGACCGAAGGGGCCGAGGGCGACCCGATCTCCCTCTACGCCGCCTTCAACGAGGTGGACGAAGCCCGTTTCGTGGTCGGCCGCCTCAAGGATTGGAAGGAAAAGGGCGGCCTCTTGGCCGACTGCGCCATCCTCTATCGCTCCAACGCCCAGTCACGGGTGCTGGAAGAGGCGCTGATGCAAGACGCCATGCCCTACCGCATCTACGGCGGCCTGCGCTTCTTCGAACGGCAAGAGATCAAAGACGCCATGGCCTACCTGCGTCTTATCAACAACCGTGGCGACGATGCCAGCTTCGAGCGGGTGGTCAATACCCCGACCCGTGGCATCGGCGATCGCACCCTCGAGATCCTGCGCGGCAACGCCCGGGATCAGGGGCTCAACCTGTGGCAATCGGCCAAGGGGCTGCTTAATGACAAGGTGCTGACCGGTCGCGCCGGCAATGCGGTGCGCGGCTTTGTCGAACTGATCGACGCGCTGGAGGAGCAGGTCAGCCTGCTGCCGCTGCACCAGCAGGCCGATATCGCCATCCAGCACTCCGGCCTCAAGGCCATGTATCTGGCGGAAAAAGGCGAGAAATCCCAGGCACGGGTAGAGAACCTGGACGAACTGGTCACCGCCTGCCGTCAGTACAATCGCCCGGACGAGCTGGAGGATATGAGCGATCTCTCCGCCTTCCTCGCCCACGCGGCGCTGGAAGCGGGGGAAAATCAGGCGGACGAATACGCCGATGCGGTGCAGCTGATGACCCTGCACAGTGCCAAGGGGCTGGAGTTCCCGTTGGTGCTGCTGGTCGGGGTGGAGGAAGGGATGTTCCCCAGCCCGCAATCTGCCGAGGAGTCGGGCCGGTTGCAGGAAGAGCGGCGCCTCTGTTACGTGGGCATGACCCGCGCCATGGAGAAGCTCTACATTTGTTATGCCGAGAGCCGCCGCATCTATGGCCGCGAAATGCAGCACAGCGTGAGCCGCTTTATCCGCGAGATCCCCGCCGAGTGTCTGGAAGAGATCCGGCTGCGCACCCAGGTCAGCAGACCCACCCAGTACGGCCGCTTTAGCCAGAACGAGGTGCAACAGAGCTTCGACGCCAGCGGCATCAAGCTCGGCCAGCGGGTGCTCCATCCAAAATTCGGCGAAGGGGTAGTACTCAACTTCGAAGGGGTCGGCCAGCAGAGCCGGGTGCAGATCCAGTTCGACGACGTTGGTGCCAAGTGGCTGGTGACGGCGTATGCCAGATTGGAAGCGCTTTGATTTTTCCCGTCTTTTGATGCAACCAACCCGGCTTAGGCCGGGTTGATTTTTCTCTCTGTGATAAAGGCAGCATTCATATACAGGATCTTTAGCGACAACCAATTGAAATAGATATGAAAAAGGCTTCGTTTGTGATCTGATTTTATCGCCTAACAAAACAGCCACGCCCGAAGCCATGACTATTATCCACGCCAACCACTATCTCAATCAACTCCTCGCTCCCGCCGAGCTTGAGCGCATTGCCCGCCTCTGCAAGTTTTGCCTGCGTCTGCGCGCTATTACTCCCTTACTCCCTGGATGCTGGTCACCTCCCTGCTACGCGCCTTCGGGGGAGACAAGGTCGATGTCATTGCCAACTTGCATCAGCATTTCAATGGCTTACAGCTAGTTGACTCACATCAAGTCTCCTACAAACCCTTTCACAACCAGTTGCGTAAACCCGCCTTTGCCCAGTTTATGAAGGCCCTGGTTGAACGAGCCATTGCCCTGCGCATCGGCCAGCAAGTGCAGGACGTTGCCCAAGGCGCCTTCAAGCAGGTATTGCTGCAAGACGACACCTCTTTTGCGGTCCACAAGCGCCTTGCCACTGTCTTTCCCGGGCGATTCAAGGCCATCAGCCCAGCCGCCATCGAATGTCACATGCTCATGTCGCTGCTGGAGCAAAAGCCGGCCTGTATGCAGCTCTCAGCCGATACCGCGTCAGAGCGTCAGTTCCTTCCAGATGCCAAAGAGCTGACCGGCATGTCACTCAAGGAGGCCGGACGGCGGCACTGCCGGGCAGAAGTGCTGGATATGGATGTGAGATCGGGCAAGTACGAGTATCGATTGATCCGGCGCTGGTTCGCCGAGGAGAAGCGATTCTGCATATGGGTGACCAACTTGCCACGGCTCTGCCGCCACTGACGGGCGACCGGCGTATACCAAGGGCGGCTATGGTGGCGTCATCCAGCATATGCAGCAAGGAGGCGGGCGGGCAGCCGAGGCCGCAGCTATCAACCATATGCTGTCTGCGCCGGTACTGAACCGTAATGTGAACCAGACACCGCAAGCGGTGGATGCGTACCAGCAGATGTACCAGCGGTAAGCGCCCATAAAAAAGCCCGCCGAGTGGCGGGCTAGTTGTATTTAGAGCATGCTGTTTTATTAATTACACCAGTATTAACATCAAACCCATCAACAGTTGTTAGTAACATGCTGGCGCTCAACCCAGCATTGAATCCACGTGATATAGCTTTGCCTTCACATGCAAGTTGAGTCAACTTCTCCTTTATTAACGCGGGGTTTACTTGGAATCTAGTCGTTGACTTTGACGTTACTCGAATCGTCATATGGCCATAATCTGACACGCTAGCAGAGGTCATATATACATCATTACCAAAATCGACAGGGGCAATTCTATTAAAATTGGAAACCTCTTCCCTCAATCCATCAATGATGTCTTTTTTTACTGCGTTATTTTTTTTGGAAAGCTCTGCTTGTTCCATTTCCTTCTTCAATATAGCATCATAAATAGCGCGCGCCCCTTCACTTTGTGCATTACTAGAAATGCACATGGCCATGAAGAAAAGGGTTGGTAACATTCTCATTTTATTCTTTCGCCCAATTAATTGTTCACAACAGGAACAAACATAAGTGATTTTTCCGTTGCTACACCAATAAATAGCCCGCCATTTGGCGGGCAAATCGTCAGAGTTTTGGCCACACCATAGAAAAGCCTGAGGTGGTAAAATCGACGCCATTTACCGTAACCGAGTTAGTGTCCATCAGTGACTTTGCTATGTATTCCGCCCTGCTGTCATCAATCATGTACTGACACACTCCATGCAAATCATTGAGTCTTGTTAAGTCAGGTGAGAATTCATCATTATTGATATTAAGGACGGGGCTGCACTCCCCATTTTTTGGGAATACAGCTAGAAATGCAAATTTCTTCTCATCAAATTGCTGCCTGGATATTACTGATATCCCGCTTTTATCTGCTGGGTTGTCAGACTTAAGCACAGCCATATTGGCGTCACTTTCTCCATCTAGGTTTTTCACGTACTGCCAATTGCCACCCCCTTCAATATGGCTGACACCGCTTGACGTACAACCTGATAAAAGAGCAGATAAAATCATTATTTCAAACCGCATCAACACCCCCTGTAACCTGCAAAAATAAATACTTTAACAACTTAAATATGGTGGCACAATCTGGGACACCCACCTTTTTGAAAAAAAAAAAATCAAAAAATCTGGGACACCCACCTTTTTGACAAAGGCGCTGCTGGGATACTCACACCGTGGATGTTCGTCACTGCCACCATCGCTCTGGCTGATATCAATGTAAAATCTGAGAAGAAAGGGGCGCGCTGAAAAAAATCTGGGACACCCACCTTTTTCAGTAAGGGGACATCCACCTTTTTGACAAAGGCGCTGCTGGGATACTCACACCGTGGATGTTCGTCACTGCCACCATCGCTCTGGCTGATATCAATGTAAAATCTGAGAAGAAAGGGGCGCGCTGACGTGAAAACGCGTTGCTCAGGCAATACGCAACCTCCTACCGGAGTTGCTGTTTGGCTTGATGATGAAATGACGTTATCGGATCACAAAGCGGGTTGGTGACATCGCCGTTGACCACAGTGCTGGGCGAACTGCTGACAATGCACCTTGTCACCCACTGCTCTGATCCCCCGGCGCCGAAATAGTGCCACTTGCCGCAGCCATTGTGTGTCATCAAGGCCAAGCCGTTGCAGGATAGGCGCGAGATGAGCGGGGATGTGACCTCGTTTATCGGTTCTGATGGCTCGACCAGTCCAGTCAACCAACATCAAATAATCTGCGAAAACATAAGGCAAATCATCAAGCTGACCCTGACTGGCGAATGGCAATAGCAGGGGCGGCAATGATACAGCGGGCTGTTCACCATCGAGCCGCTGCTTGATGCTGGTGTAGTCGCTCTCTTCGGGCGTCTCTGCCAGCTTGGCTCGAACCGGGTTGAGATCAACATATGTCATGCAGGCTAGCAGCGCTGCTTCGGTGAGCAGGGCCTGACTTTTGAAACGACCTTCCCAGAAATGGCCCTTGCAGCCATCCTCCAAATTGGCCTGCCGCGCCAGATTTTCATTGAGTAATCGCACAAACCAACTGATGGAGTGAAGTCGCTCACGCCATTTTGCAATCAGTTGCTGCACAACAGCCTGCTCGGGTTCAATCAGCGGCTCCCCCTGATACCAGCGCCGCACCAATAGGGGCTGCGTATTCCCACACAT
>NZ_CDBO01000053.1 GCF_000819885.1 Aeromonas fluvialis
ATTAGGTGCGGAATGTCGGGTTCAGGTAGAGAAAAAACACCTCGGCAGGAGTTTTTGAGGCCTGTGTGATGTGATCGGTTGCGTATTTATCGAGGAGGTGTGGCGGGATCTGTGTCGATGAAACCTATGAGTATCAAGGGGCGTGGCGGGTGATGTGGAAAAGGGCGATTCCCCGCAATGATGATGGGAGCATTGCCCTAGCCGGGAGTTGCGGCTTTCGCACTTGCCCCCCGCTTCTGATAGCGCAGGTCCTCTTCGATGGTGACCACGACGTCCAGCGGCTTGCCGGAGCGGAATACCGAGATGGTCAGCTTGGTGCCAGGGCGGCTCTCGACAATCTTGTCCATGGCACTTCGTACACCGCTGATGGCTTCTCCGTTGATCTTGAGCAGCACATCCCCTCGCTGCAGACCGCCTTTGGTCGCCGGGCCATTGGGATCCAGACTCTCAACCACCAGGCCACGCAGGTCGCCGAGGTTCATCATCCGCGCGACAGTCGGATTGATCTCGACGCTGGAGATCCCGAGGTAGCCACGGATCACCCTGCCGTTGGCGATCAGCTCGTCCATGATCCGTTTTGCCAGCCGGTAGGGGATGGCGAAGCTGATACCGTAGCTCTCCTGACTGCTGTTGAGGTGATAGGTGGCGGTGTTGATACCCACCAGATCGCCACGGCCGTTGACCAGCGCGCCACCCGAGTTGCCTTCGTTGATGGCGGCATCGGTCTGCAGCAGATCCTGACGGCCATTGCTGTCGGGCCCCATGCTGGAGAGGCCGGTGCGACCGGTGGCGCTGATGATGCCCTGGGTGATGGTCTGGCCGACGTTGTAGGGATTGCCGATGGCGAGCACCACATCCCCCACTTCTGGCAGTCGTTCCGGATCCTGCGGGATCACCGGTAGGTTGTCCGACTCGATATAGAGCACGGCGAGGTCGGTGAGTTGATCGGTACCGACCAGCTCGGCGCTGAAAACCCGGCCATCCTGCAGTGCGACGATGATCTGGTCGGCATCGGCGATGACGTGATAATTGGTCAGCACATAGCCGCGCTGGTTCATGATGACGCCGGAGCCCAGCCCTTGCGGGCGCAGCTCCCCTTGATTGCCCTGATTGGGGGCAAAGCTGCGGGTGTAGATATTGACGACGGCAGGGCCTGCCCGATGGGCGGCATAGGAGAAACTCAGTTCACGGGCATTGGTGATGATGCCGGGCAGTTCGGCACCACCGCGAAAATGGGGAAACAGCAGCAACAGCAGTGCCGCGACGGTCAAACCGAAACCGACAGACTTGCCCAAGTAACTGACTAAAGGGGGGATTTTCATGTCATTCTCATCCGTACAGGCTGCGCGCAGAGAATAACACTATCGATGGATAAAAATCACCCGCGGTGAAGGCCGCGGGTGATTGCAGGAGTGGCGAACTACCGACGTGTTAGCGGATCACCAGATAGAGCGAGGAGTCACCGCGCTGGATGTTGAGCGCCAGCACGTCAGGCTTGTTCTTGAGCGCTTTGGTCAGCTCGCCCAGGCTGTTGATGCGCAGGCGGTTGACCCCGATGATGATGTCACCCTTCTGCAGGCCGGACGCGGCTGCCGGAGAGCGGGGATCAATGTCCGCTACCGCGACGCCGGAGACCGGGTCGGTAGTGGTACTCAGCTTGGCCCCTTCCAGTGCCGGATGCAGCGCGCTGGCGCGCACTTCGCTGTCATCAGCTTGCTTCAGGGTTACCTTGGCCGTCTGTGACTTGCCATCGCGGATCAGTCCCAGCTCGACCTGCTTGTCGGCACCCATGGTGGCGATCTTGGCACGCAGCTCGCCGAAGGAGCGAACCGGCTTGCCATCGATGCTGACGATGATATCACCCGCCTTGATGCCCGCCTTGTCGGCCGCCGAACCAGGCATGACCTGATTGACGAAGGCGCCATCCTTCTTGTTGTAGCCGAAGGTTTTGGCGATGTCGGAGGTGAGCTCGGTGCCGGTAATGCCGAGCTGGCCGCGACGCACTTCACCGTATTTGACGATCTGCTCGGTCAGATCCCGCACCATATTGGAGGGAATGGCAAAGCCGATGCCGATGTTGCCGCCGTTCGGGCCCAGAATCGCGGTGTTGATACCGATCAGCTCACCACGCAGGTTGAGTAGGGCGCCGCCTGAGTTACCGGAGTTGATGGCCGCATCGGTCTGGATGAAGTTCTCTAGATTCTCGATATTGAGGCCGCTGCGGCCCAGGGCGCTGACGATACCTGATGTGACGGTCTGACCCAGGCCAAAGGGGTTGCCGATGGCCAGTGCATAGTCACCCACCCGCAGCTCATCGGAGTCGGCGAACTTGATCTGCACCAGATCCTCGGCCTTGATTTGCAGCAGGGCGATGTCGGACTGCTTGTCTTCACCGATCTTCTTGGCCGCGTACTCACGACCATCCTTCAGGTTGACTTTGATCTCGTCCGCCTCGTGGACCACGTGAGCGTTGGTGATCACGTAACCCTTCTTGGCGTCGACGATGACACCGGAGCCTAGCGCCTGGAATGGCTGCTCGCTCACCTGTTCATCGGGCATGTTGGGGCCGAAGAAAAACTTGAATTGTTCCGGCAGACGCTGACGGGTAATTTTTTTGCCAGAAACCGAGATATTGACCACCGCCGGGGTGACCTGTTCGAGAATAGGCGCCAGGCTTGGCATCTCCTGATTTGCGCCTACCAGGGAAGGCAGTGCAGCCTGAGCAGGGGCCGCAGACATGGCGATACCAACACTGAGGGCTAGCACACTGAGTATGGAAAGAGGTTTACGCATATGAAAAACAGCTCCCAGAAAAAGTTGCAATGCAATCCTCAAGGTCAGACCACGGGACTGGCCAATTAGTTCCGCGAGGAACTAGTTTGGTTGCTTGAGCAGTCCGGAAGAGGCGCCAGCATAGTCGCGAGGCGGAACGCCAGGCTCTTCTGCCACATTGGCTGGGGCTTCTTCTACCAATGACTCGCGGAACAGTGGTTCCTGCGCCTTGGCCAGGAATTTGCTTTGCTCGGCCATGTGGCGATAGAGGGTCTGATACTGCTCGGCCAGTTGCTCCATCAGCGCGGCACTGTCAGCGAAGTGGGTGTTGATCTGGCCCTGATAACTTTCGAGCTCCTTGTGGGCCTTTTTCAGTTCCTGTTCCAGACGGCCGGCATCGCGGCTACGCACCGAAAAACGGCCGATAACGATACCGATAATCAAGGCCGCGACAGCCAGCAGGATCCCAGTTAACAGACTCATAGATGCTCCTTGTTACAGCTAAAACAGTGTGGGTTTATGGGGGTGTCACAACCGCCATGCCTTGATGGCACTATACCGTGCGTCCCGAGGCCGTGATACCATTTTGTCCTCGATTCAGGGACTTGGAGAAGCGCTCAAGGATGACACCGCAGCAAAAATATCAGCAGGATCTGCTGCGCCCCGGTTTTGTGGCTGACCCTGCGCAGGGGATGGCCATTAGCCGGCTGGAGCGACTGTATCAGGATTTGCTACGGCGCCCGACTCCGACCAGATCTCGAGGGCTGCTGGGCTGGCTGCAAAAGCCCAAGGCGCCGGAGCCCGTCCAGGGCATCTATATGTGGGGCGGAGTGGGCCGAGGCAAGACCTGGCTGATGGATACTTTTTTCGACAGCCTGCCGGGGACGCGCAAGATGCGCAGCCATTTCCACCGTTTCATGCACCGCATTCACGATGAACTGCAGGGGCTGAGCGGACAACCCGATCCGCTCAAGCTGGTGGCCAGCAAGCTTGCCAGCGAGACAGACATCATCTGTTTCGATGAATTTTTTGTCTCCGACATCACCGACGCCATGTTACTGGGCACATTGTTCCAGGAGCTGTTTGGTCACGGCGTCGTGCTGGTCGCCACTTCAAATATTCCGCCGCAGGAGCTTTATCGAAACGGGCTGCAGCGAGCCCGTTTTCTGCCTGCTATCGAGCTTATCGAGCGCCATTGTGAGGTACTTAACGTGGATGGCGGTATCGACTATCGCCTGCGTACGCTGGAACAAGCGGAGATTTATCACTGCCCGCTGGATTTGCAGGCAAAAGCCAATCTTGACCACTATTTTCAGCAATTAACCGGTGGGCACACGGCGTGCGAGGGGACGTTCGAGGTCAATCATCGTCAGCTGACGTCGCTGGGAATGGGGGAAGGGGTGCTCTATATGGAATTTGAGCAACTTTGCTGTACTCCTCGCTCCCAGAACGACTATATCGAACTGGCCAGGCTGTTCCATACCGTCCTGCTGGCCAATGTGCAGTCAATGGGCACAGGCACGGATGATGCGGCTCGCCGCTTTATTGCCATGGTTGACGAATTCTATGAACGACACGTCAAGCTCATCATGTCGGCGGCGGTGCCCATGCAGGAACTCTACGGTGAAGGGCTGCTGAATTTCGAATTCAAACGCTGTCTTTCGCGGCTTCAGGAGATGCAATCGCACGAATACCTTGCCAGAGTGCACCTTCCTTAGTCACAATACCGCGCCTGCCAGTCGGATGGGCATCTGCGGCAGGTAGGGCCGGGCGACATTTGCTGGTTTCATGGCAGTGAAATTAGCAGGTGATATTTAAGGCAACTTCACTTATAATCGCCCGGCCCACGTTACAGCTGTCGATAAGACAGCAACACTTTAAGCTTTACTTGTATTCGAAGGGGTACAGGTAGGCCATCGTTTGTTGTTTGTGGGAGAGCCCCCATAAGCAATTGGGTCTGTAACAGGTAATTGGGTTTAACTTAATGAAAACTTTCGTTGCCAAGCCAGAAACCGTAAAACGTGACTGGTACATTGTGGACGCAGAAGGTAAAACTCTGGGTCGTATCGCAACCGAGATCGCTGCTCGTCTGCGTGGTAAGCACAAAGCTGAATACACTCCGCACGTTGACACCGGTGATTACATCATCGTTGTAAACGCTGAGAAGGTACACGTAACCGGTAAGAAATTTACCGACAAAATGTACCACGCTCACTCCGGTTTCCCGGGTGGTATCAAGTCAATCAGCTTCGACAAGCTGATTCAGCGTAAACCGGAAATGGTAATCGAAGCAGCCGTCAAAGGCATGCTGCCGAAAGGTCCTCTGGGCCGTGCCATGTTCCGTAAACTGAAAGTTTACGCAGGCGCCGAGCATGCTCATGCTGCTCAGCAACCTCAAGTACTGGATATCTAATCGGGAACTGGCAACATGGCAGAAAATCAATACTACGGTACCGGCCGTCGCAAAAGCTCCACTGCTCGCGTATTTATCAAAGCGGGTAGCGGCAAGATCGTAATCAACCAGCGCTCCCTGGAGCAGTACTTCGGCCGTCCGACTGCCCGCATGGTAGTTCGTCAGCCGCTGGAACTGGTTGAGATGACCGAGAAACTGGACCTGTACATCACCGTTAACGGTGGTGGCATCTCCGGTCAAGCTGGTGCGATCCGCCACGGTATTACTCGTGCTCTCATGCAGTACGACGAAACCCTGCGTTCCGAACTGCGTAAAGCTGGCTTTGTTACTCGCGATGCCCGTAAGGTTGAGCGTAAGAAAGTCGGTCTGCACAAAGCTCGTAAGCGTCCGCAGTACTCCAAGCGTTAATTCGCTTTTGGTACTCACTCTTTCGAGTGTCAAAAAAGCCTGGCAACTGCCAGGCTTTTTTTATTGGTAATATTACCGACATCAATGCTAACCACACGTCACAAAAGACAAAAAATTGTTTCTTTATTGTTTTCATTGCTCACCGCTCTTTCTTGTCAAGTTGTTATCTTTTCTTTAAAATTTCCCCTGTTTTCTGTGGCAATTGTAAATCCAGCTTCCGCCGCTGTTGTCACGGGAAAAATGGGGAACAGGGACACTATAAGAATGCGCGGAGTCCACATGGGAGAGTTTTTGGATGAGCAATGCGCCAGTTGATACCGGTCGCCGCAGATTTCTTACCTGGTCAACGGTTGCCGTTGGTGGGGTAGGAGCTGCGTTTACCGCAGTGCCGTTTATAAAGTCATGGAATCCGAGCGCCAAGGCCAAAGCAGCCGGTGCGCCGGTTGAAGTCGATATCAGCAAGTTGGAACCGGGTCAGCTCATCCGTGTCGAGTGGCGAGGCAAGCCGGTCTGGGTGGTGAAACGCACCAAACAGACGCTGGATGCCCTGGCCGCGCATGATGACAAGCTGCGGGATCCCTCATCTGACGAGCCGCAGCAGCCTGACTATGCCCATAACGGGTACAGATCGATCAAGCCCGAGATTTTTGTCGCGGTCGGTATTTGCACCCACCTCGGGTGTTCACCTTCCTATCTGCCTGACAGCTTTGGCGAGCAGGTGCAGGGCGTCACGTCCGGCTTTTTCTGCCCGTGCCACGGCTCCAAGTTCGACATGGCCGGCCGTGTGTTCCAGGGGGTGCCTGCACCGCTGAACTTGGTCATTCCGCCCTATCAATTCATTAATGACACCACCATCCTGGTCGGTGCCGATGGCAAGGAGGCCTGACCATGTTGAGTAAACTGATGGGCTGGATCGATTATCGATTCCCGCTCACGGCCATGTACAACGACCACATGGCCAAGTATCCGGCACCGAAGAACCTGAACTTCTGGTACTTCTTCGGCTCGCTGGCGATGCTGGTGCTGGTCAACCAAATTATTACCGGTATCTGGCTGACCATGAACTACAACCCCTCTGCGGAAGGTGCGTTTGCCTCCGTGGAATACATCATGCGCGATGTGGAGTACGGCTGGCTGCTGCGTTACATGCACTCCACCGGCGCCTCGGCGTTCTTCGTGGTGGTCTACCTGCACATGTTTCGCGGCATGATCTATGGCTCTTACCAGAAGCCCCGTGAACTGTTGTGGATCTTCGGCATGCTGATCTTCCTGGTGCTGATGGCCGAAGCCTTCATGGGTTATCTGCTGCCCTGGGGTCAAATGTCATTCTGGGGGGCTCAGGTCATCATCTCGCTGTTTGGCGCCATTCCGGTCATCGGTGACGACCTGACCCTGTGGATCCGTGGTGACTACGTCATTTCCGGTGCGACCCTGAACCGCTTCTTCGCGCTGCACGTCATCGCGTTGCCGCTGGTGCTGGTGATGCTGGTTGCCATGCACATTCTGGCGCTGCATGAGGTGGGATCCAACAACCCGGATGGCATCGATATCAAGAAGCACAAGGACGAGAAAGGCTGGCCGCTGGATGCGGTGGCATTCCACCCCTACTTCACCGTCAAGGACATGATAGGTGTCGCTGGCTTCCTGTTCTTTTTCTGTGCCATCATCTTCTTCAAGCCGGATATGTGGGGCTATTTCCTCGAGAAGCCGAATTTTGAAGTGGCTAACGGCCTGAAAACTCCTGCTCACATCGCGCCTGTGTGGTACTTCACCCCCTTCTATGCGATTCTGCGCGCCGTACCTGACAAGCTGCTTGGTGTCATCATGATGGGCCTCTCCATCCTGGTGCTGTTCCTGCTGCCCTGGCTGGATCGCTGCAAGGTACGTTCGGTACGCTATCGCAGCAAGCTGCACAAGCTGAACATCGCCCAGTTCGTGGTCTGTTTCATCATCCTGGGGGTGCTGGGTGTGCTGCCGTCGACGCCGACTCTGACACTGGTTGCCCAGATCTGTACCTTGGGTTATTTCGGGTTCTTTGTCCTGCTGTTCTTCTATAGCAAGAATGAAAGTACCAAGCCGCTGCCAGAGAGGGTGACGTTTAAATGAAAAAAATACTATTAGCAGTGTTGGCTCTGCTACCCGGTCTGGTCTCGGCGGCTGGCACCAGTGTGCCCCTCGACAAGGCCAACTATGACCTGAGCGACAAGGCCTCCTTGCAGCGTGGTGCCGCAACCTTCATGAACTACTGCGCCGGTTGCCACTCTACCCAGTACCAACGTTATAACCGGGTAGCGGCAGACCTGGAGATCCCAGAGGATCTGATGAAGGAGAATCTCATCTTCACCGGGGCCAAGGTTGGCGATCTGATGAAGATCGCCATGTCCGAGAAGGATGCCGCCAAGTGGTTCGGGGCACCTCCACCGGATCTGACGCTGGTAGCAAGGGTGCGTGGGGCGGACTGGATCTACACCTACCTGCGCTCTTTCTACGTGGATGAGACTCGTCCATTCGGGGTGAACAACACCGTATTCCCGTCCGTGGGCATGCCTCACGTGCTGGAACCGTTGCAGGGAACCCCCCGCGCCGAGTTCGCGACTCACAAGGTCGATGGGGTCGATATCCAGCAGGTTGTCAGGATCAAATCTGATGGTAATGGTGAAATGGATGACGAAGAGTATGATCAGACTGTGCTTGATCTGGTAAACTTCTTGGTCTACTCGGCTGAACCGGTACAACAGGAGCGTGAACGCATGGGCTTCTGGGTACTTGGTTTCATCGCGATCTTCTTCATCTTCACTGTGCTGTTGAAGAAGGAATTCTGGCGCGACGTTCACTAAGCGACCAGATACGGGTAATATAATGCACGGCAATGAAGATCAAGATGCTTCATTGCCGTTTCTGCTTTTTTATGACGGGAGGGTTCAATGGCTGTAGCTGCCAATAAGCGTTCGGTAATGACGCTGTTTTCCGGTGCCAACGATATGTTCAGCCATCAGGTGCGTATTGTCCTGGCGGAGAAGGGTGTTAGCGTGGATATCTGCCAGGTTGACCCAGCCAATTTGCCGGATGAGCTGGCCGAGCTGAACCCCTACAACTCTGTGCCGACCCTGGTCGATCGCGAGCTGGCACTCTACACCTCACGCATCATCATGGAGTATCTGGACGAGCGCTTCCCGCATCCGCCCCTGATGCCTGTTTACCCGGTAGCCCGTGGTAACAGCCGTCTGATGATGCACCGCATCGAGCTGGACTGGTACTCCCTGGCCGACAAGATCATGGCTGGTACCGATGCTGAAGCGGCACGCAACGAACTGCGTGACAACCTGCTGGCCATCGCGCCGATCTTCGGTGAAATGCCCTATTTCATGAGCGAAGAGTTCGGTCTGGTGGATTGCTACATGGCCCCGCTGCTGTGGCGTCTGCCAAGCCTGGGCATCGACCTGACCGGTCGTGGTGCCAAAGAGCTGAAGGCCTACATGGTTCGTCTGTTCGAGCGTGAGTCCTTCCAGGCTTCCCTGACCGAGGCCGAGCGCGAGATCCGTTCTGGCGTATGAGTATGGAACCGACAATGACACCGAGCCGCCCGTACTTATTGCGGGCGTTCTTTGACTGGCTGCTGGACAACGATCTGACCCCTCATCTGGTGGTCAACGTCAACATTCCCCATGTGATGGTGCCAATGCAATTTGCCCAGGATGGTCAGATTGTATTGAACATTGCGCCTCGTGCCGTGATGCAATTTCACATGGATAATGAAGCCATCAGCTTCAGTGCCCGCTTTGGCGGGGTCTCCCAGCAGGTCTACATCCCGATGGCGGCTGTACTGGCCATTCATGCCCGGGAAAACGGCGTGGGGACACTGTTCCCGCCCGAGCCGGGTTACGATATCTGGCTGGAGCAGGCCGAAGCGCCGGTGGAGCCAGAGCCGGAACCACCGCGTCCGAGCGGTCGTCCTACCCTGAAAGTCATCAAATAAAAAACGCAGCCAATCGGCTGCGTTTTTCATATCCGTTGCTTGTCAGTTCTGGGCGTATTCGAACGCCTTGATAACACGCTTCACACCGCTAACGTGGCGGGCGATGTTGACCGCCTGTTCCCCTTCCTGGCGAGTCACCAAACCAATCAGGAACACCTCGCTGTTCTCGGTGACCACCTTGACCTTGGTGCTGTCGAAGTTCTTGGTGCCGAACATGTCGGCTTTCACCTTGGAGGTGATCCAGGAGTCATTACTGCGGGTGGTGATGCTGGCCGGCTGGCCGAGGCGCAATTCGTTGTAGACGTGGCGGACTCCCGCGATGCGACTGACTATTTTGCCCGCCTCAATCTTGTAAACGTCAGACGGTGTCTGGCCAACCAGCAGAACGCGGCCATTGTTGCTATAGACGCTGATCTTGCTGGCTGCGCTGAGCGGTTTGTTGTCGGCCAGCAGATTGGCCGCTTTCAGTTCGATGGTCTGGTCATCCCACTGCGCACCCAGCGTTCGGCGATCGCCAGAGGCCTTGGCAGTTCCTGCTGCGCCGCCAACGACCACGGCTGCGCAGCCTTGCAGCAGCAGGGTGCTCACCAGCAGACTGAGCAGAATAGTGTGCTTTTTCATGGTTTCAATCTTCCTGTTGCGGGAAAAGTGTCTGGTCGATGAGATCACACAGGCAGTGCAGGGTCAACAGGTTCACCTCCAGAATGCGAGGCCGACGGGCGGAGGGAACACGGATCTCCACATCATTTGGGCCAAGCAGACCAGCCATTTCACCGCCGTCCCCGCCGCTCAGCACCACTATGGTCATGTCGCGGGAGAGGGCTGCCTCGGCGGCCTTGATCAGGCTGCGGCTGTGGCCGGAGGTGGTGATGACCACCAGAATGTCGCCAGCCTGGCCCAGCGCACGGATCTGCTTGGCATAGACCTCTTCGAAACCGTGATCGGTGGCGATGGCGCTGATGGTCGCCATGTCCGGGGTCAGGGCCATGCCAGGCAGGGAGGGGCGCTGGGTCTCGTAGCAGTTGACCAGCTCGGAGATGAACAGTTGTGCCAGTGCTGCAGAAGGACCGTTACCGCATGCCAGCACCTTGTGGCCATTGAGCAGGCAGATGGTGATCATCTGGGCTGCAGTATGGATGGCATCCGGCAGCGCCTCGGCGGCGGCTATCTTGGTCTGGATGCTTTCGGTGTAGTTCTCTTTGATGCGGTCAGTCATAGGGTCCTCTTAAAATGCGTTCTGGATCCAGCTTGGCTGGTCGCCTTCGAACGCAATCACATCGAATCGACAGGCCTGATTGGCCTCGTTGATGGCATGTTGCTTCAAATAGTGGCGCGCTGCCAGCATGATCTTGTGCTGTTTGCTGCGGGTGACCGAGCTGGCGGCCCCGCCATGGCTGCCGGCGGCCCGGTAGCGAACCTCAACAAACACCAGGGTCTGGCCCTGGTGCATGATGAGATCGATTTCACCGCCACGACAGCGGTAGTTGCGAGCTACCGGTTGCAGGCCACGAGCCTGCAACCAGCGTTCAGCGACCTGTTCAAAGTGCTGTCCCTTGCTCGTGGGTGAGGGGAACAGGCTCGGTAACTGCTGGCGCATCCGTTTCCATAGTTCCTTCATTGGAGGGCTCCTCCAGCTGCTGAACGGCGTTCTCATCGACCAGTTTGCCGTTCTGGTAAGTACCCCAGCTCAGCATCCGCACGATATTGCCCTGGGCATCCACGCTCAGCTGGCCGCTCATGCCGGCCTGCTGCATGCCGCCCACCTTGCGCATCTGCTGCAGGTTTTCGGCCAGGCTGACGGCATCGTAGCCCATGGCAAACAGCCGCAGCAGGTCACCCTGGGTCTGCGGCCAGAGCAGGGCAATCTGTTCGCGCTGTTTTTCGTAACCACCGAGCAGCAGCGGCATATCGGCGATATGCATGCCGTTGAGTTCGGAGGTAACCTCGGTGGCGGCGCTGTCGTAGCCACGGGAGCCGGTGTAGATGGGCAGGCTGCCCATCGGATTGACCGAGACATCCACGTAGGGTTTGATCATTCGGGTTTCCAGGCTGTTGGCCACCACATAAACGGCATCAATGCTGCGCGGTGCGGCATCAGAGAGTTGCACCACTTCACCAGCACGGGCGGTAGAGCGGCCGCTCAGGGCATTCTTGACCATTCCCTGCACTTCGTTGCGAGCACCGAAAGTGGCAACGACCGGCTTGTCCTGGCTCAGTGTGGCCCAGCTCTGCTCGAATGCCTTGATGCTGGCGTAGCCGATCCGCCCCTGGGCGGCGATCAGCAGTGGTTTGCGATAGCCCTGGGCATAGAGGTACTGGGCCGCCTGCGCGGCATCGGCAGCGGCAGAGAGGGAGAAGTAGTAGGTAGTGTCATTGACGGTCGGCTTGTCCAGCTCGTTGAGCGCCAGCACGGGCACGCTCGGATTGGCCTTGAGCAGCTCCTCGACCCGGTCTTTCAGCAGCGGGCCGATGATCATGTCCGCCCCTTCCTGAATCGCCTGCTTGTAAAGCTCGCTGGTCGATTTGATCTGGGTGTCGTAGAAGTTCAGGGTAAATTGCCCCTGATTCTCCTTGTAAGACAACAGCATGCCGTTGCGGATGGCGGCACCCTGCGGCTCCAGATTACCGGAGAGAGGAAGCAGCACTGCAATCTGGTGCACTACGGTGCTGGCCGTGGCAGCCAGATCGCCCAGTCCTGCCGGCATATCCTGTTGGGCCGGATGGTTGGGGAAGTCGCGCTTCCAGCCTGCCAACTGACGGGCCAGCAGGTTTGGCTGGGCACCAAACTCGTTGACCAGTGCCGCCAGTCGCAACCAGCCGGTAGTCACATCAGGGGCCGGTGCCTCTTCCAGAGCCTGCAGGGTGGAGGGGGTCATGCTTTTGAGCAACGACCAGATTTGCTGATGGTTGGTCGCCTGCTCGCTCTGATTGAGGTAGGGCTCCAGTGCAATCAACGACTTGGCGGCGCCAAACTTGTTGTTGATGTCGAGCTGCAGCACCACGCGCTGGCGATACCAATCCTTCTGGGTATCGGCATCTAGCACCACCTCGGGTTTGCCCTCCAGCAGGATCAGCGCCTGATTGGCGTGGCCTTGTGCCAGCAAAAGATGGGCTTGCAGCAGTTGCAGCTGTGCCTTCTGGGCGGGGTCTTTGGCCTGCTTCTGCAATTGCTGGAACAGTGCCGAGGCCGGTTTGGCCTGGCCCAGCGCCAGATAGCTGCGTGCCGCCAGCATCTGCCAGGTAAAGGCCTCGGCCGGCTTGGCGGGGTCCACCTGCTCAAGATACCACTGGGCATTCTTGGTCAGATTGGAGAACGCTGAGGGCATGCCTGACTGCCCTGACGGTTGATGGGGCTCCGACGCACAGGCGGCGAGCAGTACTGCCGCGAGTATGATGCCGAAGAGTCGTGATACACTTAGCTGCTTTGTAACCCGGTTCAAGTTCATTCCCCGACCAGTGTTGAAGTTCCCCATAGTGTAAACGGGCCAATATGGCGACACAATTGTCGGGGCACTCGGAGATCCCATGAGTGACATCCCAACCCTGTATATAGTCCCCACTCCGATCGGCAATCTGGCGGACATCACCCAGCGTGCATTGGACATTTTACGCAGTGTCGATCTGGTGGCAGCCGAAGATACCCGTCATACCGGTATCCTGCTCAGCCACTACCAAATCTCGGTGCCGACCTTCGCCCTGCACGATCACAACGAGCAGCAGAAGGCCGATGTATTGATCGGCCGGATCAAAGAGGGCAAGAGTGTTGCGCTGGTCTCCGATGCCGGCACCCCGCTTATTAGCGACCCCGGTTATCACTTGGTCACCCGCTGTCGTGAAGCCGGGGTCAAGGTGGTGCCGCTGCCCGGCCCTTGTGCCGCCATCACCGCCTTGAGCGCGGCCGGTCTGCCCACTGATCGATTTGCCTTTGAAGGCTTCCTGCCCGCCAAGAGCAAGGGTCGCGATGATCGTCTGCAAGCCGTTATCGAAGACACCCGCTCGCTGGTGTTCTACGAATCGCCGCGTCGGGTACAGGATACAGTGGAAGCAATTGCTCGCATTCTTGGCGAGCGTCAGGTGGTGGTGTGCCGTGAGCTGACCAAGACCTTCGAGTCGATCCACGGTCTGCCAGCGTCCGAAATGCTGACCTGGCTTGGCGAGGATGACAACCGCTGCCGCGGCGAGATCGTGCTGGTCGTGGCTGGCGCCTCCAAGGAAGAAGAGGATCTGCCAGCCGAGGCGATCCGCACCCTGGGGTTGCTGGTCGCCGAGCTGCCGCTGAAAAAAGCCGCCGCGCTGACCGCCGAGATCCACGGTGTGAAGAAGAACGCCCTCTACAAATATGGCCTTGAGCACCATTAAGTCGTGTGAACGGGCCTGCTGGCTGATTTCTAACCGGTGCAAATCAGCGTGCTAGCAAACTTAGGCTACCAAGTCAGGGTTGAGGTGCGATAGAAGCACGATAAATGGCTGTAAACGGGAATTGCCGGTTTACCCCGTGCGTATCGCAAGGCTATAATCCGCGCCTCGGAGTTGGCTGGGCAATCGCTGCTTCGTCGTTGTGTCCCTCGGGACAGACGGGCGGAGGGGAGGAAAGTCCGGGCTTCATAGGGCAGGGTGCCAGGTAACGCCTGGGGGGCGTGAGCCTACGACCAGTGCAACAGAGAGCAGACCGCCGATGGCCCGCAAGGGATCAGGTAAGGGTGAAAGGGTGCGGTAAGAGCGCACCGCGCGACTGGCAACAGTTCGTGGCACGGTAAACTCCACCCGAAGCAAGACCAAATAGGCCCCTATTGGCGCGGCCCGCGTTGGGGGCGGGTAGGTTGCTTGAGCCAGCGAGCGATTGCTGGCCTAGAGGAATGATTGCTACCCGGGGCAACCCGGTACAGAACCCGGCTTACAGGCCGACTCCGACCTTATTCCGAAGAGCCCTGCGATTTATCGCGGGGCTCTTTTTCATGCATGGGAAATATGGCTTCGTTAGTAGGATATTTTTGGTCTTGTCATTTCTAATGAAATTATATGTTTTAAATCAATCGAGTAGTTTCGTATTTAGCGCGATGACAGCGATAGATGGTGATAGGACACAGGATGGTTGTTCGCACCCGCATATTGTGCGTGTTCTCAGTTCATTCATTTATTTCAATTAATCGCCAGAGTTTAACGCCAAATAACTCTTGGAAAATCAACCCACTCAATCCGCGGTATGCAATTGCTGCGTCAATATGTTCCCTCTGCCCCATCTCCTTGCTTGAAAAGCCCCCTGCACGTCCTTAAACTCCATGGTGGGTAAAAGTGGATCAAAGTGGTTTTTAGAGGGGCAATCTACCTGCTCACTCACCTTCAGGGACTGTAATTTGTTGCGTGGTGCTCACGCCATCAGCCTGGACAGTAAAGGGCGGTTGGCAATTCCTACCAAATTCCGTGACTGGCTGCGTGACGAAAGCGACGGCCAGCTGGTTTGCACCATCGATATTGCCCATCCTTGTCTGCTGCTTTATCCCCTGAACGAATGGGAAGAGGTCGAGCGCAAGCTCAAGACCCTCTCCAGCATGAATCCGCAAGAGCGCCGTCTGCAGCGACTGCTGCTGGGTCATGCAACCGAATGCGAGCTGGATGGCAATGGCCGTCTGTTGCTCAGTCAGCCACTGCGCAACCATGCTGGGCTGGACAAGAAGATCATGTTGGTGGGCCAGCTCAACAAATTCGAGCTGTGGGATGAAGCCCGCTGGCAACAACAGGTCAATGACGACATCTTGGGTCTGCCCGGGGACGATTGGGCAAGCTCACCACGACTACAGGATTTCTCTTTATAAATGACCCAAGCCGCTGAACACATCACAGTGCTGCTGCACGAAGCCGTTGAAGGTCTGGCCATTAAGCCGGACGGTGTCTACGTCGACGGTACGTTTGGCCGGGGTGGTCACTCGCGCCTTATCCTGCAGCATCTTGGCCCCAATGGCCGGTTGATCGCCATCGATCGCGATCCACAGGCGATCGCCGAAGCCGCCAAGATCCAGGATCCCCGCTTCGAGATCGTCCATGGCCCCTTCTCCGGCATCACTCGCTATCTGAGCGAACGCGGTTTGCTTGGCAAGGTGGACGGTTTTCTGCTCGATCTGGGGGTCTCTTCACCTCAGTTGGACGATGCCGAGCGTGGTTTCAGCTTTATGAAAGACGGTCCGCTTGACATGCGGATGGACCCCTCCACTGGCCAGAGCGCCGCCGAGTGGCTTGCCAAGGCCGATGTGGATGACATTGCCTGGGTGCTGAAGACCTTCGGCGAGGAGCGCTTTGCCAAGAAGATCGCCCGCGCCATCGTTCATGACAGGGTGACCGAGCCTTATGTCCGTACCCGTCAGCTGGCTGAGATGATTGCCCGGGTCAATCCGAGCAAGGAGAAGGGCAAGCATGCGGCAACTCGCAGCTTCCAGGCCATCCGCATCTACATCAACAGCGAGCTGGACGAGATCGAAACCGCGTTGAACGGCGCGCTGGAGGTACTGGCGCCCCACGGCCGTCTGTCGGTGATCAGCTTCCACTCGCTGGAGGACCGGCTGGTGAAGCATTTCATTCGCAAGCACGAGAAGGGGCCGGAAGTGCCCTACGGCATTCCATTGACCGAGGCCCAGCTGGCTGGGGGGCGCAAATTGAAGTCGGTCGGCAAGGCGCTCAAGCCTTCTGATCATGAGGTCTCTGAAAACACCCGCTCGCGCAGCTCGGTGCTGCGGGTCGCCGAACGGCTGGCGGAGTAAGTGATGAGCGAGGTACGTGTCCACCTGGCAAAGGAGATCGCGGCGGATCTCTGGCGGCACAAGCTGCAGATTTTTCTGTCGGTTGCCGTGCTGGTGACCGCGTTTGCCGTGATCCTGGTAACCAACATGACCCGTGGTCTCACCGCCAAACAGAATGACCTGATGGCGGAAGAGGATCGCCTCAATATCGAATGGCGCCACCTTTTGCTGGAGCAGGGTACGCTGGCGGAGCACTCCCGGGTCGCCACACTGGCCATGGACAAGTTGCAGATGGGTCGTCCGCTGGTGACCACCGAGAAGGTAATTACCCAACCATGAAACGCAAGGCTACAGCCAAATCTGCCAAAGCGACCGTCAAAGCGCCATCGATCTATCCGTGGCGCTTTCGCACGCTTGCGGTGTTTATCGGCATCGCGTTTGTGGGTCTGATCCTGCGTCTGGCCTGGATCCAGGTGATCAACCCGGATCGTTTGCGTCAGGAGGGGGACATGCGCTCCCTGCGTACCACCTCCACCCAGGCGGTGCGCGGCATGATCACCGACCGCAATGGTGAGCAGCTGGCGGTGTCGGTGCCGGTCGAGGCGGTATGGGCCGATCCCAAGACGGTGCACGAGTCCGGCGCTATCCACAATGAGCGGGCCTGGATGGCGCTTTCTGCTGTCCTCAAAATTGACATCAATACCCTCAAGCACCGCATCGCCAACCCCAACAAGCGCTTCGTCTATCTGCAGCGTCAGGTGACTCCCGCTGTGGCGGAATATATCAAGGGACTCAAGCTTGGGGGCATCTATCTGCGCCCCGAGGCGCGCCGCTTCTATCCGACCGGCGAGATTAGTGCCCATCTGGTTGGGGTGACCAACATAGATGGCAGCGGGATCGAAGGGATTGAGCGCAGCTACAACGAGTGGCTGACGGCGACGCCGGGCGAGATGCGGGTGCGCAAGGATCGCCAGGGGCGGGTGATTGAGCGTCTTGGCATCGTCAAGGAGGGCAAGAACGCCAACGATCTGCAGCTCAGCATCGATCAGCGGGTACAGGCGCTGGCTTACCGTGCGCTCAAGCGGGCCACCGACGAGAACAAGGCGACCTCCGGCTCCATGGTGATGCTGGACATCAAGACCGGCGAAGTGCTCGCCATGGTCAATACCCCCTCCTATAACCCGAACAACCGTGGCCAGTACCAGAGTTTCCGGGTGCGCAACCGGGTGGTGACCGATACCTACGAGCCGGGTTCTACCGTCAAGCCGCTGATCCTGTTGAGCGGTTTGCAGGCGGGTGTCACCAGCTGGAAAGACTTTATCCCGGGTGGACCACTCTTTATCGGCGCCAAGCAGATCAAGGACGTCAGCATCCACAAGGCGACCAATCTCTACGACATACTGCGTTACTCCTCCAATATCGGCATGTCGCGCATCGCACTGCGGATGCCGGCGCAGGAGATGATCAACACCCTCAGCATGTTCGGTTTCGGCATGGATACCGGCAGCGGGCTGATGGGTGAGAGCAGCGGCATGCTGCCCCAGCGTCGCCGCTGGTCCGATATCGAGCGGGCAACCCTCTCGTTCGGTTATGGTCTGCGGGTGACCCCGCTGCAGCTGGCCTCCGCCTATGCCACCCTGGCCAACAAGGGCAAGCGGGTGCCGCTCTCCATCGTCAAGGTGACTGCGCCGCCCAAGGGTGAGCAGGTGATTGACCACAACAACGCCTCTGCCATGTTGCAGGCACTGGAGTATGTGGTCGACAACGCCATTCCAAAAGCCAAGATCCCGGGCTATCGGGTCGGTGGCAAGAGTGGTACTGCCAAGGTCGCCGTCGCCGGTGGCTATGGCAAGGATTACATGGCCTGGTTTGCCGGTTTTGCCCCGGCCAGCGATCCCCGTTTCGTCATGGTGGTAGTGATCAACGAACCAAAAGGCAAGGCCTATTATGGCGGCGCCGTGGCGACGCCACCGTTTGCCGAGGCCATGGGCGGGGTGCTGCAGCTATTCAATATTCGTCCCGATGCGGTACCCCCTGCGGTGCCCACCAAACTTGCCCGTACGGAGGCTTCCATTGTCCCGCGCACTTGATGTATTACTGCGCCCCTTCGGCATTACGGCGCCGGCGCTCCCCCTGACCGATATCCAGCTGGATAGTCGGCGGGTCGGCCCCGGCTCGCTCTTTGTGGCTATTCGTGGTCATCAGGTGGATGGCAGACGCTTCATCGAACAGGCGGTGGCTCAGGGAGCGACCGCTGTTGTGTTTGAGGAGGATGGTGAATTTGTTGCGCCATCGACCCCGGTTCCCTGTATCGGGATGCGGGATCTACCCGCTCACCTCTCTGCGCTTTCCGGCTATTTCTACGATCAGCCAGCCAGCAAACTCGCACTGGTGGGGATCACCGGCACCAACGGCAAGAGCACCACGGCACTGCTGGTCGCCAACTGGCGCACCCTGCTGGGTGGCAAGGCCGGGGTGATGGGCACCATCGGCAACGGCCTGTTTGGCAATCTGATCGAAGCGGAAAACACCACCGGCAGCGCCGTGCAGGTGCAAGCCAATCTGGCTGCGCTGCAAGAGCAGGGGGCGGATCTGGTGGCGATGGAAGTCTCCAGCCATGGTCTGGTGCAGCACCGTGTCGCGGCTCTGCCGTTTGCCACCGCCGTATTCACCAATCTGAGCCGGGATCACCTCGATTATCACGGCACCATGGAAGCCTATGGCGCGGCCAAAGAGCAGTTGCTGCAGCTGGTCGATGAGTCGAATGCGGTGATCAACCGTGATGACGAGTTGGGTGCCAAGTGGGTCGAAAAATACCCGGCAGCGGTGGCCTTCAGTGTGGATGGCCCGATTGAACACCATTCTGGTCGTCAATTAACGGCGCAGCAGCTCGATTTTCACCAGCAAGGTTTTCGCGCGCAGATTAACTCCAGCTGGGGGAATGGTGTATTATCCGCCCCCTTGCTCGGGCGCTTCAACGTCAGCAATGTGCTGGCCGCGATGGGTGTGATGCTGGTGCTCGGTTACGACTTCAACGAGCTGCTGGCGACAGCGCCTCAATTGCAGCCGGTGACCGGCCGCATGGAGTGTTTTGGTGGTGGCGATACGCCGCTGGCGGTGGTCGATTACGCCCACACCCCGGATGCACTGGAGAAGGCATTGCAGGCCCTGCGGGTGCATTGCACCGGCCAGCTCTGGTGCCTGGTCGGTTGTGGTGGCGACCGCGATCGCGGCAAACGCCCCATGATGGCCGCCATGGCCGAGCACTATGCGGATCGCGTGATCCTGACCGACGACAATCCCCGTACCGAGGAGCCGGCCCGGATCATGGCCGACATGGTGGCGGGTCTTCGCGATCCTGCTGCGGTGCAGGTGGAGCACGACCGGGTCAAGGCGATTGCGCTGGCCATCGGTCAGGCGAGCAAACAGGACATCATCCTGGTGGCCGGTAAGGGCCATGAGGATTATCAGATCATTGGAACCGACAAGCGGCACTACAGCGACCGGGAAACCGTCGCGGCCGCCTTGCACACATTATTGGAGTCATTCAAATGATGACCCTCAGGCTTGCCGAGCTGGCGCAGGTACTCGATGCCCGTCTGATTGGTGACGACGGTGAGATCACCGTCGTCAGTACCGACACCCGCACTCTGGGCGCGGGTGCCTTGTTCGTTGCCCTGCGCGGCGAGCGCTTCGATGCCCACGATTTTTGCGAGCAGGCCGTTCAGGCAGGGGCCTCTGCCCTGCTGGTCGAGCGTGAGCTGCCGCTGGCCATTCCCCAACTGGTGGTAGCCGACAGCCTCAAGGGGCTGGGCCGCCTCGGCAAACTGGTGCGCGAGCGGATCAACCCGAAAGTGCTGGCCATTACCGGCAGCTGCGGCAAGACCACGGTGAAGGAGATGGCAACCGCCATCCTGCGCAACGAAGGGGAAGTGCTGGCCACCGCTGGCAACTTCAACAACGAAGTGGGCGTGCCGCTCACCCTGCTGCGCCTCGAACCGCAACACCGGTTTGCGGTGATGGAGCTGGGGGCCAACCATCCGGGCGAAATCGCCTGGACTACTTCACTGGCCAAACCCGATGCCGCCATTATCAACAACGTGGCTGCGGCCCATCTGGAGGGCTTCGGCTCGCTGGAAGGGGTGTTCCACGCCAAGAGCGAAATCTTTGAGGGCTTGAGCGAAGGCGGCACCGCCATCGTCAACGCCGACAACGAATTCTGGCCGAAGTGGCGGGAACGCGGCATTCAGTGCGCCTTCTCCATCGAAGATCAGAGCCAGCCGTTCCACGCGCGCAACGTTGTGCTCAATGAGCGAGGCTGCGCCGAGTTCGTGATGGTGACCCCGCAGGGCGAGCTGAGCCTGACTCTGGCGATCCCGGGTCGCCACAACGTGGCCAATGCGTTGGCTGCTGCCGCGGGCTGTCTGGCCCTTGGCGCATCCCTCGACTCCGTCAAGGTGGGGCTGGAGCAGATGGCACCGGTCAAGGGACGCTTCTGCGTGCAGCGCTGGGGTGGTCTGACTCTGGTGGATGATACCTACAATGCCAGTGTGGAATCCGTGCTGGCGGGCATCGATGCCCTGACCGCCATGGGCGGCTTCAAGGTGCTGGTGTTCGGTGATATGCGGGAACTGGGTGACGAGTCTGCCGAGCAACACGCCCGGGTAGGTTGTCATGCTCGCGAGTGCGGTCTGGATGCCGTGCTGACAGTGGGGGAAGAGAGTCGTCATACCGCAGATGCCGCGGCTGGCCGACATTTCGATAACAAGGCATCGTTGTTTGAAGTGCTTGCGCAAATGATAAATACACATCAGGAAGTGTCGATTCTGGTCAAGGGTGCCCGTGGCTCCCGCATGGAAGATATCGTCGAGATGGTCAAAGACCGTCAGGAGTCTGCTCCATGCTAGTCTGGCTGGCTGAACTGCTCACCCCGCACTTCACCTTCTTCAACGTCTTCTCCTATCTGACGTTTCGCGCCATCCTGTCGATCATCACCGGACTGGGGGTTGCCCTCTGGATGGGGCCGCGGCTGATCCGCCGCCTGCAGATCCTGAAATTCGGTCAGGTGATCCGCAACGACGGTCCCGAATCGCACCTCAGCAAGCGTGGCACCCCGACCATGGGCGGCCTGATGATCATCGCGGCCATCTTCATCTCTGTGCTGCTCTGGTGCCGTCTCGACAACCCTTATGTCTGGCTGGTGCTGTTCGTGCTGGGTGCCTACGGCGCCATCGGCTTTGCCGACGACTACCTCAAGGTGGTGCGCAAGAATACCGACGGCCTGATCGCCCGCTGGAAGTACTTCTGGCAGTCTGCGGTTGCGCTGGGTGTGGCCGTGTTCCTCTACGCCACAGCCACCCATGATGGCCAGACCCAGCTGGTGGTGCCCTTCCTCAAGGATGTGATGCCGCAGCTCGGTCTGATGTTTATCGTGCTGACCTACTTTGTCATCGTCGGTACCTCCAATGCGGTCAACCTGACCGATGGTCTGGATGGTCTGGCCATCATGCCGACCGTGATGGTGGCAGGGGGTTTCGCCTTCATCGCCTGGGCCACCGGCAACGTCAATTTCGCCAGCTACCTGCATATCCCCTATGTGCCTTATACCTCCGAGCTGGTGATCGTCTGTACCGCCATCGTCGGGGCGGGTCTGGGCTTTCTCTGGTTCAACACCTATCCGGCCCAGGTCTTTATGGGGGACGTCGGTTCCCTGGCGCTGGGCGGCGCGCTCGGCACCATCGCCGTGCTGGTGCGCCAGGAGTTTCTGCTGGTGATCATGGGGGGGGTCTTCGTGATGGAGACCGTCTCGGTGATCCTGCAGGTGGGCTCTTACAAGCTGCGCGGCGTGCGGATCTTCCGCATGGCGCCGATCCATCACCACTACGAGAAGAAGGGCTGGCCGGAGCCGCGCGTCATCGTGCGTTTCTGGATCATCACCCTCGTGCTGGTGCTGCTGGGTCTTGCCACCCTGAAGGTGAGGTAAGGCCATGGTCATCATCATCGGATTGGGCAAAACCGGGCTCTCCTGTGTCGATTACTTCCTCGGCCGTGGCGTGACGCCACTGGTGATGGATACCCGTGCCAACCCGCCCGGCAAGGATCAACTGCCGCCGGAAGTTGAGCTGATCCACGGGCTCGACGAGGCGCTGCTCAAGCAGGCGCACATGATTGTCGCGAGCCCGGGTATCGCGCTGGCGACCCCCGAACTGAAAGCGGCTGCCGAGTGTGGCGTGCAGATCGTCGGCGACATCGAGTTGTTCGTCCGCGAGACCGAGACGCCGGTCATCGCCATCACCGGCTCCAACGGCAAGAGCACCGTCACTACCCTGGTGGGCGAAATGATTGCCGAGGCCGGGCTCAAGGTCGGTGTCGGTGGCAACATTGGCACGCCTGCGCTGGCGTTGCTCAAGCAGCCGATGGATCTCTGCGTGCTGGAGCTCTCCAGCTTCCAGCTGGAAACTACTCACAGTTTGCGTGCTGCCGCCTCCGTGGTGCTGAACCTCTCCGAAGATCACATGGATCGCTATCAGGGCATGGCCGACTATCGCGCCGCCAAGATGGAGATCCATCAGCACTCCAAACACATTCTGGTCAATCGCGACGATGCCCAGACTTTGCCCGATGTGGGTCAGGTGTGGCAGAGCTTTGGCCTCGACAGCAATGGCTATGGCCGCTGCCTGCTGGATGGTCGCTACTGGTTGACGCTGCACGGCGAACCGCTGCTGGCGGTGGACGAGATGAAGATCGTCGGCTCCCACAATCAGGCCAACGCCCTTGCGGCCATGGCGCTGTGCGATGCGGTCGGCATTCCTCGTGCGGCTCAGCTTACCGTACTGCGTCGTTTCGAGGGCTTGCCCCATCGTGCCCGTTTCGTGCGTGAAGTGAACGGGGTACGCTGGATCAACGACTCCAAAGCCACCAACGTGGGAGCCACGCTGGCTGCCGTTGCCGGGGTGTGTGAGTCGGTCAAGGGGCGCCTGTTGCTGCTGGCCGGTGGTCAAGGCAAGGGGCAGGATTTTGGTCCAATCCAGGCGCTGCTGGGCAACCAGATCGATCACATGTACTGCTTCGGTCAGGATGCCGAGGTGCTGATGGCACTTGGCGAGCAGACCGAGCGGGTGGCCGATCTGGCCGCTGCTGTTGCCAGGGCGGCAGCCGATGCCAGACCCGGTGACTGGGTGTTGCTGGCGCCTGCCTGTGCCAGCCTCGATCAGTTCAAGTCGTTCGAGGTGCGTGGCGATCGCTTCACCGAGATGGTGATGGCGCTATGAACACCCTGCGCTCGGCTGCCGGACTGTTCCAACGCTGGTTGTTACCGGCGCGCCCCGCCGGTCTTTACGATCGGCAGCTGGTGCTGTTGGCCCTGTCGCTGATGGCGGTCGGGGTGGTGATCGTAGCCTCGGCGTCGATCCCCGAGGGGATCGCGCTGGGGGATGACCCCTTCATGTTTGTGAAGCGTCACGGGCTGTTTCTGGTGATGGCGCTCGGTATCTCCTGGTTTGTGTTGCAGGTGCCGATGGCGCGCTGGCAACAGTACAACGGCCCCATGCTGCTGCTGGCCATTGTGATGCTGGTGCTGGTACTGCTGGTGGGGCGCAACGTCAACGGTGCGGTGCGCTGGTTGCCGCTAGGTCCCTTCAACCTGCAGCCTGCCGAGTTTGGCAAGCTGGCGCTGTTCGTCTATCTGGCCGGTTATCTGGTACGGCGCCAGAGCGAGGTGCGCGAAGCCTGGATCGGCTTCCTCAAGCCGCTGGCGGTGTTCGGTGTGCTGGCCGTCTTGCTGCTGTTGCAGCCTGACCTGGGCTCCACCGTGGTGATGTTCGTCACCTCGTTCGGCATGCTGTTTCTGGCCGGTGCCCGCCTGGGGCAGTTTCTGACCCTGATTGGTGCGGGTCTGGGCTCTGTGGTGATGCTGATCATCGTCGAGCCTTATCGGATGCGACGGGTAACCTCCTTTATGGATCCCTGGGCCGATCCGTTCGGCAGTGGCTACCAGCTGACCCAGTCGCTGATGGCGTTTGGCCGTGGCAGCTGGTTTGGCGAAGGGCTTGGCAACTCCATTCAGAAGATGGAGTACCTGCCAGAGGCGCACACCGACTTCGTGTTTGCGATCCTCGGTGAAGAGCTGGGCTATGTCGGGGTACTGGGTGCCCTGTTCCTGATTTTTGCGCTGTCGATCAAGGCACTCAAGCTGGGTCATCGCGCTCTGGTGGCCGAGCGTCTCTATGACGGTTATCTGGCTATCGGTATCGGCATCTGGTTCAGTTTCCAGACTTTCGTCAACGTTGGCGCAGCCAGCGGCATGATGCCGACCAAGGGGTTGACTCTGCCGCTGGTCAGTTATGGTGGCTCCAGTCTCATCATCATGGCGGTGGCAGTGAGCATGTTGGTTCGAATCGATTTTGAGTTGCGTCAGGCGACTGCCCAGGCGCGGGTGCGGGAGGTTTAGTGAGCAAGACGCTGTTGGTGATGGCAGGTGGTACCGGGGGGCATGTCTTCCCCGGTTTGGCCGTGGCCGATCGACTGAAGGAGCAGGGCTGGCATGTCCACTGGCTGGGGACGGCGGACCGGATGGAGGCGGAGCTGGTGCCTGCTCACGGTTATCCCATCTCCTTTATCGATATTCAGGGGGTGCGTGGCAACGGCATCAAGCGACTGCTGGTGGCGCCCTATCGCATCGTCAAATCGATCCTGCAGGCGCGTCGTGTGCTCAAGACCATTCGCCCTGACGTGGTACTCGGTATGGGGGGCTTTGCCTCCGGTCCGGGGGGGGTGGCAGCCTGGCTTTCCGGCATTCCCTTATTGCTCCATGAGCAGAATGCCGCTGCCGGCATGACCAACAAGTTGCTGGCCAGAATTGCCAAGCGGGTGCTGATGGCATTTCCGGGCGCCTTCGCGCCGAGCCATCGCACCGCTGTGGTGGGCAATCCGGTGCGCCCCGAAGTGGTCGCCCTGCCGGATCCGCAGCTTCGCAGCGGAGCAGAGCCGCTGCATCTGCTGATCGTCGGTGGCAGCCTGGGGGCTCGGGTGCTCAACGAGCAGGTGCCCGCTGCGGTGGCGACGGCGGGTGTGCCTATCGAGGTGCGTCATCAGTGTGGCCAGGGCAATGCCGAGGTAGTGTCTGCTGCCTATGCCCAGCACGGCATCAATGCCGAGGTGAGTGAATTTATCAAGGATATGGCCGGCGCTTACGCCTGGGCCGATCTGGTCGTCTGCCGGGCGGGAGCCCTGACGGTATCCGAGGTGGCCGCCGCTGGGTTGGCCGCCATTTTCGTGCCGCTGCCCCATGCGGTGGATGATCATCAGACCCGTAACGCCCTGACGCTGGTCGACGGCGGTGCGGCCGAATTCCTGCCCCAGTCCGAGCTGAATACAACGTCACTGGCGGCGCGTCTGACCTGGCTGGCTGGCCGCAGAGAGACACTGTTTAACATGGCTCAGGCCGCTCGTCGCGTCGCCATTACCGATGCGGCCGAGCGGGTTGCCGATGAGTGCAAGCGGCTCGCCAGCGGGCGTGGCCAGTAACAAGGATCCGGGTGCACAGAATAGATGGTGCCCCATTAACCATTTGTAGATTGATGCCGCTGAATGCTGGGCCAACTGATGGCAGGTGACGAGCGACAGACTAAAGAGACGATTATGACCAAGGTTGAACTGGCAAAACTGCGTACTGTGATCCCCGAAATGCGCCGCGTGCGTCGCATCCACTTTATTGGCATCGGTGGTGCCGGTATGGGCGGGATCGCCGAAGTGCTTGCCAACGAAGGGTATCAGGTAACGGGCTCTGATCTGGCTCGCAATGGGGTGACCGAACGGTTGACCGGGCTGGGTGCCCATATTTTCGTCGGTCACAGTGCCGAGCATGTCAATGGTGCCAGCGTGGTGGTGGTCTCTACCGCGATCAAGCAGGATAACCCCGAGTTGCTGGCAGCCCGCGAGCTGCGCATCCCCGTAGTGCGCCGTGCCGAGATGCTGGCCGAGCTGATGCGTTTCCGTCACGGCATTGCCATTGCCGGTACCCACGGCAAGACCACCACCACCAGCCTGGTGGCGAGCATCTATGCCGAAGCCGACCGCGATCCGACCTTCGTCATCGGCGGCCTGCTCAATAGTGCTGGCACCAATGCTCGCCTGGGCAGCAGCCGCTATCTGATTGCCGAGGCGGACGAGAGCGACGCCTCTTTCCTGCATCTGCAGCCGATGGTCTCTATCGTGACCAATATCGAAGCGGATCATATGGATACCTACGGCGGTGATTTCTCCAAGCTGAAGGCCACCTTCATCGAATTCCTCCATAACCTGCCCTTCTACGGGCTGGCGGTGGTCTGCGTCGATGATCCTGTCGTGCGTGGTTTGTTGCCCGAGATTGCCCGCCCGACCCTGACCTATGGCCTTGCTGACGACGCGGATGTGCAGGTGCTGGATTTTGTCCAGACCACCAATCACAGCTGCTTCCGGGTACGCCGCAAAGAGGCGGGCGAGCTGCAGGTGACCCTCAATTTACCGGGTATTCACAACGCATTGAACGCTGCCGCGGCGATAGCTGTCGCGACAGAGGACGGTGTCAGTGATGAAGCCATCATCCGTGCGCTGGCCAAATTCGAAGGGGTGGGGCGTCGCTTCCAGCAGTATGGCGAGTTCGAAACCGGTCGTGGCAAGGCGATGCTGGTGGATGACTATGGCCACCACCCGAGCGAGGTGAAGGTCACCATCAACGCCGCGCGTGCCGGTTGGCCAGAGAAGCGTCTGGTGATGGTGTTTCAGCCACACCGCTATACCCGTACCCGCGACCTCTACGAGGACTTCGCCGATGTGCTCTCCAAGGTAGATGTGCTGGTGATGCTGGAGGTTTATGCTGCGGGCGAGGAGCCGATCCCGGGGGCCGATGGTCGGGCACTGTGCCGCTCCATTCGCTCGCGCGGCAACCTGGAACCCATCTTCGTCGCTACACCAGATGACGTGCCAGCCGTGCTGGCCGATCTGATCGGTGAGGGTGATCTGGTGCTGACTCAAGGCGCCGGGAACGTCGGCGCGCTGGCCCGTCGTCTCGGAGAGATGAAATTGTGCATAGATAGCATGAAATCTGGCGCCTGAGGGCCCAATGAGTATTTTGACCGCCAAGCCGGGGCCTATATAATGGCGAACCGGTCTGTCAAAAGGCCGGTTTAGCGCGTGACACGGGGATCGAGTGGGTGGAGGCAAGGGCACAGGGGCGCACCAAGGGTGGCTTCATCGCAGGAGTGATGTTTTTCCTGCTGGTGATATGGGGCTGCTACCGGACGGCGCTGGATGTTAAAGATTGGCTGACGGATGCCAATCGGTTGCCCATGAGCGAGTTGTTGCTGCAGGGGCAACATCAGTATTTGCAGACAGAGGAGCTGCGATTGGCGGTGCTGGATGGCGCCGAATTACGCAACTTCTTCGAGTTGGATGTCAACGAATTGCAGGCAAGGCTCAATGCCTTGCCTTGGGTAGCCTCGGTATCGGTACGCAAGAAGTGGCCGAACAAGATCAAGGTTTACCTCACGGAACAGGATGTGGCGGCACGCTGGAACGGCAACCGCTTCGTCAACACCAGAGGCAAGGTGTTCAGCGCGCCGGATCGGGTTAAAACCCCGCTGATGCAGCTGTCAGGACCCGATGATCAGGCTGCCCGTGTGTTGCAAGAGAGTCGGCAGTACGAGTCGCAACTGGTTGCCAAAGGATACAAATTGCTGGGAGTGAATCTGACTCCCCGCCATGCCTGGGAGCTGACCCTGGATGGCAATATCAAGCTGTTTCTGGGGCGCAACGACATAGCGCTCAGGTTGCAGCGGTTTATCGATGCCTTCCCGGTTATCGAACCCCGTTCGCAGGTTGCGTATGTGGATCTTCGATACGATACCGGTGTGGCAGTTGGCTGGAAGAAGAGCGAAGAGAAAGTGCATGACCAACACCGCAGATAGGAATTTGATTGTCGGACTGGATATCGGCACAACCAAGGTGGCGGTTCTGGTCGGGGAAGTATTGCCGGACGGTGAGCTGAATGTCATCGGTATGGGCAGTCACGCCTCCCGCGGGATGGAGAAGGGCGGGGTCAATGACCTCGACTCCGTGGTCAAGTCACTACGCCGTGCGGTGGAAGAGGCCGAGATGATGGCTGATTGCCAGATCAGCTCGGTTTATCTTGGGCTGTCGGGCAAGCATATCGACTGCCGCAACGAGACCGGCATGGTGCCCATCTCCGATGAGGAGGTGACCCAGGAGGATGTGGACAACGTGATCCATACCGCCAAGTCGGTTCGCCTCTCGGACGAGCTGCGCGTGTTGCACGTTCTGCCTCAGGAGTTTGCCATCGACTATCAGGAGGGGATAAAAAATCCGGTCGGTCTCTCAGGTGTGAGGATGGCGGCCAAGGTGCACCTCATCACCTGCCACAACGACATGGCCCGCAACATTGAGAAATGTGTGGAGAAGGTCGGTTTGCGGGTGGATCAACTGATCTTCTCCGCGCTGGCCTCCAGCTATGCGGTGTTGACCGAAGACGAGAAAGAGCTGGGTGTCTGCGTGGTCGACATCGGTGGTGGCACCATGGACATGTCGCTGTTTACCGGCGGCGCCCTGCGCCACACCAAGGTGATCCCGTATGCCGGCAGCACTGTTACCAGCGACATCGCCTATGCCTTCGGCACACCGCCGCTGGATGCAGAAGCGATCAAGGTGCGCTACGGCTGTGCCCTCGGTCGTCTGGTCAGCAAGGAAGACAATATTGAAGTGCCCAGTGTCGGTGGTCGCCCGGCGCGCAGCCTGCAACGGCAGACACTGGCTGAAGTGATCGAGCCCCGTTACACCGAGTTGCTCTCCATGGTGAATGATGAGCTGGTGCGGGTACAAAGCGAATTGAAAGCGCAGGGGGTCAAGCATCAGCTGGCCGCCGGTGTGGTTTTGACCGGCGGCGCTGCCCAGATCGAAGGCATAGTGGAGTGTGCAGAGCAGATCTTCCAGAGCCAGGTCCGGGTAGGGGAGCCCATGAATATTCGTGGCTTGAGTGATTATGTGCAGGCGCCGGTGTACTCGACTGCGGTTGGATTGCTGCAGTATGGTCGAACACATCAGGCAACAGGTAGCAACAAAGAATATGCCGCCAAGGCAAGCGTCGGTGGCCTGGTTAAACGGGTCAGCAACTGGCTGCGTGGCGAGTTTTAAGAATTTTGCTGAGTCAGGCAAATAAAGCGGAGAGACAACATGTTTGAATTTATGGATAGCCATACTGACGAAGCCGTCATTAAAGTGATTGGTGTAGGTGGCGGCGGCGGCAACGCTGTCGAACACATGGTTCGTCAAAACATCGAAGGTGTCGAGTTCATCACGGTGAACACCGACGCCCAGGCACTGCGCAACTCCAGTGCCAACACCACCCTGCAGATCGGCGGTGGCATCACCAAGGGGCTGGGGGCCGGCGCCAATCCGGAAGTGGGTCGTGACGCGGCCATGGAGGATCGCGAAGCGCTGCGCGAGCTGCTGACCGGCTCCGACATGGTGTTCATCGCCGCTGGCATGGGCGGTGGTACCGGTACCGGCGCTGCGCCGATCGTGGCCGAAGTGGCCCGCGAGATGGGCATCCTGACCGTTGCCGTCGTCACCAAGCCGTTCTCCTTTGAAGGGAAGAAGCGGATGGGCTTCGCCGCCCACGGTATCGAAGAGCTCTCCAAAAACGTCGACTCCCTGATCACCATCCCCAACGACAAGTTGCTGAAGGTGCTGGGTCGCGGTATCTCCCTGCTGGACGCCTTCAAGGCTGCCAACGATGTGCTGCTGGGTGCGGTACAGGGGATTGCCGAGCTGATCACCCGTCCGGGCTTGATCAACGTCGACTTCGCGGACGTGCGTACCGTCATGCGCGAGATGGGGACCGCCATGATGGGTACCGGTTCTGCCTCCGGTGATGACCGCGCCGAAGAAGCGGCCGAGAAAGCCATCTCCAGCCCGCTGCTGGAAGACGTGGATCTGGCCGGTGCCCGCGGCATCCTGGTCAATATCACTGCCGGCATGGACATGACCATCGAAGAGTTTGAAACCGTCGGTAACGCGGTCAAGGCCTTCGCTTCCGAGAACGCCACCGTGGTAGTGGGTACCGTCATCGATCCGGAAATGCAGGATGAATTGCGTGTGACCGTGGTTGCGACCGGTATCGGTGCCGAGCGCAAGCCGGACATCACGCTAGTCAAGAGCAGCCAGGTGCAAGAGCGCCCGGTACGCCAGCCGCTGGTCAGCGACATGATGCAAGGCCGCGTGATGGATGAAGCCCCGGCCAAGGTGGTCAATGCCGAGCCGCAAGCTCGTCGTGAACCGGATTATCTGGATATTCCGGCGTTTCTGCGCAAGCAGGCAGACTAAGCCTCTCATGAGGCTTGTTTGTCTGTTGCTTAAGGAATGTGCTAAGATGGTCTGCCAACGACCATCTGGTCCGGATTTTAAGCTGTTTAGGGTACACCCATGATTAGACAAAGAACCTTGAAAACGAGTGTACAGGCGACTGGCGTCGGCCTGCATTCGGGTCGGAAAGTCACTATGAAGTTCCGTCCGGCACCTGTTAACACAGGGATCGTTTACTTGCGTACCGATTTGAATCCTGTGGTGGAGCTGCCAGCCAATGCCGATCAGGTGCGTGATACCCTGCTCTGTACCGCTCTGGTCAACGAAGCCGGTGTCCGTGTCTCTACCATTGAGCACCTCTCTGCCGCGTTGGCCGGGATCGGGATCGACAACCTCTACGTCGAGGTTGACGCGCCCGAGATCCCGGTGATGGACGGCAGTGCGCACCCCTTTATCTACCTGCTGCAGGAAGTCGGGATCCGTGAGCAAAATGCGGCCAAGCAGTTTGTGCGGATCAAGAAGAGCATCCGGGTTGAAGACGGCGACAAGTGGGCGGAATTCCACCCCTATCGCAACGGCTTCAAGATGGATCTCGAGATCGATTTCCAGCATCCGGTCTTTGAAGGGCGCAATCAGCGTTGCGTGCTGGACTTCTCCGGCGCCTCTTTCGTGAAAGAGATCAGCCGTGCCCGTACCTTCGGGTTCATGCGCGATATCGAGTACCTGCGCTCCCAGAATCTGGCGCTGGGCGGAAGCCTGGAAAACGCCGTGGTGCTGGATGACTATCGTGTACTGAACGAAGATGGTCTGCGTTACGAGGACGAGTTCGTCAAGCACAAGATGCTGGACGCGATCGGTGATCTGTACATGTGCAATCGCAGCATCATCGGTGAATTCCGAGCCTACAAGACCGGGCATGCCCTGAACAACAAGCTGCTGCGTGCCCTGCTGGCCGAGCAGGAGGCTTGGGAACTGGTGACCTTCGAGGGTGAGGGCGACAAAGCGCCTATCGCTTACTACGACAACGGTCTGGTTCTGGCCTGATAGCTGTGCAACGGAACGTCGGTCCTCTCTCCGCACCGACGTTCCGTCATTTGTTTACTCCATCCTTTAATACCGATTATCTCCCGGTTTTATTTCCTGTGCAGGCCGATGGCCGCACCTGACCGAGCAGACTGATTTCTATGAGCATTACCCTGATCCTCCACGGCAAGCAGCGACGCAGGTTGCACTTACCCAAGCAACGTCTGGCCTGGGTCGGCGGTATAGTTTTCTCCCTGTTGGCCCTTGGTGGCGGCTGGCTCTGGCAGAGCTGGCAGCAAAAAATGGAGGCGCTGGAAGTGGCGCTGGCCATGGCCGAACAGCGTTCCGTTGACCAGAACGGCGAGGAAGCGCGCGAACAACTGGCCATGCTGGCTGCCCAGGTGGGCACCATGCAGGGACAGCTGGGTCGTCTCAATGCCCTCGGTGAGCGGCTGACCGAACAGGCCGATCTCGATCCCGACGAGTTCAATTTCAAAGAGCTGCCCCCCATGGGCGGCCCCTCTTACGATGAAGATCTGGAAGTGAGCCTCAGCGAGCTGCAAGCCTCGATGAAACACCTCAGCCAGCGGCTCAGCAGCCGCGAGGAGCAGCTGTCGGTACTTGAATCTTTCATCATGAATCACCATATCACCGATGCCGGTTTTATTTCCGGTACGCCAGTCAAGCAGGAGCGAGTTTGGGTCTCGTCCGGGTTTGGCGGACGGGTCGATCCGTTCAACGGGCGTGCCAAGATGCACAAAGGGGTCGATTTCCGTGGCAAACCCGGCACCCCGATTCTGGCCACCGGGCCAGGCATCGTCAGCTGGGCGGGCCGCCATCCGGAATTTGGCAACATGGTGGAGATTAATCACGGCAATGGCCTGGTCACCCGCTATGCCCACAACGCCAAGTTGCTGGTCGAGGTGGGCACTCTGGTCGATCAAGGTCAGAAGATTGCCTTGATGGGACGCACCGGTCGCGCGACCGGGGTCCATCTGCATTACGAAGTGTTGAAAGACGGTCGTCAGGTCAACCCCGCACGCTTTCTCAGTGCCAGCCGGGGTTAGGTTTTTTTCTTCAGGTTCCAGTGACGGAACGCTTTTATAACCAGAAATAGTTGGTACCCATGATTAGCACACTGCTCACCAAGATTATCGGCAGCCGGAACGACAGAACGCTCAAGGCTTTGCGCAAAATTGTAAAACAGATCAATGCCATGGAGCCACAGTTTGAGGCGCTGTCCGATGCCGAGCTGCAGGCCAAGACGGCCGAATACCGTCAGCGTATCGAGCAGGGCGAGACCCTGGAGCAACTGCTGCCGGAAGCGTTCGCGACCGTGCGTGAAGCCTCCAAGCGGGTGTTCGGCATGCGTCATTTCGACGTGCAGCTGATCGGCGGCATGGTGCTGAACTCCAATCGCATCGCAGAAATGAAGACAGGTGAAGGTAAAACCCTGACCGCAACCCTGCCAGCTTACCTGAACGCCCTGAGTGGCCATGGTGTGCACGTGGTCACGGTGAACGACTATCTGGCCAAGCGTGATGCGGAGGCGAACCGTCCGCTATTTACCTTCCTCGGCATGACTGTCGATTGCAACGTGCCAGGCATGGATGCGTCCCAGAAGCGTGATGCCTACGCTGCCGACATCACCTACGGTACCAACAACGAATTTGGTTTTGACTACCTGCGCGACAACATGGCGTTCTCACCGGAGCAGCGCGTCCAGCGTCCGCTTAACTACGCGCTGGTGGATGAGGTGGACTCGGTACTTATCGATGAAGCCCGTACCCCGTTGATCATCTCGGGCCCTGCCGAAGACAGCTCCGCCATGTATACCCAGATCAACAAGTTGATCCCGTTGCTGGTCAAGCAGGACAAGGAAGACACCGAAGAGTACACCGGCGACGGTCATTACACGGTGGACGAGAAGAACCGTCAGGCGCTGCTGACCGAAAACGGCCAGATCTTCGTGGAAGAGCTGCTCAAAAAAGAGGGGTTGCTGGACGAGAACGACTCCTTGTTCTCTGCCTCCAATATCAGTCTGCTGCACCACGTCAATGCCGGTCTGCGTGCTCACACCCTGTTCGAGCGCAACGTGGACTACATCGTGCAGAAAGACGAAATCGTCATCGTCGACGAGCATACCGGCCGTACCATGCCGGGTCGTCGCTGGTCCGATGGTCTGCATCAGGCCGTTGAAGCGAAGGAGGGGGTGAAGATCCAGAACGAGAACCAGACGCTCGCTTCCATCACCTTCCAGAACTACTTCCGTCTCTACAACAAGCTGGCGGGCATGACAGGTACTGCGGATACCGAAGCCTTTGAATTCCAGCAGATTTATGGCCTGGATACCGTGGTTATCCCGACCAACCAGCCGATGGTGCGCAAGGACATGGGCGATCTGGTCTACCTGACCGCCAATGAAAAATATGCCGCCATCGTCGAGGATATTCGCGGTTGCGTTTCCCGTGGCCAGCCGGTACTGGTGGGTACCGTCTCCATCGAGAACTCCGAGCTGCTCTCCGGCATCCTCAACAAAGAGAAGATCCCGCACAAGGTGCTGAACGCCAAGTTCCACGCCATGGAAGCGGAGATCGTTGCCCAGGCAGGTCAGACTGGCGCTGTCACCATTGCCACCAACATGGCCGGTCGTGGTACCGACATCGTACTGGGTGGCAACTGGCAGGCGGAGATCGCCCTGCTGGAGAACCCGACCGACGAACAGATCCGTGAGATCAAGGCCGCCTGGCAGGTGCGTCACGATGAAGTGCTGGCCGCCGGTGGTCTGCACATTATCGGTACCGAACGTCACGAATCCCGTCGAATCGACAACCAGCTGCGCGGCCGTTCCGGTCGTCAGGGTGACCCGGGCTCCTCCCGTTTCTACCTCTCCATGGAAGACACCCTGATGCGGATCTTCGCCTCCGATCGCGTGACCGGCATGATGAAGAAGCTGGGCATGGAAGAGGGCGAGGCCATCGAACACCCCTGGGTCACCAAGGCAATCGAAAACGCCCAGCGCAAGGTGGAAGGTCGCAACTTCGACATCCGCAAGAGCTTGCTGGAGTTTGATGACGTGGCCAACGACCAGCGCAAGGTGGTGTATGAGCAGCGTAACGAGCTGCTGGATACCAACGACATCTCCGAGACCATCCATGTCATCCGTGATGACGTCTACGGCACGGTGCTCGACGAGTACATTCCGCCCCAGTCTCTGGAAGAGATGTGGGACGTGCCGGGTCTGGAAACACGCCTGAAGGCGGACTTCGCGCTGGATCTGCCGCTGCAACAGTGGCTGGCGGAAGATGACAAGCTGTATGAAGAGAAGCTGCGCGAGCGCATTCTGACCGAAGCCACCAAGCTCTATGCCCACAAGGAGGAGCTGGTCGGCATCGATGTGCTGCGCAACTTCGAGAAGGCGGTGATGCTGCAAACCCTGGATGGTCTGTGGAAAGAGCATCTGGCGGCCATGGATCACCTGCGTCAGGGCATCCATCTGCGCGGTTACGCCCAGAAGAACCCCAAGCAGGAGTACAAGCGCGAATCCTTCGATCTGTTCACCCAGATGCTGGAAACCCTCAAGCGCGACGTGGTCAGCATTCTGAGCCGCGTTCAGGTGCAGGAGCGCGATGTGGAGGCGATGGAAGCGCAGCAGCGCCAGCAGGCTGAAGCCGCTCCCCGTACTTACACCCACGCCGCCGCCGAGAGCCAGCTGGCGGATGAAGAGGGTGCAGGTGCAGAGGGTCACACCACCTTCGTGCGCGACGAGCAGAAGATCGGCCGCAACGATCCCTGCCCGTGCGGCTCCGGCAAGAAATACAAGCATTGCCACGGTCAGTTGACCTGATCGACGCTATGTCACAACAGGCGGGCCAAGTGCCCGCCTTGTTATTGCTGGCCACTAGCGAACAAGGGGGCATGAAATGGAACAGAAAAAGCGGATCTGGGTGGCGGTTGGCGTCATCGAGAATGAACAGGGCGATATCTTCATCGCCAGACGCTCCTCCGATCGCCATCAGGGGGATCGCTGGGAGTTTCCCGGTGGCAAGGTAGAGGCGGGTGAGGATCTGCTCACCGCACTGGATCGGGAGCTGTGGGAAGAGATCGGCATCCGGGTATTGGATTGTGCCCCCTTTATGGAGCTGCAGCACGACTACCCCGAGAAGCAGGTATTGCTGGATATCTGGAAGGTGACCCGTTTCAGCGGCGAGCCGTTCGGAAAAGAGGGGCAGGAGTGTCTGTGGGTGCCGGTGGCCGAGCTGCATAACTACCACTTCCCCGATGCCAACGGCCCGATTGTGGCGCGGCTACAGGCGCGGCTGGCGTGAGCCGGTGGCCATCAACAAGCGTGAAAAAAGGGCCCAGCGGCCCTTTTTTCATTTTACAGAGGTGAGTGACCAGGGGCTTATAGCCACTGATCGCCCTCTTCCGGCTCCGGCAGCAGATCCGGGTTGATCTCCCCGGGGATCCGCTTCTCTTCATCGGCCCACTCGCCGAGATCGATCAGCTGGCAGCGCTTGCTGCAGAAGGGGCGAAACGGACTCTGTGGGCCCCACTCCACGTCGCTCTGGCAGGTCGGACACTTTACCTTGGTGACCATAAGCACTCCTTAGCAGCAGGCGAGCTGGAACGGCACATCGCCAATCGGCTGTTCGCCGGTAGGCAGAAAGCGCAGGGCAAAGCGGTTCTTGTGGCCACTCAGGGTCGGGTAGCAGAAGAGATTGCCCGGCAGCTTGATGCGAATAAGCTCGGCGCTCTCGGCGGTGTCCTGGAAGAAACCGTTGCTGGCAACCTGCTCACTGAAGCTGCTTGCTTCGCGCCACAGACGCAACAACAGGGTGATGGCGTTCATCAGCAGGGTGATGTCGCTCAGCCAGCCCTGCATCTGTTGGTGACGGGCGATGGCCGGGGTGCCGAGCCAGTGGTGCAACTGCGGTACATCGAAGGCACACAGACCACCGGGGATGGAGAAGCGCTGGCGGATGGAGCCGAGCAGACGATCCTCTTTCAGGCGGGCACCCGGGCGTGGCGCGTTGAGCAGGTTGCGGGAGAGCTGGCTGCTCACTTGCTGCATCTGTTTGATCTGCTCCAGATCGACGTCGGGCAGGCTGGCCCAGTGGCTCAGGCGCTGGCCGAGACGCTCCAGATCCTTGATGAGATCGGCGCGCAGGTCACCACGCTCCAGCAACTCCTGCAGATCGAACAGCCCCTTGAAGAAGGCGATGTGGGCCCAGGAGTGCTCGCTCTCCAGATTGTCGCGAATTTGGGAAAACAGGGACTCCAGACGCAGGTAGGTCCGGCTTTTTTCATTGAGGGGAAAATCGTAAATCATGCCTAATCCTGGCGAGCCATAAACCGGCCTAGTGTACTCACACTTGGCGGGCTTGTTGAGAGGCAAATGCCAGATATGTCTCGTGCAGTGCCAAAATTCGCGTTTTTATCGCCATGTCGCTGCCATGGTGATTTTCGATGAGATCATCCGCTGCGGCGAGCCGATCCGATCTGCTCGCCTGGGCGGCGATGATGGCCTTGGCCTGCTCGGCCGATACCCCATCCCGACGGCAGGTACGCTCAATCTGGGTCGCTTCGTCCACATCGATCACCAGCACCCGATGGGCCAGGTTGGTGAGTTTGTTCTCCACCAGCAGTGGCACCACCAGCAGGCAGTAAGGTGAGCGGGCCGCGGCACACTGGCGTTGCATCTCGCTGCGAATGAGCGGGTGAAGCAGGGCATTGAGCCAGGTCTTGGCCTGCGGATCGCTAAAGACCCGCTCGCGCAGGGCGCGACGATCGAGCTGTCCGCTCGGATCGATCACATCGGCACCAAAATGGTCGGCGATGGCGGCCAGGGCCGGGGTACCCGGCTCGACCACTTCGCGGGCAATGACATCGGCATCCACGACTTCGATTCCCAGCGCGGCAAACTGATTGGCGATGGTGGTCTTGCCGCTGCCGATACCACCGGTGATAGCAACTACATACATGGGGGCCTCTTGCTCAAAGCAGGGTCGAGAGATACCAGCGGGTGATGGTATCGCCCCATAGCAGGGCAATCCAGCCCGCGATGGCCAGATAGGGGCCGAAGGGGATAGGCTTGCCCTGATGGTGTTTGTGCAAGGCGATCAGGCTGATGCCGATCACGGCGCCGACCAAGGAGGAGAGCAGCAGAATAATGGGCAGCGCCTGCCAGCCGAGCCAGGCGCCCAGGGCCGCCAGCAGCTTGAAGTCGCCATAACCCATCCCCTCCTTGCCGGTGAGCAGCTTGAACGCCCAATAGAGGCTCCAGAGCACCAGATAGCCCGCCATGGTACCAATCACGGCATCAGCCAGCGGCACGAATCCCTCTGCCAGATTGAACAGCAGCCCGCCCCACAGCAGGGGCAGGGTGAGCTGGTCGGGCAGCAACATCTTGTCGAGATCGATAAAGGTGAGGGCGATCAGCACCCAGGTGAGCAGCAGGGCAGCCAGCGTGCCCCAGCCCGGCGCGATCACCATGGCGACCGCCAGCGACAGCAGGGCGGTCAGCAATTCCACCAGCGGATAGCGTGCCGAGATGGGCGCCTGACAGTCGCGGCAACGCCCCTTGAGCCAGAGCCAGCTCAGCAGCGGAATGTTCTCGATGGCGGTAATGGCGTGGCCACAGTGGGGGCAGGCGGAGCGCGGCACCATCAGGTTGTAGCGCGCTGGCGCAGTGGCCTCCTCATCGGGGGCGAAGTAGCTGCGATACTCGGCCTGCCACTCCCGCTCCAGCATGATGGGCAGGCGGTGGATCACTACGTTGAGGAAGCTGCCGATCATCAGAGAAAAGAGAAAAACCAGCGAGAAGTAGAGCCAGGGCAAGCCGTGAGCCAGCTCGAGAAGAAGTGTCATAACCAACCGTCAGTCATTGAATGAGAAGGGGGCATGGCGATGATGCCATGCCCTGATGAATCAGCCTACCACGTCGCCAAGTTTGAAGATGGGCAGGTACATGGCGATCACCATGCCGCCGACCAGCACCCCGAGCACCACCATGATGAGGGGTTCCAGCAGGCTGGTGAGGCCATCGACCAGATCATCCACCTCCTGTTCGAAGATGGTGGCGACCTTGGAGAGCATATCATCGATGGCGCCGGACTCCTCGCCGATCATCACCATCTGGATCACCATGTCGGGGAAGAGATCGACGGTGCGCATCGCCACGTTGATCTGCATACCGGCCACCACTTCGTTGCGGATTGCCATGACGGCGGTGCGATAGACATAGTTACCGGAGGCGCCGGCCGCCGAGATGAGAGCATCCACCAGCGGGATACCGGCCGAGAAAGTGGTTGAGAGGGTGCGGGCAAAGCGAGCCATGGCCGCCTTGTGCAGGATCATGCCGACCACCGGGATAGTGAGCACAAACTTGTCGGTATTGTCTCTCACCTTCTGGGAGGCGCGCCAGGCGCGCACATAGAGGAAGATGCCAAGGGCCGTGCCACCAAAGAAGACATACCACCAGTTCTGCATAAAGCGTGAGATGCCGATGACAAACTGGGTGAACACCGGCAGCTCGGCGCCGAAGCTCTTGAAGATATCCTCAAACTGCGGGATGACGAACAGCAGCAGGATGGAGGTCACGACGATGGCCACCAGAATGACCATGGTGGGGTAGAACATCGCCTTCTTGATCTTCGACTTGAGCGCCTCCGACTTTTCCCGGTAGGTGGCGATACGGTCGTAGATGGTCTCCAGCGCACCGGATTGCTCACCCGCCTCGACCAGATCGCAGTAGAGAGCGTCAAAATGGCGGGGGTGGCGGCGCAGCGCCTCCGACATCGGGGTGCCGGTCTCCACATCGGCGGCGACCTGCCCCATCAGCTCGCGCATGGCCACTTTCTCGTGGCTGCGGGCGATGATCTGCAGGCTTTGCACCAGCGGTACGCCGGCGGAGAGCATGGTAGTGATCTGGCGGGAGATGATGGCAATATCCATCGGCTTGATCTTGGCGCCGCCCTTGGAGAAGATCCCCTGGGATTTTTTGGTCACCCTGGTGACGTTGACCCCCTGCTTGCGCAGCTCGGTCTTGACGGTATTGATGCTGTCAGCCTGCAGCTCGCCGGAGACCTTCTGCCCCTTGCGGTTAACCCCGTGCCAGCGGAAGGCGAAGACTTTCTTCGGGGCATTGTTCTTCTTGGTTAGCGTTGCCATCTTTGCATCCTGCAATTGGGTCGGGCGCCAGCCCTGATGACACATACGTCCGATGACGCTGCGTGAATCCTGTTTACCTGCGCGAATGTCCGATTACGCGACGCGAATCGAACCTAGCAACGCATTATCGGCGAATGTTTCGCCACGCGGATCAGTTGGTGGTGACCCGGTTGACCTCGGCCAGACTGGTAACGCCGAGGCGCGCTTTCTCCAGTCCCGAGGTGCGCAGGGTGCGCATCCCCTCTTTCTGGGCAATCGCCGCGATTTGCAGGGAGTTGGCCCCCTGCATGATCAATTTGGCGATGTTCTCCGACATCAGCATGATTTCGTAGATGCCGACCCGCCCCTTGTAGCCGCCGGAACACGCCTTGCAACCGACCGGTTTGAACAGTCGCAGCCCCGCCGCCAGTTGCTGTGGCGTAAAGCCCAGCTCCAGCAGTTCGGCTTCCGGCACCACCTCCGGCGCTTTGCAGTGATCGCACAGTTTACGGGCCAACCGCTGGGCCATGATCAGGGTGACCGAGGAGGCGATGTTGAAGGCGGGCACCCCCATGTTCATCATCCGGGTCAGGGTCTCGGCGGCGGAGTTGGTATGCAGGGTGGAGAGCACCAGGTGGCCGGTCTGGGCCGCCTTGATGGCGATCTCGGCGGTTTCGAGATCGCGGATCTCCCCCACCATCACCACATCCGGGTCTTGCCGCAAGAAGGAGCGCAGGGCGCTGGCGAAGGTGAGCCCCGCCTTGGGGTTGACCTGCACCTGATTGACGCCCGGCAGGTTGATCTCCACCGGATCTTCAGCGGTAGAGATATTTACCTCGGTGGTGTTGAGAATATTGAGGCCGGTATAGAGCGAGACTGTCTTGCCCGAGCCGGTGGGGCCGGTCACCAGGATCATCCCCTGCGGTTTGGAGAGGGCGCGCAGGTATTGCGCCTTCTGCCGGTCGTCGAAACCGAGCTGCTCGATATTGAGGCGGGCCGCCGAGGAGTCGAGCAGCCGGATCACGATCTTCTCCCCCCACATGGTGGGCAGGGTGTTGACCCGCATATCCATCGACTTGTTGCGCGACAGCTTCAACTTGATGCGGCCATCTTGTGGCAGCCGCCGCTCGGCAATATCGAGCCGCGCCATCACCTTGAGGCGGGCGGAGAAACGGTTGGCCAGATTGACCGGCGGGGTGGCAATTTCGTGCAAAATGCCGTCGACGCGAAAGCGCACCCGATACTTGAACTCGTAGGGTTCGAAGTGCAGGTCGGAGGCGCCGCGCTTGATGGCATCCATCAGGATCTTGTTGATGTACTTGACGATGGGGGCGTCATCGTCCGTGGTGTTGACGCTCTCGTCGAGCCGGCTGTTCTCGTCGGAGACTTCGAGATCCGAAATCTCGGTCTCGTCGATATCCTCCATGCCGAGGGCATCGTTTTCGCTCTCCAGCAGCTTGCCGATGGCGGCGGTGAGCTTGTTCTCCTCCACCAGCAGCGCCTCGGTATGCAGGCCGAAGCTGAAGCCAAAGTCCTCCAGCGCCGAGACATTGGTCGGGTCCGACATGGCGATATAGAGGGTGTGGCCCTGGGTGTAGATGGGCAGCACGTGGTGTTTCTCAATCAGCTTCTGATTGAGGTACTTCTGCGGGATCTCGGCCAAATCGAAGGCGGCAAGATCCAGCAGAGGTACCCCATACTCCAGCTCGCAAAAATCGGCGAGCGCCTTGCTGTCGAGGATGTCGTTCTCGATCAGAAAGGTGACAAAGGGTTTGCGCTGGGCCTTGGCCTGGCTCAGATAGCGCTGGGAATCCTCTTCGCTGATCAGTGAAGAGGCGGCCAGGCTTAACGCCAGGCCGCTATGGGGGCTAGATGTCATTATGATTTAGGGCATTGAGCGTTTTGATCTGTTGTGCCCCCAGAACAGGTGAATACCCATGTGTAAGGGACTGAAGCACCTGAGGTAGCTAATTGAAGAATGCCAGAAGTGCCCAGTGGGCCTCCTTTTGTTGCGTTCGCAAACTTGACTTGGAATGTCGCTCCTGCAGCCGAAGTGAATGTCGGCGTACCATTTAATACAACGGTCGCAGGAAGTTTTTTGGAGGTGTTTACACAATCCGTAGCGGCAGTACCAATAGTAAATTGTCCTTGGCTGGAACAGACTTCAGCATCAGTTTTTAGACTTCCGAGAGCGGTTGCTAATTCTGTCCACTTCGTTTTGGTGACGTAGTTCTGATAGGCCGGCAATGCGATAGCAGCCAAGATGGCCACGATCGCGACCACGATCATCAGTTCAATAAGGGTAAAACCCGACTGTTTCTTCATGTTGCTGTTCATGGAAAATATCCTTTTATCCTTGGTTCCTGGGAAGTGGCGGTAGAAAATCGTCCGCACGTCAGTATCTTATCCGAGCTGTCAGGGGTGGCAACAGAGATTGCGCCCTTTGTTAACCTCTTTCATGTCATTTACCAAAAATATGATATAAATCATAAATAAGCGGCTTCTAACGACTCTTTTTGATTGGCGGGGTCAGGCCCATCATCACACTCCTTTGTTAAGAGACCTTGCTTAAAGAAAAGGCGCCTATGGCGCCTTTTGCAAGTTGTTTATCCGGTTAGATCGCCTATTTGCTCACGCCGGTGGGGTCGTCTCATGGCTGGATAAAGCGCATCGAGAGATCGAGCGCCTGCAGATGCTTGGTCAGCGCCCCCACCGAGATAAAATCGACCCCGGTGGCGGCAAACTCGGCCAGGGTGTCCAGCGTCACATTGCCGGAGACTTCCAGCTTGGCGCGGCCCTGATTGATGGCGACCGCGTCGTGCATCATGGGCACATCGAAGTTATCCAGCATCACGATATCGGCATTGGCCGCCAGCGCCTGTTCCAGTTCTGCCAGCGATTCGACTTCCACCTCCACCGGTTTGCCCGGATTGAGACGGCGAGCCTCATTCACCGCTGCGGCAATGCCGCCACAGGCGAGGATATGGTTCTCTTTGATAAGGTAAGCGTTATGGAGGCCGATGCGGTGATTCTTGCCGCCGCCACAGGTGACCGCGTACTTCTGGGCGGTGCGCAGCCCCGGGATGGTCTTGCGGGTGTCGAGCAATCGGCAGTCGGTGCCAGCCAGCTCTGCCACATAGCGGGCGGTGAGGGTGGCGACGCCAGAGAGGGTCTGGACAAAGTTCAGCGCGGTGCGTTCGCCGGTCAGCAGCAGGCGGGCCGGGCCATGGAGGCGGAACAGCTCCTGATTGGGGGAGAGCACGTCCCCATCCTGCACCTGCCACTCCACCTGCACCTCGCCGCCGAGCTGGGCCTTCAGTTGCAAAAAGACTTCATCCACCCAGGGCTGGCCGCAGAATATGCCGGCTTCGCGGGTGATGACCCGGGCGCTGGCCAGCCGATCGGCCGGGATCAGCTGGGCGGTGATATCGGCGCTGGCGTCCGGTTGGTCCAGCGTGGTGAGGGCATCGCCCAGATCTTCGAGTAGTGCGGCGCGCACGGCGCGGCTGACATCCTGTTGAAACATGCCTTATTCCTGCAAGGGTCTGAGCAGCAACTGCCGCTCTTTTTGAACCAGCTCCAGCCGACCGAGGGCGTTCATGCCAACCAGCACTTCGTCACCGTCTGTCGCCGGATTGATAAAGATGGCCAGATCGTACAAGGTCAATGGCCCCATCGCCAGCGTTTCGATGGTGCCGTTGCCGACCCGGATCGGCCCCGCGGCGGTATTGACCTGGCTGCTGCCATGAGCGGTCAGGCCGAGCCGCTCGGCAACCTGCTGCGGGATGGTGATACGGGTGGCGCCGGTATCGAGCAGCAGTTGCACCGGTTGGCCGTTGATGGCACCCTCCAGACGATAGTGGCCGCTCTGGTCGGCTCGTAGCAGCAGCTCGCCGCTGGCGGTCACGCTCGGTTGCGAGCGGGAGTGGAAGTAGAGGGTCAGCAGGCCCATCAGAGAGAGCCAGACCAGTAACCACATCCAGCGTGCCGTGTGCTGCATACCCCATCCATATCGAGCGAAAGATGACTCAGCCTAACATACAATTTCCCGTTGATTCAGCGAGTTGGTGCTGGCTAGTTCATTACATCCCTTCATCTTTTCGCCATTAATCAGTCAACACGAGTAGCCGATGACTCACCTCGCTTCGCAACCTTGTTTCTCTATCGATGCCGCTGGCTGGTGCCCGCAGGCACGCCGGGTGCCTTCTCCTCACCACAACGAACGGGCCACGCCGGACGATATCTCCCTGCTGGTGGTGCATGGTATCAGCCTGCCGCCGGGGGAGTTTGGTGGCCCCTTTATCGACGATCTCTTTATGGGGCGGCTCGACCCCGAGGCTCACCCCTATTTTGCCGCTATCCATCAGTTGCGGGTCTCGGCCCACTGCCTGATCCGCCGTGATGGCGAGCTGGTGCAGTATGTGCCGTTCGGTGCGCGGGCCTGGCATGCGGGCGTATCGAGCTGGCAGGGGCGGGAGGCATGCAACGACTTCTCCATCGGTATCGAGCTGGAAGGGACTGACGAGACCCCCTATACCGAGGCTCAGTACCGGGTGCTGGCGGGGCTCACCCGAGCCATTTCAGCGCGCTATCCGGCCATCACCCACGAAAAAATTGTCGGCCATTGCGACATCGCGCCGGGGCGCAAGACGGATCCCGGTGCCAGTTTTCAGTGGGATTACTACCGGCAGATACTAAACAGCTAAAGTGAATATTAAAATTTAGTTTGGATTTTAAAATCAATGGCTTGCCGGTCTGGCAGGCCATTGTTGTCTCTGGTTGCGCAAATGTTATCTGTGAGCGCGGTCAAGAATATTGGTCAGACCATTTTCTATGAGCTAAATCATGTTTTCCCCGTTTTACCCCTTAAGTGGTGCGGTTGGTTCTTGATTCAGATCATCTTTTGGGTGGACTTTTCAAAAGGGCTCTGCTAATTTTCGCCCCATCCATGAAATTGGTAATACCAATTTAACAAAGTAGCCTCATGCCCTATCGCAAGATTACGCAACCCAAGTTGGCCGACGCCATTGTCGCCGAGCTGGAACAGATGATTCTGGAAGGCAGCCTGCAGCCGGGGCAGAAGTTGCCGCCCGAGCGGGAACTCGCCATCCAGTTTCAGGTATCGCGCCCCTCCCTGCGCGAAGCCATCCAGCGGCTGGAAGCGCGCGGGTTGCTTTATCGCCGTCAGGGCGGCGGCACTTATGTGCAGAATGCCTTGAGCAAGGGGATGGCCGATCCCCTGTTCGAACTGCTCAGTACCCACCCGGAAGCTCGGTATGACCTGCTGGAGTTTCGCCACGCGCTGGAAGGCATCTGTGCCTACTACGCGGCCTTGCGGGGAACCGGGTCTGATTTCGAGCGCATTCGTCAGGTGCAAATCACCATTGAAGAGGCGGGCCAGCTGGGCTCGCTGGTGGCCGAGTCGGCAGCCGTGACCCAGTTCTATCTGGCGGTGGCCGAGGCGTCCCACAACGTGGTGCTGCTGCACCTGCTGCGGGCCATGAGCCCGATGCTCGAGCAGAACATTCTGCAAAATAACGAGATTTTGAATCGCCGCCCGGGAGTGGTCGCCAAGATCCGTCGCCATCGTGCGAACTTGATCGAGGCCATCCTTTCGGGGGCTCCGGAGCGGGCCAGAACAGCTTGTCATGAGCATCTGGCCTTTATCGAGGACACCTTGTTGGATATGCAGAGGGAAGAGACCCGGATCCAGCGATCCATGCGTCGGATCCGTCAGCAGGAAAACTAATCCCACAAGGCTTTCTTTATTGTCGAATGCTTGCGCCTTTCGCCGTGCAATGCCGTGCAATCACAACAACATAGGAACCAGCCATGTCTGATATCCTGAAGAACGATGTGGACCCGATAGAAACGCTGGAGTGGCTTGCCTCTCTGGAATCCCTGCTGCGTGAAGAGGGTCCGCAACGCGCTCAGTTCATCCTTGAACAGTTGGCCGAGAAAGCCCGCGCAAGCGGTGTGGACGTGGCTGCCAAGGCAAATCGCGATTACATCAACACCATCCCGTCCAGCGACGAGCCGGACTACCCGGGTGACCTGGAGATGGAGCGCCGCATTCGCGCCATCATCCGCTGGAACGCCATGATGATCGTGCTGCGCGCGTCCAAGAAAGACCTGGACCTGGGTGGTCACATGTCTTCCTTCGCTTCTTCTGCGACCATCTATGATGTCTGCTTCAACCACTTCTTCCGTGCTCGCAACGAGAAGGATGGTGGCGATCTGGTCTACTTCCAGGGTCACATCTCCCCGGGCATCTACGCCCGTGCCTTTGCCGAAGGTCGCTTGACTGCCGAGCAACTGGACAACTTCCGTCAGGAAGTGGACGGCAAGGGTATCCCTTCCTATCCGCACCCGAAACTGATGCCGGACTTCTGGCAGTTCCCGACCGTTTCCATGGGTCTGGGCCCCATCGCCGCCATCTATCAGGCTCGCTTCCTGAAGTACCTGACCGACCGTGGTATCAAGGATTGCTCCGGGCAGACCGTTTACGCCTTCCTGGGTGACGGCGAGATGGACGAGCCGGAAGCCAAAGGTGCCCTGACCGTTGCCGTGCGTGAAAAGCTCGACAACCTGGTGTTCGTGGTCAACTGCAACCTGCAGCGTCTGGATGGTCCGGTTGTCGGTAACGGCAAGGTCATCAACGAGCTGGAAGGCCTGTTCGCCGGCGCCGGTTGGGATGTCACCAAGGTCATCTGGGGTCGCAAGTGGGATGAGCTGCTGAAGAAAGACACCTCCGGCAAGCTGATCCAGCTGATGAACGAGACCGTGGACGGTGACTACCAGACCATGAAGTCCCGCGACGGTGGCTACATCCGCGAGCACTTCTTCAATCGTTATCCGGAAACTGCCGCGCTGGTCAAAGAGATGACCGACGAGGAAATTTTCGCCCTGAACCGCGGTGGTCACGATCCGCGCAAACTGTTCGCCGCGTTCAACAAGGCGACCCAGACCAAGGGCAAGCCGACCGTTATTCTGGCCAAGACCATCAAGGGTTACGGCATGGGTGAAGCGGCTGAAGGCAAGAACATCGCGCACCAGGTCAAGAAGATGGAGCTGGACTCCGTGCGTCACCTGCGTGACCGCTTCAACCTGCCGGTGGCCGACGAGCAGCTGGCCGATCTGCCTTACCTGAAGATCGAAGCCGGTTCTGCCGAGCACAAATACCTGCACGACCGTCGCACCGCCCTGAAAGGCTACCTGCCGACCCGTCTGCGCGAAAGCACCACCCAGCTGGACATCCCGGCACTGGATGCCTTCGGCCCGCTGCTGGGTGAGCAGGCGCGCGAAATTTCCACCACCATGGCGTTCGTGCGTTCCCTGAACGTGATGCTGAAAGACAAGTCCATCGGCAAGCGCATCGTACCGATCCTGGCTGACGAAGCCCGTACCTTCGGTATGGAAGGCCTGTTCCGCCAGATCGGTATCTACAGCCCGCACGGTCAGCAATACACCCCGCAAGACCGCGACATCGTCTCCTACTACAAGGAAGACAAGCAGGGTCAGGTTCTGCAAGACGGTATCAACGAGCTGGGCGCCATGTCCTCCTGGCTGGCTGCTGCGACCTCTTACAGCACCAACGACTGCCCGATGATCCCGTTCTACATCTACTACTCCATGTTCGGCTTCCAGCGGATCGGCGACATGGCGTGGGCAGCCGGTGACCAGCAAGCCCGTGGCTTCCTGCTCGGTGCGACCTCCGGTCGTACTACCCTGAACGGCGAAGGTCTGCAGCACGAAGATGGTCACAGCCACATCCTGGCCAACACCATCCCGAACTGCGTCTCCTACGACCCGTCTTACGCCTATGAAGTGGCGGTGATCGTACAGGACGGCCTGCGCCGCATGTACGGTGAGAACCCGGAGAACGTGTTCTACTACATCACCACTCTCAATGAAAATTATGCGATGCCGGCCATGCCGGAAGGCGCTGAAGAGGGTATCCGCAAGGGTATCTACAAGCTGGAGTCTGTGGCCGGTGCCAAGGCGAAAGTTCAGCTGCTGGGTTGTGGTTCCATCCTGGGTCATGTGCGCACCGCCGCCCAGATCCTGGCCAGCGAGTACGGCATCGGTTCCGATGTGTTCAGCGTCACCTCCTTCAACGAGCTGGCTCGTGACGGTCAGGACGCGGATCGCTGGAACATGCTGCACCCGACCTCTGACGCGCGTGTTCCCTACATCGCTCAGGTACTGGGTTCCGACGCCACCATCGCTGCGACCGACTACATGAAGTCCTTCGCCGATCAGGTTCGCGCCTTCGTGCCGACCGAGAACTACCGCGTGCTGGGCACCGACGGTTACGGCCGCTCCGACAGCCGTGCCAACCTGCGCCGTCACTTCGAAGTGAACGAGTTCTACGTGGTGGTTGCTGCCCTGACCGAACTGGCCAAGCGCGGCGAGGTAGACAAGCAGGTGGTGGCCGACGCCATCGCCAAGTACGGCATCGACGCCGACAAGGTCAACCCGCTGTACGCGTAAGTGGATCAAGGGTCGCGCCGTCATGCGGCGCGACCTTGCCAGGGTTTAAAACGGTTAACGCGAGATGTGCGTGGCGGCATCAGCCGGTCACGCGGATCGATGCAAGAGGATAAAGCACAATGTCCAAACAGATTATGGTGCCGGATATCGGCGCCGATGAGGTTGAAGTTACCGAGATCATGGTGGCCGTGGGCGACAAGGTCGAGCTCGACCAGTCCATCATCGCGGTAGAAGGCGACAAGGCCTCCATGGAAGTCCCGGCCCCGTCCGCCGGTATCGTCAAAGAGATCCTGATCAAGGTGGGCGACAAGGTTGCCACCGGTTCCCAGATCATGATCTTCGAAGCCGAAGGCGCTGCCGCCCCTGCTGAAGTGGCTGCACCGGTTGCAGCCGCTCCGGCCGCCGCTCCTGCTGCCGCTGCCGCCGCGCGCAAAGACGTACACGTACCGGACATCGGTGACGACGAAGTGGACGTGACCGAGATCATGGTTGCCGTGGGCGACATGGTTGAAGCCGACCAGTCCATCATCGCCGTGGAAGGTGACAAGGCCTCCATGGAAGTACCGGCACCGTTCGCCGGTCGCGTGGTCGAGATCAAGGTTGCCGCTGGCGCCAAGGTGTCTACCGGTTCTCTGGTGATGGTCTTTGAAGTGGCTGGCGCTGCGCCTGCTGCTGCACCGGCTCCGGCCGCCGCGCCCGTGGCTGCTGCGCCGGTCGCCGCTGCTCCGGCACCGGTTGCTCAGGCTGCTGCCGCGACCGAGTTCGTTGCCAACGACGCTTACGTACACGCCTCCCCGGCGGTACGCCGTCTGGCGCGCGAGTTCGGCGTCAACCTGGCCAAGGTGAAAGGCTCCGGTCGCAAGGGCCGCATCGTCAAAGAAGACGTGCAAGCCTATGTGAAGGATGCCATCAAGCGTGCCGAGTCCGCTCCGGCCTCTGCTGGCGTGGCCGGTGGCAACGGTCTGGGCGTACTGCCGTGGCCGAAGGTGGACTTCAGCAAGTTCGGTGATGTGGAAGAGGTCGAGCTGACCCGCATCCAGAAGATCTCCGGCCCGAACTTGCACCGCAACTGGGTCATGATCCCTCATGTCACCCAGTTCGACGAAGCCGATACCAGCGAGCTGGAAGCGTTCCGCAAAGAGCAGAACGCGATGCTCGAGAAGCAGAAGGCAGACGTGAAGATCACCCCGCTGGTGTTCATCCTGAAGGCTGCCGCCAAGGCGCTGGAAGCTCACCCGCGCTTCTGCAGCTCGCTGTCCGAAGATGGCAGCAAACTGATCATGAAGAAGTACATCCACATCGGTGTGGCGGTGGATACCCCCAACGGTCTGGTTGTGCCGGTGGTGCGCGACGTCAACAAGAAGGGCATCATGGAGCTCTCTCGCGATCTGGCCGAGATCTCCAAGAAGGCCCGTGCCGGCAAGCTGACCGCTGCCGACATGCAGGGCGGTTGCTTCACCATCTCCAGCCTGGGTGGCATCGGCGGTACCAGCTTTACCCCGATCGTCAACGCGCCGGAAGTGGCCATCCTCGGTGTTTCCAAGTCCGAGATGAAGCCGAAGTGGAACGGCAAAGAGTTCGTGCCGCGCCTGATGTTGCCGCTGGCGCTGAGCTATGACCACCGCGTGATCGATGGTGCCGATGGGGCTCGCTTCATCACCACCATGAACGGCGTGCTGTCCGACATTCGTCGACTGGTCCTGTAAGTGAGAGGGCGGGCCCAGAGCCTGCCCTTTTTACTTCTCATTTCGTTAACAGGATTGTAAACTTGCCCCGTTTTTTTCGCGGCTGCAGCGGCCTCTTGTTTTACAAGGAAAAGAAGGCATAAGACTGCGCTGTCCGGGGATATAAGAACGACAAAGAGGTCATGATGAGTAAAGAGATCAAAACCCAGGTCGTAGTACTGGGTGCTGGCCCTGCCGGTTATTCCGCTGCTTTCCGTGCGGCCGACCTGGGTCTGGATACGATTATCGTCGAGCGTTACTCCACCCTGGGTGGCGTCTGCCTGAACGTGGGCTGCATCCCCTCCAAGGCGCTGCTGCACGTCGCCAAAGTGATTGAAGAAGCCAAGGCGCTGGCCGAGCACGGCATCGTCTTCGGTGCACCGCAGACCGACATCGACAAGGTGCGTCTGTGGAAAGAGAAGGTGATCACCCAGCTGACCGGCGGCCTGGCTGGCATGGCCAAGATGCGTAAAGTTCAGGTTGTTAACGGCTTGGGTAAATTTACCGGCCCGAACACGCTCGAAGTGACCGGGGAAGATGGCAAGACCACTGTGACCTTCGACAACGCCATCATCGCCGCCGGTTCCCGCCCGGTGAAGCTGCCGTTTATCCCGCACGACGACCCCCGCGTATGGGACTCTACCGATGCGCTGGAGCTGACAACCGTGCCCGGCAAACTGCTGGTGATCGGTGGCGGCATCATCGGTCTGGAGATGGGGACCGTGTACTCCTCTCTGGGTTCCGAGATCGACGTGGTGGAATTTGCCGACCAGCTGGTTCCGGCTGCCGACAAAGACATCGTCAAGATCTACACCAAGCGCGTCGCCAAGAAATTCAACATCATGCTGGAGACCAAGGTCACCGCAGTTGAAGCGCGCGAAGACGGCCTGTACGTCTCCTACGAAGGCAAGCACGCCCCGGCCGAGCCGGTTCGCTACGACAACGTGCTGGTTGCCGTAGGCCGTGTGCCGAACGGCAAGATGCTGGATGCCGAGAAAGCAGGCGTTGCCGTGACCGAGCGCGGTTTCATCGAGGTGGACAAGCAGCTGCGTACCAACGTGGCGCACATCCACGCCATCGGTGACATCGTTGGTCAGCCGATGCTGGCCCACAAAGGTGTTCATGAAGGTCACGTTGCCGCTGAAGTTATCGCCGGCAAGAAGCACTACTTCGACCCGAAAGTGATCCCGTCCATCGCCTACACCGAGCCAGAGATGGCATGGGTGGGTCTGACCGAGAAGGAAGCCAAGCAACAGGGCCTGAACTTCGAAGTCGCCACCTTCCCGTGGGCGGCGTCCGGCCGCGCCATTGCGTCCGACTGCTCTGACGGTATGACCAAGCTGATCTTCGACAAGGAGAGCGGCCGCGTCATCGGTGGTGCCATCGTGGGTACCAACGGTGGTGAACTGCTGGGTGAAATCGGTCTGGCCATCGAGATGGGTGCCGACGCCGAAGATATCGCGCTGACCATCCACGCCCACCCGACTCTGCACGAGTCTGTGGGTCTGGCTGCCGAAGTGTTTGAAGGCTCCATCACCGACCTGCCGAACGCCAAGGCCAAGAAGAAAAAGTAATTTTCTTCCCCCCTTGCATAAAAAAGCCGCTCGAATGAGCGGCTTTTTGTTTTTGGTGCAGAGGTTAGCAACGCCCCTTCTTGGCCTGACCGGGGGGGCAGAAGGTGCCATAACCGCCGCCACTGCCGTCACTGACCCGGATCCGGGTATCGTCCACGCTGACATCCGCCCCGTGTACCCGCACCGGCCCGCTGCTGCAGGCGGAGAGCACTCCCCCCAGCAATATCATTACGATCAGCTTGCCCATAACTCCTCCTCCTCATATTTCCCTGATTATGAGGCATTTCGAGAGCCGCATAACGGCGTTGCAATGGCCGTGCGTCACCGTTTGCCGTGGCTATGACAGAGGGCACCGCAGCGCCCTCTGGTGAGTCTTCAGGAGTGAGGTGACAGGCTACAGGCGGAAGTTGCCGACCAGCTTGTCCAGTTGACCGGAGAGTTGCTGCAGGCTGCGGCTGGATTCGGTCAGCTGGTGGGCGATGTCGGCGGTCTCCATGGTGAGCTGGTTGATATCCTCCACGTTGCGGTTGATCTCGCCGACCACGCTGGACTGCTCCTCGGTGGCGGTGGCGACCTGGATGTTCATGTCGTTGATCTGGGTGATGTGGGCGGTGATCTGGCCGAGGGCGGCGTTGGCCTCATCGGCCTGGCTCACCACTTCCAGACTCTGGTTGCGCCCCTGCGCCATGGCGCTGACGGCACGGGCACTCTGCTCCTGCAAGCGGTTGATCATCCCCTGGATCTCGGCGGTCGAGGCGGCGGAGCGGTTTGCCAGATTGCGCACCTCGTCCGCTACCACGGCGAAGCCGCGACCCTGTTCACCGGCGCGAGCGGCCTCGATGGCGGCGTTCAGAGCGAGCAGGTTGGTCTGCTCCGAGATGCTGCGGATGGTGTCGAGGATGCTGCCGATGGAGTCGGTCTGGCTCGCCAGCGACTCGATGACCCCGGCCACTTGCTCAATCTCGCCGGAGAGGCCGACGATGCCGTGGCGTGCCTGCGCCACCACCACTGCCCCCGCATCGGCCTGATCGTTGGCCTGTCTGGCGACGTCGGCTGCCAGCGAAGCGTTACCGGCGATCTCGCTCACCGTGGCCCCCATCTCGTGGATGGCGGTGGCCACCTGCACGGTGCGGTCACGCTGGGCGGTACAGTTGTGCCGGGTCAGCTGCGCCTTGTTGGCCACCTCGTTGGCGGTGTCGGCGAGCTGGCGGGAGTTCTCTGCCACCTGCTCGATGGAGCCGTGGATCTTGGCGACGAAGTTGTTAAAGCCGGTGGCGACCTGACTCAGTTCATCATGCCCCTCCACCTTGAGGCGCTGGGTGAGATCCCCATCGCCGCTGCCCAGCTCCTTGAACAGGCGAGCCAGCTCGTTGAGCGGACGGCTGACCGAGCCCGCCAGCAGCATCCCCATCAGCCCCATGACCAGTGCTATCACCAGCGAGATCATCAGGATCTCGTTGCGGGTCTGATCCAGCTCGGCATAGATCTCGGCTTGCGGCACCTGGGCCACCAGATACCAGTCGAGCAGCGGGATATAGCTGCTGGCCAGTACCATGGGCTCGCCATTGATTTCGGCGTTGATGACGGCAAAGGGGCGTCTGGCCAGCAGGCTGCCGGTATCACCGCTGGCGATGCCGCCCAGGGTATCGCGTTCGATGCGGTTGGCCTCGGGGTGCAGCTTCACCTTGCCGCTGCCATCGACCATAAAGACGATGCCGCTCTCTTCCAGCCGGAAGTTGGCGACCATGGTCACCATGGTGTCGAGGGATTTGGCAAAGCCGGCCAGCCCGCGACCGTTGAGCTGCTGGAAGTTGACAAACAGCTTCACCTCGCCGTTGCTCTCGCGGAAGATGCTGAGGGTCATCTCCTTCTGGCTCTTGGTGTAGTCATAGAACCAGGCGTCCTGCGCGGGGGTCAGGTTGCGCAGAAAGCCATCCTGGTTGTAGTAGGCGGCACTCTGGCGATCGGCGAAAGAGGCGGTCACCAGACCATACTGGTTGGCCACATCCCTGAGCTGGTTGATGAGGATAGACTCCTGCTCTTTGGGCATGCCCCGATCCACCCAGTCGAGGATGAAACGGTCGGTGGCCAGTTGACGGGCGGCCTGGGCGATGCCATGGAGATCCTGCTCAATCTCCTTGCTGATCCGTTGGGTCAGGTTGGGCAGCTCCTGCTCGAACATCCGGTTTTCGATCAGCTGCTGGGCCGAGCGTTGACTGAAGTAGCCCACCAACAGGCAGGAGAGCACGACCGCCAGGGTGATAGTGGCCAGAATTTTCTGTTTGAGTGTCAGGCTTGCAAGCATAGGAGTGACTCGGGTAAAGGAACATGGGATGAGTTGATATTAGCGGCCGGGAGGCCATGGCCTTGAGTCAAGGGCCACCTTTATTCGCAGATTACGCTTGCGCTCACAGAGAGGGGGCATGTATGGAACCAATGACCCGTATGAGTGCCCCCCTGCCAAGCGGATGCAGTTTGCGATCATGGGTTCGGCCCTTATAGTAGGGGCCAATTCTGAAGAGCAATCCCCTTGAATGATATGGACAATATGATGCGCTGCTGCCGTGCGGGATGGCCCCGCCTGTTTTTGCTGATCCTGGCTCTTTCTCCCCTGTTGGCGCAGGCGAGTGAAGGGAGCCGTCCCAAGGTCGCGCTGGTGTTGAGTGGTGGTGGTGCCAAGGGGTCGGCCCATATCGGCATCCTCAAGGTACTGGAGGAGAAGCGGATCCCGGTCGACATCATCGTCGGTACCAGCATGGGCTCTTATGTGGCGGGGATGTACGCCATGGGGCTCAGTGCCGAGGAGGTGGAGCGCACCACTCTCGCCATCGACTGGAATAAGGGGTATCAGGACAAGGTGGGTCGCAACGAGCAATCCCTGCGCAAAAAACAGCAGAACGAGCAGTATCAGTTGCGCACCAATATCGGGGTCAATGGCGGAACCGTTCAACTGCCTGACGGCTTTTTCCAGGGGCAATCCATGGCCAGCTTGCTGCGGCACGCCACCTCGAACCTGCCGGTGCAGAGGAGTTTTGACGATCTGCCCATCCCCTACCGAGCCATGGCGACCGACATGGAGACGGTGACCCCCTTCGTGCTGGATCACGGTAGCCTGGCCAAGGCGATGCAGGCCTCGATGTCCATCCCCGGTGCGCTCAAGCCGGTGGAGTGGGAGGGGCATATCCTGGCCGATGGTGGCTCCGTCAACAACATGCCGGTGGATGTGGCCAAGGCGATGGGGGCCGACGTGGTGATCGCGGTGGACATCAGCGCCAAGCTGCGCAGCCGCGAGGACCTCAAGTCGGGGCTCGCCATGATCGACCAGCTCACGACCTACATGACTCAGGTCGGCACCGACAAACAGAAGGTGCTGCTGGGGCCTGACGACATCCTGCTCGAGCCGGAATTCGGCGATATGGGGATCGCCGATTTCAACCGCATGCCGGAGGGGATCAAGATAGGGGAGGTCACGGCTGGCAAGGCATCGGCCCAGCTTGAACGGCTCTCCCTGAGCAAGTCCGGGTACGATGATTATCGTAATCTCAAACTGAGCCGACGCGCTGAGCGTAGTGGTCAGCCCGCCTACTACATCGACAAAGTTGAGATCCTCAACAAATCTCGCCTCTCTGACGAGACAGTCCGCGCCATGCTGAACGTGCATCCCGACAAGATCCAGACCAACGAGAGCTTGGAGGCAGGCATTCGCCGGCTCTATGCGCTGGAGTCGTTCGATCGCATCACCTACGAGGTGGAGGAGCGAGAGGGGGAAAACGTGCTGGTGGTCGATGCCAACGAGAAGCACTGGGGGCCCGGCTACCTCAACTTTCAGTTTGGCTTCACCGATGACTTCGAGAACAACTCCAACTACAACGTCGGCATGTCCTATGCCATGACCAATGTCAACGATTGGGGGGGCGAGTGGTTGACCGAGGCATCGCTCGGTACCGCCAAACACTTCAAGACCAACTTCTACTCCCCGCTGGAGCCTTCCCAGACCTTTTTCGGTGAGGTCAGCCTGGCTTATGACAAGACCGATCGTCGTATCTTCATGCCCGAGGAGACGCGTACAGTGGAGGGGGTGAGTTATATCGATTCTGAGTACAACTTCACCAACCTCGATCTGGCGGTGGGCTGGAATCGTCAGCCCTGGAGCCGCCTCTCGCTCGGGTTGGAGGGGAAGATCGGCAACATTGACATTAGCAATATGGCCGATACCAAGGTCGATGCGTTCTCCTGGGGTCCCTATTCCCGCTTCGAACACGACACCCTCGATAGCCGCTACTTCCCCTACTATGGCGCCTACTGGGACCTCAAGGGAGGTTACTCCACCGCCAGGCTGGATAACGGTAGTGACATCAATGATCGCTATGAGGGGGTCAATTATCACTTGGCGATGATCAAGCCATGGTCTTGGGGCAGACACAGTATCAACCTGCTACTGGAAGGGGGGGGCTCCACCTCTCAGGAAGAGTTCCCGTTGTTTGTGCAGGATCTGGGGGGGCTATTCCGCATGTCGGGTTTCCAGCGCTATCAGTTAAGCGGCCGTTACAGTTTGTTTGGCGGTCTGCGTTACATCTATCGGGTGGCTGACAATGACTTTGGTGCCCTCAGGATGCCACTCTATCTGGGGGGCTCCCTCGAGCAGGGCGGGGTCTGGAACAAAGGAAAGGAGATCGGCATGAGCAGTGCGTTGACGGCGGGCTCGGTCTATGTGGGAGTAGACAGCTTCCTTGGTCCCATTTTCCTTGGTTATGGCATGGCGGAGGGGGGCAATAATGTCTTTTATCTGCAATTGGGCAGTACGTTCGAATAATGCCAAGTTGATGCCATTTTGTTAACTCTGGTTGGTGGTGCCCCTTTAATTTTCAAAAAATATCAGGCTGGTTAGTTGGTTACGTTTTTGTGATGAATAAGTAAACAGGGTTTGGATTTTAATTAGTCGTTAAAACTTATATAGTGGGGAGCACCCTACGGGGTGTCCTGCAAGGATGATCGCCGCGAGCCCGGGCGAACCCCAAAAAAAGACCAAAGAGGAATTAGTCGTGCTTGAAACCTACCGTAAACACGTCGCAGAACGTGCTGCCGAGGGAGTGGTTCCCAAACCTCTGGACGCTGAGCAAGTCGCCGCCCTGGTCGAGCTGCTCAAAAATCCTCCCGCCGGCGAAGAGAGCTTTCTGAAAGAGTTGTTGTCCGATCGCATTCCCCCCGGTGTTGATGAAGCGGCTTACGTGAAGGCCGGTTTCCTCACCGCTGTCGCCAAGGGTGAGGCCAGCTCCCCCATCCTGAGCCGCGAAGAAGCGGTCACCCTGCTCGGTACCATGCAAGGTGGCTACAACATCCAGCCGCTCATCGACCTGCTGGACGACACTGCCCTGGCTCCGCTGGCCGCCAAGGCCCTCTCCCACACCCTGCTGATGTTCGACTCCTTCCACGACGTGGAAGAGAAGGCCAAGGCCGGCAACGCCTTCGCCAAGCAGGTGATGCAATCCTGGGCCGATGCCGAGTGGTTCCTCTCCCGTCCGGCCCTGGCCGAGAAGCTGACCGTCACCGTATTCAAGGTGCCGGGCGAAACCAACACCGACGACCTGTCGCCGGCTCCGGACGCCTGGTCCCGTCCCGATATCCCGCTGCACGCCCTGGCCATGCTGAAGATGGCCCGTCCCGGCATCACCCCGGACAAGGACGGCACCATAGGTCCCATCAAGACCATCGACGAACTGAAAGAAAAGGGCTTCCCGCTGGCCTATGTGGGCGACGTGGTGGGCACCGGCTCCTCCCGTAAATCCGCCACCAACTCGGTGCTGTGGTTCATGGGCGACGACATCCCCAACGTGCCCAACAAGCGTGCCGGCGGCATCTGCCTCGGCGGCAAGATCGCCCCCATCTTCTTCAACACCATGGAAGATGCCGGCGCCCTGCCCATCGAGGTGGACGTCTCTGCGCTTGCGATGGGCGATGTCATTGACATCTACCCGTTCGCCGGCAAGATCTGCAAGCACGGCACCGACGAGGTGCTGGCGCAGTTCGAACTCAAAACCGACGTGCTGATCGACGAAGTGCGCGCCGGTGGCCGTATTCCGCTGATCATTGGCCGCGGCCTGACCGACAAGACTCGTGAGGCGCTCGGTCTGTCCCACTCCGAGGTGTTCCGCCGTCCGCAACCGGTGGCCGACACCGGCAAGGGCTTCACCCTGGCCCAGAAGATGGTGGGCAAGGCGTGTGGCGTGCAGGGCATCCGCCCGGGCACCTACTGCGAGCCCAAGATGACCACGGTCGGCTCCCAGGACACCACGGGCCCGATGACCCGAGATGAGCTCAAAGATCTCGCCTGCCTCGGCTTTTCCGCCGATCTGACCATGCAGTCCTTCTGCCACACCGCCGCCTATCCCAAGCCGGTCGACGTGCAGACCCACCACACCCTGCCGGACTTCATCATGAACCGCGGCGGTGTCTCCTTGCGTCCGGGGGATGGCGTCATCCACTCCTGGCTGAACCGCATGCTGCTGCCGGATACCGTGGGTACCGGTGGTGACTCTCACACCCGCTTCCCTATCGGGATCTCCTTCCCGGCGGGCTCCGGTCTGGTGGCCTTCGCCGCCGCCACCGGCGTGATGCCGCTGGACATGCCAGAATCCGTGCTGGTGCGCTTCAAGGGCGAGCTGCAACCGGGCATCACTTTGCGTGATCTGGTTCATGCCATCCCCTACGCCGCCATCCAGAAGGGGTTGCTGACGGTCGAGAAGGCGGGCAAGAAGAACATCTTCTCCGGCCGCATCCTCGAGATCGAAGGGCTGCCGACCCTCAAGGTGGAGCAGGCCTTCGAGCTGGCGGACGCCAGCGCCGAGCGTTCCGCTGCCGGTTGCACCATCAAGCTGGATAAAGAGCCGATCATCGAGTATCTGAAGTCCAACATCGTGATGCTGAAATGGATGCTCTGTGAAGGCTACGGCGACCCGCGCACCATCACCCGTCGCATCAAGGGGATGGAAGAGTGGCTGGCCAACCCGACCCTGATGGAGGCGGACCAGGACGCCGAGTACGCCGAGATCATCGAGATCGATCTGGCCACCATCAAGGAGCCTATCCTGTGCGCGCCGAACGATCCGGACGATGCCCGTCTGCTGAGCAGTGTGGCCGGTGACCAGATCGACGAGGTGTTCATTGGCTCCTGCATGACCAACATCGGCCACTTCCGTGCCGCCGGCAAGCTGCTGGGCAAGTTCAGCGGCCAGCTACCGACTCGCATGTGGATCGCCCCGCCGACCAAGATGGACAAGGACCAGCTGACCGAAGAGGGCTACTACGGCATCTTCGGCCGCGTCGGTGCCCGCATCGAGATCCCGGGCTGTTCCCTGTGCATGGGCAACCAGGCACGTGTGGCGGATGAGGCCAGCGTGGTCTCCACCTCTACCCGTAACTTCCCGAACCGTCTGGGCAAGGGGGCTAATGTCTACCTGGCCTCTGCCGAACTGGCTGCGGTTGCCGCCATCCTCGGCAAGATCCCGACCGTGGAAGAGTACCTGCACTATGCCAAGGAGCTGGACGCCACCGCGGCCGACACCTACCGCTACCTCAACTTCAACGAGATCGCCTCCTACACCAAGAAGGCGGATTCGGTGATCCTGCAGCAGGCGGTATAAACAGCCTCTAACGGAGCACCAATTCGGTACCGAATCAGCATGCCGCGTCTCGACGCGGCATGTTTCATTGCAGCGATAACGCCGAGGGATGCAAGTCAAGTTTGAGGCTTGTTGATGGAGCGACAGTAAACTCATTGGTGCTTATTCACTGTGTCCGAACGGGTCGGTGCGAAAACCCAAACGGTCAGAAATAGGGGTTGCCGCATTATGCCGAGTCCCCAGTACCTTATTCCTGTTTCTTGGCACTGCGCACAGCCAAGAGCGCAAAAACGGCTATTTTGTGTTAAGTGTGTTGTATTTGTTTGTTTCCGGTCCCGTCGCCAATTAGATTGAACCATCTTATTTGCACCATATAGCTCACTTTATGCCGATAGCGTTGCCCAACTTCGATTTCTCCCGTCCTTGGCTACGTCTTGTTTGTTCCCTGCTGCTGTTTGGTCTGACGCTTTATCTGGGCCTCTGGGTGCTATACAACAGCCATATGCAGACACTGGAGCGCCAATCCAAGGAGTCCGCCCAGCGGGCGGTCGCTCTGCTGGAGATCATGTTGTCCCATGCACAAGACGCCAATCAGGCGCTTGAGCCCTTGCTCGGCAAGCCATGCGAACAGGCCTTGCCTGCGATGCGCCAACAGGCTGCGCTGGTGCCCTTCGTGCGTACCGTTAATCTATTGAGTCAGGGGGTGGTTTACTGCAACTCCTTGTCTGGTGCCGTTCATTGGTCCTTTAACCGGGAAGCTTACGTCGACGGACGCTTGCGCCTGGCGTCGGGTAGTCAGGTGCGTGCCGACCACCCCGTGCTGCTCCTGAAGAGCAGCCAGGAGCTGCACGGGGCGGTGGTCAGCAGCATCGATGGCGATTATCTGCACCTTCTGTTGAGAACCGGTGATAACACCAGCAGGCGGCTACTCCATGTGGGGGACCAATGGTTGGATGACGAGCAGGTGCTGAGCAATGGGGCTGTGTCCCTGCCGACCCTCGCCAGTCACCAGGTCTTTTCCTCTCGCTATCCGTTCGCCATCTATGCGGGACATGACATGTCCTCGCTCTGGCCTTCTCTGTGGCAGGAGAAACAGTGGGTTATTCTGCTGCTGACAGGCTTCTCTCTGGGTCTTGCCTTGTGTATCTGGTGGTTGCTGGGACGGCCCCGCTCGCCGATCAGTGAGCTGGAACGTGCCCTGCGTAACGAGGAATTTGTGCCTTACCTGCAACCGCTGGTGGTATCGGAGAGTAGGCGGGTGATGGGGGCCGAGGTACTGATGCGCTGGCACCATCCGACGGCAGGGGTTATCCGCCCGGATCTTTTTATCCCTCAGGCGGAGGAGAGTGGCCTCATTGTGCCGATGACGGCCCTGGCCATGAAAGAGGTGGCCCGATCGCTTGGTAAAGCGCGTCAGCATATACCCCACGGATTTCATATCGGCTTCAACATCAGTTCGGCCCATTGCAACGATATGGGGTTGCTCGCCGAGTGTCGCAGTTTCCTCGCACATTTCGCGCCGGGTCAGGTGGTACTGGTGTTGGAGCTGACCGAGCGAGAGTTGCTGGTGGCCACTCCCCAGACCTTGTCGCTGTTTAAGCAGCTCAATGAATTGGGAGTCCAGCTGGCCATCGATGACTTCGGCACCGGCCACTCCAGCCTGGCTTACCTGCAGCAGTTTCAGGTGGATTACCTCAAGATCGACCAGTCCTTTGTCAGCGGGATCGGGACCGAGTCGCTCTCCCAGCATATCGTCGACAATGTGATCGATCTGGCGATCCGGCTCGATTTGGCGCTGGTGGCGGAAGGGGTGGAGAGCGAGCATCAGGCGGACTACCTCAGGGCCAAAGGGGTCGACTATCTGCAGGGTTACCTGTTTGCCCGCCCCATGCCGCTGCGCCAGTTCTGCGAGGAGCAGCTGCCGGAAGAGGCACAGAGCCGGCAGCCTGACGTGGTGTGCCGCACGTCAAACGAGATTTGATTTATCCGTGACAGAGGGGCAGCCAAGCGCCTGTCAGGAAGGGGGCTGCCTGCGTTCCCGCTATCCCTGCTTGAGTGCAGGGGCTTGTTTTTCATGCCTTGTGGCTCGCTTTTCGGTAGAATCGGCGCTCATTTTGACGTCAGTAAACGATGAGGCGCGGTATGACGGTTCAGTTCCAGGCATTTCACAGCATCAAGGCGATCGACAATCGGGAGGTGCTGTTCAACTGGTCGAGAACCAACCCCCTCGGGGCGCTGGATCAGGTGTGGCGCCCGAAAACCCGCGACGAGCTGCAAGCGCTGCTGCGGGAACACCCCGAGCGCAAGTTGCGTCTTATCGGCTCCGGCCTCTCTTTTGAACCCATTCACAGCGTCTATGCCGAAGGCAGTCAGGCGCTGCTGGTGGACTTGCACCACCTGCGCGGCCAGCTGGCGCAAACCGCCGATACCGTCACCTATCAGGCGGGGACGCCGCTCGATACCGTTTATGCCGAGCTGATCGCCATGGCGCGGATGCTGCCCGCATCCCCCGGTGTCATCGGTATCCAGACCCTGGGCGGCGCCCTCAGCACCGGCACCCACGGTCAGGGGCTGCACCAGTCTGCCCTCTGCGATGCGGTGGAGGCGATGACGGTGATGCAGGCCAATGGCGATATCATCCGGGTGGATCGCACCGATCCGCGCTTCGGCGCCTTCGTGATGGGGATGGGGATGCTCGGCATCCTGCTCGACGTCACCCTGCGCACCGTGCCCAACCGCATCATGCGCTGCACCAAGTTCACCACCGATTACCCCTTCCTCCTGGAGCACAACGAGCGGCTCAACCGTGAGCACGGCTTTGTGAAGAGCTGGTGGTTTGCCTGGACCGGCGAGAGCCACATCTGGCTGGTGGATCCCGCCTCCGAGGAGGAGGTTGCCCGCTACCGCGCCGGCGGCAGCGAACCGCTGCTGCTGGATGGCGATATCGACGCCCGCATGAACGCCACCATTGACGCCACCCTGCAGAAGATGGCGAAGGACACCAAGGATGAGGCGTTGGCGGGTGAGCACTTCGAGACGGTGCGCCGCTTCAAGGATGCCTCCGATCTGGTGGGCAACGTCTACCAAATTCTCTGCAAAGGGATCCCGGCCCCCCAGATCAACTGTGAGGTGGCGGTGCCGCTGCATCGCATGAACGAGGCGCTGGAGACCCTGCAAGCGTGGCAGCAGGCCAATCCGGGCGTGCTGCACTACCCCTTTATCCTGCGTTGTACCGGCCCTTCCGAGGCCTGGCTTAGCGCCGCTTATGGCCAGCCGGTCTGCTGGATCGGTTTTCTGGTCTATCTGGCGGCGGACGGCACCTTCGTCAACGGCTCCATGGAGCAGATGCGCGAGCTGCAGCAACTGCTGGCGCCGCTTGGCGGCATCCCCCACTTCGGCAAGCATTTGGCGATGGATCTCTATGACTTCCCGGCCCTGCTGCCGCGCTGGCACGACTTTGTGGCGTTGAAAGCCGAACTCGACCCCCACGGCCGCTTTGAAAACCGCTGGCTCAGCGACCTGTTTGCCAACCGGTAAGGAGCTGACATGACCGATATGCAAGATACCCGCGCACTCATCACTCTGCCGACCAGAGGGAAGTCATCGATATGACCGATATGCAAGACTCCAGGATCCCAGTGACCCTGCTGACCGGCTTTCTCGGCAGCGGCAAGACAACTCTGCTCAACCACTGGGTCAAGCAGCCGGAGCTTGGCGAGTGCGCCGTGCTGATCAACGAGTTCGGCTCGGTGGGGCTGGATCACCATCTGGTGCAACAGGTGGATGAGCAGGTGATGCTGCTCGACTCCGGCTGCATCTGCTGCTCGGTGCAGGGCTCTCTGGTGGAAGCGCTGCAGGGGCTGTTTATGAAGGCCATCCAGCGCAAGATCAAACCGTTCAAGCGGCTGATTATCGAGACCACTGGCCTCGCCGATCCTGCTCCCGTGCTCTTTACCCTGCGCGAAGAGGGCTTTATCGCCCAGCGCTACCGCTTCGATGGCACCGTTACTGTGGTGGATGCCGGCTATATCGAGCAGCAGTTGGCGGCCCAGTATGAGGCGGTGAAACAGGTGGCGCTGGCGGATCTGCTGGTGGTGAGCAAAGGCGATCTGGTGGATGACGAGCAGCTGGCTCGGGTCGAAACCCAGCTGGCGGCCCTCAATCCGGCGGCGCCGCTCCAGCGGGTGACCAATGGCGAACTGTCGCCCAAGGTGCTGGAGAAGCTGGGGGCCTACAACGAGGCGGCGGGGCGCGATGTGCGCCAGCTGCTGGCCTGGCTGCGCACCGAATCCCCCAAGCAGGGACTGGCGTCACCCATGCAGCCGAAGATGCAACCGTTCGCCGCCAAGGTGGGCACGGCGGCACCGACCCACTTCGAGCACGGCAACATCGAGAGTTTCTCCCTGCGTATCGGCGAGCCGCTCAAGCCCTCTCGCCTGCTGGCTGCCATCGATGCTGTGCAGGCGCAATACGGTGATGCGCTGCTGCGCCTCAAGGGGATCTTGCAGCTGGAAGGGGAGAGCCAGCCGGTGGTGATCCACGGGGTGCACGGCCAGCTCTATCCGCTGCAGGCGCTGGGCGACTGGCCGGAGGGCAAGGCCCAGTCCCGACTGGTGTTTATCGTCAAGAGTCAGGACAAGGCCGGTATCGAGCAGCTCTTTATGGCGACCCTCAAGGCTCCCGAGCCCACCCTTGAAGAGCGGCTCAAGGCCATGCTGGGTCAGCCCGACAACTGATCTTGCGCGTTGCTGCCCTCCTGCACCGGGTCAGGACGGCGACGATTGCACAGCATAAACGCCACCGGCACAAAGTAGAAAGAGAGCAGGGTCGCCAGCGCTGTGCCACCGGCGATGGCGATGGCAAAGGGGGGCCAGAAACCGCCGCCCCCCAGCAATAGCGGGATGAAGCCACCGACCGTGGTGATGGTGGTCGAGACGATGTGGCGGCTGCAACCGGCCACCAGATCGCGGATCTGCGGCAGATTGCCCTGTTGTGCCAGCGGGTCTGCCTTCAGCTCGGCCAGAATGACGATGGCGGCGTTGATGGCCAGCCCCATCAGTCCCAGCAGGGCGATGATCACCGTAAACCCGAAGGGGTACCTCAGCAGCCAGACCCACAGCAGCCCGAGCCCCGCCGACTGGATCGCCACCAGGGTAACGATGCCCGCCAGCCGGAACGAGTTGAAGCTGAGCACCAGCACGGCCACCAGCAGCACGGCGACCAGGCTGACATGGGCCATCAGATTGCCCACCGATTCATCCCGCTTGGCGGCTTCCCCGCCAAACTCCAGTCGATAGCCCGGCGGCAACGCCAGCGGATTGGCGGCCAGCCTCTCTTTGACCTGCTCCAGCACGGTTTGCGGCAGTACGCCGACCGCCAGATAGGCCTCCAGCACATTGACCCGCTCACCATCCCGACGGCTGATCTCCCCCCAGCTTGGCAGCAGCTCGGGAGTGGCCAGTGCCCGCAAAGTGAGATTGGCTGCCCCTTGCTGGCCGGTGCCGGTGAGCGACAGCGGCGCATTGAGCAGCGCATCCGGATCCTGACGCAAAGGTTCGGCCAGCCGCACCCGAACCGGGATTGACTCGGTGCCTTCCAGCACTGTGCCGCCGAGCCTGCCGTCCAGCGCCCCCGCCAGCCGGGAGGCCACATCGGTCAGGCTCATGCCTGCCAGCTGGGCCGCCTCCTCATCGACCTGCAACCAGAGTTTGGGTGCCCCGGCCTGCAAGGTGGCGCGGGTCTGCACCACGGCCGGGGTATTGGCGAGCAGACTGCGAAGCTCTTCTCCCAGACGGTGCAGCTGTTCAAGGTCGGGGCCAAACAGACGCAGCTCGACCGGGGCATTGAAAGGCGGCCCCTGTTCCAGCTTGCGCACCAGGATCTGCGCTTCGGGAAATTTTGCATCGAGCCGCTGCTGCAGTTGTGGAATGAGCCGCTCGGCGGCATCGGCATCCTGCAGAGTGATCATCCCCTGGGCGTAATCGGCCCGCCCCTGTTTTCTGGGCACCAGGTTGTAGTAGAAGCTGGGTGCGTTGTCGCCCACCACCCAGTCCTGACGAACCAGTTCGGGGAGGCTGGCCAGCTCGGCGGCGATCCCCTGCGCCAGCTCGCGGGTGCGCGCCAGGCTCGCCTGTGGGGAGAGGCTGGCCTCGATGTGGATCATGTCCCGATCAGCGGGCGGAAAGAACTGCTCGGTGAGGCGGCCCGCCACCCAGAAACCGAGCAGGGGCAGCAGACTGACCAGCAGCAGGGTCCGCCAGGGGTGAGCCAGCGCCATGGCGATGCTCTGCTGGAAACGGGCGCTCACCCGGGGCAGGTGCAAGCCATCCTGATACCAGCGTCCCCCCTGGTCACTGCCAATCCAGCGGGCTGCGAGGCCAGCCACCAGGGTGTGGGCGATGAGGTAGGATCCCAGCAGCGAACAGATCACCGCCCAGGCGATACCGCCGACAAACTCGCCCGCCGGGCCCGGCATCAGAATGATTGGCATAAAGGCGAGCATGGTGGTGAGGGTGGAGCCCAGCAGTGGCAGCCAGAGGTGGCCGATGGCCTCCAGTGCGGCGGCACTCATGGCCATGCCGTGGCGGCGCTGATACTGCACCCGATCCGCCATCACAATGGCGTTGTCCACCATGATCCCGAGCGCCACCACCAGACCGGTGACCGACATCTGGTGAATGGGCAGATTGATCAGGTTCATGCAGGCGAATGAGAAGGCCACGGTGAGCGGCAGCGACAGGGCCACGATAATGGCGGCCTTGACCCCCAGGGTCACCAGCAGCACGGCCACTATGATGAGGAAGCCCTGCACAATGTTGATTAGCAGGGTGTCGAGCCGCTGATCGGTATAACGCTGCTGATCGAAGCTGGTGACGAGGCCGATATTATCCGGCAAGTCTTGTTGCAGCTCGGCCAGCAGGGTGTCGACCCGTGCCGACCAGAGGTCGATGCGGTGATCCTGTGCCATGCGCAGGCCGACCACCACGGCTCGTTCGCCGTTGGCAAAAGCCAGCTGGCTCTCCGGCTGGTGCAGGGTGCGCCGCACCTCTGCCAGATCGCCAAGGCGCAAGGTTTGGCCCTGCTCCCCGGTGCGCAGCGGGATCTGGCGGATCCGCGCCAGGGTATCCAGAGCGCCACGGATCTCCACCTGGAAGCGATTGTGATCGCCGTGCAACTCTCCGGCGGCCACCTTGGCATCGGCGCCGCTCAGCGCATGGGCCAGCTGCTCGCTGCTCATGCCGCTGGCGCTGAGGGCGAGGGGATCGAAGCGGACTTCGATCTCCTCCTGTGGCGCTCCGGTCCGCTCCACATATTCGGTGCCGGGCAGCTGGCGAGCCCGGCGCTCAAGCTCAGCACTGTAGCGGGCGAGGCGATCCAGCTGTGGTTGGCCTGGCCCACGCCAGATCACATTAACCAGTCGGGTGAAGGGGTAGCCCTTCTCGTCATCCAGTTGAGGCGCCGTGGCGCCGCTTGGCAGCATAGGGGTGAGATCTGCCAGCCGGTCACGCACCCTTGACCAGACGGGCTCAACCTCGCTGACCTCATCCTTTAGCTCCAGATTGATGATGGAGAGGCCGGGGCGAGAGCTCGACTCGATCAGCTTGATCTCGCTTTGGGCCCGCAACCGACTCTCGATGGGTTCGCTCACCAGCGCCTCCACCCGTTCGGCGCTGGCCCCGGGGAAGTGGGTAACCACGCTGGCAAAACGGCTGGTGAGCTGGGGGTCTTCGGTTCTGGGCAGGGTCTGCAATGCCGCAAGGGCGGCCGTCAGCAGCAGCGCGACCGTCAACAGCAGCAGGCGACCATTCTCGATAAACGGGCGGATCATGACTGTGGCTCCGGATGCACCACCTGATGACCCACGCTGGTTGTCAGGGTGACCTGCTGACCCGGCACCAGTTTATGCAGGCCATCGGTCACCAGCTGTTCTTGTCCGTTCAGGGCACCACTGATCCAGGCCCGTTCGCCATCTTGCTGCAGCAGGGTGACGTCCCGACTGACCACCCGGGGTGGCGTTTCATCGTTGAGCAGATAGAGGGTCCAGCTGCCGCGCAATCCTTGGGTCAGCGCGGTGAGCGGCACCTCGTAGGCGCGGGTGGGTTCGCGGGTCTGATGCAACAGGGTGATCAGTTGCCCTTCTGCCAGTTGTTCACCGCCCCGGGTCAGCTGGAAGCGGGCGGTGCGGGTGTGGGTCTGGCCATCCACCTGGACGCCGAGATTGAGCAAGCGCCCCTCCAGCGACAGCTCGCCACTTTGCAGGGGATAGCGTTGGCCGACGATCAGTGTCTCGGCCTGTTTCACCGGCACACCGATATCGGCCTCCCACTGGCCGCTGCGGGTCAGGGAGAAGAGAGGCTGGCCTGCGGCCACCACGGCCCCTAATGCCTGCTCGCGGCTGACCACAATCCCGTTGAAGGGGGCGCGTAGCTGAGATTTCTCCTGTTTGACCTGGTTGGCTTCGAGGGCGGCGGCCAGCTGGTTGGCGCTTGCCTCCAGCATGCGGACTTTGCCTTGCTGTTCATCCAGCGCCTGACGGGAACTGAACTGCTGCTGGCGCAGGGCTGTGAGCCGTTCGAGCGTCTGCCGGGCAAGGGTCAGTTCGGCCTCGTTCTGGGCGGCCCGGGCGGCCAGCTCTTTGGCTTCCACTTCCAGCAGCCGGTTATCCAGTGTGGCCAACAGTTCGCCGGCCGCTACCGTTTCACCTCGCCCTTTGTGCAGGGTGGCGATCCGCCCAGCCAGCTCGAAGCCTATCTGGCTGTGCTCGGGGGCGATCACCCGGCCATTGAAGCGGTGCAAGATAGGGTAGTGATCACTGGCTTGCAGCGGCTGGGCGATCACCCGGGTCAGGGCGGGTGTTTCTTCTGACTCTGTGACCGGGCTGCAGCCACTCAGTAACAGCGCCAGCAGGATTAAGCAAAGTGTCATGACATCATCCTCTGGTTGACATAACATCAAATCACACCGGTGAGTCTAGTTTTTCGAAACTAGACTGTCCAGTTTGATTGTGGAGGAAAAATGAACATTTCACCCCGTAGTCAGCAGAAGCGGGCTGCGATCCTCGATGCTGCCGGGCGGCTCTTCTGTCAGCACGGTCTGCATCTGGTCAGCATGGACATGGTAGCCAGTGAAGCGGGCGTCTCCAAGCAGACGGTCTACAGCCATTTTGCCAACAAGGAGTCGCTGTTTGCCGAGGCGGTGGGCAGCAAGTGCGTCAGCAGCGAGCTGATGCCGGAGGTGTTGCTGCGTGGCAACAATGTGCGTGAGAGTCTGATTGCCTTTGGCCGCAGCTTTCGCAAGTTGATCCTGAGCGATGATGCCATCAATATCTTTCGCACCTGCATCAGCTGCAACGATGCCCAGCTGGCCACCCTTTTTTTCGAGGCGGGCCCGCTCTATGTGACCAAGATGCTGTCCAACTGGCTGGAGCAGCAGAAGCAGCAAGGCCTGCTGTGCCATCAAGACAGCGAACAGGCCGCCTTGCAGCTGTTGCTGATGTGGCAGGGCAAGGAGCGGATGCTCCGTGAGCTGGGTCTGCCGTTGACCCAGAGTGCCGCCGAGCAGGATGGCTGGACCCTGAGTTGTGTCGATCTCTTTCTGGCCGCCGCAGCTCCCCCTCGGAAATAATGGAGGTGGCGATGAGCCACACAGTGACAGATGCCCAGCGCAAGTGGCTGCCTCTGCTGGCGGCGGTCGGTTTCTTTATGCAGGCGCTGGATGGCACCATTCTCAACACGGCTCTGCCTACCATGGCAGAGACATTGGGGGAGAGCCCGCTGCAGATGCAGTCGGTGATCATCGCCTACATGTTGACGGTAGCGTTGCTGATCCCCGCGTCCGGCTGGTTGGCAGACAGGTTCGGCACCCAACGGATCTATTTGCTGGCCATCTCGCTGTTTACCTTGGGATCCCTTGCCTGTGCCCTATCCAACACCCTCTCCATGCTGGTGGCGGCCCGGGTGTTGCAGGGGATTGGCGGCGCCTTGCTGATGCCAGTGGGGCGGTTGGCGGTGCTGCGGGTCTATGACAAGCGCGAGCTGCTGCGGGTGATGTCGTTCGTCACCATTCCGGGCTTGCTGGGCCCGCTCATGGGGCCTGCACTGGGAGGCTGGCTGGTGGAAGTGGCGAGCTGGCACTGGGTGTTTCTCATCAATCTGCCGGTGGGAGTGCTCGGCTTTATCGCCAGCTGGCACTTTATGCCGGAGCTGCGGCAGCAGACCGCGCGTTTTGACTGGCGTGGCTTTGTGATGTTCAGCGTCGGCATGGTGCTGGTGTCGGTCGGCTTGCAGGGGCTGGGGGAGCACAGCATCGCCACCGGCTGGGCGTTGTTTGCACTGATCTTCGGCTTGGCGGCGATGGCGAGCTACTGGCTCTATGCCGCCAATGCACAGCAGCCGCTCTTTAGCCTGAACCTGTTCAAGACCGCCACCTTTGCCATCGGGATCTGGGGCAACCTGTTTGCCCGCCTCGGCAGCGGCGCCATGCCCTTCCTCACCCCGCTGTTTCTGCAGCTGGGGCTCGGTTTCTCCCCGAGCAAGGCGGGGATGACCATGATCCCCACCGTGATTGGCGCCATGCTGACCAAGACGCTGGTGAACAAGCTTATTCCGAAGGTGGGCTATCGCCGCATTTTGATCGGCAACACCCTGTTGCTGGGGGCGGTGATCGCCAGCTTCTACTTTATCGACAACCAGCTCCCCTACGGGGTCTTGCTGGGCTGGCTGGCGATCTTCGGCGCCATCAACTCGCTGCAGTTCTCCGCCATGAACACTCTCACGCTGCAAGATCTCAGCCCGACCCTGGCCAGCAGTGGCAACGGTCTGCTCTCGGTGGTGATGCAGCTCTCCATGAGCTTGGGGGTGGCGATTGCCGCCAGCCTGCTCGGGCTCTTCTCGGCGGGTACCTCAGCGGGCACCTTAGCGGCCGAGGGCCAGTGGCTGGCCGGGTTCCACCTTACCTACCTCTGTGTCGGGTTGCTCTCCATGCTGGCGGCGCTCATCTTCGCCCAGCTGGCGCGTGATGGGGCTACGCCGTCGGTGCGGGCAGATAGCTGACCTCGCAGGGGAGCTGCACCAGTACCTCGGCCAGATGCTCGGTCGCCAGCAGAAAGGTCTGCTCCGGGTGGCCAGGAGTCCAGGTGAAGGCGGTGTGGTTGAGCAGTTGCGGGTCCACCAGTAACGGAATATCGGCGCGGGGCAGGAAGGGGCAGACCGCCCCCGGCAGGCAGCCGATCTCCGCCTGCATCTCTTCGGCGGTGCAGATGGAGGGCTTGGCACCGAGCGCAGCCTTGACCGCCTTGTTGTCGAGCCGCCCGTCCCTGTGGGTCAGCAGCAGGGCGAAGCGGCCATCCTTGAACTTGAGAAACAGGGTCTTGCTGAACTCAGCCTGCCAGCCGAGGCGGGCCTTGACCTTTTCGTCGGTGGCGTAGTCGAGGATGGGTTCATGCTCATAGCGCTGGTGGGGCAGTTCGGCCAGCAGCTGGCAGTTGAAATGGTGAATGGTATCGAGTGGCATGGGGTTCTCCTGTAGTGGGCGCTATCCTGCCAGCCTCGCAGGGTCAGGCCCAATGACACTTTCTTATCCGTGATAAGTAACCCTGTCGGTGCAAACAACAAGGGCGCCGTGAGGCGCCCTTGTGGATCAGTGATGCTGCAATTCGCACGCTTCCCAGTGAAAGGGAATGGGGCAGAGCTGCTGGGAGGCCTTGTCATAGGCCTGCCACAGCTCGCCCATGGTGCGGCCATCGACGGGATGGCGCAGTTTGGGGGCCAGCTCGGCCAGCGGCCACAGCACGAAGGCGTTGGTGAGCACTTCACCGCGCGGCAGCACCAGCGGGGTGTCGCAGACCAGATCGCCATAGAGCAGCAGATCGAGATCCAGGGTCCGTGGGGCGAACTTCTTGGCATCCGGCTCGCGGCCGTGGGCGAACTCCATGGCCCGCAGTCGCTGGCAGACGGTGGCCAGCGGCAGATCGGTCTCGGCGGCAGCCACCAAGTTGTAGAAGGGGCGGCCGTTGAAGCCGACCGCTTCGCTCTCGAATACCCGGGAGACCCGCAGCTCGCCAAACTCGGCGTGCAGGGCATCGAGCCCGGCGCGGATATGATGCTCCCGCTCGATGTTGGAGCCCAGGCTGATATAGATGCGGGTCATCAGTTACTGCTCGCGGCTGGCGTGCGATGGCGCAGGATCTCGACGCCGACCCCGGCGGCATTGGGCACGGCGCCCGGCTTGGTGAGGGTGACCTTGACCCACTGCACCCGCTCGTCGGCGAGCACCAGCATGGCGACCTGCTCGGCCATGGTCTCGACCAGCTCGACCACCTTGCCAGTGACATGCTCGCAAATCTTGTTGGAGAGGTCGGCATAATCCAGTGCCAGCTTGATGTCGTCGGTTGCTGCCGCGGGGCGGTTGTCGAACCCCATCTCGAGGTCAAACCGGAGTTTCTGGCGAATGCCCTTCTCCCACTCATATACACCGATGGTAGTCAAAACTTCGAGTCCGCGAATAAACACCTTGTCCATGACTGTACTTCTTCTTTACTCTTGATGGGCTGTGATGACAGCGCAGGGATGCTGGCCGGGCGACATGCTTGCCGAGGCTGTCTGGTTGGGCAAAGGTCCAGGCCAGCGTATGTGGCCCGCATCATACCCCATTCATATCGTGGTAAAAACGACCAAGATGACGGCCCTGACGATTTTGATGATTATTCTGGCCTACCTGGGTGGTTCACTATCCAGTGCTGTGCTGGTCTCCCGCTGCAGTGGTCTGCCCGACCCGCGGGATCATGGCTCCCACAATCCGGGGGCCACCAATGTGCTGCGCCTCGGTGGCCGGATGGCGGCACTGGTGGTGCTGCTGCTCGATGTGCTCAAGGGCACTGTGCCCGTCTATCTCGCCTGGTATCTGCAGATCAAACCCGTCTACCTCGGCTTTATCGGGGTCGCCGCCTGCCTCGGCCATATGTACCCCATCTTCTTTCATTTTCGTGGTGGCAAAGGGGTTGCCACGGCACTGGGCACCATGATGCCCATTGGCTTCACCATGGGGGGCGCCGTGATTGGCACCTGGCTGCTGGTGCTGCTGGTGAGCGGCTACTCCTCGCTGGCCTCCATCATTACCGTGCTGCTGACGCCGCTCTTTACCTACCTGCTCAAACCCGAATATACCCTGCCTGTCTCCCTGCTCTCCTGCCTCATTCTGATCCGCCATCACGAGAACATCTCCCGCCTGCTCAAGGGGGATGAACCCAGAGTCTGGGGGCGAAAAGGCCGCCCCAGCGCCGGAGAAGTGGCAGAAATGGACGATGTTGCGCAAAAAAAAGACGAACGAGACGAAAAGTGAAATTTCCCGTTGACCACCAGCCTTAAAATCCGTTTAATAGCGGCCACGCCCAGATAGCTCAGTCGGTAGAGCAGGGGATTGAAAATCCCCGTGTCGGCGGTTCGATTCCGTCTCTGGGCACCAATTTTGGTGCCATGAAATAAAAATTCGTTCATGCACAATGGTTTAAAGTGTGCCGGCTTAGCTCAGTAGGTAGAGCAACTGACTTGTAATCAGTAGGTCACCAGTTCGATTCCGGTAGCCGGCACCATTTGCCCAGATAGCTCAGTCGGTAGAGCAGGGGATTGAAAATCCCCGTGTCGGCGGTTCGATTCCGTCTCTGGGCACCACTAATAATTCCTCCTTAGCTCAGTCGGTAGAGCGACGGACTGTTAATCCGCAGGTCGCTGGTTCGAGCCCAGCAGGAGGAGCCAATTAAAAAGCCCTTGTCGCAAGACAAGGGCTTTTTTTCATTGGTCCGATATCGTTTTTACCATAACAACAACCACACACGCACAGAATGACGGCAGGATAGATATGGAAAATCAAGTTGTTATAGAGTCAAAGGGGCGCTTGGCTACCCTCCGCGAGTGGCTTGAGCCCGTGCTGGTGCTGCTTATTCTCGGCAGCCTGTTCGGTTACCTCGGCAGCCAGATGGGCCTCTCTGCCATGGTCAATACCCTGTTCAATACCGCCCACCAGCTGCTGCTCAATACCGTGCTCTTTATCATGGGGATCACCGTACTGTCCGGTGCGCTCAGTCAGCTGCTTAGCGAGTTCGGGGTGATCCGCCTGCTGGAGGTGCTGCTGGCCCCCCTGATGAAGCCGGTATTCCGCCTGCCAGGGCGCACCGCGCTGGCGGCCCTGATGACCTTTTTCTCCGACAATCCGGCGGTGATCAGCCTCGCCAGGGATCGCCGCTTTCGTAAGGGCTTCACCCCCTGGCAACTGGTGTCGCTCACCAACTTCGGCACCGCCTTTGGCATGGGGCTGATCGTGGTCACTTTTATGGCCACCCTGCAGTTGCCGGGGGGGGAATCCACTGCCAGCGCGGCGCTGATCGGGTTGCTGGGCGCTCTGGTGGGCTCGGTGGTCTCTACCAGACTGATGCAGCGGATGATCCGCCCCTTGGTGGGGGAAGTGCTGATCGATAACCAGCCTGCGGGCAACAGCCCCAAGGCAGGAGTCAGCAAAGAGGTCGCCCCCGGCTGGTTGCGGATCCTCAACTCGCTGCTCGATGGTGGCAAATCCGGCGTGGAGCTGGGGATGGCGGTGATCCCCGGGGTGTTGATCATCAGTACCTTCGTGATGCTGTTGACCTTCGGCCCGGGCGACAAGGGCTATACCGGCGACGCATTTCAGGGCGTTGCCCTGCTGCCGGTGCTGGCTGGCAAGGTAGGCTGGCTGTTTGACCTGCTGTTTGGCTTCCAGCAGCCTGAACTGATCGCCTTCCCGGCCACCTCGCTTGGTGCGGTCGGCGCCGCCATGTCGCTGGTGCCCCCCTTTATCGCCAAGGGGTGGATCACCGGTAACGAGGTGGCAGTGTTTACCGCCATGGGGATGTGCTGGAGCGGCTTTTTGAGCACCCACACCGCCATGCTCGATGCCCTCGGCTATCGCCACCTCACCTCCCGCGCCATCGTCGCCCACACCATCGGCGGCTTGAGTGCCGGGGTGGCGGCGCACCAGCTCTATCTGCTGTTGGGCTGAGTCGGGTTCAGACACGGATACAAAAAGAGGCTCTGCGGAGCCTCTTTGCATTTGTGGCTGTCAGTTATCGTTGCATCAGCCGTTCGGCGTTGTTGCAGCGGTTGGCGGCTGCGCAAGTGGCTTAAAGAGCTGGCGATTCGGGTGTGAAAGGAGGGGGTGGGCGGTAAACCTCTTTGCCTCCATATTGCCACTACCGCCAGCGGCGGCAGCCACTGGCCGCCTGACTCCCCTTTGCGCTCGGCCATCTCCTGCGTGCTGGAGTGGTAGTTGAACAAATAGATCAGCCATTCAAGGGATTAGCCGGTGCAGTGCGTTTTATCGCCGTTCTGGCCCCGCTTATGCACACCTTCTCGCATCACCACCAAGGGCTGCCGTCGCGGAGAGATATCATGATCAGTACCCTGCTTCCCCTTGCCTCAATCGCCCTCAAGCTGGGCAGTCAGCTGCTCGGCAGCAGTGCCAAGTCCCAGCCTGTGCAGCAAACCGTGCAGGAGGAGCGCCTGCCGCCGACCGTCCAGAGCTTGTTCCAGCGACTCGGCATCAAGGATGCCGATAGCGAACAGAACCGCTCGGCCATCAACCACTTTATGGGGGAGTTGATGCAGACACTGGGGCAGGAGAATAATGGTCAATCCCTCCCTGCCGCCATCGATAGCACCCGTAGCCAGTTGGCCAGCGGCACCCAGAGCACCCGCTTCGATGCGCTGCAAAGCGAGCTCGATACCCTCAAGGGCACCCTTGGTGCCAGCGATCTCAACCTCGATCAGTTGCTCGGTGCCTTTAAACAGACCCTGCCCAATGGCAAGGGTGAAGGGGCGGGCAAGCTGCTCAATGCCAGTGCCTGACGGGTGGCGAGCAATAAAAACGGCAACCTCGGGTTGCCGTTTTGTTTTCTTATTCGAATGACAAGCCGATGGGTTTAACCCGCCCGCTTGGCCAGCCACTGCTCGGCGGCGGTGAGTGCCGCTTCTACCTGTTCGCGGGCGACGCCGCCTTTGGCGACCCGCTTGGCGAGGGTCGCTTCCAGCTCCAGATTGGGGTAGACGTCTGCACCAATCACCGGGCTGAAGCGCTGGAACTCGCCGATGGAGAGCTCCTCCAGCGGTTTGCCCACGCTGATGGCGAATACCACGGTTTCGCCGACGATATGGTGCGCTTCACGGAACGGAATCCCTTTGGCCACCAGATAGTCCGCCAGCTCGGTAGCGTTGGCGTAACCGCCCTGCGCCGCTGCCATGGTGCGCTCGCCATTCACCTTCAGATCGATCAGCACCAGCGCCGCCATATCGAGGCAGTCGTGCCAGGTATCGAGGGCATCGAACAGCCCCTCTTTGTCTTCCTGCATGTCCTTGTTATAGGCCAGCGGCAGCGCCTTGAGGCTCATCAGCATGCCCATCTGGGCGCCGACCACCCGGCCGGTCTTGCCGCGGATCAGCTCCAGCGCATCGGGGTTTTTCTTCTGCGGCATCAGGGAAGAACCCGAGGTGACCGCGTCGGAGAGTTCGACAAAACCCGCCTCGCCGGTGTTGTAGAAGATGAGATCTTCGGCAAAGCGCGACAGGTGGGTCATGGAGAGCGACGCCACATGCATCAGCTCCACCACGTGATCCCGATCCGAGACCGAATCCAGACTGTTGCGGGTGGCGCCGCTAAAGCCCATGTCCAGCGCCAGCGCTTCGCGGTCGATGGCGTAGGCAGTGCCCGCCAGCGCGCCGCAGCCGAGCGGGCTGGTGTCGAGGCGTTTCAGGGCATCCTGCAGCCGGGAGTGATCCCGCTCCAGCATCTCCACATAGGCCAGCGCCCAGTGGGCGTAAGTGACCGGCTGGGCCCGCTGCAGGTGGGTGTAACCGGGCAGCACCGCAGCCTGATTGGTACGGGCGGAGGCGACCAGCCCCTGTTGCAGGGCGGTAATGGAGGCGGCCAGCAACTCCCCCTGCGCCTTGCACCAGAGTTTGAGGTCGGTGGCGACCTGATCGTTGCGCGAGCGGCCGGTGTGCAACTTCTTGCCAAGATCACCAACAGCGGCGATAAGCTGGCTCTCGACCCAGGAGTGAATATCTTCGGCGTCCGAGCTGAGGATCTGCTGCGGATCCTGCTGCACCGAGGCGAGCAGCACCTCCATCGCCTGTTGCAGTTTGCCCTGCTCATCGCTGGTCAATACGCCCACCTTGACCAGGGCTTTGGCCCAGGCCATGGAGCCCTGAATATCCTGCTCCGCCAAGCGGTAATCGAACCGCAGCGAATCGTTGAACTGCTTGAACCGGCTATCGGCTCCCTGACTGAAGCGTCCACCCCAAAGTGCCATACTGCTCTCCTTGAATGCGTTGTCGGCGGCGCCCTGGCCACCGAGCTTGAAATCGTGCCCTGTTTTTCTGCGAGCCTGTTATCTCACAGAAACGGCCGAGGCGCTGCCGCTCTTGTCACACCCGCTGATGATGGGTCAGGGGCTATGCCCTCTGCCTATAGAAGAGGGGGCCATGCCCCCTCAACGGAATCAACGGGTTATCGCGCTTGCCTAGCCGTGGGTATGGTCGCCACCGATGGCCAGATGCTGCTCCTTCATGGCGCGGATCCGGCTGGCCAGGGTGAAGAGACGGATAAAGCCTTCGGCATGGCTCTGGTCATACACTTCGTCGGCACCGAAGGTGGCGAAGTCTTCGGAGTAGAGGCTGTTCGGCGATTTCTTCTGCACCGCGCTGACCTGACCCTTGTACATCTTCAGGATGACTTCACCGTCCAGATCTTCGGCGATGGCGTTGGCCGAGGCGAGGATCGCCTTGCACAGCGGGGTGAACCAGCGACCGTCATAGACCAGGTGGGAAAACTCGGCCCCCAGCTTCTCCCGCCAGGCGCGGGTCGGGCGATCCAGAACCAGCTCTTCCACGGCGCGCAGCGCGGCGACCATCACGGTACCGCCCGGGGTTTCGTAGCAGCCACGGGACTTCATCCCCACCATCCGGTTCTCGGTGATGTCGATGCGGCCTACGCCATGCTTGCCGGCACGCTCGTTGAGGGTCATCAGGATCTGGTGTGGGCTGAGTGGCTGGTCATCAACGGCGACTACTTCACCCTGTGCCACGGTCAGCTTGACGTATTCGGGCTGATCCGGCGCCTGCTCGGCCGATACGGTCCACTGCCAGACCGCTTCGGACGGCTCGTTCCAGGTGCTCTCCAGCTCACCACCCTCGGTGGAGATGTGCCAGGCGTTGGCGTCGCGGCTGTAGATCTTCTTCAGGGTCGCCTTGCAGGGGATGTTGCGGGTCTCCAGATAGGTCAGCAGATCTTCCCGGGAGCGCATGTCCCAGATCCGCCACGGGGCGATCACTTTCAGCTGGGGCGCCAGCGCGGCGACCGCACCTTCGAAACGCACTTGATCGTTACCCTTGCCGGTGCAACCGTGGGAGATGGCATCGGCCCCTTCTGCCAGCGCCGCTTCCACCATGGCTTTGGCGATGATCGGACGGGCCATGGAGGTACCCAGCAGATAGGTGCCTTCGTAGACGGCGCCGGTCTTCAGGGTCGGGTAGACGTACTCTTTGACGAACTCTTCCCGCAGATCCTTGATGATGCACTTGGTGGCGCCGGAGGCGATGGCCTTCTGCTCGATCCCTTCCAGATCGTCGCGCTCCTGACCCACGTCGGCCACGAAGGCGATGATCTCCGCATCATAGTTTTCCTTCAGCCAGGGAATGATGGCCGAGGTATCCAGTCCACCCGAGTAAGCCAGTACGATCTTGTTGATTCCGCTCATGTTACTTCTCTCCGTGATAATTCGATATTGATTCAATAAAAGGGTCGTTATTCAGGTTGAGCACCGCGTTACTTGTTGCCGAGAAGGGTCAGCAACACGGCGTTCTGGATGTGCATCCGGTTTTCGGCCTCGTCCATGATGAGGGAGGCGGGGCCATCCATGACCTGGGAGGTGATCTCCAGCTCCCGGTGCGCCGGTTGGCAGTGCAGCACATGCTGGATACCGGTGCGGTCGAGCAGGGCCTGGTTGATCTGGTAAGGCATAAAGAGCTCGGTGACCTGCTCCATCGGGGTGTTGTCGCCCATGGAGACCCAGGTGTCGGTGTAAGCCACGTCAAACCCTTCGATGTCTGCCACGTCATCGCTGATATGGATGGTCGCGCCCGACTTGGCGGCAATGGCCTGCGCCTGCAGGAATATCTGGGTGTCCGGGCCGTGGCCTTTCGGGCAGATCAGGGTGACGTCGGTGCCCAGGGTCGCCCCCAGCAGCAGCAGAGAGTGGCTGACGTTGTTGCCATCACCGAGGTAGGCGAGCTTCACCTTCGACAGGTCGTCGTAGTGTTCGGCAATGGTCATAAAGTCGGCCAGCCCCTGACAGGGGTGGTAGAGGTTGCACAGGCTGTTCACCACAGGCACTGTGCCGTGCACTGCCAGCTCGACCAAGGTCTGGTGATCGAACACCCGGGCGACGATGGCATCACACCAACGCGACAGGTTGGCGGCGAAATCCTTCACCGACTCCCGTTTGCCCAGCGCGCCGTTCTGCTGATCCAGATAGACGCTGTGGCCGCCGAGGCGGGCGATACCGATGTCGAAGGTGACCCGAGTGCGCAGGGAGGGCTTCTCGAACAAAGTAACCACGCTCTTGCCTGCCAGTGCCTGGCTGTACTTTTTCGGGTCGGCCTTGACCGCTTTGCCCAGCGCAATCAGCGCCTCGATCTGGGCTTTGTTCAGATCACTGTCTTTCAGAAGATGTTGCATCGGATGTTCCTTGTTCCGGTGGAGATCAAATAGCGACTTGGGTGCCAACCGCGCCGCCAGCCAGCAGCTTGAGCAGCTGATCCGGGTAGCGCCAGCTGGCGACACAGACCGGCTTGCCGAGGGTCTCGGCGGCGTGCAGGGCAGCTTCTACCTTGACCGCCATGCCGCCCGTGATCACCCCTTTCTCCATCAGATCCAGTGCGGTCAGCTTGTCTAGCTGGGGCACCAGCTTGCCCTTGCCATCGAGGATGCCGCTCACGTCGGAGAGCATCACCAGATCGGCGCCGAGCGCCTCGGCAATGGCGGTGGCCGCCTGATCCGCGTTGACGTTCATCAGCTGCCCCTCGACGGTGATGCCGATGGAGCTCACCACCGGCAGGAAGCCCTGACCGAGGATGCCTGCTACCAGCGCCGGGTTGCCCGGCTTGCACTCGCCGACCGCGCCGAGATCCGGATCGAGCTGGGTCACCTGACACAGACCTCCATCTGCCAGACAGAGCCCCACCGCCGGAATGCCGGTGGCGATGGCCTTGGCCATCATCTGCTTGTTGGCCGTACCGGCCAGCGCGCCGGCGATGAACGGGATCTGCTCGAACGGGGTCACCCGCAGGCCGTTCTTTTTGGTGGAGGTTAACCCTAACCCCTTGAGCAGGTCATCCACCAGACAGCCACCGCCGTGCACCAGCACCAGCGGACGGTGCTGATCGTCGAGAAAGGTTTTGAGGGTGGCGAACAGGGCGGTCAGCGCCTCGTCGTTCTCGATAAGGGCGCCGCCCAGCTTGATTACCAACGTCTGTTTGTCCATGTTCGAGATCCTTCCTAAGTCCTTAAATCAGGCCGGTGGCCGGTTCAAATCCAAATTTGAGATTTATGCACTGCATGGCTTGCGAGGCGGCGCCCTTGAGCAGGTTGTCGATGGCAGAGACCACCACCAGCATGTTGCCCTGCTGTTGCCAGGCGATATCGCAGTAAGGGGTGTTTGCCACACCACGAATAGAGGGCATCTGGCCGGTGAGACGCACCAGCGGCTTGCCTTCGTAAGCCTTGAGGAAGGCCTGATCCACCTGGGTAGGGGTGACGCCGTCCGCCAGCTGCACATAGATGGTGGCCAGGATGCCGCGCACATAGTTGCCAAGGTGGGGCTGGAACAGCACCTCTTTGCCGAGGTGGTGGCTGATCTCCGGCTGGTGTCTGTGATTGAAGGTGCCGTAAGGGTTGAGGCTCACTTCGCAGAAGCTGGTGTTGATGGCCGCCTTGCGCCCGGCCCCGGAGACCCCGGAGACCGCATTGATGATCGGCTGCCACCCCTTGGCAATCAGGCCATCCTGCTGCAGCGGCTTGAGGGCACAGAGGGAGGCTGTCGGGTAGCAACCCGGCACCGCAATCAGCTGGGCGCAGGCGATGGCATCGGCGTTCCACTCTGCCAGGCCATAGACGGCCTGATCCAGCCACTGTTCGCTGTCGTGGGTGAAACCGTAGAAGCTGTCGTAAAAGCCCTGATCCTTGACCCGGAAGGCGCCGGAAAGATCGAACACCGGCAGCCCCTTGGCGAGAAACTTGGGAGCCAGCTCGGCGCTCACCTCGTGGGCGGTGGCCAGCAGCACCAGATCGGCCTGGGTCAGGATCCGGGTCATGCCGTCGTCGTCCAGCGGCAGCAGCGGCTGATCGAGGGCCCCGACCCACTGGGGATGCAGGGAAGAGAACCGCTTGTGGGCATCCTGACTGCCGGCGGAGACATAGAGGCCGAACAGTTTGAGTTGTGGATGGTTCTGGACCAGTGCGGCCAGTTCGGCACCCGCGTAGCCACTGGCACCGACGATAACGGTGTTAAGCATGTTGAATATTCCAAGTCAGAGTTCGAGATTCACAGCATGGCGCTGCAGTGCATGGGGTTCATTCACCCCGGTGCACCGTCTTGATAAAACAAGTGCGGAGGGGCAATTCAGGCGGGTGTGTGTCGTCGGTTATAGATCAGGTGACAGAACATTAACTTTCCCTTACAACTAGAAGCCTTTGTTGATGAGCCAGATATTCAGGTAAAATTACAGAATATTCATGCACTCACTTTGCATTTGTATTTTCTAACAGAAACATTCCTGGGACGCAAGGAGGAGCTGATGGCCAATCTGGATTTTTTTTCACTTTATAAGAATATTATTGCGATTCCCTCTATCAGCAGCACGGATCCCAAGTGGGATCAGAGCAACGAGGCAGTGATCCGGCTGCTGGCCGACTGGTTCGGTCAGCTCGGTTTTCAGTGCGAGGTAACGGTACTACCCGATCTGCCGGGCAAGTTCAATCTGGTGGCGACCTATGGCCAGGGAGAGGGGGGGCTGCTGCTGGCGGGCCACACCGATACGGTGCCGTTCGATGAGGGGGGCTGGAGCAAGGATCCCTTCAAGGTGACGGAAGAGGGCAACCGCCTCTATGGCCTCGGCACCATAGATATGAAAGGCTTCTTCGCCTTTATCGTCGAGGCGCTCAAAGAGATCGACCTCAAGACGCTCAGCAAGCCGCTGCGTATCCTCGCTACCGCCGACGAAGAGACCACCATGGCGGGGGCCCGCGCTATCGCCGCCGCGGCCGAGCTCAAACCCGACTACGCCGTAATTGGCGAACCGACCGGGCTGGTGCCTGTGGTGGCCCACAAGGGGCACATGTCGGAGGCGATCCGCATTACCGGCAAAAGCGGTCACAGCTCGGATCCCGCCAACGGTATCAACGCCATGGAGATCATGCACAAGGCGATGGGACAGGTGCTGCGCTTGCAGCAGGATCTGAAAGATCGCTATGCCGACCACCGCTTTGCCGTGCCGCAGCCGACCCTGAACCTCGGTTACATTCAGGGGGGTGATAGCCCGAACCGCATCTGCGGCTGCTGTGAGCTGCATATCGACCTGCGACCCACCCCGCAGGTGGGACCGGATGAGCTGATGGGGATGCTCAAAGAAGCGCTGTCGCCCATCGAGATCCACCAGCCCGGTTGCCTGCATCTGCAACACCTGCACGAACCCATTCCTGCTTACGCCTGCGCCGACGACTCTGTGTTGGTGCGCGAAGCGGAGAAGGCGAGTGGCCGCAGCGCTGAGTCGGTCAACTACTGCACCGAGGCGCCGTTTATCCAGCAGCTTGGTTGCCAGACCATAGTGATGGGCCCCGGCCATATCACCCAGGCACACCAGCCGGACGAGTACCTCGACCTCTCCTTCGTCAAACCGACCACCACAGTGTTGCAGCACCTGATCAGACGTTTTTGCCTGTAGCGGCGGCGGTGAAAGGGGCGTAAAAACTGTAAGTAAGTTACATAACAAGCCGGTTGTGGAGTGGTGATGGAAATACATGTTCTGAATCGGCCTGTTATTTGACCTTGCGCAGACAATCTGGGTAGATTGTCACCCTAAGATGACGGAGCATATGTTGTAATCACACAACAATAAGTGAGGTCGTCTCGCACCCCGGATGGGTGTCAGGCACCAACAAGATAAGGATGTGGAATGAACGAAAAGTACGCCGCACTACGCGCCAACGTAGGCATGCTGGGTCAGCTGCTGGGCAAGTCCATCAAGGATCATCAGGGTCAGGCCTTTCTCGACAAGATCGAAACCATTCGCCAATTGGCCAAGTCTTCCCGCAAGGGCAATGAATCAGACCGGGAACGTCTGCTCGATACCCTGCGCACCCTCTCCGATGATGAGTTGCTGCCGGTGGCGCGCGCCTTCAGCCAGTTCCTCAATCTGGCCAACGTGGCGGAACAGTTCCACACCATCTCCCGTCGCTGCGAAGAGCAGGTCTGTACCCCGGATCCGCTGGAGCAGATGTTCGACAAGCTGAAAGCCTCCAACCTGTCGCAAGAGGCGATCATTGCGGCCGTGCGCGAGCTGGATATCGATCTGGTGCTGACCGCTCACCCCACCGAGGTGACCCGTCGTACCCTGATCCACAAGCATGTCCAGCTCAACGACTGCCTCGAGGCGCTGGAACTGTCCGATCTGCTGCCCCGCGAGCGGGACAAGATCCAGAGTCGCATCGAACAGCTCATCAATCAGGCATGGCACACCAACGAGATCCGCGAACAGCGTCCGACCCCGGTCGATGAAGCCAAGTGGGGCTTCGCCGTGGTGGAGAACAGCCTGTGGCCTGCTATCCCCGAATTTATGCGCAATCTGGACGAGCGGCTGCAACACCATCTGGGTGTGCGGCTGCCGCTGGATGCCGCGCCGGTCAAGTTCACCTCCTGGATGGGTGGTGACCGCGACGGCAACCCGTTCGTGACCGCCAAGGTGACTGCCGAAGTGCTGGAACTGGGCCGCTGGATGGCAGTGAGCCTGTTCTACAAAGACATCAAGGAGCTCACCTCCGAGCTTTCCATGTCCGACTGCACCGATGCCGTGCGTGCCCGGGTGGGCGATCACCCCGAGCCCTACCGCGCGTTGGTGCGCGAGCTGCGTGAAGCGCTGCGCGAAACCAAGGAGCACCTCACCGCCAAGGTGCAGGGTCAGGTGAGCGAGAGTCGCGATCTGGTCAAGACCACCGCCCAGCTGCGCGAGCCGCTGGAGCTCTGCTACAACTCCCTGCACGCCTGCGGCATGGGCAATATCGCTGACGGCATGCTGCTGGATGTGCTGCGCAAGGTCGCCTGTTTCGGCATCCATCTGGTCAAGCTGGATATCCGTCAGGATGGCGAGCGCCACGGGCTGGTCTTCTCCGAGCTGACCCGCTATCTGGGCATGGGTGACTACGCCGAGTGGAGCGAAGATGACAAGCAGGCTTTCCTGCTCAACGAACTGAACTCCCGCCGCCCGCTCATTCCCCACGACTGGGAGCCGAGCGCCGAGGTGCGCGAGACGCTGGATACCTGTCAGGTCATCGCCGAGCATGACCCCGATGCGTTCGGTATCTACATCATCTCCATGGCCGGTGCGCCGTCCGATGTGCTGTCGGTGCAACTGCTGCTCAAAGAGGCGGGTTGCAAGTTCCGCATGCCGGTCGCCCCGCTGTTTGAAACCCAGGATGACCTGATGGCAGGCACCGCCGTGATGGCGCGCCTGCTTTCGGTGGACTGGTATCGCGGCTACATTCAGGGCCGTCAGTATGTGATGATCGGTTACTCCGACTCTGCCAAGGATGCGGGCATGATGGCCGCTGGCTGGGCCCAGTACGCCGCCATGGAGTCGCTGGTGGGACTTGCCGAAGCCAACAATATCCGCCTCACCCTGTTCCATGGCCGTGGCGGTACCGTCGGTCGTGGTGGTGCGCCAGCCCATCAGGCAATCCTCTCCCAGCCGCCGGGATCCCTGCGCGGCGGTCTGCGTACCACCGAACAGGGGGAGATGATCCGCTTCAAGTTCGGCCTGCCGAAAGTGGCGATCAAGAGTCTGGAGCTCTACACCAGCGCCGTGCTGGAAGGGAACCTGCTGCCGCCGCCCAAGCCGAAAGCGTGCTGGCGCGAGGTGATGGAACAGCTGGCCGCCGACTCCTGCGAGCACTATCGCAGTATCGTGCGCGGTCATCCGGACTTCGTCCCTTACTTCCGTGCCGCGACCCCGGAGATGGAGCTGGGCAAGTTGCCGCTCGGTTCCCGTCCCGCCAAGCGCAAGCCCAATGGCGGCGTCGAGAGCCTGCGCGCCATCCCGTGGATCTTCGCCTGGACCCAGAACCGTCTGATGCTGCCGGCCTGGCTGGGGGCCCACAAAGGCCTGCAGCAAGCCATCAATGGCGACAAGCTGGCGGTGCTGGAAGAGATGAGCACCCAGTGGCCCTTCTTCCGCACCCGCCTCGAGATGCTGGAGATGGTGTTCCTCAAGGCAGATGCCTGGCTTGCCGAGTACTACGACACCCGTCTGGTGCCGCAGGAGCTGTGGGGCTTGGGCAAACAGCTGCGGCAGGAGCTCGCCGAATCCATCGAGGTGGTGCTGAAACTGAGCCCGCGCGGGGATCTGCTGGAGGATCAGCCCTGGATCAAGGAGTCCATCAAGCTGCGCAACCCCTACACCGACCCGCTCAACGTGCTGCAGGCCGAGCTGCTCAACCGCTCCCGTAACCAACCGGAAACCCTGCACCCCGAGCTCGACAAGGCGTTGATGGTCACCATCGCCGGTATTGCCGCCGGTATGCGCAACACCGGTTGATCGTCGGGGCTATCAAGTTCCCCTCAATGACAAAGGGCGCCTCGGCGCTCTTTGTCATATCTACAGGACCTGTTGGAGCCGTGTCGCTGTAAGAACATTGGCCGCAGGGTTGCGATGGAATCGTAGGGTCGATTAGCCGTCAGGCGTAATCGTCCGTTCTGTGTGATCAAGGCCTTGGCGTGCAGGACGCGAGGGCAATTTTTCTTGACCACTACAACTCACGCTGGTCACATTTTCTGGTCAGCCCCCGCAAGTGTGCACGGCATGGCGGCCAGCCAATCTCCCTTGCGACTTGCATCACCCCATCGCGAGGTGCAGACTGTTTGGCCTTGTTTTTTTTGTTTGATCCGACTTCAAGGCACCCATCATGACTCCTGCCATCAATCTGCTGAAAAAGCTCAAGATCCCCCACACGCTCTACCCCTACGAGTGCGAAGCCCACGACGATTTCGGCAAGCACGCCGCCACCCAGCTCGGGCTGCCGGAGGCGCAGGTATTCAAGACCCTGGTTGCCCATCACGACAAGCAGGCGGTGGTGGCTATCGTCCCTTCCTCCGGCATGTGCAGCCTGAAGCAGCTGGCCAAGGCGACCGGTCTCAAGAAGGTGGAGATGATGAAACCGGCGGAGGCGGAGAAGCTGACCGGCTACAAGGTGGGCGGCATCAGCCCGCTGGCTCAGAAGAAGCTGTTGCCCACCGTGCTCGACGAGTCGGCCCTGCAGTTTGACGAGATCCTGGTGAGCGGCGGCAAGCGTGGCCTCTCGGTCGGGGTGGCACCGCAGGATATGTTGACGCTGATGAAGTGGACCGCCGCTCCCATCGGCGAGGAGTAAGTCCGACAGAGGCGCTGGCCGATTGGCTGCGGCGTCCTTGTCAGCGCTCTTGCTGACGCTGTCTGCAGAGCGCCAGCCAGGCCTCGGCGGTGCGCGACAGATAACGCTCGCTCGGCCAGATCACCCCGAGCCGCCAGCTCAATTCGGGCTCCAGTGGCCGCAGCACCAGACCATCCGGGGTCAGCCGGTTGCAGACCGGCTCCGGCAAGAAGGCGACCCCCATGCCGCTGCGCACCATGGCGATGAGAAAATCCCACTGGCTGCTGCGCGCCGCCACCTGCGGCACAAAGCCCGCCTCCTGACACGCATGCTCCAACCGCTCGCTCAGGGTAAATGCCTGGGTATAGAGCAGGAAGGGCTCCTCCTGCAGAGACTCCAGCCGCAGCGGCGCCTCGCCACACCAGCGGTATTGATCCGGCAGCACCACCCGGATCGGGTATTGATCGAGCTCCAGCGCGCTGAGGGCGCCCCCCTCTTTGGTTGGCAGCATGGTGATGGCGAGATCCAGCTCCCCCTCCAGCACAGCCTGTTCGATGCGGCGACCGCCATACTCCACCAGCGTCAGCTCCACCTTGGGATAGCGGGTGCGGTAGGCGCGGATCAGATCCGCATAGACGTAACCCACCATGGGGGGAATGCCAAGGGTGAGGCGACCATGTTGCAGGCTCTGCAGATCCGCCAGTTCGGCCTCCAGCTGCTGCATCTCCGCCAATATGGTCTGGGCCCGGTTGAACAGCACCTGACCGCTGTCGGTCAGAGTAAAGCGGCGCCCTTCCCGGTTGAGCAGGGGCTGGCCCAGCTCCTCTTCGATATTGCGGATCATCTTGCTGATGGTGGGCTGGGTGACGAACAGTTTCTCCGAGGCGCGGGTGAAGCTCTGTTCCCGCACCAGTTCGACAAAATAACGCAGGGCGCGAATATCCATGGGCTCTCTCGACTCGTGTTGGCGGGTATAGAATAAAGCATGCCTTTTTGGCATGAAGTTGATAATTTTAATTCATTTTTGGCAGGCTTTACTCAGCTCTATACTGTGAGCCGGTTCACAGAAAGACGATGATCATGAAAGCCCTCTGCTTGCGCTGGTTACAGACTCCCTTCCAGATAGTGTTGCTGGCAGCCATCTGGCTGCTGGCCGATACCGCGGTGCGCACCCTCCATCTACCGCTGCCCGCCAACCTCACCGGCATGTTGCTGCTGCTGGCCTGCATCCTGCTCGGGGTGGTCAAGGCCGAGTGGTTCAGCGCGGGTGCCCGCTGGTTGCTGGCCGATATGCTACTCTTCTTCGTCCCCGCCGTGGTGGCGGTGGTCAACTATCAGGATCTGCTGCTGGAGGAGGGATGGCGCATCATGGTGGTGCTGCTGGTGAGTACCACGCTAGTGCTCGGCACCACGGCGCTGGTGGTGGACAGGGTTTACCGCCTCGAACTGAAACTGGCCCGCCGGAGTCGCCGTCATGTCTGATACCCTGCTCGGGCTGATCTGTTTCGCCCTTACTCTGCTCTTCTACTACGCCAGCAAGTGGCTCTACGGCAAAAAGCGCATCCTGCCGCTGATGCCGCTGCTGTTGGCGCCGACCCTGCTGGTGGCGGTGGTGCTGCTGTTCCACATCCCCTATCAGGACTACATGGCCGAGTCTCACTGGCTGCTCTGGTTGCTGGGCCCGGCCACCGTCGCTTTCGCGGTGCCGGTCTACGAGAACCGCCAGCTCATTCGCCGCCACTGGCTGTCGCTGTCGGTGGGGGTGTTCGCTTCGGTCATTATGGCGGTGGGCAGTACCGTGCTGCTGGCCCGCTGGCTGGATCTCTCCGTCATGCTGCAGCGCAGTCTGGCGATGCGCTCCATCACTACGCCGTTTGCGGTGGAGGCGACCCACGCCATCGGTGGCCAGAGCGATCTCACCGCGCTGTTCGTGGTGTTGACCGGCGTCATCGGCATGGCGGTGGGGGAGAGCGTGCTGACCATGCTGGCCATTCGCAGCCGTGTTGGCAAGGGGGCGGGCTTTGGTGCCTCGGCCCACGGTGCCGGTACTGCCAAGGCCTATCAGATGGGCAACGAGGAGGGTGTGGTCTCCAGCATGGTGATGATGATCGCCGGCATGGTAACCGTGCTGCTGGCGCCCCTGCTGGGTCGGATGTTCTGGTAGGCGGAGCTTCCCTTTACAAGGCTGCTCGTCCCGGCGCAACACTCTAGTGAGCGTGTATTCCCGGGATGAGCAGAATGACCTTTCATCGACTCGCTTCCTGCTGTGCAGTCTCTTCCTTTTTGCCAGTCCCCTACGGGGGAACAACGTTTTTACCCATATCAGCCCGGAGATCGACCGGGATCAGCGCACCCTCTATTTTCGCGAGCTGTTGCAACTCGCGCTGGAGAAGACCCGCGACAGCTTCGGTGACTACGCGCTGCGGGCGGCGCCGCCGATGAACCGGATCCGGCTGCGACAGGTGCTGCAAACCAACCTCTATCCCAATCTATTTGCCGTCGATACGCCACAGCCCGCTAGCGGCGAGGCCCTCGACTAGGTCTGCTTCCCGGTGGAGCTTGGCATCCTCGGTTATCGCATCTGCTTCGTCAGCCCGCAGCAGGCGAAGGCGATTGCCGGCGTGACCCGCTTCGATCAGCTCAAACAGTACCAGAACGTGCGGGGGCGCGGCTGGCAGGATGTCGCCATTCTGCGGGCGGCCGGTTTTCCGGTCTCCCGTTTTACCCGCGTTCCGTCCAAGCTGGAGTCCGGTTATCTGCAGGGCTACTGGCAGGGACGTCAGAGCGTGCTGCGAGCAGTCAGGACTGTACGTGCCGCCTAGCGACATCCTGACGGGTTTACACAACGGGGACGGGGTTATCACCCTCTGAGGCAGGTCACTGAATCGGGCCCGCTGGCGTGGTTAAATGTTCGGCTCACATCTTGCCGGATATTGCTGTGACCATGCCATCTGACCTTCAGCCGCTGCTCGCTTGGCCTGACTATCTGCAGGCATCCTGGCTGCGCTGCGCCCACCAGACCAGCGCCACTCTCTGGCATCCGCCCCACAGCGCCAAGGGGCAGACCTTGCAGAGCCTGCGCCAGCGCAAGCGGGACTTGCTCACCACCGGCGAGATGGCCCTCGAGGATCTCTATGAATTTATGGAGGGGCGCCCCTGTGCCCTGCTGCTCACCGACGAGAGCGGCTGTCTGCTGGCCCAGACCGGCCACCCCGACACCCTGCGCGAGCTGACAGCGCTGGGGTTTGGCCCCGGCGCCTTTTTCAGCGAGGGGCGCATCGGCACCAATGCCATCAATCTGGCGGCGCTGGAGGGGGTGCCGCTCTGCGTCAGCGGCTCCCAGCACTTCAACCAGACCCTCCACCCCTGGCACAGCTGTGCCAGCCCGGTCTACAACAGCAACGGCCGTCAGGTCGCCATCATGGCGCTGACCTGCAAGGTGGGGGCGGCGAACGCCGGCGATCTGGCGCTCACCGTCAGTGCCGGGCGCGAGCTGGCCCATCTGCTGCAGATGGAGACCCTGATGCAGGAGTCCCAGCACCACCTGAGCGAGCTCTACGCCCTGCTCGATGGCATGGATGACGGCGTGCTGGCCTGGGATCCGCAGGGCCGGTTGCGCTACCTCAACGCGCTGGCGGCCAATCGGCTGCGGCTCGACCCGGATCTCTGCCTCGGCCAGCCGCTGGAGCAGCACCTGCTGCTGCCCCAGCGGTTGCAGCTCGCCATCAAGGGGCAGACTCCACTCAGCCATGTGGAGGTGACACTGGAGAAGCTCGGCGCGCAGGAGGGGGAGTTCATCAATGCGCTGGTGAGCCTCAAGCCGCTACCCGGGCCGGACGGGGTCAGTTTTATCGCCCTGCTGCACCCGGTCGATCGGCTGCGGGCCATCAGTCAGCTGCGCCAGACGGTACCCGAGCTGTCGGCGCTGGTGGGCGAATCGAGCGCCATGCGCAAGCTGCTGCGTTACGCCCGGCAGGCAGCCCAGAGTCAGGGGCCGATCCTGCTGCGCGGCGAGGAGGAGGTGGGCAAGGCCCAGCTGGCGGAGGCGATCCACTTCGGCAGCGAGCGGGCCGCCGGGCCGCTCATCACCCTCAACTGTCAGGCCCTGCCGAGCGAGCGAATGGCGCTGGAGCTGATGGGCTCTGACGAAGCGGGACAGGAGCGGGCCGGCAAGTTCGAGCTGGCCCACGGCGGCACCCTGGTGCTGGAGCAGGTGGAGTGTCTCTCTGCCCCCATGCAGGCGGCGCTGCTGCAACTGCTCAAGACCGGTCGCCTTCAGCGCTTCGACTCGGCCCGTATCCTGCCGCTCAAGGTGCGGATCATCGCCACCAGCAGCGCCCCGCTGGAGCAGAAGGTGCAGGAGGGGCACTTCGGCCGCCAGTTGCTCTATGCCCTGCAGGCGTGCGAGCTGTGGCTGCCGGGGCTGCGGGAGCGCAGCGCCGATCTGCCCGGCCTTATCAGCCAGCAGTTGGCTGCGCAGGGGCGCGAGCCGGTGCGCCAGTTCAGCCCGGCGGCCCTCGACTGCCTGCTCACCTACCCCTGGCCCGGCAATCTCGGGGAGCTGCGCAGCGCGGTGGAGCATGCGTTGCTTCATGCCGATCAGGGGCCGATCCCGCCAGAGGCGCTGCCTGCCGCCATTCGTCACGGCTATCAGCAGGTGGCTAACGAGGTGGTGGGGCAACCGCTGCTCACCTTGGCGGAGCTGGAGCGCCAGGCCATCTTGCGCTGCGCCCACGTCTGCAAAGGGCAGGTGAGCCAGATGGCCCAACATCTTGGCATCAGTCGCACCACCCTGTGGCGGCGGCTTAAACTGCTCGAGATCGATCCCGCCGACTACCACGGCTGACGGCGACCCGAGGTGTTGCCAACCGGCCCACAGCAAATAAAACGGCCCCGCAGTTGCGGGGCCGTTTTATATGACAAGGTCAGCGGCGACGATCAGTCGCCGAACCGCTCAAGGGCCAGCTGCTGGAAGCAGGCTAAGGCGGCGTTGGCATCCTCGCCGCGCGCCAGCAGGGTGAGCATGTCGCCCTGACGCACGTTGAGCATGGTGAGCCGGGTCAGGCTGCGGGGATTGGCCTCTTTATCCCCCTTTTGCAACTTGAGTTCAGCGGCAAAGGGCTTGAGGGTGGCTACCAGGCGGGCGGCGGGGCGCACATGCAGGCCGTGGGGGTTATCCACCACCACCTCGCAGCGCAGCCAGCCGTCGTCGGCAACGGGGGCTGTCTCGGTGGCGGCCTGCGCCGCGCTGGCAGGCAGCATCGCCTGTTTCGGGCCCAGCGCGCCGAGCGCCTCGGCGGCCACTTGATCCAGCGACAGGCCGGAACCGGCCGCCACCACGGCGGCCAGAGTACCTTCGACCAGCGGGGCCGGGCAGAGCCGCACCCTCGCGCTCAGCTCCGGGGGCAGCAGTTCGAGGGCGGTCTCGGCGCTCAGCAGAGCGCTGCCCAAGTCCATCAGCACCAGCACACCGCTGCCGTCGTCCGCTTCTTCTATCGCACTCATCACCGCGATGGCGTCGGTGCCGATGGGGTGGTCGGGGTCATCGACCCCGGCCGCCAGCAGCAATCTGGCCGGGCTGCCGAGCTGGTCGGCCAGCGCTTTCAAACCGGCCGCCAGCATGGCGCTGTGAGAGACAACGACGATTCCGATCATGTCACAACCTCGCTCTGTCACGCAGAGCGGTCAGCAGCAGCAGGGTCGAGGTGGCCCCGGCATCCTGATGGCCGATGCTGCGCTCGCCAAGATAGCTGGCGCGCCCCTTGCGGGCCTGCATCTGGATGGTCGCCTCGGTACCGGCCGCGGGAGACGATTCCCTCGACCCCGTCGCTCAGCATTTTGCACAGCTGGCTGAGGCTCAGGCTCTGGCAGGCATCAGTACTGGCCGCCGCCCGGATAAAGAAGGTGCCGTAGAGCGGACCGCTGGCGCCGCCGACCGAGGAGAGCAAGGTCATGCCGGTGGTTTTCAGCACCTGACCGATATCCTTGTCTGCCACTGGGGGCAGTTTCTCGGTCACCTTGGCAAAACCGCGCTGCATGTTGAGGCCGTGGTCGCCATCGCCGATGTCGGTATCGAGCGCGGTGAGGTAGTCACGCTGCTCGGTGAAGATATGCTCGCAGTCGAGCAGCCAGTTGACGATCTGATGCTTGCTTAACATGGGTTCTCCTTAGCAGCCGCGACGCAGGGCGGGGGTGTGGACGGGGGCATCCCACAGGGTCATCAGCTCGTCATCCACCTTGAGCAGGGTGATGGAGATGCCGGTCATGTCGAGGGAGGTGCAGTAGGGGCCTATCAGGTTGCGTACCAGATGGATGCCCGCCTCTTCGCACAGGGTGGCGAGGCGGCCATAGACGCCATAGAGCTCGGAGATGGGGGTGCCGCCCAGACTGTTGACCAGTGCGATGACCCGATCGCCCGCATTTAGCGGCTCGATAAAGGTGTGCTCCTCCTGCCAGCTGCCGGAGGCTCTGTCCCAGTGGCGAAGGGTGCGACCATAGGGGGTGTTGTCAGCAAGCTCCTTGAACATCTCATCAACCAGCGTATTGAGGTCGGTGAAGGGGCGGCGTGCGATGCCGGGTTCGCCATGAATGCCCACGCCGAACTCCATCTCGTTGTCCGCCAGGGTAAAGGAGGGCTTGCCAGCGGCTGGCACGGTGCAGGCATGCATGGCCACGCCGATGGTGCGGCTCTGGTTGTTGATGCGACGGGCCAGCGCCTCGCAGCGCGCCAGATCGTAGCCCGCTTCGGCAGCGGCCCCCACCAGTTTTTCGCACAGCACGGTCGTGGCAACGCCACGGCGACCGGCTGTATAGAGGCTGTCTTTGACCGCCACGTCGTCATCGATCAGCGAGAAGCCGACCTTGACCCCGTCACCGTGCAGCAGCTCGACCGCGGTCTCGAAGTTGAGCACGTCGCCGGTGTAGTTCTTCACCAGAAACAGCACGCCCGCGCCGCCATCAACAGCCTGACCGCACTCGTACATCTGATCCGGGGTGGGGGAGGTAAAAATCTCGCCGGGGCAGGCGCCATCCAGCATCCCCTTGCCCACCAGACCGCCGTGCATCGGCTCGTGGCCGCTGCCACCGCCGGAGACCAGCGCCACCTTGCCGATCACGGGGGAGTCGGCGCGGGTGATGTAGTGGGGTTCGATGCGTACCTTGAGCTCGGGGTGGGCGGCTGCCATCCCCATCAGTTGTTCACGGACCACGGCATCGACGGCATTGATCAATTTCTTCATGGCTCACTCCTTGGCTTGCCACCGCACGGGTGGGCAAATGGTTGATGGAGCCAGTCTAACGACAGAAAAAAGGATAAAAATGACGGCCTGTTTGGTTCGGATTTGAAACAGCAGAAGGGGTATAGGTGTTTCAATCTGAAACGGAGCAGGGCAAACAGGCGGGAAACTGTTAGCTGACTCACAGCCATGAAAAAGGGCCCCGTAGGGCCCTTCGGTATAACCGGAATATGCGGACGGGTTAGATGGCCCAGCCACCGGCATAGAAGACCACCAGCGCCACGGCGATGATGACGGTGCCGATGTTCAGCTTTTTCCACTCGGCGGCAAACAGGCGACCGACCACCAGCGCCACGAAGCCCAGCATGATGCCGGTCACAATGTTGCAGGTCAGCACGATAAAGACGGCGCACAGCATGCCGGAGAGGGCATCGACCGAATCGCTGAAGTCCAGCTTGGTGACGTTGCCCAGCATCAGCAGGCCGACGTACATCAGGGCCGGTGCGGTGGCGTAAGCCGGTACCAGATAGCTCAGCGGTGAGAGGAAGATCATCAGCAGGAACAGCACACCGACCAGCGCAGCGGTCAGACCGGTCTTGCCACCGGCGGCGGTGCCTGCGGCAGATTCGATGTAGACGGCCGCCGGAGCACCACCCACCACGCCAGCCACCATGCTGCTGACGGAGTCGGCAGTCAGGGCCTTGCCGCCGCTGATGATGTGGCCACGTTCGTTGATGAGGCCCGCCTGACCGGCTACGGCGCGGATGGTGCCGGTAGCGTCAAATACGGCGGTCATCACCAGGGCCAGTACGGTGGGGATCACCACCGGATTGAGGGCGCCCAGCAGATCCATACTGCCTACCAGCGAGCCTTTTTCACCGGTCAGGCTCGGCATCGCGAAGAAGCCCTGCCAGGTCACGTTCGGATCGAAGATAAGGCCGAGGATGGAGATGGCGATGATCACCATCAGGATGCCGCCCGGCACCTTGCGACGCTCCAGACCGAAGATGGCAGCCAGACCCAGCACCGTCATGATGACCGGGAAAGAGGTCACTTCACCCAGCTGAACCGGCAGACCGGCCCCTTCGTTCTTGATCACCATGCCGACGCCATTGGTGGCGATCAGCAGCAGGAACAGGCCGATACCGATGCCGGTGCCGTGGGCGATGCCGGAGGGGAGGTTATCCAGGATCCACTGGCGTACACCGGTGACGCTGATCAGGGTAAACAGCACACCCATCAGGAAAATGGCGCCCAGCGCGACCGGAATGCTCAGTCCCTGACCCAGTACCAGACTGAAGGCGGTAAAGGCGGTGAGGGAGATGGCACAACCGATGGCCATCGGCAGCTTGGCCCACAGGCCCATCAGCAGGGAGCCGAAGGCGGCGATCAAACAGGTGGCCACGAAGACCGGACCCTGCTCAAACCCGGCAGCACCCAGCATGTTGGGCACCACTATGATGCTGTAGACCATGGCCAGGAAGGTGGTCAAACCGGCCAACAACTCCTGGCGTACGCTACTGCCGCGCGCAGAAATGGAAAAATAAGAGTCCAAAAAGCCGCCTGTTGCACTGTTGGCGGCCATATCTTGCTTTGCCATAACTCATCCTGAAAGTGTGAAGGAAATCGTTTGCTTTTATGGCGCGCAAAATAGCAAGAATTCGTGGCAATTACAGCGAATAACCTGATCTTTTCGTCAATATTTTACATTTTGAATCCGTTTGAAGCTTTTTTTTGGCTCAACGGGGGAGGCGATGTAAGAAAGGGATCAAACGGTCTGGGGAGAGGGGGATGAGGAAAAACGATAAACAACAAAAAACCCGCCGAGGCGGGTTTTTTTAATTCTTGCAGAGCTGTCAGCTGTTGGCATGAGCCATCGGCGACATACTCAGGCTTGAATTACAGACCAACTACGTTGGCAGCAGCCGGGCCTTTCTGGCCTTGCTCGATGGTGAACTCAACGCGCTGACCTTCGTCCAGGGTTTTGAAGCTGGTGGACTGGATAGCGGAGAAGTGTACGAACACGTCTTTGCTGCCGTCAGCCGGGGAGATGAAACCAAAACCTTTCTCAGCGTTGAAGAACTTAACGGTACCAGTCATTTTGTTAGACATAATAATTTCCTTAAATAGTGTTGAATGCCATCTAAATGGCAATTTTTGATTTTTCGTCAGCAATACGTATGGGGAGCACTAAAGAAGGAGAATTATTTGATAAGAATTATCCGAGGATAACGCTTATGCTAATCACTGCTTTACTAAAATGACTGCCTAACATAATCAGGTCTGAACTGCCGAACCATCGAGAAAGATTAAAACACGCTCTCATTTTTAAAGCAAACTTTATCTCGATATTAATGTTTTGTAACAGCCAAAAATATCATTTTTTATGGTAAACATGATGCATTTCAACGGCATAGAAAAAATCACCAAGGACTCATATCACCCTGTGGTAAGCCGGATTCAGCTTTTTTGTCCTGACTATGTAGCCAGTTCTGGCAAAAATATGAGAAAAAATGAAAAGGGGGCGATAGACGGGGATTGTCAGTTTGCGTTCTTTCTAACGCACAATGTGAATCACCTCTGTTGCTGCGACTGGCGCCTTAGAGGCAAATCAATGGCTGTGCCAAATCGGGATCATTGTGCATCGCCCAGACATGCAAACGCCCGCAGGCACCTGGTGCGAGCGGGCGTTTTAGAAGCAGGAGATCAGCGCTTGCTGCGGAACTTGTTGCTGACCGAGTCGATCCAGCTGAAGGTCTCCGGCAGCACCTGATTCTTGGCGCGCTCTTTTGCTTTCTCGCGGGCCAGCTTGGAGGCAGCCTTGGCTGCTTCGGCGCGGTCGGCCACAATTTTCAGGCGACCCTCTTCGCGGATCTTGTTCCGCTCTCCGTTGGTCAGCTGGTGGTCTGCATTGGCTTGCGCCTTTTGCAACAACAAGGCTATCTCGGCCTTTTCGGCCTCGGTCAGATCTTTCATTTCCAGCTTTTTCACGGCGCGCTCCTGCGGCAGGGTGGTTAGACACCCTAACACAGTTGTGCCGATCACTTCTTATGCAATCGGCTTTCCGGCAGTAAAAATGCGGGTTTGTGCCAACTTTCCGTTATTTCGCTGCCACTTTCCCGCCTGTTTGCCACATTTCAATTTATGGCGAGCGGCGAGGGTATCTCTTGCTCCTCCGGCTCGACGTGGATCAGCACGATGGCGTGGGGCAACTGTTGCATAATGGCGTGTTCGATGCGATCACAGATATCGTGGGCTTCGCCGATGCTCATCTCCGGGGGCAGGGTGAGGTGGAAGTCGATATGGCGACGACGACCGGCACGACGGCTGCGCAGGTCGTGAAAACCGCTGGCGGCAGGGCAGCATTCGGTGATGATGCGGCTGGTCATCGCCAGCTCTTCCGGGCTCATGCTCTGATCGATCAGCGGCTGGAAGGCCTCGTTGAGCATGCTTATCGCTTCTTTGACAATAAAGATAGCGAGCGCAATGGCGACCAGCGGGTCGAGGATGGCGAGGGAGTGGCCGAACAGACCGGCCAGCCAGATCCCGCCAAGACCGACGGCGACCCCGGCGGAGGTGAGCACGTCCGCCTTGAGATGGAGCGCATCGGCAGCCAGCGCGACCGACTCCTCCTCTCGGGCCACCTTGTAGAGGTAGGCGAGACTCCGTTGTTGACCAGCGCCGAGATCACCATCACCATCACCAGCACGCCCCAGCCAATGCTCTCAATGGGGCTGGGGGTGATCAGCTTGTCGACGGCTTCGAAGATGATCCAGCCCGCGGCCAACAGAATTAAGCAGTGCTTCGATGACGCCGGAGACATTTTCAATCTTGTCGTGACCATAGGGGTGGCGCTCATCGGGCGGGAGGTCGGACTTTTTCACCGCGAACAGGGCGATCAGGGCCGCCACCAGATCCATGGCGGAGTGGATCGCCTCCGAGATGATACTGACCGAGCCGCTGGCGAAACCGGCCACCACTTTCATGATGATCAGACTGATATTGGAGCAGACCGACACCATGGCGGCTCTGGTTTTTCTGTTCATGTCACTGCTTCCTGAATAAAAACGGATGTTTCGGTGCGGCGTGCATTATATCCGGCTGACCGGAAATAACCTATTCGGTGTTGTAACCTGATGTTTCCGATGATATTGCGAATGCTTATTAAAATGGTGCCTCTTGAACGGCAATGAATAATGAGAGGGATTTATATTTATCCGTGAAAATATCTAGGCAACGATGGCTTAATATAAGTGTGACAACATTTAATAATGCGAATTACTCTTTTTTGGTCTTTCCTATCGAAGTCATTTGGCCTCCCCGCTCAAGGGGCTGCGCGCGGCTTTTTTGGACGAGAATGAGGCTGGATCCGGATGCCGCTGGAGGGTATGCTGGGTCTGGTGATGGTCTTGCACCATCCCACCAAGCGTACTGAAGTTGATGATTCGGATGGCATGCTGGCTCCCATGAGGAACCAACTGTCTGGGTAACATTTTTGGAGTTTGATGATGAGTAACAAAGAACATCACAACGGCAAAGATGCCAAGAAAAAACCGCAGATGTCACTGAAAGAGAAACGCGAAGCCAAACGTCAGAAAGCAGAACTGAAAAACGGCAGCGCAATGAAGTAACGCTCCCCTACTGCTGTTCCTTCGGAGCCAGTTCAAAGCCAGCCCTTACCGGCTGGCTTTTATGTTTGTGGCTCACGGCGTGGCGCCGTAAGCCGCGAAAATCTGGTGATAGCGACCATCCTTGCGCATCGCCTCAAGGCGCTCATCAAACAGATTGCGAGCGTCGACCGTTCGGAAGGCAAAGTGATAGACGGTGGGCGGGAAGAGGTCTGCTTGCCTGACCTGATTGCGCTCGTAGTGCTCGCCAGCCTGGGCGGTGGCAATCAGCTGGTCGAGGTAGTAGTAGAACACCCGCTCCTCCAGTACTACGGCATCCACCCTGCCGCGCATCAGTTGGTGCACCTGCACCTGCTGCTTGGCTACCTCCTCATAGTGGGGATTCTGGTTGGCCATGGTGGCGAACGCGCCCCCCAGAATGATCCTTGCCCGTTGAAAGGCGGTGACCCGTTTTGAATGCAGATCGTCCAGAGTACTGATGGGGGTGGTGTGCAGGGTGAAGATCCGGTTATGGAAGGTGATAACGGGCTGGGTCAGAAAATGGGGATCAACCATACCGGGTCTGACGTTGATGATGGCATCCAGCTTTCCTGACTCGAACAGGCGGAAGGTACGCTCCAGCGGCAGAAATTCAAAGCTGGGCTCATAGCCGCTGCCAGCGAACGCCTCTTTTAGCAGATCCAGCTCGATGCCGCGCTGATTACTTTCGATGACATAAGGAGGGATGGCAAAGCTGACCCCTACCTTGAGCGGCTTTGCCTGCAACTGGCCGGAGAGCATGCTGGTCAGCAGGAGCAATAAAGGGGTGAGTCGTTTCATTGCACTTTTCACAAAGCGCTCCTGTCGAGAATATCCATCACTGTAGGGGAGGCAGCCATAAAGTGTTATATCCCTTTCGGGCTGAGTGGTTCAGCCTGAGTGCATAAAAAAAGACCCTGAGTTATCAGGGCCTTTTCAATATTCTGTTCTTAGAACGGGATATCGTCGTCGAAATCCATCGGCGGCTCGTTATATACCGGCGGCGCAGATTGCGGCTGCTGGGCAGGACGGCTATAACCGCCTTGCGGCTGCATGTTCTGCTGCGGAGCCGGCGCCGGGCGCTGCTGATTCATCGGCTGCTGGGCAGGCATGCTCTGCTGCGGCTGACCCCAGTTGCCCTGGGATTGGCCTCCCATGTTCTGGCCCATGCCCTGACCGCCTTGCGTACGGCCACCCAGCATCTGCATCACGCCAGTGAAGCTGTCGACCAGCACCTCAGTGGTATAACGATCTTGACCACTTTGATCCTGCCATTTACGGGTCTGCAGTTTGCCTTCCACATAGACCTGGGAGCCTTTCTTCAGGTACTCACCAGCAATCTCTGCCAGCTTGCCAATCAAAGACACGTTATGCCACTCGGTACGCTCTTTCTGCTCACCGGTCTGCTTGTCGCGCCAGGTTTCGGAGGTAGCCAGAGTAATGTTGGCCACAGCATTGCCACTCGGCATGTAGCGTACTTCCGGGTCTTTCCCGAGGTTACCGATCAGAATAACTTTATTGATGCCTCGACTGGCCATAATCTCTCTTCCACCTTATTTACCGGCCAGGTCGAAACCTGGTCCAACACGACTGGATACCTGATGAGTTGCTGTGTGCTGGGCGCAATGTCCCGCAGACGCATGTGACTGTCATAGTAACAGTTGCGAAGCGGATTGGCAGCTCTCTTGATTTACCCGATAGTGTGATGCGGCACTCTTTATTGTTTTGATTGTTAATAAATGGCGTTTTTTACTAATCTGCGATCTATCACAATCCTGTCATCACACCCTGTTAATATGGTTGTTTTTGGGCTGGTTTATGGTCATCTATTTTCATAAAAAACATAATGTTACGCTTACGTTGAAAGCCATTCTCATACTTTTTTAATATTGTGCTTCAATACCTCCTTGATAGACTCATCCAGCCCGACATGGTGGTTTATATTTTCAAGGAAGAGCCTCCGATGAAAGACGCATCCCCCATTGCATTGGTGAGTGAAAATAATGTGCAGGCTTGTACATTCTCGGCTTACCTGGCGACTCATATGGATTGCCCCATTCAGCTTGCCCACGAACTCTGGCAACTTGATCGCATCAGTGACGGAACCCTATTTCTTATCGACCTTGACTACATCAAGTCTGCTTCGCAGCCGGGCTGGAATCGAGAAATATGTGCTCGTTTCCCGCTATCCAGCACAGCCTTGCTCAATGCCCCCACAACGACAGACCGTGACTTGCTGTTGATGTGGCCGCAAATCTGCGGTCTGTTTTTCCGTCAGGATCCGCTGGAGCGGTTGGTCACAGGGTTGCAGAAAATTCTGCTGGGCGAGTTCTGGATGCCGCGCCATCTGCTGTGCGAGCTGGTCGAATACTATCGCCATGGCAACAGCTACCTGTTGCGCAACGACACCCTGCTGACGACCAGAGAGCAGGAGATCATCCGTTATCTGATGACGGGCGCCTCCAATGTCGAAATCGCCGATAGCCTGTTTGTCAGCGAGCACACCGTCAAATCCCACCTCTATAACGTTTTTAAAAAGCTAAACGTGAAGAACCGGATCCAGGCGGTGAGCTGGGCCAAAGAGTATCTCGACGTATCGGATTCCCACTGATGAAAGCACTCTCTCTGGCGTGCTGTCTTGCGCTGCTGTGGGGTTGTATTCCCGTGATCGCCGCCGAGGTCAGTATGCCGCTGGAGTCGGTGCAGCCGGAACAGGAGAGTGATCGGCTGGATGTGGATGGTCTGGTACTGGATCGCACCTTTACCCGTTTCGGTCAGGGTTTTTATAACGAATTTACCCGGTTACGCAGTGATGAAGACCCAGATGCCAGAGAAAATCTGACGATTCATGAGCGCCCGACTGCCCGGTGGGGCAGCCTGATCTGGATCACCCACAACCGGAAGGTGATTTTTAAAACCGCCCTCTCTCCTGGCCGCAATCAGCAGGAGCAGAGCGCCAAACTGGCTTGGTCAAAGGTCAGGCAGACCCTCGAACAGCAGAAGATCGCGACCCTGTTCATGGATACCTTCGATTTGGAACATGATGAACTATAAGGATATTTATCATGCGTGCCCGGTTATGGCTAGTTGCAGCCCTGATAGCGCCAGCGCTCCATGCGTCGGAGCTTGTCTATCGCCCCGTCAACCCCAGCTTTGGGGGTAACCCTCTCAACAGTAGTCATCTGCTTGGTACCGCCAATGCGCAGAATGATTACAAGGATCCCGCCAGTGGCAGCGGTAGCAGCGGTACTTCGGCACTGGATCGCCTTACCTCCAGTCTGCAATCCCGGCTGATCAGCCAACTGCTGGCCGATATCGGCCAGGATGGCAGCCAGAGCGGCAGTCTGGTGACTGATGACTTTGCCATCAATGTGGTGGATGAAGATGGCACCCTGGTGGTCTCGATCACCGACAGGGTGACCAACCAGACCACCATGATCGAAGTGAATGGCCTGATAGCCGATTGAGGGCGCGATGAAACGACAACTGTTATTGATAGTGGTTCTGCTTGCGCTGGCTGGTTGTGCGACCCATATCGGTTCTCCCGTTGCCGATGAGAAGGCGACCCTGATGCCGCGCTCCATCTCCTACAAAGAGCTGATCAGTCTACCCAGGCCAAAGGGGAAAATTATCGCGGCCGTCTATGACTTTCGCGATCAGACCGGTCAGTACCTGCCAGCACCGGCGTCCAACTTCTCCACGGCCGTCACCCAGGGTGGAGTAGCCATGTTGAGCACGGCCTTGTGGGATTCCCAATGGTTTGTACCGCTGGAGCGGGAGGGGCTGCAGAACCTGTTGACCGAACGCAAGATTGTGCGGGCGGCCCAGAACAAGCCCAATGTTCCCGGCAACAATGCCAATCAACTGCCCTCGCTGGTCGCCGCCAACATCCTGATCGAGGGGGGGATCGTCGCCTATGACAGCAATGTGCGAACCGGCGGGGCGGGGGCCAAGTATTTTGGCATCGGCGCCAGCGGGGAGTATCGGGTCGATCAGGTGACGGTCAATCTGCGTGCCGTCGATATCCGTTCAGGCCGGATCCTGAACAGTGTGACCACCTCCAAGACCGTATTGTCGCAACAGGTGCAGGCCGGGGTATTCCGCTTCGTCGAGTACAAACGCCTGCTGGAGGCCGAGGCCGGTTTCAGCACCAATGAGCCGGTACAAATGTGTGTCATGTCGGCTATCGAGTCCGGGGTGATCCGGCTGATTGCCAACGGGGTGCGGGACAATCTGTGGCAACTGGCCGACCAGCGCGATATCGACAATCCGATCCTGCAGGAGTACCTGCAAGATAACGCCCCGCTGCTTTGAGTCTTCCTGCTCTCGCAATGCCCTCCTTGGTGGAGGGCATTTTTATTTGGTTTCCATCGCATACGACTTAAGACTTTCAGCTCAATGTCTGCACGGTATTTTTCAGCAGCGGATCAGCACAATGCCTGATAGTTCGGCTTGCACTGGCAGCAGATACTGTGAGCGTCTTCAAACAAGGTGATGACGCGATGAAATTCCTGGGTAGTGCACTCACTCTTCTGCTGCTTTCGGGTGCCCCACTGTTTGCCGCAGAGCTTGCCTCATTCGATGAGCTGGCGACGAGGAGCGCACTGGAGTCCGTTGGGGAAGGTGATGGAAATCAGGCGTTGTTATGGCAAATCGGCACCGAGAACCAACTGCAGCTCACCCAGCAAGGTGAGCTCAACCAGGCTCGTGTGTTGCAACAGGGTTGGGCCAATGAGTTGGCGCTCTCCCAGGTGGGGGATGAGAACTGGGTCAATAGCGTGCAACGGGGCGAGGGCAATAGCGCCGAGCTCTATCAGGCGGGCATTAATAACCGGATTTGGCTGCTGCAACAGGGCAGCGGCAATGAAGCCTGGATCAGTCAGCAAGGGGCAGACAACCAAGCCAGGGCAATCCAGCTGGGTGATGGCAATCAGGCCAGTATCGAGCAGAACGGAAGCGGATTAACGGCCACCGTCATCCAGATGGGAGCCAATCAGCAAGTCAATGTCGTTCAAACCAACTGAGCCTAGGCTCAACCATTAGCACGAGAGGGAAATCATGTTTAAACGTACCATTATTGCCTCGGCAGTTCTTCTGGCAACCAGCACCGCTTGGGCAGCATCTACTGGCAACGACGCTTTTGTAACGCAGTACGGCGATACCAACGAGGCAACCGTTAAGCAGGTGGTGTCGAGTGTGGATAACCGAGCCGATATCTACCAAGCGGGTAACGAGAACAAGGCGTTGACCACCCAGGAAAACACCGGCACTTCGAATGCCAATACCAGTCAGGTCGGCAGTCACAACAGCGGCGTAGTGCTGCAATCGGGAAATACCAATCTCTCCACAGCCACCATTGACACCCACGGAAGTGACAACAAGGCAAGTGTCACCCAGCAGATCAACAATGGCAGCGCTATCGCTACGATTAACCAAGGCGCCGCCGGCAGCAATGCCAGCGACAATGACAATATGGCAACCATCGACCAGAACAATGCCGATCAAGCCAGCTCGGTGATTAACCAGCTTTCAAATGATAACACGGCCACCATTGACAACTATTGGTCAGACTTTGCCGAGGCAACCGTCACCCAGCAGGGGGATGGTGGGCATACCGCCACGGTCAACCAAGATGCTTCGGATGGTGCGCTGGCCACGGTCACCCAGGAGGGGACAGGTCAAACCGCCACCGTTAATCAGCATACCGAAAATGATGATTACGCACCCGACGAGGGCACCACCGCCACAGTGGTGCAGCGCGGTGAATTCAATACGGCGACCGTCAGTCAGTTCGACCAAAATAACGTAGCGCAGGTCACGCAGGAGGGAGGGAACGGGAGATATACCCTGACCCAGCAAGGTTCGGCCGACAATCAGGGTAACCAGGCTGTTGGTTATCAGTCGGGAACCGGGGAGATAGCAACGGTGAGCCAAACCGGTAACAGCAACTACGCAAACACTACTCAATTGGGGAGCGGCAACACCACCGGGGTGACCCAGACCGGCGATGACAACGATGCCTACGCTGTTCAGTTTGGTAGTGACTCCTTGGTGACGCTGACCCAAGCGGGAGAGGACAACGTTGCATATGGCTATACCTATTATGGCTATACCTATGGTGGTAGCGACGACACCGCCACGGTTAGTCAGGTCGGTAATGGCAATCTGGGTTCGGCAGTTGCAGCAGGTGGCGAAAATATCGCCACGGTCAGCCAGGCCGGCGATGATCACTTTGCCGTTACGGTCGCCTATGGCCAAGGTAACGACGTGACTGTGACCCAAACCGGATCATCGAATGTAGCATATGCATATGGCTATGGCACCGATAACATGGTCACTGTGACCCAGAGCGACAGCGGTAACTTCGCGGTTGCCTCCTCGAACGGAACAGGTAACCAGATCCTGGTGAATCAGGGTCAGTAACCATGATGTCAACCAAGGGCCTGCGGGCCCTTTTTTTATTGTATGTCGGGGGGCTGGTGTGGGTGCCACCGGTGACTGCCGGCGAGAATAATACAATGAGCATGACACTATCCCTCAATATGGTGCAGAACGAGCAAGGGCTTTCACTTGCGCCGACCCTGCTCAGCGAGCACGATGTGACGGTGAGCTTCAGGTTGCTGGTGCGCAGCGAAGGGGCGGCCGGGAGCAGCAAGCAGCAACAGAGCCGTAATCTGTCGCTACGTGCCGGAGAGGTCACTGAGGCAGGCATGATCGGGTTAGGTCTGCGTTGCCCCTATCGGGTCGAGGTCACCGCCCAGATATGGCAAAACGAGCGGCTGCTGCTAGAGAAAAAAGAGCAGATGGCGTGCGCCGGGTGATGCGCATTTCATCCTATGACTGTCTATTCATCCAGTAGTGGCTATGCCATACTGACTCGCTCAGGTTTCTGTATCGAGCGTGCAACAAGATGGAAAAGATCGTGGTCCGGGGTGCCCGCACCCACAACCTCAAGAACATCAATCTGACCCTGCCCCGCGACAAGCTGATCGTGGTGACCGGCCTCTCCGGTTCGGGCAAATCCTCTCTGGCGTTCGATACCCTCTATGCCGAGGGGCAGCGCCGCTATGTGGAGTCGCTCTCCGCCTATGCCCGCCAGTTCCTCTCCCTGATGGAGAAGCCGGACGTCGACCATATCGAGGGGCTCTCGCCGGCCATCTCCATCGAGCAGAAGTCCACCTCCCACAACCCGCGCTCGACCGTCGGCACTATCACCGAGATCTACGACTACCTGCGTCTGCTGTTTGCTCGGGTCGGTGAGCCGCGCTGCCCGACCCACGCCATTCCGCTCGCCGCCCAGACCATCAGCCAGATGGTGGATCAGGTGCTGGCCCAACCGGAGGGGAGCAAGCTGATGCTGCTGGCCCCGGTGGTGCGCGATCGCAAGGGGGAGCACACCAAGCTGCTGGAGAATTTGGCGGCCCAGGGTTATATCCGTGCCCGCATCGACGGCGAGGTGTGCGATCTCTCCGATCCGCCCGCGCTGGAGCTGCACAAGAAGCACACCATCGAGGTGGTGGTGGATCGCTTCAAGGTGCGCCAAGACCTCGCCCTGCGTTTGGCCGAATCGTTCGAGACGGCGCTGACCCTCTCCGGCGGCATCGTGCTGGTCGTGTCGATGGATGCGCCGATGGACGGGGAGGCAGGGGAGACCCTGACCTTCTCCGCCAACTTCGCCTGCCCGGAGTGCGGCTACTCCATGTCGGAGCTGGAGCCGCGTATCTTCTCCTTCAACAACCCGGCCGGTGCCTGCCCTACTTGTGATGGTCTGGGCGTGCAGCAATATTTCGACCCGGCCAAGGTGATCGGCGATCCGGCCATCAGTCTGGCCAACGGCGCTATCCGTGGCTGGGACAAGCGCAGCTTCTACTACTTCCAGATGCTGAAATCCCTCTGTGAGCACTACAAGTTCGATCTGGAAACGCCGTGGGAGGATCTGCCGGTCAAGACCCAGGATGTGATCCTGCGCGGCTCCGGCCGCACCGAGATCGAGTTCCGCTACATGAACGACCGCGGCGACGTGGTGGTGCGCAAGCACCCGTTCGAAGGGATCCTGCACAATATGGAGCGGCGCTACCGGGAAACCGAGTCCAATTCGGTGCGCGAAGAACTCTCCAAATACATCGCCAACAAATCCTGTGCCAGTTGCGGTGGCAGCCGGCTGCGGGAGGAAGCGCGCCACGTCTTCGTCGACAACCGCAACCTGCCCGCTATCGCCGAGCAGTCAATCGGCGATGCGCTGGCCTTCTTCGAGGGGTTGAACCTCACCGGCCAGCGCGCCCAGATCGCCGAGAAGATCTTAAAAGAGATCGTCGAGCGGCTCGGCTTCCTGGTAAACGTGGGTCTCAACTACCTGAGCCTGTCGCGTAGTGCCGAGACCCTCTCCGGTGGTGAAGCCCAGCGCATTCGACTCGCGAGCCAGATAGGTGCCGGTCTGGTGGGGGTGATGTATGTGCTGGATGAACCTTCCATCGGCTTGCACCAGCGCGACAACGAGCGGCTGCTCAAGACCCTCACTCACCTGCGCGATCTGGGCAACACAGTGATCGTGGTGGAGCATGACGAGGACGCCATTCGCCTCGCCGACCATGTGCTGGATATCGGCCCGGGGGCGGGCGTGCATGGCGGCGAAATTGTGGCGCAGGGCACCCCCCAGCAGATCATCGACAATCCAGCTTCACTGACCGGTGACTACCTCTCTGGCCGCAAGCAGATTGCCATTCCGGCCGAACGGACTCCGCTTACCGGCAAGTGGCTGAAGCTCAAAGGGGCGAGCGGTAACAACCTGCGCAACGTCAATCTGGATTTGCCGCTAGGGGTGATGACCTGCGTCACCGGCGTCTCCGGCTCCGGCAAGTCGACCCTGATCAATGACACCCTGTTCCGCATCGCTCACCGCGAGTTGAACAAGGCGACCGAGTCCACGCCGGCACCCTATCGCAGTGTTGAGGGGCTGGAGCATCTGGACAAGGTGGTGGATATTGACCAGAGCCCCATCGGCCGCACCCCGCGCTCCAACCCGGCCACCTACACCGGCCTGTTCACTCCGATCCGCGAGCTGCTCTCCGGCACTCAGGAGGCGCGCTCGCGCGGCTACCAGCCTGGCCGCTTCTCTTTCAACGTGAAGGGGGGGCGCTGCGAGGCGTGCCAGGGGGATGGGGTCATCAAGGTGGAGATGCACTTCCTGCCGGATGTCTACGTGCCGTGCGACGTCTGCAAGGGCAAGCGCTACAACCGCGAGACTTTGGAGGTGAAGTACAAGGGCAAGAACATCCACGAGATCCTCGAGATGACGGTGGAAGATGCCCGCGAGTTCTTCGACCCTGTGCCAGCGGTGGCACGCAAGCTGCAAACCCTGATGGATGTGGGCCTCTCCTATATCCGGCTCGGCCAGTCGGCCACCACTCTCTCGGGCGGTGAGGCGCAGCGGGTCAAGCTGGCGCGGGAGCTCTCCAAGCGGGATACCGGTCAGACCCTCTATATTCTGGATGAGCCGACCACCGGGCTGCACTTCCACGACATTCAGCAACTGCTCAAGGTGTTGCACCAGCTGCGGGATCGCGGCAACACCATCGTCATCATCGAGCATAACCTGGATGTGGTGAAAACTGCCGACTGGATCGTCGATCTGGGGCCCGAAGGGGGGGCTGGTGGTGGCCGCATTCTGGTGACGGGGACGCCGGAGGAGATTTGCAGCAATAAAGAGTCTCACACCGCACGCTTTTTACGACCGCTATTGACGCGATAAATCGTTATAATCGAGGGGCCTTTGGCCCCTTTTTACTATGAATATCGGGGATATGAAGGGGCTGCTCGTGTGAGGCGGGTTGGCTGGATATCACGACATCATGGTAATGGATATATCAGATTATGGCTCAGGCTCCGCGTACGATTGATCATCAGTTGGCTTACTCCATGCTCCCTATCTGGCTGGGCGCTATTTTGCTGTTATTGATCCTGTTAGCGTGGGCCCAGATCCCGGCTGCCACTCGGATTGAAGAGCAGCGCATGAAGGATCACTTGCTGCGAGTGAGCAGAGCGGTGCAGTCCGATGTGGCAGCACTGGATGCTTTTAGTCGGGATTGGGGAATTTGGGATGATAGCCATCGTTTTATGATCGGCAGAAGCCGGGAATATATCGATTCCAACCTGCTCAATGATATGCCGATGCGGGACTTTCGCCTCAATCTGATGAGTTTCATGGATCTCGATGGCTACGAGATCTGGACCCGCACCCTGCTGCCTGATGCGCCCGGCATCAATCCTGATCAGTTTCCCTATTTCCTTGATGATCTGAAAAAGCAGTTGAGAGCCCAATCTGTGGCGCAAGGAGGTATCAACTTGCACGGCATCAGAGCCTCCCAATGGGGACCGCTGATGTACTCGTGGCAGCCGATCAGAGGCAGTGACGACTCTGCCCCCTTCAACGGCTTCTTGCTGGTGGTACGCTGGCTTGATGAAGAGTATCTCAAGCAGGTCTCTGAGCGTACCGCGCTGCCACTGGCTATCTCCGACACCAATCTGAATGTCGCTGCCACCTTCAAACAGCTGAAACCGCAAATGACCTACCGCCTGATCGACCTTGGCCTGACCCGGCTCAGGGGGGAGGTACGTCTGCTTAACAGTGATAACCAGCCCGCATTGACGTTGGTGATTGAGGAAGAGCGACAAGTGTTGGGTAGCGTACTGGAAGGGGCTATCTGGATCTTTATCGGCATGCTGCTGATCAGTTTTGTCTGTGTCATGATCGCCATGTACCGGCTCAACGGCATTGTGCTTACCCCCTTGCAGCAGCTGGTGTCGGCGCTGCAGCGCTTTGGGGATCGACCCGAGGCGGATTTGATCCCCTATATCGATAGCAGTGTCGAGATGGCGACCCTGAGCGGCAAATTCAGGGAGATGGCCAGCAAGGTCACTCGGCAACATGATGATTTATTGGAGCGTTCCAGCCGAATGGAGGTGGCCGCATTCACTGATCCCCTGACTCGCTGCTTCAATCGTCGCTATCTGGATAGCTGGTTGCAGGCCAATTGGGCCCGCCCTTGTCAGCTGCTGTTGCTCGATCTCGATCATTTCAAACGGATCAATGACAAATTTGGCCATGACATCGGTGATTTGGTGTTGAAGCAGCTGGCGGAGCTGCTGCACAAGCTGGTGGTGAGAGATACCGAGCCCGTTATCCGGCTGGGAGGGGAGGAGTTTTTACTACTGTTGCAGGTGAATAATGAACAATCGTTGGTACAGCGTGCCGAATATTTCAGGTTGCGTGTTGTTCAGCACCGTTTTGGTTCGGAAGAGAGGCCGCTATGGTTGACGGTTTCATCGGGATATTGTCGGTATCCCCTGCACCCTGCGTGCCCCGATACATTCTGGAGTCACAGTTTCAAGCTGGCCGATATGGCGCTCTATCAGGCAAAACAGGAGGGGCGCAATCGATGCTGTGGCTATTCGGGGGCTTTGTCTTTTCGGGAGATAATGGAACAGACCCCGGAGCAACTTGTCGAAGGGGATAGCCTTGCATTGCAGCACGCTGTCAGTTCGGATTAGCTCTGTCTGACCAACACCAGATAGGCCAGGGCGACAATAAAACCGAGCAGGATAAAGAGAAAGGAGCCTATTCCCCAAACCGCAGCGAGAAAGGCCCCCACCTTTTGCCATTTCGATTCATTTCTCATAAACAGCCCTTTACCTGTCAATAACTTTCATGGCGCAAAATTACGCCTATTCATCTGACTTAACAACAATTAATCACCAGCAAGTCACTGCATAAGGTGTGGCTTGCATGCCCCTTTGTGCGGCCATATGGCAAACACAATTTACAATAATCGCGTTGCGGTGGCTTGAACACAGGTTCACTAAAGAGGCTTGTGGGTACGGCAAAGGTGTAGCATCAATCGATCTATTTCTGTGTAACTTTTGCTTCAAATCAATAACCTTGCGTTTACATGAGCATATAGTCTGCGGGCTTACAGCATCAAATGAAAACAAAAAAGGAATTATGTGATGAAAAAATTACTTCCTCTGATGGTGGCTGCTGCAGTGACCTCTCCCTTCGCTATGGCCCATCAGGCCGGTGATATTCTGGTTCGTGGTGGTTTGGCTGTAGTGTCTCCGCAAGACAGTGGCAACGACTTTGACATTAATGACAATGCCCAGCTGGGCTTGACATTGACTTATATGGCTACAGATAACTTCGGGGTTGAATTGTTGGCGGCGACGCCGTTCTCTCACTCCGTGAAGCTGGGTGGCACCGAGGTAGCCAAAGTCAAACATCTGCCACCGACTCTGATGGCTCAGTATTACTTTGGTGATGCCCAGAGCAAAGTACGCCCGTATGTCGGGGTCGGCGTTAACTACACCACTTTCTTTGACGAGAAAGGCCGTGGTCCACTGAGCAACAGTGACGTGAGCCTGGATGATTCCTGGGGGGTTGTTGGACAGGTTGGTATCGATATGGCCATCACTGACCGCTGGTTTGTAAACGGTTCAGCCTGGATTATGGATATCGATACAGATGTACACGTAGATGGTGGTCCAGGTATCAAGACCAAGATCGATCCCATGGTATTTATGGTTGGGGCAGGCTACCGCTTCTGATTTGTGATTCTGGCTGCTCCCCTTAACGGGTTGCAGAAGATAGTAAAGTACGTCTCTTTAACAGCCCGGTGCTTGTGCCGGGCTTTTTTGTAGCACTCCCATTTCCGTAAATTGTGATCTGACACCCTAGTAACCAAGAAAATAGTGCTGTTCTGTTTCAGTAATTCGCCGCCCTTGCCGATAGTGACTATGTTCACTTTACCTTCCCCCCCAATGAGCGAGGATGTCTCCATGGGTTTATCTATCGTGCAGCGGATCATCGCCGGATTCGTGTTGATGCTGCTGCTACTGATCCTGCTTGGTGCGATCAGTGCTTTTAAAATCAAGGGCATAAACGACGGTCTCTCTGCCGTATCGGATCGGGCGACCCCGCTGGTAGTGGCTGTTGCAGGTCTCAAGGGGGCGTTGCAGGACAGTAACCGCTGGGTGCTGGTTTACCGCACCAGCGAGGACGCTGCCCAGTTGCCGCAATTGGCCAATCAGTTCAAGGAGCAGCAGAGTCGTTTTGCCCAGTTAAGCCGGGAGATGGAAAGGTTTACCGGTGTTGCGGATGCCAGTGCCAGCTTCCAGCAGGTAGAGAGTGCCACCACCCAATTTTATGGCTTGGCGGATCAGGTGCTGGATCAGCACAGACAGTGGGTCAGTGCGCTGGATCGGCGCCACAAGCTGGAGATAGAATTTATCCGTCTTGAGGATACCTACCAGTGGGCAGCGGATTTGCTGCTGCAACAGACTGCCAGCAAGCGCTCCATGCGCAACAAGGCGGAGCTCATTACCTCTGGTATCGCCCGCGATCTGAAGAATATCCGCCGTGCTGATGCCAAAACTGACCTGAACGAGCTGGAAAAGGTACTGAGCAAGGACATCGAGATGGCCCGCAAGCGGCTCGATCGGGTACTGGTGCCGGATGATGTGAAAGCCCGTTTTGTCTCCAACCTTGATCGGATGCAGGAGCTGGCGCTCGGTGCTCAGGGCTTGCTGGCAACCATGCGTCAGGCCCAACAACTGGAGTTGTCGCTGGCCACGCAAAATCAGCAACTGGATGCCAGTCTGGTCAACAGCCTCAATTTGCTCGATGAGATGGGCAAGTCTGCCGGTGCCATCGCCAGCGATAGCCGGATCAACGCCGATGCGGCGGTCAGCAGTGCCAGCTTCTGGATCCTGGTGGTTGCCGCAATTTCGGCGGTTGCCGCCCTGGTGATCGGCTATACCACGGCGCGCAGCATTCAGCGCCCGTTGCAGATGATCAACAAGGAGCTCGATTACATGGCGGCCGGTGACATGACCCGCCGCATCAACTATCGCAGCAGTTGCGAATTTGGCAGCCTCTCCCGCTCCATCGATACGCTGGCCGGTAAAACTGGCGAGCTGCTCTCCCAGATCAATGCGGGTTCCCGCCATCTGGTGGATGAAGCGAGTCGTGCCGCCGAGATCAGCGAGCGGGCCATGTCCCGGGTGCAGGAGCAGAAGAGCCAGACCGATCAGGTGGCCGCCGCCATAACCGAGCTGGAAGTGAGCGCCACCGAGGTGGCCCGCTCTACCGATGGCTCCAAGCGGGAGGTGGATCTGGCCGATGAAGAGGCGCGCAGTGGTCGCCAGAAAGTGGCCACCACTCGCCGGCTCACCGAGCAGTTGGCTGGTGCCATGGAAGAGGCGGTCGGCATTACCTACAAGCTGGGTGAGTTCAGCAATAACATCGGCAGCATTCTCGATGTGATCCGCAGTATTGCCGAGCAGACCAACCTGCTGGCCTTGAACGCAGCCATCGAAGCGGCCCGTGCTGGCGATGCCGGTCGCGGCTTTGCGGTGGTGGCGGATGAGGTGCGGGCGCTGGCCAATCGCACCCAGACCTCGACCGAAGAGATCCAGGGGATGATTGAGAACCTGCAGAGTTCCAGTAAACATGTGGTTGAAGTGATGGGGCGCAGTCAGGAGCAGACCCAAAGCTGTGTCGAGCAGACTCGCGAGATGGATGTCGCGTTGCAATCCATTGCCGATCGGATGGGGGCCATCAAGTCGATGGCCGATCAGGTGGCCCATGCCGCTCAGGAACAGATCTCTGTCAGTCAGGGGCTCGCTCGTCATATTGCCGGTATTGCCGATGTGGCATACGAAACCGAGCGGGAGGCGCGCGAATCTGCCAGCAGCAGCGAAGTGCTGGCCGATCTGGTCGCCAAACAGCAGCAATTGATCGCACATTTCAAGGTCTAGGAGGGCTTATGTCTAAAAAGTGGATTGGAGCCCTGAGTCTCCTGTTGTGTGGCCAGCTGATGGCCAGCGAGCTGGTGATTGAAAGCTGGCGAGTCGATGACAAGGCATTGTGGGAGCAGAAGATCATCCCGGCGTTTGAAGCGGCGCATCCCGGCATCAAGGTGAGTTTTCATCCGGTGCAGAACGTCAACTACATGCCCACTTTGTGGGAGAGTCTGAAAGGGGGCAAGGCGGGGGATCTCATCACCTGTCGTCCATTTGATGACTCGCTCGCCCTGTTCAAGGCGGGCCATCTGGCCGAACTGACCGAAATGGCGGGGATGGAGAACTTCCCGAGTTTTGCCCAGTCACCCTGGCAGACTGACTCCGGTGCCCAGACCTTCTGTGTGCCGATGGCCTCGGTGATCCATGGCTTCTTCTATAACAAAAAAATCTTCAGTGAGTTGGGGCTCACATTGCCGCAAACCCGTGATCAGTTCTTCGCCGTGCTGGACAAGATCAAGGCCGATGGCCGCTATGTGCCGCTGGCCATGAGCGGTTCAGAGAGCTGGGTTGCCTCCGAGTTGGGCTTCCAGAATATTGGCCCCAACTACTGGAAGGGAGAGGACGGTCGTCTGGCGCTTATCGGCGGGCAGGAGCGGTTTGACAACCCACAATATGTGAAGGTGTTCGACGAGCTGGCCCGTTGGCGTTCCTACCTTGGTGAGGGTGGCGAGAGCCGCGATTATGCGACCAGCAACGAGTTGTTCACCTCGGGTAAGGCTGCCTTCTATGTAGCGGGCTCCTGGGAGATTGCGCCCTTCACCGGCAAGGTCGATTTTGGTGTCATGCGTCCGCCGGTGGCCAAACAGGGGGATGGCTGCTTCTTTACCGATCACACCGATATCGGTATGGGGATGAACCCTGCCAGCAAGAACAAAGAGGGGGCCATGGCCTTCCTGCAGTGGCTGACGACGCCGCAATTTGCCGAGCTCTATACCAACTCGCTGCCGGGATTCTTCTCCCTCTCCAACCACTTCTTCGATGTCACCAATCCGGCGGCCAAAGAGATGATGGAGTGGCGCGATCAGTGTGACTCGACCATTCGGGTGGCGACCCAGATCCTCTCCCGTGGTACGCCCAAGTTGGGGGATGAACTGGCCGAGGTGAGTCAGGCGGTGCTGCTTGGCAAGATGGAGCCCAAGGCTGCCGCGGATCGACTGGAAGGTGGCTTGAAGGGGTGGTATGCCCCTCATCAGGGCAACAAGGCCAAGAGCGCGGATTGTCTGTGTGATGCCGTCACACCTGCTCCTGCTCCGGCGACTGAGGTGTCCACTGCACCCGCGACCAGTGAAACGCCGGCCGTGGTGGCGCCCGCAGAACCGGCAGCAGCCACTGCGCCATTACCAGCGCCATCTGATGAGGTGGAACAGGCGCTCTCCAACGAGCTGGAAGCGCCGCAGCAATAGGTCATCGGCATCAATAAAAACGGGGGGCATCGGTCTCCCGTTTTTTATGGCTCGCGGTAAGTAAGCGTCGCTTTATTGTGCGTCGTGGGGCCAGCGGCAGAGGCTGCCGATGCGGGCAACCGTTGCAAACCCCAGAGAGCGGTAAATGCGCTGGGCATGGTAGTGCTCGTCGGCCACGATGATCAGCTGTTTGGCGCGGGACAATCCTGCGCGAGCCACTTGACTCAGCAACTGGCGGCATAAACCCTTGTTGCGCCACGCCTGGTGAGTGCGCACCAACTGGAAGCGCCCAAGTGCGCCGGAAAAAAAGAGACCACAACTGGCGACCAGTTGCCCCTCTTGCCAGATCCCCCACCAGTCCCCGAGCCCATCGGCAATCATGGCCTGATAGAGCGCCTGACGGGATCGCAGATAGAGGAGATAGCGCTGTTCCGAGTGCCCCTCATCCCGTTCATGGAGTTCGAAAGCGAGCCACTCAGGCCAATCCGCAGTTGTGAAGGTGCGGGCTTGAACTTTGCCCATGTCGCCGTGAGGGGGTGGGCAGCTCTGCTTATCCAGCGCCAATACCACGCACTCCATATATTGGTACCCTGTTGCGACAAAACCGGCGATCCGGCTGTTTTGCCCTGCTGCCAGTGGCCATTGGAAGGTGCGATGGCGCACTCTGGGATCCTTGCCGATCAGCTGATCAAACGCGGTTTCCAGCCAGCCTTTGTCACGGTCGCTGGGCGGGGTGGGGAGTAGCAGGTAGTTACCGAAGTAGTAGTCGGGAGCATCCGGCGTGCGAACTGCCCAGAACTGATCGTGGCGCACGACCTCGCCCTGATAGCGATCGAACAGTAAGTCGGTGGCAAAGCCGGGGTGGCTATCCATGATGGTGCTCCTGCAAAGATTCATTCTGTTATCGGCAGGAGTGAGAAATAGATGAAAATGGGCCGGAGACACCTCCGGCCAAACAATCACACGCAGATTCAGAACGTCCAGGACGATCTGCACCCATCATAACTCGACTGGGGCGATTTTGGGATGGGCACTTTTCGGTTACGTACCGTTAATTTTGTAAATATGACGTTCGTCAGATCGGACGTGAGGTAAATCTCTGTTGACTTTGTATCGTTTTACTCATAAATATAAAGACGTTTGGACGTCCAAACATCCGTTTCGACGTAGGCAGATGGATTGCAGGACAGGGAGAAGAGCAGATGGGATTTCACAGTGCACGTCAGGTTGAAGCGCTCAACCAGAGCTTGGCTGATTTGAATGGCGATATATCGGTCAGTTTCGAGTTTTTTCCGCCCAACAGTGAAGGGATGGAGAATACTCTCTGGCAGTCCATCGAACGACTGAAAGTGCTGGAACCCAAGTTCGTTTCCGTCACCTATGGCGCCAACTCCGGCACTCGTGATCGTACCCACAAGGTGATCAAGGATATCAAGGAGCGCACCGGCCTGATTGCGGCGCCGCACCTGACTTGTATCGATGCCAGTCGCGACGAGCTGCGCACCATCGCCCGCGACTACTGGAACAGCGGTATTCGTCATATCGTGGCTCTGCGCGGTGATTTGCCGCAGGGGTTGGAGAAGCCGGATATGTATGCCACCGACCTGGTTGCCCTGCTCAAGTCGGAGGCTGACTTCGATATCTCGGTTGCCGCCTATCCGGAAGGGCACCCGGAGGCCAAGAGTGCGCAATCCGACCTGCTCAACCTCAAGCGCAAGATTGATGCCGGTGCCAACCGCGCCATCACCCAGTTTTTCTTCGATGTGGAAACTTACTTGCGCTTTCGGGATCGCTGCGCCGCCATCGGCATCGATGCCGAAATCGTGCCGGGGATCCTGCCTGTCTCCAACTACCAGACCCTGGCCAAGTTTGCCGGTTTTACCAACGTGAAGATCCCGCGCTGGATGCATCAGCGTTTCGAGGGACTGGATAACGATCAGATGACCCGCAATCTGGTAGGGGCGAGTATCGCCATTGATCAGGTGCGCGTGCTGAGTCAGGAAGGGGTGAAGGATTTCCATTTCTATACCCTGAACCGCTCCGAGCTGACTTATGCCATCTGCCATACTCTGGGGGTTCGTCCCAAGGGCTGACCAGTGGTCACCGCGATAAAAGTAAAAAGCCAATGAGTTGCTCATTGGCTTTTTCGTTATGGCCGATTATCAAGGTCTGGTCGGGGCGATCTCTTTTGGCTCAAGATCGATAACCGCATTACCGGCAGCCCCCGGATACTGGTGATAGACCTGATCCTGCTCCAGTGTGTAGAAGGTATCCAGATAGTCGTCGTTATTGGTCATCCAGGAATCGGGCAGCGCCTTGACGATGCGACCGCCGAGATCGAGGAAGGGCAGTGCTTCCGGCACGCCACCCGCAGTAAAGCCAAGTTTGAGAGCTTCAATCAGCATGGCGCTCAGCTCCTTGTAGTTGACGTTGTCATCCTGCTCCATCATCACCACGTCGACGGCACCCCAGCGATAGCGATCCCAGTAAACCAGGATCTGGTTGGGGATGTAATCGGTGTTGTCATAGTCGAGGTAGGGCATGTCGACAATATCGACCACAGGCTCATCCCGACTGGGATTGACCCCTGCGACCACCGCATACACTTCGGCTGCGCCGAGCAGCCAAGGCTCCTTATCATCCTTCAATCTGATCTTTTTCAGGATGCTGGTCTTGAGCGGCGCCGTGCTGGCCGCCACTCGCGGGGCGCTTTGCAGATCCGCTGCGCATCACCTTCAAACCTGCGTTCTTGGCTTTGATGGGATCGGCTTCGACCACCAGAACCGGCCGGGCCGGTGCCTTGTCCACATCCATATAGACAGGATTACCGGCGCTATCGAACGCTTCAATGGCGCTCCAGCTCTTCTCATCCCCGCTCGGAATATAGGCGACCAGCGGTTCGACGTCCTGTTGTAGTGCGGCGGCCTGATCGGTGTTGGCCAGCTGCAACTGCATCAGTTGCTTGACCTCGCCGTCCAGTCCTTGCCGCCTGGTTGGCATCGGTCGCCTGCCGTTTAAGGCGTGGACTAGCTTTTTGCAGCAGGTTGGCAGCGGGCTTTGGTATTGCTGGTTGCTTAGCAGGGGCTGCAGGTTTTGCTGCTGAAGTGCGAGCTGGCGAGTTGCCAGTGAAGGGCTGCCAGTTGCAACTCCCCCCGCACACTGCTGATCAGCATTCCCACTCCCAGTGCCGGCATCATGGTATAGCGGGGCCAGAGATGACGCCCCAGCAGGAAGGTCAGCAGCAGGGGATCTTGCGGGGCAGCCTTGAACAGATCCAGCCCGAATCTGATCAGCACGCCAGCGGAGCCGGGATATGCCTCATCAAGCGGTCGAACTAGCCGCTGATACTACTTAGGGTGATCAACAGAGAAGAGATGATAAAGGCACCGGTGGCCTCAGCCAGAGTAAAGTAGCCGAGACTGGTGATCAAGCAGGGCCGCGCCCGGGGTGTACCAGGCGGTCAGTATGGGCATGCGGTAATAGAGAGACCGATACAGCTCATTCCCATGCCGATCCCCAGCGTCCAGAGCCAGGATGCGACTTGGGCAGCATCGGCCCCCGCTGCTGTGGCTGCCTGAATGATCAGGATGACGGAGCTGGTGTAGCCGCCCATCAGGGCGATAAAGCCTGCGACCAGATGGGGGAGGGCGAAGGGCATGGGTTTTTCCTCTTGGCGTTGTAACGTGCTGTGCGTTATTACGTACAATCTGGTTTTGACTATATCTTTGTGCGCTATAGCGCACAGGTCGCATCATGCAAGAGTAATAAAGAGGCAGTTATGCAAGAGATGAGTCAGCATTTGGCCGCTCGACTGAAGGGGCTGCGTAGCGAGCGGCGCTGGAGTTTGGATGCGGCTGCCCGTGAAACGGGTGTCAGCAAGGCGATGCTGGGACAGATTGAAAGAGGGGAGTCCAGCCCGACGGTGGCGACCTTGTGGAAGATTGCTACCGGGTTTCGTGTCTCGTTTTCCAGTTTTATCGAGCCCACACCTGCCATCAAGGAAGCGGTGCTTTATCGTGCCGCTGATGCTATTCGCCAGCAGCCAGCTGGGGAGGGCATGCAAGTGGCGCCGCTGTTCCCCTATGAAAAGCGGTTTGGTTTCGAATTGCTGGAGCTGAGCCTGTTGCCTGGCTATCAGCGTGAATCCGATCCCCATGAGCCGGGAGTGACCGAGCACGTCATCGTCATCAGTGGCGTGATGGAGGTGCTGGTGGAAGGGGAGTGGCGCTCACTGGCGCAAGGGGAGGCGGTGCGTTTTGCTGCCGACCGCCCCCACGGTTACCGCAATCTGGGCATTGCTCCGGCGATGTTTCACAACCTCATCCATTATCCGGTAGCCACTCCCTGAACAGGGTTTGCAGAGATCAGCCAGGTCGACCATCTGCTCTGGGGCTGGTCAGTATCGGGGCATAGACCCAGACAAACAGGCCATAGGCAGCGATCCAGGCAAGCGCGCTGAGGCTCCAACCATGCATGGTATAGGCAGGCCACAGCAGCGGAATCGCCACCCGCATTGTGGCGGCAGCGATAACCAGGGCGAATGCGCCAGTGATCCTGCGTCCTACCTGCAAGGCCCGACCGCTATGGCCGAGAGAGACTCGTGCAATCATGCCCAGAATCATGGTCCCCATGCAGCCTGCGCTTAGCAGGTGGCTGGCCATCGACAACGTGATGGGCAGACCCGCGCTATGTGCCGCAAGGGCGAGCAGGCCAAGAGGAATAAACAGATAGGCGAGATGGAGTGACCACAGCAGTGGATGCGCAAGGGTTGATGGCAGATGCCAACGCAGTTGTCGCCATAAATGTAAACTCGCCGCCACTATATATAGAGGCACTATATATATGCTGGTGATCCATAGGGTGGGGAGCAGCAGCCAGCACAGCAAGATAAGCCACAGTGTCGCGAGCGCCGCCCGTTCCAGCCAGAGCTGAGGTGCGGTTTTCTCCTGACCGGTTGCCCGGGCGGTGAAGAACGGAATCACCCTTCCTCCCATCACGGCGATCAGGGTGGTAAACAACAGCACAGTTGTGATCAGCAGATGCTCAACGATGTTCCACGCTGCATGCCATAACCAGCTGGCGCCGTTGAGCAGGGTCAGTATCAGTAGCAGGGGGACGAAGAAGAGGTTACGCCATTGCCGGGTTATCAGGATCGGTTTGGCAAGGAACCAGGCGCAAAGCGGCAGCCAGAGCAGGTCTGCCACCATCAGGAGCGTATTCCCCTCACCCAGCCAAGGTAACAACGTCCTTGGCAACATCCACAACCCCACCACCAACGCCAATGGCCAGCTCCGAACACCGGGATGGGCAGTCCAGTTCTGCACCGCGGTGAGCAAAAAACCTGCGACGATGGCAGCACCGAAACCAAACAGCATCTCATGACCATGCCACCAGATGGGGTTGCTGATCCCGGGTAGGTTGAACCAACCGTTGAGTTGCCCCAGCCAGCCCAGCATTGCTAATGTCGAGAACAAGGCTCCTAGCAAGAAAAAAGGGCGGAATCCAAGGCGAAAGAGGGGCATGACTTGCTCCTCTTTGCGGCTATCCAGGATCTGATACATAGGGGATGAACCTTTATTAAACATTTGAGATGCCAATTATAAATTAACTTTTCAAATATTCAATTGTGGCTGGCAACCGTTAATCCGAGGTTGTGCTTGTAAAACCTTGTTGTCGTATGGCCTCAGATCCACTGTTATTGCCGGTTAAATATGCTGATTGGTGGCTTTATGAGCGAACGAACAGCGAAAGCCATCTTTTTGCAATTATCTGCTTGCCAGAAAGAATCTGTT
>NZ_CDBO01000054.1 GCF_000819885.1 Aeromonas fluvialis
GCCGCTTGCCCTGTCGATGTGGCGCATTATAGAGATCTGGATCACGCTTGCAAGGGGGTTTTAGAATTAAATTCGCATTTTTGGCTCAACCGTTCACTAATTACTCAAAAAGTGCGTTTATCCTGCAATAACACACCCGTTTGGCAATATCGCTATCCTCTACATGGCGTGGTGGTAGCAGATCAAGGTTGTGGCGATTTGGTCTCTCTACATCTATATGCATGGTGATCGAGGTCACGCCTTCGGGTAACATAGCGCCCCTTTGCGATTCACACACTCTTGGGCTTTGGAGAGTTTAATGCCTTTTGCACTTGGCCAGCGTTGGATTAGTGATACAGAGACGGATCTGGGGTTGGGGACTGTCGTTGCTGTTGAAGGACGCATGGTTACCCTGTTGTTTCCGGCTACCGGTGAAAACCGCATGTATGCCAAAGAAGAGGCGCCGGTCACCCGGGTCAGCTTCAATGTGGGCGATCAGATAACCAGTCACGAAGACTGGACCATGACGGTCGAAGAAGTGCAGGAGAAAAACGGCCTGCTTATATATGTAGGTGTGCGCACCGACAATGATGAGCCCGTTGCCCTCAAGGAAGTGTTTCTCAACAACTTTATCAAGTTCAACAAGCCGCAGGATCGCCTGTTCGCCGGTCAGATTGACCGGATGTCCCGCTTTACCCTGCGCTATGAGGCACTGACCAACCAGCACCAGCGTCGTCGCAACCCGACTCGCGGTCTGGCCGGTGGCCGGGTCAGCCTGATCCCGCACCAGCTCTATATTGCCCATGAAGTGGGTCACCGCTACGCCCCGCGTGTATTGCTGGCGGATGAGGTAGGTCTGGGCAAGACCATCGAAGCAGGCATGATCATTCATCAGCAACTGCTCTCCGGCCGCGCGCACCGGGTGCTGATCCTGCTGCCCGAAACATTGCAGCACCAATGGCTGGTCGAGATGCTGCGCCGCTTCAACCTGCACTTCTCCCTGTTTGACGAGGAGCGCTGCATCGAGGCATTTGCCGATGCGGAGAACCCCTTCGAGACCGAACAGTTGGTGATCTGCAGCCTCGACTTCCTGCGCAAGAAGCGTCGTCGCTTCGAGCAGGTGCTGGAAGCCGAGTGGGACCTGCTGGTTGTCGACGAAGCGCACCATCTGGAGTGGAGTGAAGAGGCCCCCAGCCGCGCCTACGAAATGGTGGAAGCGCTGGCCGAACAGGTGCCGGGCGTACTGCTGCTGACTGCGACTCCGGATCAGCTGGGCCACCAGAGCCACTTTGCCCGTCTGCGCCTGCTCGATCCCGAGCGTTTCTACGACTACGAGGCCTTCCTCGCCGAGGAGCAGGCCTATGGTCAGGTCGCCAGCGCGGCGCAAGAGCTGCTGGATGGCGAGACCCTGAGCGATGAAGCCAGACAGATCCTCGCCAGCCAACTGGAAGGGCTGGACTTAAGCGATGCTGAGGCCCGTCAGCAGGCGGTCGCCAAGCTGCTGGACCAACACGGCACCGGCCGAGTGCTGTTCCGCAACAGCCGCGCCAATATTCAGGGTTTCCCCGAGCGTCACCTCAACGTCTACCCCATGCCGCTGCCGGAGCAGTACAAGACTGCCATCAAAGTAATGGGCATGATGGGTGGCAACGGTGGCGATCTGCAGACCCGCGCCCTGCGCTACCTCTACCCCGAGAAGATCTTCCAGCAGTTCGAAGGCGACAACGCCACCTGGACCCAGTTCGACCCGCGTGTCGAGTGGCTGCTGGGGCTGCTGCTCTCCGCCCGTCAGCAGAAGGTGCTGGTGATCTGCTCCGAAGCGGCCACCGCCATCGCGCTGGAAGAGGCGCTGCGCACCCGTGAAGGGATCCGCGGCACCGTATTCCATGAAGGGATGTCGATCCTCGAGCGAGACAAGGCATCCGCCTATTTCGCGCAAGAGGATGGTGGCGCTCAGGTGCTGCTCTGCTCCGAAATCGGCTCAGAAGGTCGCAACTTCCAGTTTGCCAGTCATCTGGTGCTGTTCGATCTGCCACTTAACCCGGACCTGCTGGAACAGCGTATCGGCCGTCTCGATCGCATCGGTCAGCAGAATATCGTCGAGATCCACGTTCCCTATCTGGAGGGGACCGCCCAGCGCGCTCTGCAGCTCTGGTATCACGATGGTCTGGATGCATTCGAGCAGACCTGCCCGACTGCCCGCCCGGTATTCGAAGCGGTACGTGACGAGCTGTTCGAGCTGCTGGCCGCCAACACCGGCGATCAGGCGACCCTCGACGCCCTGCTGATAAAGACTCGCGAACTGCACGAGCCGCTCAAGGCCCGACTGGAACAAGGTCGCGATCGTCTGCTGGAGATCCACTCCAGCGGTGGCGCCGCCGCCCAGCAGCTGGTCGACAAGCTGGCCGCCGAAGATGACGACACCGGCATGATCTCTTTCGCCCTCAAGATGTTCGACGAGATCGGCGTCAATCAGGATGACCGTGGCGAGAACGCGCTGGTGCTGACTCCCGGGGATCACATGCTGGTCTCCAGCTTCCCGGGCCTGCCGCAAGACGGCATGACCATCACCTTCGATCGCAACACCGCCCTGTCGCGAGATGACATGGCGCTGCTCTCCTGGGATCACCCCATGATGCGCGGCGGTATCGACCTGATCCTGGGCTCCGAGATCGGTGCGACATCGGTCGCACTGCTCAAGAACAAGGCGCTGCCCATCGGCTCCATCCTGCTTGAGCTGATCTTCGTTGCCGAGTCTGCGGCCCATCCCCAGCTCTACCGTTTCATGCCGCCGACGCCGATCCGTCTGCTGATGGACAAGAACGGCCAGAATCTGGGTGAAAAAGTGGCGTTCGATGCCTTCAACCGCCAGCTGACTCCGGTCAACCGCCACCTCGGCAGCAAGCTGGTCACCGCGTCGCAGCCGGTGATCCACGGTCTGATTGGCAAGGCTCAACCGATTGCCGAAGAGCTGAAAGCCGGGATTGTCGACAAGGCCCGTGCCCAGATGGCGCAGACCCTGCAACAGGATCTGGATCGTCTGGAAGCGCTCAAGGCGGTCAACCCGAACGTGCGCAACAGCGAACTGGATTATCTGCGCAATCTGCAGGCAGAATTGCACCACCTGATCGATCAGACCCAACTTAAGCTGGATGCCATCCGCTTTATCGTGGTCACCCATAACTGACAAGGTACCGACCGACAGCGGCCAGACCCAGCTCAAACTGGATACCCAGTGCCGCCTTATCGTGGTTACCCATAACTGATGGGGGCTTGCCCCCACCTTCTGATGCGAGACATTTATGTTTGAATACTCACCGCCTCTGGAACCCTGGCTCGATATCCTGTTCAAGGACAAGGACATCATGGTGGTCAACAAGCCCACTGGCCTGCTGAGCGTCCCCGGGCGCGGTCCCGAGAATGAAGACAGCGTCCTGCATCGGGTGAAACAGCAACACCCCAAGGCGGCGGCAGCTCATCGCCTCGACATGTCCACCACTGGCGTCATTGTCATTCCCCTCAATCCCAACTCTCATCGGGAGCTGAGCCGGCAATTTCGCGAGCGGGAGACCGAGAAGCACTACCTCGCCTGGGTGTGGGGTGAGCCGGAAGCAGACTCGGGTCAGGTTGACCTGCCGCTCTGCGTCGACTGGCCCAACCGCCCGAAACAGAAGGTAGACCATGAGGAGGGGCGTCACGCTCTGACTCTGTGGGAAAAACTGAAAGTGGAGAACGGCAACAGCCTGATCAAGCTTACCCCGATCACCGGCCGCTCCCATCAGCTGCGGGTTCATATGCTGGAGCTGGGACACCCCATCCTGGGGGATAACCTCTACGCCCATCCGGATGCGCTGGCGGCAGCGCCCCATCTCTACCTGCATGCGGCCAGTCTGACCATCAGCCACCCCCGCTGCGGCGAGCGGATGACCTTCGAGGCGCCCGCCCCCTTCGCGGTATAAGGCACAAATAAAAAAAGCCCCCATCAGATGATGGGGGCTTTTTTATCAGTGTCAGACACGAATATCGATTTTGCTTCCCAGTGAAGCGTTCGCCGATGTAGGTGCAGCCTGAGCTGGCTGTACCGCTGTCTGGATCAACTCCAGTGCGGCTTGCCCATTCTGGGTTTGCTGCTTTTTGGCCAGGCTGGCCGCCAGCAAGGCATAACCTTGAGATGTAGATGCAGAACTTGATATATCCATAGGGTTCCTCCTGCACTCAACAGTATCGGCCAAGCCGCCCCGAACATAAGCACTGAATGCAAAACAATCTGACAGTCGCTTTTCTATCAATCAGATAGCACTAGCATTCATGGCCCCTGTTCACCGCTGGATGACGCCTTCAAGCTCCTGTGCCGTCATCGGCCGAAGCACCTTGCAGGGGTTGCCGGCCGCCACCACATTGGCAGGTACATCCTTGGTCACCACCGAACCGGCGCCGATGACGCTGTTCTCCCCTATGGTGACGCCGGGGCAGATGACGGCGGCGCCACCGACCCAGACGTTGTTGCCGATGCTCACCGGCTTGCCAAACTCGACCCCCTGGATGCGCGGGGCCACCGCCACCGGGTGAGCGGCGGTGTAGATCTGCACGTTGGGGGCAAGCAACACGTTGTCGCCGATCCGGATCTCGCACACATCGAGCAGGGTGCAGCCAAAGTTGGCGTAGAAGTTCTCACCCACCGAGATATTGGCCCCGTAGTCGCAGAAGAAGGGAGGCGTGATAAAGCAGCGCTGGCCCCGGCTCCCCAACAGGGTGGTAAGACGCGACTCCCACTCGGGGGCGTCGGTACCCTCCCGGTTGATGAGCCCCAGCAGGGTGCGGCAGCGGGCCCGGGCCGAGACCAGCTCAGGCACCCCGGCATCATAGGGCTCGCCGGCCACCATCTTGCGCCACTCCGGGCTCTGCTTGTCGATCATGAGTACTCCTCAATGAGCCATTGAATGGATTCATAGGGGCGCAGTCTACAGGATTGCGGCCGGGCCGGGCTGTCCGGATAGTTGGCAATCAATCGCTCGCCGCGCCCCTGGGGTATGCCTTCAGGCAGGGCAAAGTCCACCGCTTCACCGTAGAAGTTGCTCACCACCAGCAGGGTCTGACCGTCGGAGCGGCGGGCATAGGCCCAGATCTGCGGATGCCCCGCCAGCAGCTCCTGATAATCCCCGTGAGTGAAGATAGGATGGGCCTTGCGCAGGCGGATCAGATCCCGGTAGTGCCAGAACACCGAGCTCGGGTCGGCCAGCGCCGCTTCGGCGTTGATCTCGGTGTAATTGGCTGCAGGCTTGAGCCAGGGGGTTCCGCTGGTGAAACCGGCGTTGGGCGCAGCGCTCCACTGCATCGGGGTGCGCGAGTTGTCACGGGACTTGGCGCCGAGAATGGCGAGGATCTCGGCCTCGCTCATCCCTTCGGCCTGCTTGATGGCGAAGATGTTGCGGCTCTCCACATCCTGATAGTCATCGATGTGCTGATAGCCGGGGTTGGTCATGCCGATCTCCTCCCCCTGATAGATGTAGGGGGTGCCTTGCAGGCCATGCAGAGTGCTGGCCAGCATCTTGGCGGCTACTACCCTATGCTCACCCTCGTCACCGAAGCGGGAGACGATACGCGGCTGATCGTGGTTGCACCAGAACAGCGCCGACCACCCCTTGCCATGCATACCGCTCTGCCAGTGGTTGAAGATGCGCTTGAGCTCGAGGAAATCGAACGGCGCCCTGGTCCACTTGTCGCCGTTGGGGTAATCCACCTTGAGGTGGTGAAAGTTGAACACCATGGAGAGCTCGGAGCCATCGAGGGCGCCGTAACGCTGGCAGTGATCCAGACTGGTGGAGGACATCTCCCCCACCGTCATGGCCCCCACCGGGGCGAACACATCGCGGCTCACATCCTGCAAAAATTCGTGGATGCGCGGCCCGTCGGTATAGAAGCGGCGGCCATCGCCTATCTCGTCGTTCGGGAACGCCTGATCCTTGGAGATCAGGTTGATGACGTCGAGGCGGAAGCCATCCACCCCCTTGTTCGCCCAGAAGTGGATGATCTTTTTGACCTCGGCGCGCACCGCCGGATTTTCCCAGTTGAGATCCGCCTGTTCGCGGGCAAACAGGTGCAGGTAGTACTGACCGGTGGCGGGATCCAGCTCCCAGGCGCTGCCACCAAACTTGGATTGCCAGTTGTTGGGCACACCGCCATCCACCGGATCGCGCCAGATGTAGTAGTCGCGGTAGGGGCTGTTTTTATCCCCCAGCGCCGACCTGAACCAGGCGTGCTCGGTGGAGGTGTGGTTCACCACGATATCCATCACGATGCGGATGTCGCGCGCGTGGGCGGTGGCCAGCAGCGCCTCGACATCTTCCATGGTGCCGTAGGCGGGGTCGATGGCAAGGTAGTCGGCGATGTCGTAGCCGTTGTCCACCTGCGGGGAGACGTAGACCGGGGTCAGCCAGAGGGCATCGACCCCCAAGGTCTTGAGATAGTCGAGGCGGGCCATGATCCCCTTGAGGTCGCCGGTGCCACGGGCAGCGGAATCCTGAAAGCTCTTGGGGTAGATCTGGTAAATCACGGCACTCTGCCACCAGGGTGTTTGGCTCATGGGTCTTTCTCTTGTCTCGAATAGAAAATGGAGAGGGCGACCCACGGGTCGCCCTGATAATCAGTGTCAGGCGCTGGCTTGGGCCAACTTGCCAGCGACTTGCTGGCGCTTGTAGACCAGCAGGGTCAGCACCATAGGCACGACGATGGCGACCAACATGGCGATGGCGAACACAGACCAGTATTGCGGCTGGATGGAGAGGATGCCCGGCAGACCCCCGACCCCGATGCCGTTGGCCATCACCCCGGCGAAGCCGCAGATGAGGGCCGCAAGGCTGGAACCCACCATGGCGCACAGCATGGGGAACTTGTACTTGAGGTTGATGCCGTACATGGCCGGTTCGGTCACCCCGAGGTAGGCGGAGATGGCGGCAGGTACCGAGATCTCCCGCTCGTTCTCCTTGCGGCTAATCAGGATGATGCCGATGACCGCAGAGGCCTGCGCAATGTTGGAGAGCGCGATCAGCGGCCAAATCGGGGTGCCACCCATGCTCTGCATCAGCTGCAGATCCACCGCGTTGGTGGTGTGGTGAATGCCGGTGATGACCAGCGGTGCGTAGAGGAAACCGAACAGGGCTGCACCGATGGGGGCGAAGGAGCCAGTCATGGCGGCCTTGGCAGCGAAACCGACGCCATCACCAATCCAGCGACCGAACGGGCCGATAAAGGCGTGGGCCACGATCACTGCCAGCAGCAGCGAGACAAACGGCACAATCACCAGATAGAGGTAAGCCGGAATGATCCGCTTGAGGTTGGTCTCTACCCAGGCGAGGAACACGCCCGCCAGCAGGGCCGGAATGACCTGCGCCTGATAACCCACCTTCTGGATCACGAACAGGCCGAAGTCCCACACCTCGGGGGTCTGCTGGCCAATGCCATAGGCGTTCATCAACTGAGGTGACACCAGCGTAACCCCCAGCACGATACCGAGGATCTCGGAGCCGCCCATCTTCTTCACCGCAGACCAGCAAACACCGACCGGCAGGAAGTGGAAGATCGCCTCGCCCAGCAGCCAGAGGAAGGCGTGCACCTGAGCCCAGAACTGGCTGATCTCGGTGAGGGTGTGAGTGCCGTCGTCGAACATCTTGATATCGCCGATGACGTTACGGAAACCCAGGATCAGACCGCCGGTGATGATGGCGGGTAACAGAGGGACAAAGATCTCCGCCAGATGGGAGATACCCCGCTCCAGCGGATTCATGTTCTGGCGGGCTGCCTGCTTGGCGGCATCCTTGCTGCCACCACTGACGCCGAGCTCTTCGGTCAGCGCCTTGTACCACTGCTCTACCTCGTTGCCGATCACCACCTGGAACTGACCACCCTGGGTGAAGCTTCCCTTCACAGCCGGGATGGTCTCGATGGCCTTGCTGTCGGCCTTGGCCGGATCGTTCAGGACGAAGCGCAACCGGGTCAGGCAGTGGCTGACGGTGGCGATGTTCTCCTTGCCGCCGATCTTGTCGATCAGGGTGGCAAGCTGTTGTGCGTTGATCTTGGACATGGGTCTTCCCTCTGTGACGCCATTGAAGAGTGGTCTGCGTCGCCCTTTTGAGCCAGCGTGTCGGCTCGAGCGTTTTTGGTATCGTTCCCAATTAGCATGCCGTCAATTTGACCAGATCGAAATGGGAACGTTCCCATTTCGTGGTCAAGTTCACAAAAAGCACATTTTTTGCGCAGCGCTAAGTGAGGGTACTCACAGAGAGTGGCAGGGGGCTATGGTCGCCAATGGGGCTTGTTCCTGCTCGATCTGGCCGAGCAGTTGGCGGGCTGCCTGCTCCCCCGCCCCCTTGTAGCCCAGATCGAGCGTGAGGGCGTTGGGAAAGAGAAAACTGAGCATGGGGTTATTGCCAAGGCCGGTGACCAGCACCTCGCTACGCCCCTGTTCTTGCAGATATTTTGCCGCGCCGATGGCAAGGGTGTCGCTGGCACAGACCAGCGCCTGGGTGGTGGGGGTAAGCAGCTCGGCAGCCAGCCGATAGCCACTTTGCAAGCTGAGATCGCCGAGGGCGCTGCGCGGGCTCAATCCTTGCTCTGCGCAGTAAGCGAGATAGGCCTCGAGGCGACGCTGACCGGTGGTGAGATCCGAGGCATCCACCCCCAGATAGGCGATATCGCGGGCGCCACGGCTTGCCAACTGCGCCAGCATGGTGCGCACCGCACCGGCATCGTCGAAGCAGACCGAAGAGAAGCCGGGATATTCACGAGCGACCAGCACCAGCTTCTCTTGCAGCGGGGCCATGGCGGCATAATCCAGATCGTTGAAGGCAAACAGGATAATGCCATCCACCCCGCGCCGCTCCAGCACCGCCAGATGCTCCTGCACCTTGGCGGGGGAGAACTTGCTCTCCATCAGTACGGCGTCATAGCCACGCTGATAGAGGGTCTCCAGCATGCCGCGCACAGCCTGATTCTCCGAACTGGAGTCGAGCCGCGAGACGATGATCCCCACCACCTGCTGGCTCTGGCTGCGCATGGCCCGCGCCGACTTGCTCGGCACAAAGCCGTGCTCGGCGATGACCTGCTCCACCCGCTCGCGGGTCTCTTGCTTCACCTTGGGATCCTGATTGAGCACCCGGGAGACGGTCGACTTGCCGACGCCACTCAGTCGGGCGATATCGAGGATGGTCAGTTTCTTGTCCATGAATTGGCTCACAGGAGGCTAGGCGGTGGAATTGCCCACATTGTTGTGATTAACCCCTGTGAATACAAGCCCATGGCGTTAGAATGCCAGCTTGCCCCACCGCCAGGGTGTGTGGGCACAGCACAGGATGCCCATCATGGATCTGCTGGCCAGTCTGCTCTTCTCCTTCTCTATCACAGGCCCTATCTGCATGGTGCTGCTGCTCGGTATCTGGCTCCGCCAACTGGGGCTGCTACCTGACAGCTTCGTCGAGTCAGCCTCCCGCCTGGTGTTTCAGGTCACCCTGCCAGCATTGCTGTTTCTAAGCATGGTGCGTACCGATTTTTCCACCATGCCGAGCCCCTGGCTCATTCTCTATGGCTTGCTCGGTACTCTCGCTGGTTTTTTGGTGCTGGAAGCGCTGGCGACCCGCTTTATTCCTGAACGGCGCCAACGGGGGGTCTTCGTGCAGGGCAGTTTTCGCGGCAATATGGGGATCATGGGGCTGGCCTATGTACAGAATGCCTACGGGCCCGAGGGAATTGGCGCCGCCGCCCTGCTGGTAGGCTCGATTACCGTGCTCTACAACATTCTTGCGGTCATTACCCTCACCCGCAGCCTGGGTGGCGGCAAGGGGATCAAGCCGATCCTCAAGGGGATCGCCAAAAATCCCCTCATCATCGCCATCCTCTCGGCCCTGCCATTCGGCCTGCTCGACATCGAACTGCCCAAACTGGTGATCACCACCGGCAACTATTTTGCCAACATGACCCTGCCGCTGGCACTGCTCTGCACCGGCGCCAGCCTAAACCTCAAGGCCCTGCGCGGCGGCGCCATGCTGACCACCTGGGCAACTGCCAACCGACTATTCTGCATTCCTGTCATGCTGGTGATAGGTGCCTGGACGCTGGGCTTCAGCCATCACGCCCTTGGCATCCTGTTTCTTATCAGCTCCACTCCGACCGCCGCAGCCAGCTATGTGATGACCCGTGCCATGGGCGGCGACGGCGCACTGGCAGCCAATATCATCGCCACCACCACCCTCGGCTCGCTCATCACCACCAGTCTGGGGGCAACCCTGATGAACTATCTGGACCTGATGTACTGACTGGACCTGATACAGTGACCCTTGACCTTGCCGGAGGCGGCAGCTTTAGGCTGACGGCATATCAACAGAGGAGATATCCCATGACCATCGAACTCACCGTTTCCGGCATGTCCTGTGGTGGTTGCGCCGCCAGCCTGCAAAAAGCCCTGCTGGCCCAGCCTGCCGTCAGCGCAGCCAGCGTCGATTTCGCCAGCAGCAAGGCCATTATCGAGAGCGAGCTAAGCAGGGCCGAGCTGATCACCCTGATCGAAACCAAAGGCTTCACTGCGAGTTAAATTATCTCTATAGAGGTATAAAACAGGTTAAAAATCTGTACTCACCTGTCTTTTGGTGAGTTTTATCACAGACCCAGGTTATTAAACGGGCAAACTTGCTGCGATTCTTCCAACCATAAGGATTTGCAGCATGACCCTACCGATCCGCAAGACCCTGCTCGCCGCCGTCGTCGGCCTGACCCTCTCCCCCATGGCCATGGCCCTGCCGAGCGTGCACATCCTCGCCACCGGCGGCACCATCGCCGGTGCCGGCCAGTCCGCCACCCAGTCCAACTACGAGGCAGGCAAGGTGGCCATCGAGACCCTGATCGCCGCCGTGCCCGAGATGAAGAACGTCGCTGATGTGCAGGGTGAGCAGGTGGTCAAGATCGGCTCCCAGGACATGAACGACGAGGTGTGGCTAAAGCTGGCCAAGCGGGTCAACGAGCTGCTGGCCAAGGATGACGTGGATGGCATCGTCATCACCCACGGCACCGACACCATGGAAGAGACCGCCTACTTCCTCAACCTGACCGTCAAGAGCGACAAGCCGGTGGTACTGGTCGGCGCCATGCGTCCCTCCACCGCCATGAGCGCCGATGGTCCGCTCAACCTCTACAACGCCGTGGTCACCGCCTCCGATCCCGCTTCCAAAGGCCGTGGCGTCATGGTCGCCATGAACGACACCGTGCTGGATGCCCGCGACGTCACCAAGACCAACACCACCGGGGTGCAGACCTTCGCCTCCCCCAACTTCGGGCCGCTCGGCTACATCCACAACGGCAAGATTGACTATCAGCGCAGCCCGGCTCGCCTGCACACCAGCAAGACCCCGTTTGACGTGAGCAAGCTCGACAAGCTGCCGCAAGTGGGCATCGTCTACAGCTATGCCAACGCCACCGACTTGCCGGCCAAAGCGATGGTGGATGCCAAGTTCGACGGCATCGTCAGTGCCGGGGTGGGTAACGGCAACCTCTACCACACCCTGTTCGATACCCTGGCTCAAGCGAGCAAGGACGGCATTCGCGTGGTGCGCTCCGCCCGCGTGCCGACCGGCGCCACCACCCTGGATGCCGAGATCGACGACGCCAAGTACGGCTTCGTCGCAGCCGAAACCCTCAATCCGCAAAAAGCGCGGGTGCTGCTGATGCTCGCCCTGACCCAAAGCAAGGATCCGGCCCAGATCCAGCGCTGGTTCCAGCAGTTCTGATCCCCGGCAACAGGCACAAATAGAGAGCAGGGGCGGGTTTTCCCGCCCCCTTTCCTTCCCGATCAACGCCATTTCCTCTTCTGACCGCCTCAAACACCGATCTGCATGATTAAAATAGCGAGCCGGATCACCCGCTTTCACAAGCGCATCGCCGCCAAATTCATTACACTGCCAGCGATCTTATCCACTCAAGGAGTGCTGTTGCTGTATGGAAATATTGATCCTGCTGGGATTGATTTTGCTTAATGGCCTCTTCGCCATGTCAGAAATCGCCATCGTCACCGCACGCAAGGCTCGCCTCGGCAAGCTTGCCTCCGAAGGCAACCGCTCCGCCGCCATTGCCCTCAAACTGGGCGAAGACCCGACCCATTTTCTCTCTGCCGTCCAAATCGGCATCACCAGCATAGGTCTGCTCAACGGTATCTACGGCGAATCCCTGCTGGCCCAACCCTTCTCGCTCTGGTTGCAGGAGTGGGGACTCTCCCCCAAGAGCAGCGGCTTGATCGCCACCGTCAGCGTGGTGGTTGGCGTCACCTACCTCTCCATCGTGGTAGGGGAGCTGGTGCCCAAGCGGCTCGGCCAGCTCAATGCCGAGCGCATCGCCTGTCTGGTGGCCCGCCCCATGCACTGGCTCGCCACCCTGACCCGCCCCTTCGTCTGGCTGCTCTCCGCTTCCACCAATGCCAGCCTGCGGCTGCTGCGGGTCAACCAGAATGGCAGCGCCAACGTCACCGAGGAGGAGATCCACGCCATGCTGGTAGAGGGATCGGAAGCCGGGGTGATCGAGGATCATGAACACACCATGCTGCGCAACGTCTTCCGTCTCGACGAGCGCAGCCTCTCCTCCCTGATGGTGCCGCGCAGCGATATCCGCTATCTGGATCTGGCACTGCCGCTGGAGACCAACCTGCAGCGGCTGGTGGAGTATCGCCACAGCTATTTTCCGGTCTGCGACGGCAACCTGTCAGAATTGGTGGGTATCATCAATGTCAGCAAGGTGCTGCACGCCTATATCAAGGGGGAGCCCATCGATCTGGCTGCCCTGACCCAGGAGGGCAGCCTGCTGCCCGAGACCCTCAACGGCGTCGAGCTGCTCAACCACTTCCGCACCCACAGCGAACAGATGGTGATGGTGGTGGACGAGTATGGCGAGCTGCAGGGACTGGTCACCCAGCAGGATCTGCTAGAGGCGCTGGCGGGGGATTTCCAGCAGGAAGGTGGCGAGGACAACTGGGCATTCAGGCGCGACGACGGCAGCTGGCTGCTCGATGGACTGATCCCGCTACCGGAGTTGAAGGATTGTCTGGAGCTGGTTCGTCTGCCAGAAGAAGAAAAACATCACTATCACACCCTTGGAGGGCTTATCATGCTGCTCCTTGGTCGAGTTCCAAAAACCGGAGACCTGGTCACACTGGAACAGTGGCAACTGGAAATTGTTGACATGGATGGTCTGCGCATAGATAAGGTGCTCGCCATGCCCTTGACCGATCTACCCAGCTAACCTGCGGAGTTTGCAAGTATGGAGCAGTTTTACCAACTGGCTCACGCCTTTATGAATCACGACCTGAACACCCTTTCCGATCCCAAGATGGCCTTCATGATCTGTGGTGTGATTTTAACGTTTCTGATACTGGAAAACGGCTTCATCCCAACCGCCTTTCTGCCCGGTGACAGCCTGCTGATCCTCACCGGCGTGCTCATCTATCAGGATGTCTTGTCTCTCGGAGTGATACCGCTGCTGATCATAGCCACCTTTGTCGGCACCTGGCTCGGTTACATGCAGGGGCGCTTCCTCGGCCACACCCAGCTCTACCACCGGCTGATGTCCCATGTGGAAGAGAGACACCAGCAAAAGGTCTATCACCTGCTGGACAAGTACGGGATCATCACCCTGATCACCGCTCGCTATATCGCCTTCGTGCGCACCGCCTACCCCTATATCGTCGGTGCCACCGAGCTGCCACAGGGACGCTTCCTCATCGTCAATCTGGTCAGCTCCATCATGTGGATCTGCCCGCTGGTCGGGTTTGGCTACTACCTTAGCCACACCAAGCTGGCAGCCGAATATCAGTCCCAGTTCTTCAACATCATCATCTATCTGCCAGTGGTGCTGCTACTGAGTGGCATGGTCGCACTGGTCTGGCGCTGGCTTAGCAAACGCAAGGCGTCACGGTCCCGGGAGTGATCCCCGCGCCCCACGCGCAAAGCCCTCTTCCGAGGGCTTTTTTGATCGCCCATTTTGCGCAAATAGCAGAAATAGTCCCTGCTGCCCCTTGTAAAGGGGGGGCAAAAATGAGTGAATCTAGCGCCTTTTTTCGATGGGAACGGAGTCGGTTGTATGTGGTGTCGGATTCGCTCGGTTGCGTTGGTTGTCGGGTTGATGGGAATGCTGGGATTGTCTGCGGTCAGCGCGGCCCCCAACCCTGCCAAACTGGAAGTGCGTTCAAGCAGTGCCCTGGTCGTCGATCTCAAAACGGGCAAGACGCTCTACCAGAAGAATGCCACCAAGGTACGTCCCATCGCCTCCCTCACCAAGCTGATGACAGCGCTGGTGGTGCTGGATGCCAGACAGAATCTCAACCAGACCATCACGGTCGACAAGAACGATCTGGATCGGGTCAAACACACTCATTCCCGCATCCGCATGGGCACCAAGGTGACCCGCCGCGACGCCCTGCATCTGGCGCTGATGTCCTCCGAAAACCGGATGGCCTCGGCACTGGCGCGCCACTATCCGGGCGGTCGCAGCACCTTTATCCGGGCGATGAACAACAAGGCCAGAGCGCTCGGGATGCGCCACACCCACTTCTATGACTCGACCGGCTTGTCGGCGCGCAATGTCTCAACCGCGCAAGACCTGGGGAAACTGGTCGCGGCGGCCTACCGCCAGCCATTGATCCGCCAGTTCACCCAGGATGAGAATCAGGAGATGCGCTTCAGCGCCCCCGCCTATAGCCTGATGTTCAACAACACCAACCCGCTGGTGAAAAACCCGGATTGGGACGTACGCCTCTCCAAGACCGGCTTCACTGACGAAGCGGGGCGCTGTCTGGTAATGCGCGCCAAACCGGACAGCCGCGAGCTCGCCATCGTGCTGCTCAACTCGGTGGGCAAACGCACCCCTATCGGCGATGCCAACCGCATTCGCAAATGGCTGAAAAGCTGAATTCCCCCCTCAAATCGAAAGGATGCTGCGGCATCCTTTTTTATTCTTGCCCGCAGAACGCCTCTGCAAGTCTTGCAGGATAGCGATTACCCAACCAGGAGTGATGAACTGCGTGGCATCTATCGTTGCAACAGCAGGCATACAGCGCGCCTGCAAATGAGGCAAAGGGTGGCAAGGGGCAGCAAAGAGGACAAGAACAGCCAAGCAGAAGGACGATCTGGCCGCTATAACGCGAATACGGATCCACATCACAGGGATAAATATCGCCCATAAAAAAACAGCCCCGACCGAAGTCGAGGCTGTCTGTATGGTGCGCCCGAGAGGATTCGAACCTCTGACCACCTGGTTCGTAGCCAGGTACTCTATCCAGCTGAGCTACGGGCGCTCATAAACTTTTGGTACTGCTTGAAATATGGTGCGCCCGAGAGGATTCGAACCTCTGACCACCTGGTTCGTAGCCAGGTACTCTATCCAGCTGAGCTACGGGCGCTCACAAACTTTTGGTACTGCTTGAAAAATGGTGCGCCCGAGAGGATTCGAACCTCTGACCACCTGGTTCGTAGCCAGGTACTCTATCCAGCTGAGCTACGGGCGCTCATAAATCGTTGTGTCATTTTAAATGGTGCGCCCGAGAGGATTCGAACCTCTGACCACCTGGTTCGTAGCCAGGTACTCTATCCAGCTGAGCTACGGGCGCCCTGTTTTAAAACGATAAAAAAAGCCTACTTATCAGTAAGCCTTTTCTAAAGTGCCGACTTGCTGATGGTCAACACATGACTCTTGCTTGAGTCGTAATATGGTGCGCCCGAGAGGATTCGAACCTCTGACCACCTGGTTCGTAGCCAGGTACTCTATCCAGCTGAGCTACGGGCGCAAATGGCGGAGAAGGGGGGATTCGAACCCCCGATGCGGGTATAAGCCGCATACTCCCTTAGCAGGGGAGCGCCTTCAGCCTCTCGGCCACCTCTCCGTTTGCGGGGCTGATAATACTTCACAGGGATTTTTAGTCAAACACTTTTTTGGAGAAAAAAGCGCGTTCGCTCAGCATTTGGCCAAAGCGTGGAATATTCAAACAATATCGGCACTTATCCCGCTCTTTCTTGCCCTGCATGGGTGTTTTCAGAGGGCCAGAAAAACAAAAGGCGACACATAAAGTGTCGCCTTGTCACAGCAATGAAAGCGGCTTAGAAACCCGATTGGCCCGGTACTTTCTCGGCCTGGATGCGCTGATAGATCTCTTCGCGGTGCACGGAGACCTCTTTCGGTGCATTCACACCGATACGAACCTGGTTGCCTTTAACGCCCAGCACGGTGACAGTCACTTCATCACCAATCATCAGGGTTTCCCCTACACGACGAGTCAAAATAAGCATTCGCTTGCTCCTGTATCCTGTTTTGTTTATATCGATATGCAACATTATCTAACAAAGATACCGACATGGTAAATGGTTGAAACTAAATCAATCGGCGACTGTTAGCCCAAAGGCTGCTCTTGCGGTGCCTGATCCAACCCGAAAGCGGCGTGCAGGGCCCGCACCGCCAGCTCCAGATACTTCTCGTCAATCACCACAGAGATTTTGATTTCAGAGGTCGAGATCAACTGCATATTGATCCCCTCCTCGCCCAATACCTTGAACATGGTGCGCGCAACACCAGGGTGGTTCCACATGCCGACGCCGACAATGGAGACCTTGGCAATCTCACCGTTTCCCTGCACACAGGCGGCGCCCAGTGCAGTGGCGGCCTCCTCCAGCAGTGCCCGGGCGCGGCGATAGTCGTCACGATTCACCGTGAAGGTGAAGTCGGCGGTGCCATCTCCCAGGGTGTTCTGCACTATCATATCGATATCTATGTTGGCGTCGCTGATCGGATTGAGGATCTGCGCGGCAACCGTGGGTCTGTCCGGCACACCCAGAATGGTCAGGCTGGCCTCGTTGCGGTTAAAAGCGATCCCGGATACCAGGGGAGCTTCCATCCTCTCACCTCCATATGTGATTAAGGTTCCCTCTCCATCGATAAAGCTCGACAGCACCCGCAGCGGGACGCGGTACTTGCCCGCAAACTCCACCGAGCGGATCTGCAGCACCTTGGCGCCCAAGCTGGCCATCTCCAGCATCTCCTCGAAGGTGATGGTGTCGAGACGACGCGCCTTGGGCTCGATGCGCGGATCCGTGGTGTATACCCCATCCACATCGGTAAAGATCTGGCACTCATCGGCCTTGATGGCCGCCGCCACGGCAACTGCCGTGGTATCCGAACCGCCCCGGCCCAGGGTCGTGATGGCGTTATGCTCGTCACGGCCCTGGAAACCGGCGATCACCACCACCTTGCCCGCAGCCAGCTCAGCCTGAACCAGCTCGGTGTCGATGTGGGTAATACGCGCCTTGCCATAGGCGGAATCGGTACGAATGCGAACCTGATCACCAGTCATCGAGACCGCCGGACAACCGCATTTGTTCAACGCGATGGCCAGCAGCGCTATGGTGACCTGCTCACCGGTAGAGACCAGCACATCCATCTCGCGCCGGTTGGCATCAGGATCAAGCTGCTGGGCCATGCCCAGCAGCCGGTTGGTTTCGCCCGACATGGCGGAGACCACCACCACCACGTCGTGTCCCTGGGCGCGGGTCTGTTGAACCCGCTCAGCAACTGCCTCAATCCGCTCCAGTGTGCCGACCGAGGTGCCGCCGTACTTCTGTACATAGAGTGCCACAGATCACCTCGCCCGATTACAGGCGCTCTTCCAGCCAGGAGTGAACGGATTGCAGCGCAGCAGGGACCGCTTCAGGCTGGGTACCACCCGCCTGAGCCATGTCCGGACGGCCACCGCCCTTGCCACCCACCTGCTGGGCAACCAGATTGACCAGCTCACCAGCCTTGACCTTGCCGATCAAGTCGTTGGTAACACCCGCGATCAGATTGACCTTGCCATCGGCACAGGTTGCCAGCAGCACAACACCAGACTTCATCTGATTCTTCAGCTCGTCCAGCATGCCGCGCAGGGATTTCGGATCGGCCCCTTCCAGCGCGGAAACCAGTACCTTCTGACCGTTAATCTCGATCACCTGGCTCAGCAGGTCGTTGCCGGCCTGGGCAGCCAGCTTGGCCTTGAGCTGCTCCAGCTCGCGCTCCATCATCTTGGACCTGTCCAGGAGCTGGCGCACTTTACTGCCGATGGAGAACTGATCGCCTTTCACCAGCGCAGCCGCCTCTTCAAACTGCTCGGCCAACTGGTGCATGAAGTCGATGGCGCTCTTGCCGGTCACCGCTTCGATACGACGCACACCGGCGGCGATACCGCTCTCGGCGATGATCTTGAAGAAGCCGATGTCACCGGTGCGCTCGGCGTGAATACCGCCGCACAGCTCGGTGGAGTAGTCGCCCATGCGCACTACACGCACATCGTCTTCATATTTTTCACCAAACAGGGCCATGGCACCGGCAGCCTTGGCTGCCTCCAGATCCATCAGTTGGGTAGTGATTTCGTGGTTGGCGCGGATCTGGGTGTTGACCAGCTCTTCGATGCGACGAATGGTCGCCATGGTCAACCCTTCGAAGTGGGAGAAATCGAAACGCATGCGATCGGCCCCCACCAGAGAACCTTTCTGGGTCACGTGATCACCCAGCGACTGACGCAGAGCGGCATGCAGCAAGTGAGTCACCGAGTGGTTCAGAGCAACGGCCTGACGGCGATCATCATCCACCACGGCTTCCACATCGGCGCCCTTCTCCAGGGTACCGAGCTCCATGTATCCCTTGTGGATAATCGCCTTGCCCGCCTTTTGGGTGTCGGTTACGGCAAAGATGCCGTCATCCACTTTCAGGATACCGCTATCACCAACCTGGCCACCTGACTCGGCGTAGAAGGGGGTCTGCTCCAGCACGATGACCGCTTCGTCACCGGCGATCAGGCCGCTCACCTCTTCGGTGCCCTTGTAGATGCCGAGCACGCGAGTACGCTCGGTCAGGGTCTTGTAGCCGGTGAAGGAGGTCTCGAAGTCGAGCTTGAGCATCTCGTTGTAGTTCACGCCGAAGCTGGACGCTTCCTTGGCGCGAGCACGCTGCTTCTCCATCTCGGCCTTGAAGCCCTCTTCATCAATACCTATCTCGCGCTCGCGCACCACGTCGGCAGTGAGGTCGGCCGGGAAGCCGTAGGTGTCATAGAGCTTGAACACCACCTCGCCCGGGATCACCTTGGCATCACCCAGATTGGCCAGAGCGTCTTCCAGCAGCAGCAGGCCTCTGTCAAGAGTGCGAACGAACTGCTCCTCTTCGATGCGCAGCACGCGCTCGACCAGCGGCAGCTGGGCGATCAGCTCGGCAGCGACATCCTTCATCTGTACGGCCAGCTCGGCAGCCAGTTTGTAGAAGAAGACATCGGTCGCGCCCAGCTTGCGACCGTGACGCACGGCGCGGCGGATAATGCGACGCAGCACATAGCCACGACCTTCGTTGGACGGCATCACGCCATCTGCCACCAGGAAGGCGCAGGAGCGGATGTGATCGGCGATGACGCGCAGAGACTGGTTGCTGAGATCGGTGGTACCGACAATCTCGGCCGCTTTCTTGATCAGCGCCTGGAAGATGTCGATTTCATAGTTGGAGTGGACACCCTGCATGATGGCAGAGATACGCTCCAGCCCCATGCCGGTATCCACGGACGGACGGGGCAGCGGCTCCATGGTGCCGTCAGCCTGACGGTTGAACTGCATGAACACCACGTTCCAGATCTCGATGAAACGGTCGCCATCCTCTTCCGGCGAGCCGGGACGGCCACCCCAGATGTGATCGCCGTGGTCATAGAAGATCTCGGTGCAGGGACCGCACGGACCGGTATCGCCCATCGCCCAGAAGTTGTCGGAAGCGTAAGGGGCACCCTTGTTGTCACCGATGCGCACGATGCGATCGGCCGGGACACCGACCTCTTTTTCCCAGATATCGAAAGCTTCATCGTCAGTCGCGTAGACGGTCACCAGCAGGCGATCTTTCGGCAGTTGCAGCACCTCGGTCAGGAAGCCCCATGCAAACTTGATGGCATCCTGCTTGAAGTAGTCACCGAAGCTGAAGTTGCCCAGCATTTCGAAGAAGGTGTGGTGACGAGCGGTATAGCCGACGTTTTCCAGATCGTTGTGCTTACCACCGGCACGCACGCAACGCTGGGAGGTCGTCGCGCGGTTGTAGGCACGCTTGTCTGCGCCAAGGAAGACATCCTTGAACTGGTTCATACCCGCGTTGGTAAACAACAGGGTCGGGTCGTTATGCGGTACCAGCGAGCTGGAGGAGACAACCTGGTGCCCCTGAGAACGGAAATACTCGAGAAACGCAGTGCGAATCTCTGACGTGGACATATACATGGAAAATCCTGCTTGATTCGAATACGGACTTTTAACCGCATTAATGTAAGTTTTCTGCGGGGTAAAGTAAAACGGACAGGGCCGCCACGGACGAAAAAGCGCACATAAACGGGCCAGAAAAACGTACCGCTGCCAACCGTGGCTTTTTTCACCATTAAGAGGAACAAAAGCGGGTCAATATGGGGAGAACACGGCTTTCGCCAATCTGAGCTGGCAACCCTCTGAACAGGCAGGGAAAATCGGGTTCAGGCGTCATAATAGCCTGGTCAGCAAGTGGAAACCGGCGACCGGACGACGGCAAACCGGAAATGAAGAGAGCGCATGTGCGGCGATGGGGCTCTCGTCTCTCGAATCATCTCAAGATCCCAGCACAAATATTGTAGTGGTCAAGAAAAA